>CAVTEC010000055.1:0-232219 GCA_963733475.1 uncultured Alphaproteobacteria bacterium | reverse complement strand
GTTCCAGCGGCATTTCGCCGATTTCGTCGAGGCATAGCGTGCCGTCGTGGGCGGCGACGATCTTGCCGGTGTGTCCCTTGGCGCGCGCGCCGGTGAAGGCCCCGTCGGCATAGCCGAACAGCTCGGTGCCGATGAGGTCGCGCGGAATGGCGCCGCAGTTGACCGGGACGAACGGACCACCCGCTGCGTTGCCGGCGCCGTGCAGGGCGCGCGCGAAGAGTTCCTTGCCAACGCCGCTCTCACCATCGAGCAGCACGGGCGCGTCGCTGTCGGCGATGAAACGTGCCCGCTCGATCGCGTCCCGGATCGTGGGACTTTCACCAAGGATCTCCTGAAAGTGCACCACCCGTTCGACGTGCCGAAGCTGGGCGAAGGCCGACGATGATGTGGCGCGCGGTCGGTTCAGGACGAGAACGGCACCGAGCTGCTGGCCCTGATCCTGCACGATCTCGGTGTTGGTGTTCGGTAGGATCTGGCGCAGGCGGGCCGGCCAGCCGGCCAAAGGGATGCTGTCGAGCGAGACAAGCCGCCTGCTGTCACCGGCCGTGATGCCGGGGTCGCGCCGGTTCAGTTCACGGCGCGCCTGCTCCGTCGCGAAGACGATCGCGCCACGGCTGTCGAGCACGACGACGTCCTCACCCGGCCGCTTGCCGGCGAAGTGCAGCATCAGGCGCTCGTGCTCGGCGATCATGGCCCGCGCGAGCAAGTCCTCGATTTGCCGGCTGGCGGCTGCCGCATAGGCCAGCGACTGGGGGTTGAACGTCCTGGCCGGGCCGGACACGTCGAGGACGCCGAGCAGCTTACCGTCGGCAGGGTGGTGGATCGGCGCGGCGGCACAGGTCCACCGTTGCACGTCACTGCAGAAGTGCTCGGAGGCGTGAATTTGCACGGGTTGCCCCGAAGCAATGGCGGTTCCGATAGCGTTGGTGCCAATATCAGCCTCGTTCCAGCGGCCGCCCCGTTCCAGATGCATGCCGCGGCCGTTATCGCGGGTACGTGGGTCTCCAGCGGTCTCAAGGATCAGACCCGAGGGGTCGGTGAGGATCAGCATCGAGTCTGCCTGGCTCAGGTGCGTGCGCGCCTGGGTCAACACAGGTCGCGCCGCCTCCAGGAGCGCGCTCTGGGTCGAACGGTGCCGAAACAGCTCGGCTTCGGTCAGGAGCGGCGCATGGGCGCGTTCCACGGTGACCTGGTGCTGCCTGGACCGCACCCAGGATGCAACGACCACGCCTCGAACGGTTTGTGGGACAGCACCCCGTTCGATGAAAGCCTCCCAGGCCCTGAGGACGTTTTTCTCATCGTCCATCCCTGAATTCCCCTAGCGGAGTGCTCTTTGACCGTGACCAGCCTGACTGGCTGTGTGTACCCTATCCCCGCCCGGGTACGCGGGCCAGTTTGGCACGATGTGCGTTCGTGATCTGCTCACCAGTCGACAATCGACACCAGACACACGCAGCAGGTTGGCATGTCAACGGCCAACCATTGCCGCTTCGTGGAGCGTCTTCGACTTCACTGGAAACCCATCAATTCCAGTTTAGCTGAATGGGAGGAACTCTTGATCCCGCATTTTCCGGAAGAAATTGCTCGATCGGGTTGACGATCGCGGTGCTGCGAGGCTTGGCGTCCTGTTGCATGGACTTTTGCGCCGGATCGGATTGATCATGACCGAAGTCAAAGCCGCGCACTGTTGGAAAATATCATTCCTGTCTTAGACAGATAGTATGCGGCGTCGCGCTCAGCCAAAACGCGGATGCGTCTCGTATCCTCGGCCAACAGGTGAAACCCCCGCTTCGAGAGATGATCAATCCAGTATTCTGATGGCTGGAGATTTACGTGATGATATCCAACTTGCCCTGGCACAGCGTGCGTCATCAGGACAAACTTGCCCGTCGCGAAGCTGTCCAGCAGGTTTCCTATATATCGTTCTTCGATGTGTTCCACGACTTCCTGGCAATGGACGAGATCGACGCGGGTGAAAACCGGCCCCACCGTCAGATCATGGTAAATCGTCGGGTAGAGAGAGGTCTCGACGTTCCGCATAAGCCCATCAACAGCGATAACTCGCACGCCTCTCTTATGCATGTAAGAGCTGGCGTTGCCGCAACCGCTGCCGATATCCAGCGCGGACGATATGCAGAACCTGTCTATAACATATTCCCATACGGAAGCTGCGTAGGTAAACGGGTCGCCAGCCGTGATGCTGCCGCCGACATGGGGAGCAGATGCAGACTGAGCCACATCCAAGCCGGCGTATGACATGCGCTGGTTACTCCTTGTGCGGGCGAGAGGCCAACGCCAACCCAGTGTTTGCATTCCTGGCATGCGGATTACTCTGCGTGACGAAGTGCGACGGCAAACCTTGCTCGCCAAGTAGCACCTTACCTTCGGCTCACCTTTACAAATACCTAACACCAAATCTCGGTCAGCATGAGCCATTGAGCCGATCGGCGCCGGTCTCAGTTCGTCATTCCCGCGCAAGCGGGAACCCAGGGAGGCATACCAACTACCGCTTGCCCTGGGTTCCCGCTTGCGGGGATGTAATCCAATCCCCTTCCGACGTTTTGCGGTTGGGAAATGGGCACCTTGGGCACAATCTTCCGGGCTCGGGCATCGCTAACTCGACCACAGACCGCAAGAATAGCCCATGCGCATCGCGATTTCCGGGCGTACCAAGCCGCAGTCGGTGAATTGAGATTCAATTACGCGCCCTTGCGCGGGAATGACGATCAGGGGCGATGCTCGGATGGATCCTTCTCAAAGGGACTTGGTCCCTGCGATGCGCAGCACCTCGATGAACTGGATGCCACCTCATGCCGCTCGGGTCACTGTTGGAAGCCGTAATGGGTCAAACTTCGGAGCCAATTCACAGCTTGGCGGCGCTAACTCTCCAGTTCGCTCAACAATCGCCTTGCCGCCCGAAGGTCTGCCGTCTCGAAACCCTCGGTGAACCCGTCGAGCACTGAGCGCAGGGACGCACGCGCATCGTCGCCACTTGATGGTGCCCGCGCGATGCTGATGGCGGTACGCAGCTCCCACGATCGCGCCTTCTGTTCGCGCGCACAGCGCAGCGATTCCGCAAAATGCCGGTGCGCGGCTGCGATCGCTTCGGGATCGCCTTGTTGGATCAGCAACTCCCCTCGGATGCGCAGCAGTTCCGGGAGATACCAGCGCTCCTCCGTGCGTTCCGCGCGCTCCAGCGTCTGATCGATGGCATCGAGCGCATCGTCGAACTGTCCGTCGATCCAGAGAGCCTCCGCCAACCACACCAGATAGAGCTGAAAGCGGATGTCGTGTGGGGTGTCGCGCAGATCGTGCAGCGCCGCGCGCAGCAATGCGATGCCTTCCGGAGCAGCGCCGTTCTGCGCCAGCACCCTTCCGCGCATGGCCGAGCTGTAGGTGCGCCACACGCCCAGGGTGTGACGTTCGGCATAATCCGCCAGCATGGTGGCAAACCGGTCAGAGGCAGCAACATCGCCAATCCACACCGCGACCACGCAGGCGCTATCGGCCACCGCGAGGCACGTCGAATTGGCGTGGCCGATCTCGGCCGCTTCGTCGACGCTGGCCTGGGCGACCTGCATCGCCTGGTCAGGGAAACCAAGCAGCCAAAGCGATCGCGCCAGCAGCACGAGCGCGCCAACCTTCTGGTCCACACCGTAGCGCGCCGTCTGTGCCCGGCGATCGTCAGCTATCGGCAGTTCGAGACTGCGTTGCGCGTTGTCGCGCGTGCCTGCCTGGTCACCCAGATAATGCAATGCCATCGACATCATACGATAGCCCGCGGCGATGTCCGGCATTCCATCACTGCTCTCCGCGACGCGCTGGAAGCGCTGTGCCAGCCCCAGTGCCGCGCGATATTCGCAGACCAGGATCTGGTAAAGCCACAGACCGTACAGCGCGCGCAGTTGATATTGGATATCACCAAACATCTCGGCCAGCTCGAGCACGCGGGTCCAGAGTGCCTCTGCCGCCTCGACCGGTCCGCTGGTATACATAAGCGACGTGCCCAGGGCCGCACGCAGCATCAATTCGGTCGTGGAATCGCGCGCGCCGGCGGGATCGAGCAAAGCAAGCGCGGTGCCAACCCGTGCACGGCATTCGCCAAGCAGCGAGAGCTCCATCCACAGCGCGACGCACGCCAGGGTCAGCGTCATGGCAAACGCCGCATCGCCATCCTGGGATGTGGCCCAGTCCAACGCTGCGCGAATATTCGCGAGGTCCGCCGTGTATTCGTCCAGGTTCCCGCTTTCTCCGGCCGACAAGGCCTGCAGCCGCTGGAGAAACCACTCCGCCGTGACGCCTTGTCACCACGGGCAGCTCGCCGCTCGCCGTGAGCTTGTCGAGCGCGTAGCTCCGCGTGGTGTCCAGCAGCCGATAGCGTACGGTGGCTCCGTTGATCTCGGCCGCGACCAGCGACTTGTCGACCAGTTGCGCCAGGTTGGCGACAACGGCAACCGGATCGATCGTCGCATCGGCCGCAACTGCGCGAATCGCCGCGAGGTCGGCGCCGCCGTCGAACACCGCCATATGCTGGAGCACCAGGCGCTCCGGTTCCGGCAGCGTGCCATAGCTCCAATCGAGCGTGGCCTGCATGGTCCGATGGCGCGGCTGTGCCGTACGTCGTCCGGATGCTGTCAGGCGAAGTCTGCCCTCCAGCAGGTTTGCCAACTGCTCCAGGCCGAAGCCGGCAAGACTGCCCGCGGCAAGCTCGATCGCAAGCGCGATCCCCTCGAGCCTTGAGCAGAGGCGCACAACCGTCGGCAGATTGGCCTCGGTGAGGGTAAAGCTGTCCAACGCCGCCATCGCGCGCTCGACGAAGAGCTGGATCGCTGGATATTCCATCGCCTCTTCGACCGTCAGCTCACCTGTCGGAACAGGCGCGCCCAGCGGAGGCAGTCGCACGACGTACTCGCCCGCCGTGCGTAACCGCTCGCGGCTGGTCGCCAGCATATGCACTTGCGGAGCGCCGCGCAGGACACTGTCGGCAATGCGCGCTGCCCCACGCACGACCCGTTCGCAACAATCCAGGATCAGCAGCATGCGCCGGTCGCGCAAAGTGGTGACAATGCCCGGCGTCGGATCGGTCGCGAAGTTGTCCAACCCGAGTGCGAATGCGGTAGCAGCGGGAACCGTCTCATCGCGGTCCAAAGTGGCGAGATCGACCCACTGAATGCCGTCGGGATACGCGCCACCGACGGCGTCGGCCAGCGTGCTGGCGACGGTCGACTTCCCTATGCCGCCTGGTCCGACGATGCTGATCAGCCGGTGTTGCGGCAACTGCGCCTGGATTCTGGCGATGACGTCGCCGCGCCCGTGCACTCGGCCCAGACGGACTGGCCACGCGCTCGGCTGTGTACGGGGTGGTACAGCAGCAGCAGCAGCAACGACGGCGGTCGCCGTCTCGTTGGCAAGTGAACCGACGAAGCTGTAGCCCCGACCCGGAATTGTCACCAGATAAGGTTGACCACCCGGGCCATCGCCGAGTGCGCGGCGCAGCGCGGAAACATGCGCACGCAGGTTCACGTCCTCGATGACCGTGCCGGGCCAGACACGTGAGATCAATTCGTCGCGGCTGTATGTGCGACCGGGCTGCTCCACCAGCGCCAGCAGGATGTCCAGCGCGCGGCCGCTCACCCGCACCGGCCGGTCACCGTCGAGCAGCAGCCGTTCCGACCTGAGCAGCCGGAAGGGACCGAACCGCAGCGCAGTACGCTCCGGTTCACCGTCGTCTGTGTGGCGATCGTCCTCCTGCATTTGGTGTCCAGCCTGTGGCGACCAGCATCGCACGGAGCCAGGACAGGTGAAAGCAGTGTGCGGTTCTGTCACGCGTCGCGCCATGGCGTACTGAATCAGACGTTCGTCCGATCCGGAAACGCACTGTCATTGCGAGCAAAGCGCAGCAATCCAGTTGAAATCGCGCACATTTCACTGGATTGCTCCGTCGCTTCAATTCTCGCAATGACATGCGAGGATACCAGTGCGCCTTCGACATGACTGGAAAGCTGATGGGTTTCGCTTGCCGCTCAACCCATCAATTCCGGTCTGGCTGAATGTGCTCTATGGCTCGGCGGCGGTCATAGAGCGGCCAGTCCCCTTGCAGCGTGCACTTACTACCCCGGATGGTGATTGTGACGTTCTTTCATCAGGTGCAACAGGTGCATCCGCGATGCAAACGCGCTCATCATGCGGGTCGCCGCTTCGTGAAACATATTATTGGCCACATGGTCGAGCAGGTGGCTCTTGAACTGAAAGTCGATGACAAAGTCCACATGGGTCTCACCACCCAATGGCGTAAAGGTCCAGGTGTTGATCAAGTGCTCCAGCGGACCCTCGATAGCGCGTACCGATACTTGCCGCGGTCGATCCAGGGCGACCTGGCTCGTAAAGCTTTCTTGGAATGGTCCGAACCCAATAACCAGATCGGCAATTATCTCCCGCTGATCCTCACGGCGGATACGTGCCCCGCTGCACCAGGGCACGAATTCCGGATAGTCCTTCACGTCCGCGACCACCGAGAAAAGCTCTTCGGCGCCATAAGCGAGAGTAGCCTGTTCTTCGTGACGTGGCATGTCACACCTCTCCTTGTCATGCGGTGCCAGTTCGGACATTCACGCCAGGCCGCAGTCAGCGGTCAGATGCCCAGTGAACGGGCGCCAAATCTGGGTGGAACCCAGCAGCGGTATACCTATGAAGCCTCGCAAGTGCAGGTTTCCGTCCGCATCCAACCAAAGCTTCGCATCATATGTGTTCCCGTCGCGCGGATCGGTAACTTCACCCAGCCAAGTACCGTCCGCTTCCGGCTTTTCGTTGGTGATGATGGTCAATCCGCACTGCGAGCGCCCGTGCACATCCGTCGGTATCGGCTCCATCGGCTCTCGATCAATTCCCACTATGCGGCCGCACAGCGCGTCGCCGCACTGCGCGATCGCTACAACGCCATGCCCATTTGCGGTTGACCACATGCCGATGGGGTTGGTCTCCAGTGTCGCTGCTGCCGGCGCAGCAACCAGAGTGATCGCGAATGCGGCGACACAACAAATACGCACATGCGATCGAGCGCGACCGAGCATGGGACTTGTCTCCAGTCATCAAGCCCAACGATATGTTGTTCGCCAGTATCATTGCTTGAACGCAGACGCCGTCATCGCGTGATGCGCGAGCAATAGGCCAGCGCAGACCCGCGTCAATGCCGCTACGGGGCACGACTGGCAAGCGGAACCGGCTCTGGAGCAATCAGCAGGAAATCGTCTGCCGCGAGCTCATGCAAATCTCTTCCCTTGGGCTCGAATCGCCGTCCTGTCAGGGCATAGAGACCGATGGTCACACCGCACAGGCTGAGACAAACGAATGTGCCGGTGAAGCCGATTGTCGCAATTCCGGTCGGGATGATCCAGGTGGTGATACCAACCATAAAGCGGGCGAGCCCGTTGCCTATGCCCTGCGCCCGGGCCCGCAAACGGGTCGGCAGGAGTTCGGTTGGCAGAACCCAGAATGAAGACGCGCCAAACCAGATGCACACGCCATACAACGTATAGACGGTGACGAATACAACCGGGGTCTGTACGAAAACCACCAGCAGGATCATGCACAGGGCGCAGCCCCAGCATGAGATGACCGAGGACCATATCCGTCCAATGCGGTCAATTGTCAGCAGAGCGATCGTCGAGCCAACAAGGCCACCGGTCCAGATCAGCATTCCGGCCTTAAGCGCCGCCGTCTGACCCAGTAAACCCACGAAATGAAGTACGTAAGGACCCGCGACGGAGGCCGATGCACCGACGAGCGGCGTGAAGCCAACGATGATGATCGCAAGCCAGGCCTGGCGAGTGTACGGGGCTCGGAAAATATCAAGATAGGAGCCACGACTCTCCTGATACGCCGGCCTGGATTGCTGCAGGACATTGCTTGTCTCCACGGGAGACATTGTAAGGCCGAAGGCGCGCATGGCCGCCTCGGCCTCCTGCGTGCGGCCGTGCGACAGCAGCCAGCGTGGCGACTCTGGCAACGTGCGCCGGCCGAGCAGAATGATGATCGCCGGAATCGCTCCTACGCCGAACAGCCACCGCCATGCCTGCGCCCCAAAAATGTCGATGAAAACCAGGGCGACAGCCAGCGAGACAAGCGCGCCGAAAGTCCAAGCCATCTGTGGCAAGGCGCCGGTCCACGCGCCACGGCTATGGCGAGGTGATATCTCCCCAAGGAATGTCATGCTTGTGGCGATATCCGCACCGATCGCCACGCCCAGTAGGACGCGCACGATCAGGAGCTGCGTGTATCCGGTGACCAGGGCAGATACGATGGAAAGAGCCGCAAACAGCCAGAAATTATAAACAAACACCACCCGCCGGCCGATGCGGTCGGCTGCGGCGCCAGCAACCAGAAGCCCGATTGCAGCGCCGAAGAACGCACTTGCGCCAAGCAGACCGGTCTGCGAGGGAGTGATATCGAATTGTGGACGCAACAAGAGCAACGCGCCGGCGATCGAGATCAAATCATATCCGTCGAGGAACTCACCGAGCGCGATAAGAAACATGGCACGCCGCCTCACCGGCGTCATGACTGTTGTGGTATCGAACTCCACAAGTTTCTGGTCGAGTGGACTGCGGTAAACGTTACTTGTTGTTGGCTTCGGCACGTGTCCCCCCCAAAGCTCACTACCCCCCTCGTCATGGCCGGGCGTGTCCCGGCCACCCGTAACGGCAACTTGCTGGTGCTCAGATGCATTCCGATGATTCGCTGGCACTACCCTCCCGTCATTCCTGCAAAAGCAAGAACCCAGGGCAAGGTCTGTTTCAGTGGCCCTGGGTTCCCGCGTTCGCGGGAATGACGATGGAGTTCGTGCATCATCCGTGTGCCTCAGGGCACTGGCAAGTGCCTCCGACCGCCCACAGGTTCAACCCCGATATGCCAGCGATCGAACGTTTGTACCGCTGTGGGTGGCCGGAACAAGCCCGGCCATGACGGTGGTTTGGGCGGCTCACGCATGCATTCCGACGTTATGTTAGCGCCTATGGGGCTTGTCCCGGGGATCGGACCCGGCCATGACGGTTGGAGCGAATGGGTCGCGGTCAGCGAGCATTGCTATTATTCGATCTAGCGCTTGACCGGCAGGTAGTCGAGGCCGATTCCCTCAACACCAAAATCAGGCACCAAGGAACTACATCATGCCCGCAATCCAGCACGTCGACGTCCCTGGCTACCCGGCCGCGCATTCTCCGTACTCGCACGCCGTCGTCGCCAATGGTTTCGTGTTCGTGTCAGGTCAGATACCGGTGAGACCAGGTGGTGGTCCGACAGAGGTCGTCGGGGATACCATGCAGGAGCAGACACGTCAGGCTATCCGGAACGTCCAGACAATACTGGAAGCGGCCGGGAGTTCTCTTGAGCGCGTGGTGAAGGTCACCGTGCTGCTCGCAAGACCTGAACTCTACAGGGAGATGAACGAGGCATACGCGGAGTTCTTTCCTGGCACGCAGCCGGCGCGCGCGATGGTTCGCTTCGGCGCTGATATCCCGGGTGTGCTCGTCGCGATCGAAGCGATCGCGCTCGCCTGAGGCCTCGAAGCGATCAATCCCCTCGGATCGAACGCATCTCTCGGCTGAAACGATAGAGCCGACTTGTCGCAATGCGCTCGTTTCCGTGGCCACGCGCCTGTGCCAGCGCTGCCAGCAGTGCCGGGACAAACACAAGGCTCGCCACCAGTGTGCAGCCGAGGCTGATCAACAGCAGTGCCCCCATCGATGCGGTGCCTGGATGTCCCGACAAGGCGAGCGAGCCGAAGGCGGTCCCGGTCGTGAGCGCGGAAAACGCCACTGCCCGCGCCGTCGCCGAGGCCAGCATCTCCCGCCGGCCGGCACGCCAGTTCATCACGAAATAGATGTTGAACGAAACGCCCACGCCAAGCAGCAGCGGCAGCGCGATGATATTGGCGTAGTTCAATGGCAGCGGCAGCAGCACCATCACCAGCACCGTGAGCGCGGCTGAGAGCAGCAGCGGCGCCAGAACCAGCGCTGCATCACGCAGTCGGCGGAGTGCAATGATAAGGATCACCGCGATCGCCAGCACTGCAGTCATCGCGGCGGAGCGGAACGCACCGACGATAGTGTCGCTCGTTGCAACCACCGTCACCGCCGTGCCGCCGGCATCGGGCGCCACACGCGTCACCTCTGCGACGAACTGGTGCAGCCCCTGGCTGTTGCGCGCTGACGGCGACCGGCAGCACCTCGATCGCGCGCCTGTCCATCTGGCAGGAGCCAGTCGCGCGCGATATCCGCGGGCACCGATGCGACATCGGCCGGCGCGGCGCCAAGAGCCGTGCGAAGGCGATCGAGTTCGAGCGGCAGGAACCGCGTCAGCGCGCCATCGACCGCGCGCACCGTGCTGTCAGGCGCATGCGCGATCGCACCAAGATCGCCGGCGATGGCGTTCAGCGGAGCGCCCTGCGGCAGCAAATGGAGTGCTGGGTTGATCTGCGCCAGCGCGGACTGCGCGGCGGCGCGGATCTCGGAAGGCGTTGCCGGCTGCGCATCCGACGGCGGCAACAGGCTCGGCGCCAGGATATCCGCCGCGTCCGCGACCAGCGCGAGCTTCGCGCTCTGCTCGCCGGGTACGAAGCTTTCGATCGTAACCACTTTCGAAACGGTCGGCAGTTGCCGCAGCCGCGCCGCCAGCGCGCGTGCCTCGCCCACGTTTCGCGCGAGGATATCGATGCTGTAAGGATTGCTCAGCGGCTGGTTCATCAGATCGCGCAATGTGCGCATCGCCTCGGTGTTCGGACTCTGCGTGTCCAGCGGATCGGAATCGAATGTCAGTCGCGGGGCGAGGGCAAGTGCCAGCACAACCAATGCCACGAACCCCATCAGGATCGGCCGCGCCAGTGCGTGAGCAGCGTATCGGCGCTCCGTCCCCAGGAGAAACCGACCTCAGCACTCTCGTCGCGCGCGTGGCAGAGAGTGATCGCCGCGGGCAGGAACGTCATCGTGCAGAGAAACGCGATCAGCATTCCGGTGCCGGCAATCAGTCCAAGCTCGGCCACGCCGCTGAACGCCGTCGGTACGAACGCAAGAAAACCTGCCGCCGTGGCGAGCGCCGCGACGAGGATGGCACTTCCCGCGCGCCGCGCGGTGAGCCGCAGTGCCTCCGCCCCGTCGCGGTGTCGTGCTTGGCCTCGCGGAAGCGGACGGTGAACTGAAGGCTGAAGTCCACGGCGATGCCCACGAACAGCACGCCGAACCCGACCGAAACCAGGTTAAGCGTGCCGATCGCCGTTGCCGCGAACAGCAACGTCAGCATCAGGCCGAGGCCCAGTGTCGCGAGGATCGGCACGATCAGCCGCCAGCTACCGACCGCGAGAGCGAGCCACAAGCGCGATCAGTGCCACGCTGCCGATCAGCCCGGTGACGGTGCCCTCGGCGACCGTCGCGAACTGCGTGTCGGCAAGCGCCACCGGCCCGGTGATACGCACATGTGCCGCGCCGCTTTGGACGAACGGAAGCTTCGCGGCTGCCGCACGGATCGCCGCGGTCGCCGCTCCGCCCGGCTGGAGCGAATGGTAATCAAGCCGCGGCTTGGCAAGTACGAACTGATACTTCCCGGCAAGGTCGCCGAGCCCGCTGCTCAGCATCTGTCTGCCACGAAAGCGGTTGCGGATGGCCTGCAATTGCCGCCGCCATCGCTGTGTGGAACGCGCGCAACTCATCCGCATAGGGCGCAAGGTTCGCATCGCCGTGCGTCACGCCTTGCCCGAGCAGTCCCAGCGCGGAAACAGGCCGCGCGACGTCGGGTCGGCTGAAAGTGTGCCGAGGAATGGCTGCGCATCGATGGTCCGGTTCATCAGGTCGGTGAGCTCGGGCGTCGAGAGGAACAGCAAGCCCTTCCTTCGAAAGGTATGGCGACGAGCCGGGCCGGCTCACCATGCTGAAATCCGTATGGTCCGCGGCGAGCGCACGCGTGAGATCGCGCGCTGTCTCCTCGGCCTCTTCCGGCACGTTCGCGTCGATCACCGCGACCAGCAGCCCCTGGAATTGCGGGAAAGCGCGATCCAGCGCCATGGCACGCTGCCGCCAGGGCAGCGACGCGGAAAACATCTCGTCGGTGTCGGTGTTCACGCCGAGATGGCGGCTCGCATAGAAGCCCGAACCCGCGGCAAGCAGCATTCCGGCGAGCACCACCATCCAGGCATGCCTGCGGCTCGCATCGACGAGACGAACGAGTGCGCGCTGGAGCAAGGACGCGCCGGAATCGGTGCCGCTCATCCCGTGGTGCCGCCCGACAGGTTGGCGACCTTGTGCTCCAGGCCGGCTACCAGCGCCGGAGTACCGCCGGAGCTCAGCAGGCACGAAAATCCGAGCGCTGCACAGCGACGCGGCTGATCGAGCCATCGGTCAGCACGTCCACCGCCTGCCAACCTGCCGGTCCGCTGCGCATGACGTAATCTAGTGCGAGCGACGAACCGTCGGCGCGTCGCAACCTGCTGTTCACCACCACCTCGCCATTGCCGAGAGCGCGCACCGTCGGCGAGACCTGGAAACTCTGGCCGTTGTAGCTGTTGAAGCTCGTGGCGTAGCTCGAGACCGTATAGCGGCGGAAGGCCGTTGCGAGTGCCGCCTTCTGATCCGCCGGCAGCGTCGGCCAGGAAAGACCGATGGAGGCCGCCAGCACTGCATCGAGATCGAAGACCCGCTCGATCACCGGAGCCAGCGCGTGATAGCGGTCGTCAAACGGCGTGCTTTCGCCCGCCTTCATCGCCGCGAGCAAGGCGTTGTCAAGCCGTTCAACCGGACCGGTCGCCGATGCGTCACCTGCCGTCTGGGCACTGGCGGTCCGCCATGAAAGGACGGCGGCAGATGCGACGATCGCCAGACCCAGCAGATCGCGGCGTCCGATCTGCGCAATATTGCCCGACATCATTGCTCCCCTTCTTGCAAATTTTGATCCTCACGCCACACCACATTCAGCGGTCAGGTGTCCGGTGAATTTGCGCCATATTTGGGTGGAACCGAGCAGCGGGATGCCTATGTAGCCCCGCAAATGCAGATTGCCGCTGTCATCCAACCAGAGCTTGGCCTGATACGTATCCCCGTCGCGCGGGTCAGTAATCTGGCCCAGCCAGGTGCCGTCCGCCGCAGGCTTTTCGTTCGTGATGATGGTCAGTCCGCACTGCGGGCGTCCGTCCACGTCCGTCGGCATTGGGTCGGTTGGGGCACGATCGATGCCTACGATCCGGCCGCACAGCGCCTCGCCGCATTGCGCGATCGCGATGACGCCGTGGCTGTTTGCCGTCAGCCAGGTGCCGACAGGACTATCCGTGGGCGCCGCCGATGCCGATGACGCAACAACCCCGAGCGCGATCGCAGCCAAACAACGAACCACCGTATGCCATCTGGCGTGCCGGGACATTGAACCCCTCTCCTGGCATCACAATCCGGCCGCACATATGGTCGTTGGTTGCGTCGCCTGAATGCCTCCCTTGTCATAAGACTTATGTCAATGACGGATGAAATGATCGGGCCCGTCCCGCAGCAGTTCTCCAGAAGGCCCAGGCAACTCCGTCACTCGGCGGCACGACGACTTCGGCTGTACCGGTTGATCACAGGTCTCAGTCCAAGATTTTCGCGCAGGGTCTTGCCTTCATATTCGGTACGAAACAGCCCGCGGCGCTGCAATTCGGGAACCACCAGCTCGACGAAATCCTCGCCACCACCGGGCAGTGTGGCGGGTGTGATATTGAATCCATCGCACGCCTCGGCCTCAAACCACTCCTGCATGACATCGGCAATATCATCGGGGGTGCCGATCCTGGCGGAACCGGTGATGCCGGTACGCATATACAGCTCGCGGATTGTTGGCTTCTCTCTTCTCACCCGCTCGATGAGCTGAGCGCTGACGCTGCGGTGCTCCTGACTGCCAAGCGCATTGTCCGGCACCGGAGCATCCAGCGGATAGCCTGACAGGTCACCAAATGCACTGTAGAGCGAGCCCAGGCCAACGAGCGGGTCGATCAACATCTGTAACTCGTCGTACTTCGCCTGTGCTTCCGCGCGCGTGCGACCTACGACCGGACAAAGCGCCGGCATGATCTTCAAGTCGTCTGGCTCGCGGCCGTATTTTGCCATGCGTCCCTTTACGTCCGCATAGTAACTCCGCGCGTGCACGGGCGAGTTATGGATCGCATAGATGACCTCGGCGGTCGCCGCGCCCAATTCCCGCCCTTGCTCCGAGGCACCCGCCTGCACGATCACCGGATGGCCCTGTGGCATGCCAGCGACATTCAATGGGCCACGAACCTTGAAGAACCGGCCCTGATGGTTGAGCACATGCATCTTCGCTTCGTCGAAATACTGGCCGGACGCCTTGTCAAACGGGAGAGCACCATCCTCCCAGCTATCCCAAAGTCCCTTGACGACTTCGACAAACTCGGCGGAACGCGCATAACGGGTGTCGTAATCCAGCGTTGTCTCCAGCCCGAAGTTCTGTGCTTCGTGCTCCGACCATGACGCCACGACATTCCAGCCAGCGCGGCCTTTGCTGATCAGGTCCAGCGTGGCGAACTTGCGTGCCAGATTATATGGCTCGTTGTACGTGGTGGACGCTGTCGTCACCAGACCGACGTGCCTCGTCACCATCGCGAGCGCGGGCAGCAACGTCATCGGTTCCAACTCAACCATGTCCCGGCCAGTCCGAGACAACGCGCCCCGCGGATTATCCCCCTGACGGATCCCGGCACCGTCCGCGAAGAAGATCATGTCGAGCCTGCCGCGTTCGGCAATCTGCGCGCTGCGGACATAGTGCTCGACCTGCAATTTACCATCGGCTGGCACATCCGGATGGCGCCAGGCCGCCGGGTGGTAACCATGGCCCCGTATCGACAAGCCGAGCCGCATTTTGCGTTCTGCCATCACCCGATCTCCTCAAGGAAGCGTCGCATTCTGACGCTCGGTACTGCTGAATGCACGAGGCTATTCGCCGCATTCGTCATGGCCGGCCATGACGGTTAGGATGCTGAGTCGCGATTACCGAGCATTGGTATAAGCTTTCCGATAACGCTGACGGCAGGGGACGAACAGTATGAACCGTCTTGATGGCAAGGTTGCCCTGATCTCGGGCGCCGCGCGTGGTATCGGTGGAGAGACCGCGCAACTCATGGCCAAGGCCGGCGCCAGGCTGGTTGTCGGTGACGTGCTGGACGATCGCGGACGCCAGACCGTGGCCGCTATCTCAGCAACTGGCGCGCAAGCCGAGTATGTCCATCTCGACGTGACAAGGCAGGAAGACTGGACCGCTGCCATCGACCTCGCCGTCAGCCGATTTGGCAAACTCGATGTCCTGGTCAACAACGCCGGCGTCTTCGTGGGTAAGGGGATCGAGGACATCAGCATGGAT
Source organism: uncultured Alphaproteobacteria bacterium (assembly GCA_963733475.1). Lineage (GTDB taxonomy): Bacteria > Pseudomonadota > Alphaproteobacteria > Acetobacterales > Acetobacteraceae > JAMXLO01. The sequence goes on along the minus strand of CAVTEC010000055.1, from coordinate 216,838 downwards.
GAATGGAACAAGCTGGTCGCCGTGAACATGACCGGCGTGTTCCTTGGCACCAAGCTGGCCGTTCCGGCATTGCGTGAAGCGGCGCAGCTCAGCGAGCATGGCAGCTCCATCGTCAACCCCGCCTCAGTCGCCGGCATTGTCGGCTCGCAGCTTGATCCGCTGTATTCCATGACCAAGGGCGGCGTCACGTTGTTCACCAAGTCGGCGGCACTCGAGTTCGCGCGTAAGGGCTATCGGATACGCGTCAACTCCATACACCCTGGCGTCATCCAGACCGATATGGGCGAGCAGACCTTTGTCGCGCGCGCGCAGCGCTTCGGCACCAACGATACGGCGCAGGTTCGGCAGACTGTGACAGATACGGTTCCCTCGGGCCGCCTGGGCGTGCCGATGGACATTGCCAAGGGTATCGTATTCCTGGCCTCCGACGATGCCGGCTATATGAATGGTGCCGGCCTTGTCGTCGATGGCGGTATGACGGCGGCCTGACGTGGCGCGGCAGATCGAGGAGCTAGCGGCATTCGTCGCGACAACCACATGGGACGATGTTCCCGTGGACGTGCGGCAGCACACCAAACTCGTGCTGCTTGATACGTCCGGCGTGATCCTGGCTGGCGCGGAGCGGTCGGAGGTTCGCCGCCTGCGTGAGCAGCTCGGCACCGGCAGCGGCGCCACGGTCTATGCGCGTGGCTTTCCCTCACATGATCCGCGCACCGCCGCGATGCTGAACGGCATCGCCGGACGCTCGATCGAATTATGCGAAGGGCTGCGGCTCGTCTCGGGCCAGGCCGCCATGCAGGTGCTGCCAGGCGTATTGGCTGTCGGCGAACAGGCACGCAGCTCCGGCCGCGACGTGCTGACTGCTCTGCTGCTTGGCTACGATGTCGCCGCTCGGCTTGCTGGCGGGTTCACGCCACGCCCGCTGGCTCATCAGAACGGGCAGGTGTCGCTGTTGGCCGCCGCCGCCGCGGGTGCACGCCTGCGCGGCCTCGATGCGCACGGCATCAGCCGTGCGATGCGCATCGCCACGACGCTGCTGCTGACGCCCAGCTATACCGACGCCGTCGCTGGTGCGACCACGCTGAATGTCGCGGGCGGCATGAGTGGATTTGCCGCCGCGCTGGCACCCGAACTGGCGCTCGCCGGTTTCGAGCCACAGAACGACGCGGTCGAGCAGGCGTTGGGTAAGTTGGTCGGCTGCGGCTTCACCTCCGAGGGCCTGTTGGACGATCTCGGCTCGACGTGGCACATCACACGTAACTACTTTCGCCTCTACGCGTGCTGCAATCCAATCCATCCGGCGCTTGATTGTCTGCAACATGCTCTGGCTGAGTTGCAGCCTCGTCACGACCAGATCGCGCGCATCGATTTCGCCACCTATCGGTTCGCTTCGGTCATGCGCAATCCCGACCCACCAAACTTCTTCGCCTCAAAATACTCACTGCCGCATGCTGCGGCCACGATGGTGGTTCGGGGAAACGCGGGACACGCGGCGCTGGACGATACTGCGCTGCGCGACCCTGCGATCTCGGCACTCCGTCATCGTGTTACTGTCACCGAGGATCCAGCAATGAGCGCGCTGGCGCCGCGGCTTCGGCCAGCGCGCGTTACCGTGGTTCTCGCTGATGGCCGCAGCGCGACGCATAGCTGCGACAGCCACAGGGGTGACTTTCACGATCCCTTCTCCGAGGCCGAACTGCGCGGCAAGTTCCGTGAGCTCGCCGGTATTGTGTTGACGCAGGAGGGCGTGGAACTGGTGGAACAGGCGGTCGATCATTGCGACGAATGGGGCAGCCTCGATGTGCTGACAACCTTGTGCCACCGCCATGGGCGCTTCCGAGAGGCAAGTGGTCCAATAGACAGCCGCTCGTAGTCGACAGGACCCGACAGCGGTTGCAGTATGCGTTGCCGATTAAGCATCAGGGAGAATGGAAATGGCCAATACTCCGACCTTTGGTCGCTATGCCGAGATTCCATATGAACAGATGACTCCCGAGCAGCAGGAGGGTTATCGCGCCCTGCTTGAGACCCGTGGCCGGCTGCCAGGGCCAACGAAAATCTGGGTGCACAATCCCAAGCTGGCGAAAGTCGCAGGACCGTTTGGTGCCCACTTCCAGGCTGGCCAGTACTCCCTCAGCGAACGCGAACGCGAGATCGCAGTCTGCATCATCACCAGCAAGTGGCATTCGGCCTATCCGACCAGCGCGCACGAGCGGCGCGGCAAGGAAGTCGGACTGCCGGCTGACAAGGTTGACGCGCTCATTGTCGGTCTGCCCACGTCGTTCTCGGATGAGCGCGAGCAACTTGTCTACGAAATGGCGACGGCCCTTGCCAATGCACGCTGGATTCCGCAGGGCCTGTACGATCGCGCCGTCAAAGCCCTCGGCCATGTCGGCATCACTGACGTCATCACTTTAATGGGTCACTACACCAGCGTCGCAATGACGCTTGCCTTTTACGAAGTGCCGGTCGGCGCCCCCGGCATGGCACGTTGAGCGGTTGGCGACGAGGGGGATTGGCATCCACACGTATCGTCCTGATCCCAGGGCAATCGCATTTGGATTTCCGGTTGCTGCGCATCTGTCTGGGCGACAGCTTTGGCAGGAAAAGCAAGAAAGCAAGCAAGTCGGACACAGAGTTTCCCCGAGTGCACACGGAGTTTCACTGAGAAGATTCTGCCAGGCGCCACGCGCCCGAGTCTCGCACGAACGTCGCGACCACGTGCGCGAAGCGCCGAACTGCTTCCCGGTGAAACTCCGTGTGCACTCGGTGGAACTCTGTGTCCGATTACTTGCTTGCCACGCGGCTGTGCCGTCGTAAGCTTGTCCTGTGACAGCTCTTCTCCATCGGCGAACAGGCAGGTCCCGGGCGGTACGCACCGCAATTGGCGCTATCGCAGCTTTTCTGCTGGTCGGGATCCACAGCGCCCCCGTTCACGCCGACGCGCCGTCCGTGAAGGCAGTAGTCCCCGCCGACACAAGTTCTTGGGTGGTAGAGCAGAGCGAACTTTGTTCGTTCGCCCTCCAGCAGGCTGAACAACGGTATAACCTGCCACATGGGCTTTTGCATGCTATCGCAAAGGCAGAGAGTGGGCGCCCCGTCACATCCCTGAACGACGTGCGACCATGGCCATGGACCATCGATGCCGATGGGACAGGGCTGTTTCTCGACAGCAAACCTGCGGCAGTGGCGTGGGTAAGAACGCAGATCGCTCGTCACAGCTTCGTCGACGTCGGCTGCATGCAGGTTGACCTCCAGTATCATCCGAATGCGTTTCCGTCGCTCGAGCAGGCTTTCGATCCAGTCGCAAACACCGACTACGCCGCAAGGCTTCTGCTCGGGCTGTATCGAGGTGAGGCAAGCGGCAGTTGGGACGTGGCTGTCGGCCTTTATCACTCTCACACAGCGTGGCTTGCGGCAGCGTATCGCGACCGGGTTGCGATGATTGGGTCTGACATTCAGCGCGGCACTCTCACAGATGTGCCGCTTTATGTGCGCGCTGCTCGTCAGGGCACGCTGCGATTGCCCCTGATCGGCGGCAGGGCGGTGTTGATCAATGTGCACCGGCAGCCCGCACTTCGTACCCGACACCCTTATACCGTGTGCCAGATCGAGCGGATCCTTGGCCCGTACCTCAGTGGTGGCCGGCGAGCGTCCGCATGTGAGGCAGCTGTCCATGCGCCGGCGAGCCTCGCGCGAACCGAGCCTGAAACGAGATAGGAGCGCGTTCAGCCGGGCTGCACGCTTGTGAACCTGACGCCAACCGGAACGCTACTCCACTTTGAAATGAGACAACGCTCGTCGATCGATATCGATCCCCAAGCCGGCGCCTTGCGGCACTGACACCACGCCATCCATATGCTCGATCCGTTCGGTCAGTAACTCGGCTCGGATTGGATGCTCGGTGCGGTCGAACTCCAGCATCGGTTCTTCCGGATGCAACGACGGCGGCGTACTCGGCTGGATAACGGCAAGAAGCTGCAATGCTGCTGCGATGGCAACACCCGTCCCCCAGACATGCGGCGCGAAGCGCACGCCGTAGCTGTAGGCCTGGTCAGCGATCTTCTTGCATTCTGACAGCCCGCCGGCGGCGCAGGTATCGGGTTGGGCAATGTCGATGGCCTGCCGCTCGAACAGCGTGCGAAAGCCAAGGCGCGTGAACTCGCACTCGCCACTGGCGATTGGAATGGTCAGTGCAGCGCGAACGCGCACATGGCCATCGACATCCTCGGGCGGCACCGGCTCCTCGAACCAGCCGATATCCAGCTCCTCGATGCGCCGGCCGAGCGCGATCGCCGACACCGCGTCATAGGCATGATTGGCGTCGATCATCAGCCGTGTACCATCGCCGATGGCAGCGCGCACCGCGCGTGCGGCCCGAACATCATCTGCGATGCCAAAGCCGACCTTAAGCTTCACAGCGCTGAAGCCCTGGGCGCAGTACTCCGCCGCTTCGTCAGCGAGATAGCACACTGGATCGCCATCCTCCCGGCGATAAAGCCCCGTCGCGTAAGCGGTAACCTTGTCCCGCACCGGACCGCCCATCAGCCGGTGTACCAGTTGGTTGAGATATTTTCCCTTGAGATCCCACAGCGCGATGTCGATGCCACTGAGACCTTGCAGGATCGATCCCTTCTGTCCGTGGTCGCGCAGCCTCGCGTAGATATCATGCCAGATGAATTCCGTGCGCAGCACGTCCTGTCCGATCAGCAGCGCACCCAGTTCGCGAACCACGCTCGCGTTGATTCTAGCGGGACCATAACATTCACCCCAGCCGGTCAATCCCTGATCAGTCTCGATCTCCACAATCAGCGAATGGCGTTTCGCGTACCAGGCGCGTGAATAGGCGAAAGGTTGTGATAGCGTTGCTTCCAGCACGTGCGCGCGAATGTTGGCTATCTTCATGTTGGTGACATCCGGCTCGCATGCTTGACGCCCTATTCATATTACAATATGCAGAATAAGCGCAACTACAGTATGTTGTTCGTCCGCCCCAGTCGAAGGACTTCGCCATGAACGCCATAGTCGGACACGGTGACTTCACCTATCGGGTGCAACCGAACTGGGCGCAACTGCCGGTAGGATGGAACTTCGCCGACGTTGGCGGCGTGGCGGTTGACCGGGAAGACCGCGTCTATGTCTTCAATCGCGGTGGCCATCCGATGATGGTGTTCAACCGCGACGGCAGCTTCGTCAAATCCTGGGGCGAGGCAATATTCAAGCGTCCGCATGCCGTGCACCTGACGCCGGATGGCACGATATGGTGCGCCGACGAGGGCGAACACGTGGTGCGCCACTGCACGTTGGATGGCGAGGTGCTGTTCACCCTTGGAACACCGGGAAAGCCGGCAGAGGAATTCAGCGGCAATCCGTTCAACCGATGCACTCAGACGGCGTTGACCCCGGATGGCGACATCCTTGTCGCTGACGGCTACGGCAATGCGCGTGTGCACCGATATTCCCTAGATGGGCGGCTGAAACTATCGTGGGGTCAGTTCGGCACGGATCCGGGCGAATTCAACGTCGTGCACAATATCGCCTGCGATGCCGATGGGCTCGTCTACATTGCCGATCGGGAGAACTACCGGATCCAGGTTTTCGACTGCGAGGGACGCTTCGTCACCCAATGGCATAATCTGTTCCGCCCGTGCGGACTGTATATGCACGGCACGCATCAGCCGATTTTCTTCGTGGGCGAGCTCGGTCCGTTCCTCGACATCAACCGGCGCTTTCCGAATATCGGCCCGCGCATCTCGATCCTGGACCACAACGGCAAGCTGCTCGGGCGGCTCGGCGCCCCGCATGCGGGAACCGCAGACGGCACCTTCATCGCACCGCACACGCTGGCGATGGATTCGCACGGTGATCTCTATGTCGGCGAGGTTTCGTACTCCGCGTGGCCCCATGTCTTTCCCGGCGTCGCCAAGCCACCACGTATCCGCAGCCTGCAGAAATTGCTGAAGGCCAGCTGGTAAGAGACATGGAGTCAGGGTGACTCATGGTGAACAACATTGCCGATGCTGCCTCTGCCTTCATCACGGCGCGCGCGTCGCGACCGCATTGGCCCGGCGTGGCCACGGAACTGTGCCCAGCGACGATCACCGAGGGCTATCAGGTGCAGCAGGCGATTCATGCACGCCTTGCCGCTCATGGTGTGCGGCGTCTCGGCTACAAGATCGGCTCAACCTCGCCGGCCAATCAACGGCCCTGGGGACTGCAAGAACCGGTTTATGCCGGCATCTTCACCGACACGCAGTCAGATACCCTAGCCGCCGCGTTGGCGCGGCCCCTTTTGCAGCCATCGGTGGAATGCGAAGTCGCGCTTCAGTTTGGTCGTGATGTTGATGGAATGGATTCCACGCTGGCGCCCGCCGCAATCCTTGACGCAGTGGAGGTCGCCTACATCGCCTGCGAGATCATCGATGGGCGCTACGATGCACCGATGTCTCTCGGCGTGCCGACACTGTTGGCTGATGACTTCTTCCACGCTGGCTTCGTGCTTGGCCCAGCAAATCCCGATTGGCGCAAGGTTGACTATGGCACGCTGGAGGGTGCCATTGAGATCGACGGCAAGCGCACCAGCGGTAACGCAGCCGATACGCTGGATGCCGTCAGCGCCATGGTTTGGCTCGCGCGTAAGCTGGCCGAAGCTGGCAGCAGATTGCGCGCTGGCGAGATCGTGCTGACCGGCTCCTTCACCCGCCCGGTGCCCATCACGCAACCCGCGCACGCTGTCACCTTGACGATCACTGGCTTTGCGCCGCTGACCCTGTAACCGCGGGGACTTCGACGTGTTGCGACAGCGACGCTGGAAGGTCGTCTTCACCGACGAGAGCATCCGCTCAGAGGCCGCTGACCTGTTGCATGAGACTTGCACCGTGCAGGTCCTGCGCGCCTACCCGAGCGAAGCAGCATTGATCGAAGCCTGCCGTGACGCGGATGCGATCCTCGCCCGGCTCGGCGTCGTGACGGCGCGCGTGATCGAAGCGGCGTCCCGCCTGCGCATCATTGCTCGTCATGGCGCTGGTAGTGATGCAGTCGATATGTCCGCGGCGACGAGGCACGGCGTCGTTGTGACCACCACGGGCCCTGCGAATGCCGGCGCGGTCGCGGAATACACCTTCGCACTTCTGTTGGCATTATTGCGGCACATCCCAGTCGCCGAGGCCGGCATGCGTGCGGGGCTTTGGTCACGCGACCCCTTGGTGGGTGAGGCCTTGGAAGGCAAGACACTCGGCATTGTTGGCTTCGGCGCCGTCGGCGCTCGGGTCGCACGCATTGCGTCAGGCTTCGGCATGCACGTTATCGCGGCAACGGGACTTGGCGCGCCAGCAACACCCAAGCCCGTGCCGGTGCGGCCGCTGCGCGAGATGTTGGCGACGGCGGACATCGTATCGTTGCACGCGCGCCTGATGCCGGCAACGCACGGCATGCTCGACGCGTCGATGATCGCGGCGATGAAGGCGGGTGCGATACTCGTGAACACCGCCCGCGGCGAATTGGTCGACGAAGCGGCGCTGATAGCCGCGTTGCAATCCGGCCATCTGGCAGGTGCCGCACTGGACACCTATGCTATCGAGCCGCTGGCGGTCGACTCGCTGTTGCGTCGTCTGCCGAACGTCCTGCTGTCGCCGCATGTCGCGGGTCAGACGAGGGACGCCGTGGTCAAGGTCGGGCTGGCGGCAGCACAGGCAATTCTCGACGAATTGGCGGGCAGGCGGCCGGAGTTCGTGGCCAATCCCGATGCCTACGCCGCTCGGGTGAAGCAGGGTTCAGCGGGTTGATCGCGACTGCATATCAACCCGCACGCTCCGACTGCGCCCGAACGAGTTTCGGGAAATGCTGTCGGCAATTGAGGTCCCAGGCCTCTATATCGATGCGAATGACGCGCTCGACCTTTGCCGGATAACTGGGATCGGCGACGCGAGCGAAGAGTTCGGGATCATCGTCGATCAGGGCAGCGCGCCCCCACACTTTCAGCCGCCTGCCCCGTTCGTAGTCGATCAGGAACAGCAGGACGCGGTTGTTCTCGGACAGGTTGCCGACAGTAATATACTGTCTGTTGCCGGCGTAATCGGCGAATGCGAGCGTTCGATCGTCCAGCACTTTGAGAAAGCCGGATGGACCGCCGCGATGTTGCATGTAGGGCCAGCCATCGCTGCTCGCGGTGCCGATGAAAAAGCTATCGGCCGCGCTAACGTAGGAAATGAGATCGTCATTCAGCCGATCATTCGCCGGTGTCCGTCGCTCGATGCGCAGGCCTTGTTCGCGCGTGCCGCAGTGGGACTGTACCGCCTTTACGGCGGGCGAGAAGGCCAAACGGGTGAATGCGCGGCCTTTGTTTGGCGTCTCGATGGTGAGGTTCGACATTGACGAGCCTCCTTTCATGGTCGTCCAGTGAAATGGGGGCGCGATTGCCTTGAGATAATAGCTGTTCAATGCGACACATTCTTCCGCTGGCCGGGAGAATATGCATGGATCGCCTCGAAGACCTGCAAGCCTTTGTCGCGATTGTGGAGAAAGGCAGTCTGACGGCTGCCGCGCGGCAGCTACGCCGTTCATTACAATCGATAAGCCGATCGCTGGCCGCTATGGAACGCGAGACGGGAGTTGAGCTGTTGCGCCGCACCACCCGCCGGTCCGCCGCTACCGAGGCCGGAATCGCCTTCTATCGGCGCATCAGCGTCGCGCTCGCCGAGATCGAGACGGCCAGGCTCGAAGCTTCCAAAAGCCGAACCGAGCCAACCGGCCTCCTGCGCGTGACAAGTTCGACGGCTTTTGCACCGCTGTATATGGTTCCCGCAATACATGCGTTCCTGACGGACTACCCGAAGGTCGAGATCGAGCTGGATCTGTCGGATGGCTATGTTGATCTTGTCGGTGAGAGCTTCGATCTCGCCATCCGCATTGGCGAAATGCCAAGCTCGAACCTGAAGGCTCGCCGGCTTGCTGATCTCAGACGCGTCGTATTCGCGGCGCCGAGCTACCTCGCCAGGCACGGCCGGCCACGGCAGCCGCAAGACCTCGAACGGCATGAATGCATCGTTCGCACCGCGGCGCGCGACGGCAACGCCTGGCCGTTCCTTGTCGGGGGGCGGTTGAAGCACATCAGGGTCGCGGGACGGTTCCGCACCAGCGGCGCGCTCGCCGCCAATGAGGCAGCAGTGCAGGCGCTCGGAATTGCCAATGCTCCGCTTTGGCAGGTCAGATCGTTGGTCGATCGCGGTGACCTTGAGCTGCTTCTGACACGGTTCGAACCTCCGCCTGTGCCAATCCACGCTGTCTGGCCTGCGACGCGGTTGCTACCTGCCAAGACGCAATTGTTTATCGACTTGTTCGCTGCTCGTTTGAAGCAGGAGCGGCTCTGACAGGATGCCCCATCATCGCGCTTCAAGGTATCGCTGTGCGTCTGCCAGGGCTTGCGAACTCGACCACCAGGCCATGCCGTTCGTATCGGTCACGGCTCCTGCTGAAGCGCACGACGACAGCGTATCTCGCGCTGCTTGCTTTTGCGCGCCGCGTCAGGAGTGCATCGCCCGCGGGCAGGTACTCGAGAGCATCGAGGCCAGCGCAGCGCAGGCACACCGGGCCGGGCGTTTCCATCATCAGGAGACCTCCGGTGCCGCCGCACCGATGGCATTTCCCTGGCTCCGATTTCCCCTGTGTCCTCTCCAATTGTCCGGCGCTCGGGCTTGCACAGACCCGCCTGCCAACCGCGTGCGCCGCACTTACAACCGGTTCTGTCGCAAAGCTGTGCCCCCAGTCCTGTCGGGATATGATCGTGATCGGTCTGGCAATGGGGCGCTCCACGGTGGTCGAATTCAAAGGCAGTCATTTTGAGCGGGAGATCGTCCTCTTGGGTGTGCGCTGGTATGTGGCGTACCCAGTCAGCTACCGCCAGCTCGAAGAGATGATGGAAGAACGGGGTGTCGAGGTCGACCATTCCAGTCTCAATCGCTGGGTTCTCAAGTACGTGCCGTTGCTGGACAAGGCCTTTCGGGCGCGCAAGCGTCGGGTGGGCGACAGCTGGCGGATGGATGAAACCTACGTGGGGATCAGGGGTCAGTGGAAGTATCTGTATCGCGCCGTCGACAAGGCAGGGAACACGGTCGACTTCCTGTTGACTGCGAAGCGGGATCGCAAGGCAGCCTCGCGCTTCTTATACAAGGCGATCGGCCCGCATGGCGCGCCGGCGAAGATCACGATCGACAAGAGTACCGCCAACACCGCGGCGATCGAGAACTACAATTCGGAGCACGACACAAAGATTGAGCTCCGGCAGGTCAAGTACCTCAACAACATCGTTGAGCAGGACCATCGAGCGATCAAACGCAAAGTGCGGCCGATGATGGGGTTCAAGGCCTTCTGGTCGGCCTCCGTGACCCTGGCTGGCATTGAGCTCATGCACATGATCCGCAAAGGCCAGTTGAAGGTCACGGGACGATTGCGTCCGGCGCAGCAGTTCTATTCGCTCGCCAGCTGACTTTCATGGCGAGCACGGGGTTGCTGCGTTGTCGCGCAGAATTTGCGACAGAACCCGGCAAGCTGCTGTTCCAGGCCCATCGCGGAGACTCCTTCCCAGCACCGAGGTTATGTCCACCGGCGCCGACGGCAGCATCTATGGTAGGATCGGTGCCACCACAGATTGAGCGGATGACAGAGAATGCCCAGACCGAGGGAGTTCGACGAGGAGGTCGTGCTCGATGCGGCGGTGGAGTGCTTTTGGAACCGGGGCTATGAGGCGACGTCGGTTCGCGACCTGATCGGAACGACAGGTCTGACCGGCGCCAGCCTCTACAACGCGTTCGGCGATAAACGTGCGCTGTTCCGGGCAGCGCTGGATCATTATGTCGAGGGCAGTATCGGGGAACGCATAAGGCGCTGTGAGGCCCTGCCGCCTCGAGAGGCGATCGCGAACTTCTTCGATGAGATCCTCAGGCGTTCGTTGAACGACCGCCAGCACAAGGGCTGCATGCTGGTCAATTCGGCTTTGGAGATCGCGCCGCACGACGCGGAGTTCCGGAAGATGATCGCCGCGGTGCTGACCCGTATCGAGGCATTCTTTCTCAGATGCATTGAGACCGGCCAGGCCGAGGGCACAATCACCTCCTCGCTGCTGGCGCCGAATATCGCTCGTCATCTACTCGGGGTGCTGATGGGCGTCCGCGTCCTGGCACGCGTTCGGCCGGACCGCGCGCTTCTTGAGGGTGCCATCGCCCCAGCGCTTGCGCTGCTGGATAGCACGGGGGCTCGGTCGGCCGGCGGCCGGTCCGGGCGTCGGTAGCACCTATGGCAACCAATCCTCTGCGTCCCCGAGTATACGAACGTATATAGAAGGGTTCGCAACGTCGGCTCGAAGAACCTGACGACGCAGGCAAGGCGGCCGCTCAACTTGATCAGCAGGCCGGCGCGCTTGAATTTATTGTAGTCCCGCCGTACCTTCCATCCGTGACAGGACGTGCTCGAATGGCGCAGTCGAGACGCGGAAATCGCCACGGAACGGATTACTGAGTGCGATAATCAGGATCAGTACCAGTGCGCCGGACGCAGCCAGCACAGCCGACATCGCGAGCTGCATCCCCAGGCTCGGCGCGCCAAGGAACGAACCGAAGGCGACTGTCAGAGCCCCCCGGCGATCACCACGAACCAGACGATATCCGGAATGGTGGACTGTGCAGCAAGCAGTCTCTCCTGCCGCGCATCCCACAGCCGCTCAATCGCCCGAAGCAGAAGCGAACGTAAGTCGCGGTCAGCCTGGTCGGACGGATGAAGACCGAGAGCCATCTCGTTCAATTCGTTGAGGTAGATCGAAGTCCTGATCGACCATGCGTCCTTCCGCCTGTTCCGGCCATTCGACAGTCATTACACGCCGCGCATATCCCGAGACCCGGTTCCGGATCGACGACTTTTCCGGATCCGCAAAACCGGCCGATAGATTGTAGACATCCCCGATCAGCGCAGCCTCAGCATAGCTGGCCGCCTTCGCCTTATTGAACCCTTCCCAAGCAAGCATGGCAACAAATGCCAGGAGAACGGCATACGTCACGCCGATTATGGAAAAGATCGCGGCTGCCACGTCGTTGTGTCGCTGTCGAAGCTCAATCGGCAACAGTCGGCGCGCGCAGAGCTCAAGCAATACAGCTGCAAACACAGCGGCGCCCACAAGCAGCAGACCGACGGCCCATATCGGGTATTGGTAAACCATATCGGGGTTCATAACGAAGCGCATGTGCCACCCTGACTGATCCATACTGTTGCCAACCAAATCACCTTCCCTTTCTCCTTATTCGTTGATATAAGCCATTTTGGTCCGAACGTTCTAAAATCTCCCATAGGTCACTGTTACCGCCACCGCTGGACAATGGCGTCCCGGGCCCATCACAGTCACGAGCTTGGATCAATGAGGCTAGAGCAGGACAGTCCATGTGCTAAGCCGACGTTATTCGTTCTCCCGGGGCGCCTTTTGCATCCTTGGCCGGTCCGCATCATGCATTGGGTCAACGCCGTCGTCATGTTGATCATGATTGCGTCGGGCTGGGGCATTTATGATGACGACGTGATCATTCGCGGCTTCCATTTCAGTCAGTTTTGGCGGCTGGGTGAATGGGCCGCCTGGAGCCTCAACTGGCACTTCGCCGGCATGTGGTTGCTCACCATCAACGGGCTGACCTACCTCATCTACGGATTGGTCACTGGCCGCCTCCGGGAGAAACTGCTACCGATCCGTCCTGCCGAGGTAATACAGACCGTCGTCGATACGCTCCACTTCAAGATCGCGCACGAAGACATCACCGTTTATAATGGTGTTCAAAAGCTGCTTTACGTCGTCGTGATCCTCGCGGGTGTCGCTCAAGTGATCACGGGGATCGCGATTTGGAAGCCCGTCCAATTCTCCGGTTTGGTTTCTCTGTTGGGCGGATTCCAGACGGCACGGGTTCTCCATTTTGCGGGCATGGCGGTGATCGTCGGTTTCCTCATCGTTCATGTGGCACTCGCGCTACTGGTGCCGAAAACCTTGTGGGCTATGGTGGTCGGCGGTCCGCGTCTGAAGGCGCATGGTCAAACTGAAGGGAACCCTGCGGCATGAAATCGCCCTTCAGACCGAACAAGATTCCGGATGCATCAATTCTCGACGGTCACCAGCCCCTTATCCGATCACTCGAACGACGCGGAGTTACTTCGCGGCGGTGTTTCTCTTGGCGCTCTCGTCATGCTGACCGGATGCGACGTAAGGCGCCCGGAGTCAGTTGAAATCTGCGTTGCTTACAATATCTCAATTCAACGACAACGTTCAGGCGTTGCTGTTTGATCCAAACAGGCTCGCGCCGACCTACCCGGCCTCGATGATTCTGAGACCCCCTAAATTCAACGCTTACTATGACGTGATGGACGTCAAGCCAGTGAACGGGGCCACATGGCGTCTCGAGGTGTCCGGACTCGTTGCTAAAAAACGCGCATGGACGCTGCAAGATCTCCAGGCCTTGCCACAGACCTCGATGGTGATCAAGCACATCTGTGTCGAAGGGTGGAGCTATATCGGTGGGTGGACCGGCACGCCCCTCCGCACTTTCCTCGAACGCGTCGGCGCGGACCTAAGAGCGAAATACGTCGCCTTCAAAACCGCCGACGACTATCCGAGTAGCATCGACATGGCCACTGCACTCCATCCCCAGACATTGCTTGCAACCAAATACGGAGGGGAAACGCTGGCTGATCCGTTCGGATATCCAGTGCGCCTGCGCACGGCCACCAAACTTGGATACAAGAACCCCAAATGGGTCACTGCCATCGAAGTTACCAATACGTATACGGGCGGGTATTGGGAATCGAAAGGCTTCTCTTGGTTCGCAGGAATGTGAGTGGCGTGAGACCGATGCGCACACTCCGCGTCTGTGGCGCGCTCGTCATTCTCGCCAGCGTTGCTCACGCACAAAGCGCCACGCCAGGCGGCATGCCGCCTCCGCCTGGTATGAGCCTTGCCGAATCCGCCGCTATGCGCTTCCCACAACCCGTGCGGGTCGGTGATCTTCTGGGTAGAGACGTTCTCCGCCCCGTCGAAAGCCAGGACGTACTCGGACACGTTCGCCGGCTCGTGACGCGACAGTAAAGGCCAGATCTTGGTCGTAATCGATTTCGGGGGCTTATTCGGCTTCCGAAGCCGGCCGATCGCTGTTCCCGTGGATGCCATGATGCTGCTGGGACAAGACATGGAGGTCGTCGCCTTCACACCAGACGAGCTAAAGCGATTCCCCACATTCTCGCCGTCGGGAACAACCCCAATTGCCGAGGATGCAGTGATTAAAGTGGGTCTCGCAAAACCCTCGCACTAACGCTCACTTGCCGCGGCTACAGCGCGGTTACCATCGAAATTCTGCGCCCGAAGCGCGTTGGTGCACGAACCGTGGGAATCGACTGTCGCCTCGTCAGGGTTGGCTTGCCGCTGGCATGCTGAGGTGGGCGGAACACGGCGGGACGGATGGCGGCACTGTCGCCGGGTCGGTAGGGTCGGCCCGTCGTTCCATGGTTCGATTTGGGAAGCCCATGCCATACAAGTTCACTGAGGGTCGCCGTCACAAATTCCCCAAGGCGAGATACCGAGTGACGAATTGGCCAGACTATGATGCTGCGCTGGTGCGGCGGGGAGAGCTGACGGTTTGGCTTACCGAAGAGGCCATCGCGGCATGGCACGCTCCGGCGACTGGAGAGCGTGGCGGTCAACCGATCTATTCGGCAATAGCCATCGAGACCGCGCTTACGCTTCGCCTGGTGTTCCACCAGCCGCTGCGTCAGACTGAAGGACTGCTGCGATCGATCGCGGCTCTGCTCGACATTGATATCGCAATTCCCGACCACACGACATTGAGCCGCCGAGGGGGCGGGTTGACCATTCTACCAAAGTCGATTGGTCGTGACGAACCATTGCATCTCCTCATCGACAGCACTGGTCTGAAGATCTACGGCGAGGGCGAATGGCTGGATCAGAAGCGTGGTATTCGTTCCCCTCGAAGTTGGCGCAAGCTGCATCTCGGCGTCGATGCCGACACGCATGAAGTCGTCGCCGTTGAATTGACGCAGGACGATGTCGGCGACGTATCTGAATTAGTGGGTCTTCTTGATCAGGTCGCAACTCGGGTCGCGTCGGTGATAGCAGACGGCGCATATGATGGAGAGACTGTCTACGACGCTGTGACTGATCGGCACCCTGAGGCTGACATCGTCGTTCCACCGCGGGCGACAGCGGTTCCGAGTACGATTGGGGCGACGCAGCGCGATCAGCATATCACAACCGTCGAAAAGCATGGTCGCATCGGCTGGCAGCGTCGTGCTGGCTACAACCGGCGAAGCCTCGTCGAGACCGCGATATATCGGTACAAAACCATCATTGGACGGCGTCTATACGCTCGGATTCTGTCCGGTCAGCAGGTCGAAGCAACGATCGGATGCAACGCGCTGAACCGGATGACAAGCCTTGGTATCCCAGCCACCATCCGGATCGGTTGATGACCCCACGCTGGCACGCGGCCGGCTGCGCAATATTCGCGCAACAAAGCGGCCCACCTCCCGACCATCAACCCGCAATTCGAAAGCAATAGGATTGCAGGCAGAGCCACCAGGATACCAGGGGCCGGTGAGGTATCCCGACACTTCATGCAATTGGCACTTTTCTGGCCTTGTCGCCAGATGGCGATTGGCGTGATCTACAGCACGTTTTGCTACACACGTCACCGACCAAGAACGCCTTTGCACCTGTTTTGGCGAGCACGCCTTGATCTACATCAATGGCTGCGATGCCCAGCAGGCTCAGGCCATCGCTGCTTGACCCTTCAACATCCCCTGCGTCTTGCGAGCTTCCCACTCAGCAAGGATTAAGGGTGCGGCCCGGGCAAAACGGTCTCGATCACCAGGCTTCTCCGTCTTGGCGGTCATTTCCATCCGATGTCCGCTCGGGTCGAAGAAGTAGATCGACTTGCAGAAACCATGGTCGGTCGGCCCTACGATCTCAATGCCTCGCTCCATGAGCCGTCGCTTGCCCTCAAGCAACGTCGCCTCGTCCTTCACTTCCAGGGCAAGGTGCTGCACCCAATCAGGCGTGTTGGGGTCTCTTTGCGGTAGTGGCGCCTTGGCAAGTTCGAAGAAAGCGAGATAGCTGCCATCACCGAGTTCGAAGAAGATGTGCAGGTGTGGGCTGAATTCCTGGGTTGAAGGCACTCGATCCTGGGAGATGGCATGAGCGAACTTCAAGCCGATCACATTGGTATAGAAGTCCACCGTTTCCGCAGCATCGAGGCAGCGGTAGGCGACATGGTGCAGACCTTCGAGCATGGCTTGAACAACTCCCTCATCTATCGTCAGTTTGCATTCCTGGTGGGAAAGACGACGCTAACCTGCGTCCCTTTCTCGGCCCTGATAGTGAGCTTCCCACGCCGTTGGTCAACCAAGTTTTGAAGAATTCCGAGGCCGAGCGTCCCGTCTTTCTGACCACCATCCGCGTTGGTTCGCGAATAGATTGCGATCCGAGCCTTCATTTTGGCTCCTCAAGTCACCTCCTCCGAACGGAGACCGGCATACCGAGACTTGTCATTCGATTGAGCACATTGCATCCGACCTTTGCTTCTGTACGCTGATTGAGCAAACTCCGAGCGCAAAGTCGTCGGCCAATGATGGTTTTGTAGCGGTAGACAGCTGTCTCAACCAAACTCCTTCGATTGTAAGCCGATCGACGCTGCCAGCTTATTCGACCATGCTGCGCAATCGTCGCAATATGCCGGACGCGCTGTCTCGTCGCCGCCTCGTGCGCAACTGCTGTGACGCGCGGCGGGATGATAACCACAGCCGCTGGATGTCGTTCGGCCACAGCATCGTAGACTGCATCACCATCATACGCACCATCGGCCGTCAGTGACGCGACGCTACTGTCGATCTGTTCCAACAGCTCCCGAACTGCGGATACGTCGCCAACATCGTCCGGCGTCAATTCGGCGACCACGACTTCGTGCGTATCGGCGTTGATGCCTATGTGCAGCTTGCGCCAGCGTCGGCGTGAACGACTGCCATGCTTCGCATCCAGCCATTCGCCTTCGCCGTAAATTTTGAGACCAGTGCTGTCCACTACCAGGTTCAGCGGCTCTGTCCGATGGATGTCTCTTGGCAGGACTGTCAGGCCGACACCGCGACGACTGAGGGTGGTATGATCTGGGATAGCGATGTCGACGTCGAGCACATCGGCAATGGATCGTAGCAGTCCTTCGGTCTGACGCAGCGGCTGGTGGAACACCAAGTGTATTGTCAGGGCAGTCTCCGATGGCGAGCGCCGAATAGATCGGCTGACCGCCTCGCCTTCCGGTGGCTGGTGCACGCCACTCAGCGATCGCCTCATCGGTGAACCACACCGTCAGTGCACCCCGCCGAACCAGAGCTGCGTCATAGTCAGGCCAGTTCGTCACACGATATTCCGCCGTGGGGATTTTGTGGCGGCGCGGTTGGTTGAACTTGTACGGCATGGGTTCCTGCACCGGGGCATGGGACGGTCTGCCACGCTACCGTTCGGGCATCAGGATCGCTAATCCGGCCTTTGCTTGCTCGATATGCCATTTGCCAGTAGGAATGACGATCAGCGTCCGGGCATTCATGCGCGAACGCGCAGTACGCGGACATGAGTGTCGGGTGTCTCGTTGGCAAATCGGGCTGATCCAAGATAAGTTGCGAAGCGACCATTAAGTCCTTATGGGCTCTCAAGCAGGCAGGTGTGGCCATGGCCGACCCCGAAGTTACCAACTGGTTTGGTGATCTCGTTTCCCATCCGAGGGTGATCGTTGACGCGAATTCGTCCGCCGAGATCGTCAACATCCTGAAGGATCCGGAGAGATATCCGTCACCTGTGCGTTGTGTTGGCTCGAACCATTCCACTGCACCATGCGGCGTTGCCGAAGGTGGTACGCTCATCCGAATGAAGATGAGCCGTATCCTCGAAATCGGCTCTGACACGATAACGGTAGAGGCTGGCGCCCGACACATCGACATGGCCCGCGAATTGGAAAAGCGGAAACTCCAATTTTACGTCAACACCGAGATCGGCAGCCTTACTGCGGGCAGTGCGGCGTGCGCCGGTACGAAAGATGCGTCATTTGCTGGAGAATACGGTCAAGTCGGATCCTACGTGATTGGCATCAAGCTCGTGCTGCCCAATGGCGACCTGCTGACGGTCACAGAGGACCAGCCGGAACTGATGCAGCAGTTGCGCTCCAGCTACGGGACGTTCGGGATTGTCTATGAAGTAACCTATCGAATTCGCCCGTTGTTGCCCATGGCGGTCTATCACGAGACCTACTCGCTCAGCGGTTTCGTAGCCCAACTGGACAGTCTGAAGGCGCGCGGCAAGTCAATGATGTATTATTTGTTTCCGTTTGCCGACTCGATTACGGTCGAGTTTCGTCGCTATAATCCGAACGCGAGCGGCGACCCAAATCGTTCTGTTTGGCCCCTGCGCAACTATCTATGGGGCACCGCTGGTCCGCGCTTTGGCCATGATGTCGAGAACACCGTGCCGATACCAAAGGTCCGCTACGAGGTGATCGACGGGTTTGGCGCTTTGCTGCGGTTCAAGCTCGAGCATTTGATCCGTTCCGAGTATACGGTTCCCCCCGATCAAATCATCGATTATCCGGCCGTATCGGACGACAGCCGGTACACGTTCAGCCTATTTGCTTTTCCGGAGGAAAAGTTCCCGAGTGCCTTTGTAGATTTTTGCAACTTTGTGAAAGGCTATTACGAGCAGCAGGGATACCGGTCTAATCTGCTGTACGTTGGCTACCGGATAGCGCAGGACCAGAAGTCCCTTCTGTCATACTCATATGACGGACCGGTGATCACGATCGATCCCGTGTCAACCGCCAACGCGGGTTGGACGTCGTTCCTGCAAGCATACAACCAGTTCTGTAGCGATCGTGACGGTCAGCCATTGCTTAACCAGACGTTTGGTCTCACACCGGCGATCGTGCGGAAGGCGTTTGGGGACCGCTGGCAGAGGTTCATCGAAGCACGCCGGCAATTCGACCCGGGTGACCGACTGCTGAACGAGTATTTCCGAACGTTGTTAAGCTCATGAACGACAGCCGATTACATCAAGTTTGACGCATATGAATTGGCGCCAGCGCGATCGGGCTCTGTTGCATTAACTGCTGGGGTGCGCGGATGCCTCGCAAATGTTACTAGTCCTACTGCGTCACTCATTCTGCTCGACCGGCCGCTGACGGATCTGTCCGCAACAAGGACATCGTGGCAGTGCGTGCGCCAAAGTCCGCGCGAGGCGGATACGCAATGTTGCGATTGAGTTCGGCATGTGGCGTTGCGAACGCAGCGGCAGATCCTCTGGGTCGATAACCAGCGGGAAGGGCAGGTTGCGTGCCGCGCCAGGTGCGGGCCGGTCCTGAGGGGGGAATCGTCTCCTTCTCGGAGATCAGGAATCCGTAGGCTGCGACACAAAGAGTTGCGTGGTGATGGAAGCCACGCCAGCCGCGACCTTCATAGTGGCCGAGACCGACCTCTTGCTTGAGTTCGAGATAGTCGCGTTCGATCCGCCAGCGCATCTTGGCCTGATCGACCATGCGTTCGAGCGAAATGTCGGCCGGCAGCGTGCAGAGCCAGTAGTGGTCCGGTTCGGCATCGCCCTCCGGCCATTCGATCAGCAGCCACTCTTCGGCCGCGGGTTCACTCCGCGTGGCGTCGCCGTGCGCCGGGCGGACGCGCCATCGGGCGAACCGCGAAGTCAGTGGGGTGTTGCTGCCATCGCGCCATTTGATCTGCTGCGAGGCATCGGCAGCGAGCTCCACAGCCAGTGTTTTCGCCGACACCGGCCGATGTGTCGCATCACGACGCAGCCGCGTGCCGGGCCGGCCACGACCCGAGCCGGGCGCGGGTGGCAACGGTGCCTCGCCAGGCCGCCAGACCATCGTGGTGGGCAGAATGCCGGCCACGTAGGTCAGTCCAAGTTCGCTGATCCCAGCACGCAGTTTGCTGTCGTTGCCGTACGCCGGGTCCATCAGCACCGGACCCGGTGGCACGCCATCCGCCAGCACCTGACGCAGCTGCCGCAAGGCGATCTCAGGCTTGGTCTGGAAGCAGACATCGTCAGGCACGCCGGCGATCGACCGGCGGGCCGCATCGTCAGCCCATTCCTTCGGTAGATACAGCCGGTAGGCGACCGGCAGGCTCCCCTGATGGGTCGCCACCGACAGACTAACCGCCACCTGGCAGTTGTCCTGCTTGCCCAACTGGCCGCAATACTGCCGCGCCACGCCGACCGAGTGGCTGCCCTTCCTCGGGTCAAGCCCGAGGACAAGCCTTCGGAAAGCCCGTGTCGTCGATGATCCACGCCTGGATCGGCTCGTCACGCGTGATGGATGGCAGCACAGCTTCGCGCACACGGCGCAGCATCGCCTGATCAGACCACGGCGCCTGGGCCACAAAGTGCAGCAGCGATTGGTGTTGCGCCGCGGTTCGCTCCGGCGCAGTCACCGCCGCCAGCGGTTCGACGCTCTTGCGGCCCTCCGCCGACAGCAGCCCGATACAGTAGTCCGAGAACGGCCTCACACGGTCGGCATGGCCAAGCACCGATGCCAGTGCTCCGGGGTCAAGCCATCCGATGCCGACGAGCATATCGATTGCGCTCACGAAGTGTCGGGCAGCAAGCGCCGCCTCCGCCGCCTTGGTGACACGATCAGCAAGTGGAACCCGCTTCCGGCTCATGGCGCGCGGATCTCGTTATTTCGTGCGGCGCAAGGCTATAGGATTTTTTACATGACTGAAAACCTGATGGGTTTTGCTGCGCTCAACCGCATCCTACGGGGCCACACCATTCGATGGTTTGAGCGGCAGGCGAAACTCGTCCCTCCGCTGGTGCTCTGACGCACACGGATGATGCACCAGCTCCAACGTCATTCCCGCGAATGCGGGAACCTAGGGCCACGGACACAAACCTCGCCCTGGGTTCCTGCTTTCGGGGATCTAATCCAATCCCCTTCCGACGTTTTGCGGTTGGGAAATGGGCACCTTGGGCACAATCTTCCGGGCTCGGGCATCGCTAACTCGACCACAGACCGCAAGAATAGCCCATGCGCATCGCGATTTCCGGGCGTACCAAGCCGCAGTCGGTGAATTGAGATTCAATTACGCGCCCGTTCGCAGGAATGACGGGAGAGTAGTGTCAGCGAATGATCCGAAAGCGTCTGAGCACCAGCACCAACATCCTCTGATGAGCAGGCGAGCGATGCGCCAACAATGCCAGGCTCCGCGCCGTAGGTAATCGGCAGCTCTGCGACTAACCGTGATGTTGTCAAAATGGACACACGATGGCTATCGTTTATCAGCAGCCACTGGAACCGACGGCCTCCTGACGAGGTCGGTCTGGTGGCAATCCGGCAGACGCGGATTACGACATCACACAAGGGAGGGATCAATGGCCATCAAGGTGCTGGAACTGCATCATCAGGGCGTGCGCGTCGGTGGGTCCCAGGAAGAAGCGGACCGTGCCGCCAGCTTCTACCGTGAGGTCTTGGGCCTGGGTACGGACCAGGGCCGACCAAACATTCCGGGCATTCCCGGCTATTGGGTCGATGTCGGCGGACGAGCGCAGATCCACCTGATGGGCGTGAACGGCGCCTCGCGCTACGCCAAGGGGCCCGGGCAGGACCCTTCGCTGCCGCATGTCGCCTTCGCGGTTGCTGACATCGTAGAAACCCGTGCCGAGCTTGATCGCATGGGCACGCAATACTGGGTGGCGGAGGGCATCGTCGGGCCGCAATCGCAGCAGATCTTCCTGCATGACCCGGCTGGCAACATGATCGAGTTACATCAGGCGGGCACCTGCCGCTGTCAGGCCGTAAGCCGGGTCAACTCGTAGGACTGGGCGCCCGCCGGTGGTTCTCTCTTTCACGTGAAGACCACGGCGCCGTCATTGAAACCCGTTTGGAACCCTTTGAGTCTCACTCCGACCACCGGGGACTACTGGACGAATTGGGGAGAACATTCAGATGCACAGGTCACTGGGGCAAACGACAGGCGCGCGCTGCTTCCTGGCGCGGGGGGAGCCGCCACCGGCAAAGCCGCCGAGCCTTCCACCGCTACCGGCGGGCAGTATACAACCGGTCAGCCGCAAACCTACGCCCACGCCGGCGGCCTGATTTGCCCTTCGGGGCGGTTGCACAGGGCTGCCTCGTGGGGGGGTTGAAAAAGATGGTGCCCAGGGGCGGAATCGAACCACCGACACTGCGATTTTCAGTCGCATGCTCTACCAACTGAGCTACCTGGGCATCCGGGCAGACCGGGCCGGTCGCCATAGCCCATGCCACAAGACCAATCAAGCGCGGTCGTCCGGCTCCTCCGGTTCGGCCTCATCTTCCACGCTGGGAACCCGGTACCTGCTCCGTCAGCCATCGGCCAAGGTCCACATCCGCGCAGCGCTGGCTACAGAACGGCCGCACCGCCTCGCTCGCTGGCTTGCCGCAGATCGGGCATTTTGGATTAGCCATCGTTCGCCTCGATCACCCAGTCAGCCGACCGCAACGTGGGGTCGGAGCGCAAGATCAAGGCACGCCCGGTGCGTCGTGCAAGGTCTGGCAGCGCCTCGGCATCGGCCTGCAAGGCAGCGACGATCTCCGGCGACGCGCGCAGTGACGCCGCACGGTGCGGTGCCGTCGCAGCCTCGGCGGCAATTTGGCGTAGTGCCGCCAGGCCCGCCGCATGCGGCCCCGCCAGCATCTCGTGCAACGGAGGGTGGACACGCGTCCGCACGATCTCGGCCAGGCCGAGTGCCGTGAAGCCGAGCAATCGTGGTCGCAACGGGTCCTCCGCCAGCGCCGCGCCCAGCGCGGGACCCAACGCCGCACGCCGCTTCGCTGGCAGTCCTGCCCAATCGACCAGGATTGCGCCGGATAGATTGCGCAGGCGGATCTGCTGAGCCAGCGCAGCCAACGCGCCGCGGTTGGCAGCCATGTGGGCGGCGGCCTTCCCTTCACGAGTAGCCACGGCGCTGCCCGCGTCCACGTCGATCGCCGTCAGCGCGGGCGTTGGATGGATGTGCAATCGCCTACCACCGGGTAACTCCACGCTCGATGCTGCGAGCGTCTCGATCTGGTCCTCGATGGCGTCATCCCAGGCGCGGCTCGCCATGCTGAGGCGATCGCCCAGAGAGGCCCTCAATCGCGCCGCCAGGGCCGCGTCATCCACGCATACGGTGGCGTCCGGTTCGCGTTGCGCCAATTCCATGAGCAAGCCTGGACCGCGCTTCAGCAGCGCTACGTCGCCGGCACCACGCGCCTCAGACAGGGTCAGCCGTGGCCCTTTGCCACCTTGGGCCGCACGCGTCACGCACACCGTGACGATGTCACCACTGCTCAGTCCCGACGCGCCAGCGCTATCAGGCAGAAAACCCTCGGCGCCGGCCAAGGCGACGAACGCGCCCGCCATTGCCGGCACGCGCGCCATAATCCTTCCGCGATGGAGATCACCCACGCCGTCCGGCGCCCCTGGCCGCCAGATTCCGTAGTCGATCAACTCGTTATCTCGCGTGACAGCGACGCGCACCTCACCCGGGCTGCATGCCGCCAGTATCTGCATACTCACGGCAAACGGCAGCCCAGCCCGCGCAGCAATTGCGCGGTCTCGAATAGCGGCAGTCCGACAACGTTCGTGTAGCTGCCCGAAATGAAGGGAACAAAGGCAGCAGCCCTTCCTTGGATCGCGTAGCCGCCTGCCTTCCCATGCCATTCACCGCTGGCCAGATAGTCGTCGATCTGCCGCGGTGTCAGGTGTGCGAAGGTCACCATGCTCTGCACCATGCGCTCACTGCTGCGCCCGTTTGGCGCACGCAGCACGACGGCGGTAATCACTCGATGGCGACGTCCGGACAAGAAGACGAGGCAACGCCGCGCCTCCGCTTCGCATTCCGTCTTTGGCAGGATACGCCGCCCTGCGGCAACCACTGTGTCGGCTGCCAGCACGAATGCATCCGGCATCGCCACGGCATCCGCCTTCGCCTGCGCCAGCCGGCGCGCGTAGTCCCGCGGCAGTTCGTCGCGCAGAGGGGTTTCGTCGATATTGGGGGAAATCACGTGGTCCGGCACAACGCCGATCTGTGCCAGGAGCGCCAGACGCCGCGGACTGGCCGAGGCCAGAACCAGCGCGGGAAGTGTCACTTGAAGCGGAAGGTGATCCTGCCCTTGCTCAGATCGTAGGGTGTCATCTCGACGTTCACCCGGTCGCCCGCCAGGACCCGGATGCGGTTCTTGCGCATCTTCCCCGACGTGTGGGCAAGGATCGTGTGCTCGTTGTCGAGTTTCACACGGAACATGGCATTCGGCAGCAGCTCCATCACTGTGCCGCTGAATTCGATCATGTCTTCTTTCGACATCCGGCCTCATGGAAATGGTTGATTTCGGGCCGGAACATGAGCGCGGGGCAGGGCGAGGTCAAGCAGGGTTGACCAGCCTGAGGGCAATGCTGCGGGCGTGCGCGGTCAGCCCTTCTGCCTCGGCCAATGCGATCGCGGCTGGTCCGACACGCGCCAACGAAGCGGCATCCGCTTCGACCCATGTGGTGCGTTTGAGGAAATCGAACACCGAAAGCCCGGAGGCGAAGCGCGCGGTACCGCCTGTCGGCAGCACATGATTCGGACCGGCGATGTAGTCGCCGACGGCTTCCGGGCAGAATGCTCCAACGAAGATCGCACCGGCATGCCGCACCTTGGCAAACACCGGCGCGGGATCGCGCAGCAACAGCTCCAGGTGCTCGGGGGCGAGGCGGTTCACCAGGTCCACTGCCTCATCCCAGTTGCGCACCAGGATAATCGCGCCGTGGTCTCGCCAGCTCGCTCCGGCGATCGCGGCGCGTGTCAGATGCGCCAGCTCTTCGTCCACCGCCTCAGCAACCCGATCGGCCAGGCCGGCATCGTTGGTGATCAGGATGGCCTGTGCCGCCTCGTCGTGCTCCGCCTGTGCCAGGAGATCGATGGCAACGCGGCGCGGATCATTATCCGCGTCAGCGAGCACGACGACTTCGGACGGTCCGGCGATCGAATCGATGCCGACACGGCCGAATACCTGCCGCTTTGCCTCGGCGACGTAGGCATTGCCTGGCCCGACGATGCGATCCACCGGAGCAATGCTGGCGGTCCCATAGGCCAGTGCCGCGACCGCCTGCGCCCCACCGACACGGTAGATTTCCACCACGCCCGCGCGGCGTGCCGCAGCCAGCACCAATGGGTTCAGCACACCATCCGGCGATGGCACGCACATCGCGATGCGAGGCACTCCGGCGACACGTGCCGGCATCGCGTTCATCAGCACCGAAGACGGATACGCGGCCTTGCCACCAGGCACGTACAGGCCAACGGCATCCAGCGGTGTCCAGCGCATGCCGAGCGTCAGGCCGGCGGCATCCTTCGTTTGCTGGTCGCTGGGCATCTGGAGCCGATGAAATGCCTCGATCCGAGTTGCGGCGAGATCCAGCGCTGCCAGCAATTCGGGCGCGACAGAACCGGCGGCTTGTTCGATTTCCTCGTCTGCAATCCGCAGCCGATCGGCGGTCAGCGTCAGGCGATCGAAGCGATGCGTATAGCGCAACAGCGCAGTGTCACCTTCCGAGCGCACATCAGCGATGATCGCGGCCACCGCTTGATCGACGCTCTCGGTCGTCTCTCGCGCTTGGTTCAGGAGTGCCCGGAAATCACGCTCGAAGTCAGGCACGGCCGTATCGAGGCGAGTCATGCGTCGTTCCGGGCGGCAGGCCGGCACTTGCCGTGCGGCAGCATGGCAAGGAAGCAAGTCGGACACAGAGTTTCACCGAGTGCACACGGAGTTTCACTGAGAAGCAATTTGGCGCTTCGCGCGCGTGGTCGCGATGCTCGTGCCAACCTCCGGCGCGTAGCGCCTATTAAAATCTTCTCAGTGAAAATCTGTGTGCACTCGGTGAAACTCTGTGTCCGACTTACTTGCTGCTCGTGCTGTTGTAGGAATGCCATAGGGCCGGTCTCGGCCATCATTGCCCGAGCGCGGCGCGGAAGCGGGCGATCCAGCGGCCGATGACCTCGGGCTGTGTCTTCAGCGCCGTGCGGTTGACGATCAAGCGCGAGGTAACCCGGGCAATCACCTCGGTCTCGACCAGACCGTTCGCGCGCAACGTGGAACCTGTCTGCACGAGATCGACAATCAGCCGCGACAGCCCCAATCCCGGCGCCAGCTCCATCGCACCATTCAGATGCACGACTTCAGCTTGCACACCGCGTGACGCGAAATGCCGCTGGGCGATGTTGGGATACTTCGTCGCCACCCGAACCTGCGACCAACGCGACGCATCGTCGGTCCCGGCGGTTTCCTCCGGTTCGGCCACCGACACCCGGCACACGCCAATTCCAAGATCGAGCGGTGCGTAGATTTCGGGGTAGTCGAACTCCATCAGCACATCGGCGCCGCAAATTCCAATTTGTGCGGCACCGAACGCGACAAATGTGGCGACATCGAATGGCCGCACCCGCACAACGTCCAACGCCGCGTCATCGGTGGGGAAGCGCAGCCGGCGGCTATCCTCATCGGCATAGTCTGGCGCGGGCGTGACCCCGGCGCGCGCCAAAAGCTGACCACACTCCGCCAGGATGCGCCCCTTTGGCAGCGCCAGGATCAGTGGCGTCGTCACCTCGGGTTCCAGAGCGGCGGTGGGAAAGGGGCGGTCATGGTGGGCGGGCGTCTACACCAGGACGCCGGAAATGACGAGGGCCGGGATTGCCCGGCCCTCGTGTCGTTCAATCAGATGCGCCGCACCAATCAGGGCGTGCGGACGACCGTCGTCGTGCTGCCAGGCGCCACATAGGTCGCCTGCGGCGCGGGGGCCGGGGTCACGACGGTGGCTGTTGGCTGTGGGTTGGGGTGCTCATGCACGTCAACGCAGCCGGCCAGACCGAGAAATACCAAAGGCAGCAGGAAGGAAATTCGCATTATGACGTGTCCTTCAGTTGCAAAGAGAGACACGAGCCAATCTGTCGCCGTTCCGTGGCCCGCCCGTGCCGGTTTTGTGGCGGGTTGTTGGCCAACCGATCACGAGCGGGTGGTCCCATCTCGTTGACGGCCAATTGGCCATCACGGCTTACTGAACACCGATGTGGACCCTGCTTGACCTTGCCGGCGCGGTGGCGCTGCTGCTGTGGGGGCTGCACATGGTGCAGACCGGCATCCAGCGCGGCTTCGCACCAATCTGCGCCGCTGGCTCGGCACCGCGCTGGGCAACCGGCTGGCCGCGTTCGCGGCCGGCCTTGGCGTCACCGCCATCCTGCAAAGCAGCACGGCCACGGGCCTCATGGTCGTCGGGTTTTGCCGCCGGCGGCGCAGTCGCTCTGGTGCCGGCGCTCGCCGTCATGCTGGGCGCCAATGTCGGCACCACCCTGATCGTCCAGTTGCTGTCGTTCGACGTGGCCGAGGTGGCGCCGGCGCTGATCCTGCTCGGCGTCGTGACTGTTCCGCCGCGGCCCGCCGCCCGCGCGCGGGACATTGGCCGCGTGGCGATCGGCCTCGGCCTGATGCTGATGTCGCTGCATCAATTCGTCACGCTGATCACGCCCTATGAAGACGTGCCCAACCTGCGCATGCTGCTCGGTGCGATCACCACAACCCCGGTGCTCGACGTGCTGGTTGCCGCCGGGCTGACCTGGGCGGCGCATTCCTCGGTCGCGGTGGTACTGCTGGTCATGTCCTTCGCCTCGAAGGGGACGGTTCCGCCGGACGCCGCATTTGCGCTGGTGCTCGGCGCCAATCTCGGCACAGCGATCAATCCGGTACTGGAAGGCGTGTCGGGGGATGATCCGGTGGCGCGGCGGCTGCCGGTGGGTAACCTGCTGAACCGCGTGCTGGGCTGCGCGGTGGCGCTGGCCCTGCTGCCCTGGATCGGTCGGATGATGGTGCAGCTCGATCCCGATCCGGCTCGCGCCGTTGCCGACTTCCACACCGGCTTCAATCTGATCCTCGCGGCCCTGTTCCTGCCGGCGCTGAGCCCCTACGCCTGGGCGCTGCGCAAGTTGCTGCCGGCGCGAGTGGACACTGAGGATCCGTCTCGCCCGCGCTACCTGGACCAGACAGCGCTCGAGTCACCGCCGATCGCGTTGGCCGGGGCGGCGCGCGAAGCCCTGCGAATGGCCGACGCCCTGGAGGCCATGCTGGCGCGCGCCGCTGATACCCTGGGCAGCACCGATCACCGACAAATTGGCGAGGTGCGACGGCTCGACGATGTCCTCGATCGGCTCAACACGGCGATCAAGGCTTATCTGACCAGCCTCGACGTCGAAGCCCTTTCCGGCGACGACAATCGCCGGCTCACGCAGGTGCTCGTGTTCTCCACGAATCTGGAAGCGGCCGGCGACGTGGTGGATCGACGACGTGATGGGCCATCTCGCCAAGCGCCTGAAGCGTGGCCGGCCGCTACAACTCGACGAGTGCGCCGAGGCCCACCAGTTGCTGGACCGTCTGGGGGCCACGGTGCGCGCCGCCGCCGCCGTGTTCATGACCGAGGATGCCCGCGCCGCGCGCCAGCTTGCCGCCGAGAAGGAAGCATTCCGCGAAGTGGAGGCCGCCGCGACACGCGCCCAACTTGGAGGGCCGCGGGATGGGAAGGGGCGGGTGCCTGACCTCGATCTGATCCGTGAGTTGAAGCGGGTGAACGGCCACCTGGTCGCGGCCGCGGCCTACCCCGTGCTGGAAGGGCAGGGCGAGCTGCTGACCAGCCGCTTGCGGCTGGATTCCTGAGGTCCGCGGCTACACATTAACCGTCCGCCCCCGCATTCTCTGCCCGTCCCATTGGCGGCGAGTCGGTTGTCTACACAGCACACTGTGGCCAGGTCGCAACAGACCCCATGTATGTTGTGGCTTGGTCAGATAGGGTGTCCTAGATGTTGATTGACGACACGCGCGTGACAGGCCGAGACTTGGTTCAAATCCGTCAGGGGGAATCCGACGTGCTCGACGCAGTGCAGATGCCAGGTCGCCACCAAGTCCATATCGACCGCTCCCGCGACGCGCTGCTGACCGACTTCGGCCGGGCCACCCTGTCCGACCGCTATCTGATGCCTGGCGAGGAATTCCAGGACCTGTTCGCGCGCGTCGCGTCGTACTATGGCGACGATGCCGGCCATGCCCAGCGCATCTACGACTACATGTCGAAGCTGTGGTTCATGCCGGCGACGCCGGTGCTGTCGAACGGCGGCACCCAGCGCGGCCTGCCGATTTCCTGCTTCCTGAACGAGGCGTCCGACAGCCTGGAAGGCATCGTCGGGCTGTGGAACGAGAACGTCTGGCTGGCGTCCAAGGGCGGCGGCATTGGCTCCTACTGGGGCAACCTGCGCTCTATCGGCGAGAAGGTTGGGGCGGTCGGCAAGACCTCGGGCGTGATCCCGTTCATCCGCGTGATGGATTCGCTGACGCTGGCGATCTGCCAGGGCTCGCTGCGGCGCGGCTCGGCCGCCGTCTATCTGCCGGTGAGCCACCCGGAGATCGAGGAGTTCGTGGAGATCCGCCGTCCGACCGGCGGCGATCCGAATCGCAAGGCGCTGAACCTGCATCATGGCATCCTGGTCTCGGATGCGTTCATGCGCGCCGTGGAGGCCGACGAGCAGTGGCCGCTGCTGTCGCCGAAGGACGAAGCGGTCGTGCGCAGCGATCTCGGCGCGCGCGCTGTGGATTCGCATCCTTACGGCGCGCATCGAGACCGGCGAGCCGTACCTGATCTTCTCCGATCATGTGAACCGCGCGCGGCCGGAGCATCACAAGCTGGCCGGGCTGGAGGTGAAGACCTCCAACCTGTGCTCCGAGATCACGCTGCCCACCGGCCGCGACCAGCACGGCATGGAGCGCACCGCGGTCTGCTGCCTTTGCTCGCTGAACCTGGAGAACTGGTTCGAGTGGAAGGATCATCCGACGTTCATCGAGGACATCATGCGGTTCCTCGACAACGTGCTGCAGGACTTCATCGACCGCGCGCCTCCGGGGATGGAGAAGGCGAAGTACTCGGCGATGCGCGAACGGTCCGTGGGGCTGGGCGTGATGGGGTTCCACTCGTTCCTGCAATCGCAGAACGTGCCGTGGGAGAGCGTGATCGCGAAGGTGTGGAACAAGCGGATGTTCAAGCACATTCGCGAGCAGGCAGACCTTGCGTCGCACGTGCTGGCCGAGGAACGTGGGCCGTGTCCTGACGCTGCGGAGTACGGCGTCATGGAGCGGTTCAGCCACAAGATGTCGATCGCGCCGACTGCGTCGATCTCCATCATTGCGGGGAATTCGTCTCCGGGGATCGAGCCGATCGCGGCGAATGTGTTCCTGCAGAAGACGCTGTCGGGCAGTTGGACGGTGCGCAACCGGCATCTGCAAGCGCTGCTGGCGGAGAAGGGCCAGGACAACGAGGAGGTATGGTCGTCCATTACGCTGAAGGCGGGCAGCGTGCAGCATCTGGATTTCCTGACCGAGCAGGAGAAGGCGGTTTACAAGACCGCGTTCGAACTGGATCAGCGCTGGATCATCGAGCACGCGGCCGACCGCGCGCCGTTCATCTGCCAGAGCCAGTCGGTCAACGTGTTCCTGCCCGCGAACGTGAACAAGCGGGACCTGCACCAGATCCACTTCATGGCGTGGAAGCGGGGAGTGAAGTCGCTTTACTACTGCCGGAGTCTGTCGATCCAGCGGGCGGATAATGTGAGCGAGGCGGCGGTGCGGCCGGCGGAGTTTGTCGGGGCGATGGGTGTGCCTCTGCCGGTGAACGATGGGCAGGCGCAGTTGCCGCTGGTGGCCGCGCGGGCGGTGGCCTCGGTGGCGGCGAATGCGACGGATTACGAGGAGTGTCTGGCGTGTCAGTGACGGCCGTCTCTGACGTGCGCACTATGCACGGGGATGCTGAGGTCGGAGGGACGCTTCCACGAACTTGATCCCGCGCTCGCTGAGTTCCCAAGTGCCGCGATTCGAATCGTCACGGAACAGCCCCTCTTTCACTAGGTCATTTCTTTCCCAACAAGTTGCGTTCCACCAACGTGGATCGCCAGAAGAAACCAATTCGTGGTCCTCATGGCAGAGCCGAGGAGCCATTTGTTGCTCCATGATCTCACGTATCCTGGTAGTCAAGGCTCGACCACCAAGTTCGTACAGCACATTGAGTAACGGCTCCCTGAATTCTTTCTGAGGCAATTTGTTCCCTTTCCGTCCCCTCCGAGTTTGCTGCGCAGTAGCGGGCAACTCCCTTGCGGTGCTTCTGGGTGGGACAGGCGCCCCGCTGCTGGCGGCTCCTAGGGCATCTAATGCCCGGTTTATTACGTCATCTGGTGTGTCCTCCAGTGGGATTGCGTGGCTTTTCAGCTTCTCCACGTCGCATCAGAGATCCTTATGACCGGCATCATAACACACTCCCTTTCAAGTCATAAGTTACCTTGTAACACGATATAGGTTGTCGAGGCTGATCTTGAAGGGTCGTATCGTACCGATATCAATCCGATAGGTGGATGCTCTGGTGTAATAAGGCCGAAACCACCCTCTCGCGCCGCCTTCTCTGCGCGGTCGTGGCGCGTCAGCCGTTCGCTTGCTATTATTGAACCATGGATCAAGTCATCATCGACCGCCCACTCATCGAAGCCTACAGCCGCGGTGACCTCGATCGCCACGAGATGGCTGCCCGCCTTGGCCGTGCTGTGTCGGTTGCTGAGTTGATCCTGGCGCTACGCGCAGCGCACCTTCCAATGCCCCGTTACCCGTCTTCGCTGACGACGGAGGACCAGGACTGGCTCCAGCGTTGGCTCAGTCAGTCGCCCGATTGCGGCGATGCCGCCTGAGCCAATCACGGCAAAGCTCCTGATCGTCGACGCGGGACCACTGATCACGCTCGCCGCTGCGGCTAGCCTTGATTACCTGCTTTATGCCAATGGTGCTGTGATCATCCCCGATGCCGTCTTCTTCGAAGCCACCCGCGACGCCTCGCGTCTCGGTGCTGGGATTATCGTCGAGTGGGCAAACGCCAATCTCGACCGTGTGCATATCGCGCCAACGAATGCTTTCGCTGTCTTCACCCGCGACTACGAATCTGGGGAGATTGAGCGACGACTCGACCTCGGCGAACAGGCAGCCATCGAATATGCACGGCACCACGTTCACCTTGAGCCGAACGAACGCGCTTTGCTGCTCAGTGAGGATCGGAAGGTCACCGGCCTCCGTCTCGCGCGCGAGGAGGCATCGCGCGCCATCATCATCACGATGCGCGACTTTCTGCTGACCCTGGAGCGGATTGGCCGAATCAACTCCGCTGACGCAGTTTACGATGCAGTGGTCGAAGCCGGTCGCACACCTTCGCGGCGGCAGTTGCTTGATCAGCATGATCCAGTGCTGCGAGACGCTGTCGCGCGGTTGCTCAGCAGAGCGCAACCTGAAGATGATGAGACGACGCAGACCTGACCAACGCAACGAACACCGTCCGTCAATCCGCAGGTCGTTGGCAGGTCCATTTGGTCACGCCGCCTGCAATAGATGTCTCATCACGTCGGACATCAAAACACGTCACCGCCGACTACTATCCGGTGCGGGATTTGACACGAGGTACTCCATCCCTATCGCCAACACGCGCGACAACTTCCGCAGAGCCTTCGCGCTCCCGGGCTTTTTCCTTGTCTCAATCTCCGCCAGATAGCTCGCGCTGACCTCGGCCTTTTCGGCCAACTCTCGCTGCGCCAATCCGCGCTTCTCGCGCCACACCTTCACGGGGCTTTCATCGCCAAGGATACGTCGTACCTCATCACCTGTCAGATAGTCTCGCCTGGCAACTTCCTTGCCGACCTTCGTCTCATACGCGCGGCGTTCGGCGATGGCCGCTGCGTCTTCCAAGTCCTCCAGCCGAGCGATCAAGGCGCGCCAATCGCGCTTGCGCAGCGTTACGGTACTGCTGGTCTCAGCGACCGGTTTCGGCCATGGCGCATTCATCGATAGATCCCCTTGCGGTGCCCCATGCGCTCAACAATCACGTCGCCGTCCTCGACCGAATAGATAGCACGCCAGTCGCCCTGACGGAAACGAAACGAGCCCGGCTCACCCGACATTGGGTTCACGCTAGGCTGCGGTGCGAACGGACTGCCCACGATGCGTTCCAACCTGTCCCGAAGCCGCTTGGCAATATCGCGTGGCGCGGCCTCCAATTCCTTGAGGACATGTGGCGGGACGATCAGCGCCACGGCTCACACTCGCTATCAGCGAGCGGCCTGTCAAGGCCTCACATCGCATGCACCGCCGCCGTCGATCAGCCGCCGCTTTGTTCGACGGTGAACTTCGCCTTATCACCGTTGCCAATTGCTTAACCTGAGCTCGCTCGGGAACAACCGCTTGCGCCTCGCGTCTCGCCTCATGCTGGGTCTCAATTGACGCGCCAGATTATCGCCGTCGTTCCGCGGTCATCGGCGGATGATCCTGCAGACCGCTTGAAGCACAGGCATATTGGTTAGGGATCCTGAGACGATAGGTGTCGCTCCTCTGTCCCATCAGGCGCGTTGCCCGTGAAGCAGCGCCCGTTCGAGCGCTTTCGCGGTGACTGGAAAGGCTGCCGCCACCCGGATGGACTTGTGCGGTTGATGGCTCGCGTATTTATCACGAAGAAGCAGGAAGGATGCACGAAGTTCACGAAGTAGAATGCACTTTTGGCGCTGCGCGCAGCCTGTGATCGATCGGGCGCAGTGCTATTCGTTCTGCTTCGTGGACTTCGTGCATCCTTCCTGCTTCTTCGTGATAAGAATTGACTTTGGCGACAATCACTGACGATCGTGCGTTGATCCCGTCAGACTGAACATCCCATAGCTTCCGAGGCTGGAGCATTTTCAACATGACTAGAAAAGCAATCGAAAACCATCGATTCCGATTTTCCTGGACGCGCTCTACTGGAGTTGACCAAGCACTCCTCGGTCACTTCGCCAACTTCCCTCAAACCTGCTGCGGCGAACCGCACGCTCGAAGTCGTCCAGGTCGAGGATGCGCTGCAGCTTGCGTGATGCAGCGCTGCTCATCCCCTGTCACCGCTTGCCTGGCAGCACGCTGCTCAGCACCTCCTTTGCCGCGCCGACGAGCATGCTGGCCTCGTTCGGATCTGGCGCGGCGATCGAGGACATGAAGTTCTTTGCCTGCTTCAGCGTGATGTGCGGCGGCAGCGGCGGCACCTCCGGATCGGTCTTCACTTCCAGGACCACGGGACGATCGGAGGCAAGTGCCTCGTCCCATGCCGATGCAAGGCGATCAGGCTCATCGACATAGATACCGCGCAGGCCGATCAGCTCGCCGAAGCGATGGTATGGCACGTCCGGGATCTTCTGGGTGGCATTGAATTTCGGATCGCCCTCCATCACACGTTGCTCCCAGGTGACCTGGTTCAGGTCCTGGTTGTTGAACACGCAGACGATCCACCTCGGGTTCGACCACTCGCGCCAATATTTCGCGACGGTGATCAGCTCGGCCATGTTGTTCATCTGCATGGCGCCATCGCCGACCAGTGCGATCACTGGCCGATCGGGATGCGCGATCTTGGCCGCGATCGCGTAGGGCACCGCGGCGCCCATGGACGCCAATCCACCGGACAGCGAACACATCATGCCGCGCCGGATCTTCAGGTCGCGCGCAAACCAGTTCGCGCAGGAACCGGAGTCACTGGTGATGATCGCGCGTTCTGGCAGTCGCGGTGATAGCTCCCAAACCACGCGTTGCGGGTTGACTGGGTTCGCCGATGTCATGGCGCGCTTCTCCAGCACCTTCCACCAGTCCGCGACATTTTTTTCGACCTGCTTCCGCCAGGCGCGATCGGTCTTTTCTTCGAGTAGTGGCAGCAAGGCACGCAGCGTCTCGGCGGAATCGCCGACCAGGTTCACTTCCATCGGATAGCGCAGGCTTAGCATCTCTGGCTCGATGTCGATCTGGACGCCGCGGGCCTGGCCTTCCTTCGGCAGGAATTCGGAGTAGGGGAAGCCGGAGCCGATCATCAACAGCGTGTCGCAATTGTTCATTAGCTCCCAACTCGGCTTGGTGCCGAGCAGGCCGATCGAACCTGTGACCCATGGCAGGTCGTCTGGCAGAACCGCCTTGCCGAGGAGCGCTTTGGCGACGCCGGCGCCTAGCTTCTCGGCAACCGCGTACACTTCGGCAGTTGCTCGCAATGCACCGGCACCAACCAGGATCGCTACCTTCTTGCCGGCATTCAGCGCGTCGGCAGCGTGGCGCAGGTCCTGTTCATGCGGCATTACCACGGGCTCGCAATAACCGACGCCGGAATGCACGGCGCCGTGTGCTCGCGGCGGATCGGAATATGCTGCTTCCTGCAAGTCATTTGGAAATACCAGCGCGGTGACGCGGCGCGTGCCTTTGGCGATGCGCATCGCCCGGTCCACCAGATGACGCACCTGCGCGGGAGCGCTCGCCTGATAGACGAACGCGCCGGCGACATCCTTGAACATGCTTGGGAGATCGAGTTCCTGCTGGTAGTGCGCGCCGATCGCCGTGCGCGCCTGCTGGCCTGTGATCGCCAGCACCGGCATGTGATCCAGCCTTGCGTCATACAGACCGGTGATCAGATGCGAGGCGCCAGGGCCCGAGGTCGACAGGCACACACCGACTTCGCCGGTGAATTTCGCATAGGCTGCTGCCATGAACGCGGCCATTTCCTCGTGGCGCGCCTGGATGAACCTGAACTGGCCGTTGGTACGGTTGAGGGCCCCCAGCAACCCGTTCACGCCATCGCCGGGATAGCCAAAGATCGTGCGGACACCCCAGTCGTGCATGCGATGCCAGAAGAAATCACTGACCGTTTGGCTCATGGATGGCGTCCTGTGATGTGCTGGTCCAGATGATCAACGCCGCCTTGATCCCTCCGTTTTGGGCTGCCAATTCACGGTTTCACGAACCGTCGCTTCGCTGCGGGGACTGTGCAGGTTTCCTGAACACGCAGAACTGAATGCGCCGGATCGGAACGGGGCACGATCGTCGGTGCCTGTCGCGCGAGCTGATTCTTCGTGATGAATGCGACAGCGAGCAACGACACGGGTCCGTCCCGGGGTCAGCCGGTGTTATGACTGAGCCTTGCGGACTTGCGGGCGAGGGCGGCGGCGGCGCGGCGTGTGGCTCGGTTGGCGAAGCCGTTGAGCGGGGACGTGCTGGGGGCAGGCAAGGCGGTGTTGAACAACGGCACCGCGGTCGGCTCCGGTTCGGCGGGGGCGGCCTGCTGCTGGCGCTTCTCCAGGCGGTTCAATGCTGCGGAGAAGGCGCGCGCCGCGGCGTTGGCGCTGGTGTGGAGACGGAGGGCCTTCTCGTCCGACAGATCCGGCTGCGCGGCACGTTTGCTGAGTTCCATGCCGCGGTGGTGCGTGTCGACCACGTGGGTGGCGAGCACGGCCTCGACGGGGTTAGTCGGTTTCAACGCCCAGAAGAAGTGCTGGAGCATCTGCCATTCCTCGGCCCAGGTGTCGGGGTCCTGCTCCTGGTCGATCGCGATGATGCCGGAGAGCTTGGTCAGCAGGCGGCGGATGAAGACCGGGGAGAAGGTGTCCTCGCCGGTGACGATGCCGTCGGGGATGCGGATGTTGGGTGCGGTTGGCATACGGTTGGTTCCTCCCGGGGCGGGAGTGCGGGAGTATGCCGGGAAAGGGATAAAGGTCGGTTAATCCGGCGGAACGGTGCCGAGCCGCGCAAATGGTTAATATCGGTTAACGAGCGGCCAGAGCGTGGCCGGGGGTTGATTGCTCGGGTGTCTCAGACACTGGATCAGCCGCCCACCGCCTTGCCAGCGCGGCACACACCATGAGCTGGATCTGATGGAACAGCATCAGCGGCAGCACGATCAGCCCGACTGACTGGCCGGCGAAGAGTATGCTTGCCATCGGCAGGCCGCTGGCGAGGCTCTTCTTCGAGCCGCAAAAGACGATCGTGATCCGATCGGCGCGGTTGAAGCCGAGCAACCGGCTGCCGACGCTGGTTGCCAACAGCACGGCGCCCAATAGCGCTGCATCCGCTAGCAGCAACACGCCGAACTGCTCGATGTCGAGCTGATGCCAAATGCCGTGGTTCACGCCCTCGCTGAACGCGGCATACACGATCAGCAGGATCGCTCCGCGATCCACCAACATGCCGAGCGACTTGTGCTGGCGGACCCACTCGCCGATCCAGGGGCGCGCAAGCTGGCCCGCGGCGAAGGGCAGCAGAAGCTGCACGACGATGTCGCCGATGGCGTGGACGGAAAAGCCGCCATGGGCGCTCAACAGCAGCCCGGCGAGCAGCGGCGTCAGCAGGATGCCGAAGAGGTTGGATGCGGTCGCCGCACACAGCGCGGCCGCGACGTTGCCGCGCGCGATCGAGGTGAACGCGATCGAGGACTGCACGGTGGACGGCAGCAGGCATAACATCAGCACGCCAGCCCATAGCGGTTGCGACAGCAGTCCTGGCGCCACGGCGTGGGCTGCCAGACCAAGGACAGGGAACAGCAGGAAGGTGCTGCCGAGCACCACGGCGTGCAGGCGCCAGTGCCGTGCTCCGGCCAACGCTGCCTGCGGCGAAAGGCGCGCGCCTTGCAGGAAGAACATCAGCGCGATGGCCGCGGTGCCGGCTCCGCTGGCCAGCGTCATGCCAACGCCGTGCGCCGGCAAGGCGGAGGCAAGTCCCACCATCCCAACGATGCTGACGATGTAGGGGTCGATGTTCAGTCGTGCGAGCAGCGTCTTCATGCCGGCAGAATTGCGCGGTATACGCTCATTGTGAAGTACGCTTACCGTGCTTATTGTTATCGTATTACGCGATGAGTGAGGCCGCCATGCTCGACCCGATTCTGCTGGAGAGTTTCCTGACCGTGGCCCAGGCGCGCAGCTTCAGCGAGGCTGGCCGCCGTCTGGGCCTCGGTCAGTCCACCATCAGCCAGCACATTCGCAAGCTGGAGCAGGAAGCGGGCCGACGGCTTTTCGTCCGCGACACCCACTCGGTGGTGCCGACCGCCGATGGCGAGGCCATGGAGGGGTTCGCCCGCTCCATTCTGGAAGCGAACGAACGTGCTCGCCGCTACTTCGCCGGCTCTCAGCTACGCGGTCGGGTGCGGTTCGGCGCTTCCGAGGATTTTGTCAGTTCGCGTCTGCCGGAGGTGCTGGCTGACTTTGTCCGCTTGCACCCGCTGGTGGACCTTGCGCTTACTGTGGAGAAGAGCGCTGGCCTGTATCAAATGCTCGACGCTGGCGATCTGGACCTTGCGCTGTGCAAGCGCCGCGCCGGCGACGATCGGGGCCGTCTGGTATGGCGCGACCGTCTTGCCTGGATCGGCGCGGACGCGACGCGGATCGACCCGGACCAGCCGTTGCCGCTGATCCTCTATACCCCACCCAGCATCACCCGCACCGCAGCTCTGGAGACGCTGGAGCGCGCCGGGCGGCCGTGGCGGATTGTGTGCTCCAGCAGCAGCCTCAGCGGGCTGCGCGCCGCCGCGCTTGCAGGTCTCGGCATCACTGTCCATGCGCGGGGATTGATGCCGGAAGGGCTGATTGAGATGCCGGCTGCCTATCGCCTGCCTGAACTTGGCGATGCGGAATTCGTTGTGCTTGGCGCCACGCGGCAGACGCGCGGCCTTGTCGCGGAGCTGGCCGACGCGCTGCTTGCCAATGGCGGCCGTCTGCAACGCAGGACGTAGCTACGTTTCGCGGGGCAGTTGATCGCGCAGCACGCGTGCCGGGACTTCATCGGCCGCGCCCCGCGGCAGCGTGCCAAGCTGGAATGGGCCATAGGCGATCCGGATCAGGCGCGTCACGTCCAGGCCGAGATGCGACATCACGCGGCGCACCTCGCGATTGCGCCCCTCGCGCAGGCTTACGGTGAGCCACGCGTTGTCACCCTTGCGCGAATCAAGCCCCGCCTCGATCGGGCCATAGGCGATGCCGTCGATCGTGACGCCCTTCGCGAGGGCTGCCAGCTTGCGTTGGTCCGGGAAGCCGTGCACGCGCACGCGATATCGCCGCAGCCAGCCGGTGGCCGGCAGTTCCAGCTTGCGTGCCAGTGCGCCGTCATTGGTGAGCAGCAGCAGGCCTTCGCTGGTCAGATCCAATCGCCCCACGCTGATGACGCGCGGCATGTTGGGCGGCAGCTTGTCGAACACCGTCGGGCGGCCCTGTGGATCGCGATGCGTCGTCACCAGTCCGACCGGCTTGTGGTAGCGCCACAGCCGGGTCCGTTCCGGCGGCTCCACAACGGCGCCGTTCACCACCACCAGATCGTCTGGCGCAACGAACGTGGCGGGGTGCGTCACCGGTTGGTTGTTCAGCCGCACTTTACCCTCGGCGATCAGCTTCTCCGCATCGCGGCGGCTGGCCACGCCCG
Organism: uncultured Alphaproteobacteria bacterium; assembly: GCA_963733475.1. Classification (GTDB taxonomy): domain Bacteria; phylum Pseudomonadota; class Alphaproteobacteria; order Acetobacterales; family Acetobacteraceae; genus JAMXLO01. The sequence goes on along the minus strand of CAVTEC010000055.1, from coordinate 177,464 downwards.
CGCGCGCCAGCCACTTCGCGATACGTTCGCCGTTCGTGGCTTCCACGTTCAGCCGCCCAGTGCGACGTCGTGCAGTGAACGGGGGCGGCGCGACATGGTGTTCATGGATTATCCGGCCGCTCGGTCTGGTTCAGCTTGTTTCGATCAAGCGCTCGGGATGGAATGCGGTCACCAGATCGAGCGCTTCGAGCACTTTTGTCAAGCCGATTTGGTCTGCATCCAGCAAGGTTTCACACGGAGGCCACGGAGGAACGAAGCCACGGAGGGCACCGAGAAGGAATTCAACGCGCTTCGCGCGAAGCGCATAGCCGTTTCTCAGTGGTTCTCCGTGGCTTTGCTTCTCCGTGGCCTCCGTGTGAAACCTTGCCTTGCTTTGCCGCGCTGCACACCGAAAAGATGAGGTTGTCGTGATCCCTTTGCTCAAGACTGGTATGGCACTGGCTGTCGTATTGCTGATGAGCGCGTCGCTCGCTCAGGCTGTCGATTATCCGGCGCCTCAGGAACATGACTGGGTGGCGCATGACTTCAGGTTCCACACCGGCGAGGTGATGGCGGAGCTGAAGTTGCATTACACAACGGTGGGCGACCCAAAGGGCGATCCCGTGCTGGTGCTGCACGGCACTTATGGCTCTGGCCATAGCATGCTGACCGCGAGCTTTGCCGGCACACTGTTTGGCCCCGGGCAGCCGCTGGATGCGGCGAAGTATTTCATCATTCTCCCCGATGCGATCGGCACTGGCCGATCCACAAAGCCGTCGGACGGGCTGCGCACGAAGTTCCCAGTCTATGACTATAGCGACATGGTGCAGGGCCAGTATCGCGTCGTGACGGAGGCGTTGGGGGTGCACCATTTGCGCCTGGTGATCGGCAATTCGATGGGCGGCATGCAGACCTGGATGTGGGGTGAATTGCATCTGGATATGATGGACGCGTTGGTCCCGATGGCGTCGCAGCCGACGGAGATGTCGGCGCGCAACTGGATGATGCGGCGCATGTTGGTGGAAAGCATCAAGCAGGACCCGGCGTATCAGGGCGGCAACTACACCACTCCGCCGCCGTCTCTGCGATTGGCCAATGTGATGTTCGGCATCGCGACCAGCGGCGGCACGTTGCACTATCAGGCGGAGGCGCCGACCAGCGCTCTGGCGGATAAGCTGGTGGACGCGCGGCTGGCTGCACCACCGCCGGGGGATGCCAACGACTTCATCTATCAGTGGCAGTCATCTCATGGCTTTAACGCGGCGCCCTTGCTGGACAGCATTCAGGCTTGGGTGCTGGCGATCAATTCCGCCGATGATGAGCGCAACCCGCCAGAGACGGGCACGCTTGTCCAGGCGATGACGCATGTGAAGAACGGGCGAATTTACCTGATTCCGGCTAGCGCGAAAACCTCGGGGCACGGCACCACAAGCAATGCCTCGTTTTATGCACAGCAATTGCAGGAGTTTTTGGACGCGGCGCCGCGTCGGACGAGGTAGCCGGGCGCCGCTTTCACGATGCGATCATCACCATGGCGCGCTTCGCCGGTCACTTTGTGCAGGCGGCGATCAGGGCGTCGAAGATGCGGCGGTCGCCAGGGTCGATGAAGAACTCGGGGTGCCACTGGACGCCGAGGCAGAAGCGATAGCGCGCATCCTCCACGCCCTCGATCACACTGTCCGGGGCGATCGCATTCACTACGGCGTGCGGGCCGGGATCGCGCACTGCTTGATGATGCGCGGAATTCACTCGCATCTCGGTGGCGCCGACGATCCGATACAGCAGCGTGCCGGTTCGCACGCTGACGGGGTGGCCGGGCTCGTGGCGTGGATTGGGCTGCTCGTGCTCCAGAGCATCGGCGATCGAGTCCGGAATGTGCTGGATCAGCGTGCCCCCGAGCGCCACCGCGAGAAGCTGCTCGCCGCCGCAAATGCCCAGCACCGGCATGTTGCGCTCCAGCGCGCCGTTGGTCAGCGCGAGTTCGGCTGCCGTGCGGCCCTCCTTAAGCGTGACTGTCGCGTGCATGTCGGCCTCGCCATACAGTGAGGGATGCACGTCGAAGGCGCCGCCGGTCACCACGAGCGCGTCGATCTGATCGAGATACATCGCCGCCAGCGTCGCATCGTGCGGCAGTGCGATCGGCAGGCCGCCGGCGGCGATGATCGCGTCGGCATAGTTCTGGCGGATCGCATACCAGGGGTATTTCGAGTAGCCGCCGGGCTGCTCGGAATCGAGGGTGACGCCGATGATGGGACGCTGTGCCATGGGCACCTTATGCACCACAGCTTCTCTCGCGCGAAGCGGGGCGTTCAGGCGATCGAGTTGATGATGCCGCCTTCGGCTCGCAGCGCCGCACCGGTGGTTGCGGAGGCCTCCTTGGAGGCGACATAGACCACCATGTTGGCGATCTCGTCGACGGTCGCGAAGCGCTGCAGCAGCGAGGTCGGACGGTGCTGCATGACGAAGTTCGCCGCTGCCTCGTCCAGCGACTGGCCGTTCTGCCTGGCGAGGTCCTTGACGAAGGTCTCGACGCCCTCGGACATGGTCGGTCCCGGCAGAACGGAATTGACCGTGACGCCGGTGCCGCGGGCGAGTTGCGCAAGGCCGCGCGCAATCGAGAGCTGCGCCGTCTTGGTCATGCCGTAGTGGATCATCTCGGTCGGGATGTTCAGGGCTGACTCCGACGAGATGAAGATGATGCGGCCCCAGTTCCGGTTGATCATGCCCTGGAGGTAGGCTCGCGAAAGCCGCACGCCGGACATGACGTTGACTTCGAAGAAGCGGGTCCAGTCGGCATCGGGGATGTCGAAGAAGCTCTTTGGCTCGAAGATGCCGGCGTTGTTGATGAGGATGTCTACGGCGGGGAGTTTTTCCATCAGCGCGTTGCAGCCATCCGCGGTCGAAATGTCGGCAGCTATGCCACGCACCGCGCCACCGATGCCGTGCAGCTTGCGGATGGCTGCATCGACGTTGCCCTGGGTCCGGCTATTAATGACGACATCCGCACCAGATGCCGCCAGCCCTTTTGCGATGGCATGACCGATGCCGGCCGTTGAGCCTGTCACCAGTGCGGTCTTGCCGGATAGATCGATGTTCATGCCTGGCCTCCATTGCTGCTGCCTTTATCAGCCGGCAAGCTGGAGCGGCTTCTTGCAAAACTACGCTGTCCATCTTGAGTTTTTTGCGTCACGGGTGGATTGCGCAGGGGCCTTGGGGCCGCGCTACGCCGTTATTGGGTCCCGTGGACGCACGCGAGGCGAAAAATCGACGCCATCCGGCAGAAATTCCGACGACTGGTGCCGAGCTGGTAACAGAAGAAGCATATAACACGGATTTCGCGGATTGGCTCGCATAGCGAGCCAATCCGCGAAATCCGTGTTAAAACTTTTCCCTGCCGTCAGCCCCAACAAACCCCCAGATTTGGTCTCATCAGTCCTCGAACAGATTGTCCCGCAACGTTTTCCCACTGTACTCCCTGCGGAAGCGACCGCGTCGCTGCAATTCGGGCACCAGAAGATCGACGATGTTCGCGAGGTCGTACGGCATCGACACGACATGGCCGAGCATGAAGCCGCCGCGGCTTCCGGTCGCATCGAACACCGTCTCCATCTGGTCGGCGACCTGCGCCGCTGTGCCAGCCAAGGTGCGCTCGTAGCCGGTGGCGAAGCGCAGGCCGTGGTCGAAGAATTCCTCGCGTGTGATTTCGGTTTCGCTGCCGAGCTGATGGGCGAGTTCCCGGACGAAGCCAACCGGCGAGGCATTGCTGGCGATGATCTCGGCATGCAGCGCGCCCAACGTGAAACGCTGCGGCAGCGTCGAAAAGTCATAGCCCGTGTTGTGCGACAGATAGACGCCAACGCCTTCAGGCGGGATCGTTGTCAACAATCTGTCGCGTTGCGCGTGGGCCTCGTGCTCGGTTTCCCCCACCACCAGCGGCTGCTGCCACATGATCCCCACCTTTGCCGGATCGCGGCCCAGCGCGGTCAGTTCCCGATCGAGGGCCTCGCGCTGACGGATCTGCAAGTCGAGCGGCATGTCGGCACCGAACGCTACATCGGCAACATAAGCCGCGGCACGGATACCACGTGGCGAGCCGCCGGCTTGGAGAAGCACGGGCCGGCCTTGTGGCGATGGCGGCGTGTTCAGCGGACCACGCGTTTTGAAGTGCCGGCCGGCATGCTCGACCGTATGCACCTTTGTAGGGTCGCCGACGATGCCGCTGGCGTGATCCCAGACCATCGCATCAGGCTCGACGCTGTCCCACAGTGCGCGGCAGACGTCGATGAATTCCTCCATGCGATCGTAGCGCGCATCGTGGTCCATGATGGCGTCGAAGCCGTAATTGTCGAAGTCCGAGCGGCGCGTGGACGTGATGACGTTGAAAGCGATCCTGCCGCCGGTGACGTGGTCGAGCGAGTTGAGCAGCCGCGCCAGGTAGTAGGGGTGCATGAAAGTCGTCGAATATGTGACGCCAAAGCCGAGATGCTGCGTCACCCGCGACATTGCAGTCATGATCGGGCTCATCTCCTGACGTGGCCAGGAGACGCCCCATTGCACGGCGGCATCGCGCGACCCGCGCCAGGTGCTGGGTATGCCGGTGCCATCGCCGGAGAAGATCATGTCGAGGCGCCCACGCTCGGCGATCCGGGCGATCTCTTCGAACATCGCGATGTCGGGGTAGCAACCGCCGGCCCAGGCGTGCGGCATGCGCCACCGGCCATCCATGTGGCAATACGAGATATCGAAGCCAAGGTGCATCCTTCGCGGCATGCGGTCAGGACTCGTTGGGCTGCACCGGCAGGGTGAAGCGGAAAACGGCGCCGGGCGTGTCATCGCTGTCTGCCCATATCCTGCCGTCATGCGCCTCGATGATCGACTTGCTGATTGACAATCCCATGCCCATCCCATTCGTCTTTGTCGTGACGAATGCCTTGAACAGATCGTGCGCGGCGGCCGTGTCGATCCCAGGTCCCGCATCACGAACCGCCAGCATCACGTCGCCGGCTCCGTGGACGCGCGTTGAGATCGCAAGGACGCGTTGCCGTATGGGCGTTTCGTCCATGGCCTGAATGCCATTGATCAGCAGGTTGATGAGCACCTGCTGCAACTGCACGCGATCGGCCGGAACCGCTGGCAGATGCGGTGTGAGAGACAGCTCGACCCTGATCCTCTGACGGCTCACTTCGTGGGCGAGCAGCGGGAGCAACTCCTCCACCAGGTCGTTCAGATTGAGCGGACGGCGAACCGGCTCCTCCTTGCGCGCCAGGGCACGCAGGCGGTTCACCACCTCGGCGGCGCGTTGTCCGTCGCGAATGATGCGTTCGATGGCCTGCCGCGCTTCGTCGAGATTTGGCTGCGCTCGGCCCAGCCATCGCAGGGATGCGTCCGCATTGGTCATGATGCCGGCGAGTGGCTGGTTTACCTCATGGGTGATGGAGGCGGTCAGTTCGCCCAGGGTCGAAACGCGCGAGACGTGCGCCAGGTCGGCTTGTGCCTGCTGTAGTGCATCCTCGGTGCGCCGGAGATCCTCGATGTCGGTGTTGGTGCCGAACCACCTGGTGATGTTGCCTTGTTCGTCGCGCAACGGCTCCGCCCTGCCGAGGAACCGCCGATAGGTCCCGTCGAAGCGACGCAGGCGGTTCTCGACCTCGAAGGGCCGGCCTGTCCTGATGGACGTGGCCCATTTCTCATCATGGTCGGGGCGGTCGTCGGGATGCACGATGTCGAAGAAGGCGACGCTGGGACCGGTGTATTCCACGCGCCGGCGGTTGAAATAATCGGACGTGCCGTCAGGCAGGCAACTCCAGATATGGGCGGGAATGGTGTCGATCGTGGCGCGCAATTCGCGCTCGGCCTGGCGGAGCTGCTGCTGCGCGACGCGGAGATCGTTGATGTCCGTGTTGGTGCCGAACCACCGAACAATTTTTCCATTCGCATCGCGCAGCGGCTCGGCGCGCACCAGGAACCAGCGATAGGTCCCATCGGCTCGTAGCAGGCGGCATTCAACCTCCCATGGCGCGCCTGTTCGCATCGACACCACCCATGTTCGGTTGTGCTGGTCGCGGTCGTCGGGATGCACGATCGTCTCCCAATCAGCGCCTGGCCCGCCGTAGTCCAACCGCCGACGGTTCAGGTAGATGTTGGAGCCGTCAGGCAGCGTGCTCCATACATGTGTGGGGATGGTGTCGATCGCATCGCGCAGGTCCTGCTCGCTGCGGCGAACGCGATCCTGTGCCTGCTTCAGATCGTCGATGTCGGTGTTGGTGCCGAACCAACGCGTGACGGTTCCGTCGGCGTTTCGTTGTGGCGCCACACGAACGAGAAACCAGCGATAGGTCCCGTCTGCCCGCAAATAGCGCATCTCCTGCTCGAACGGCTGGCCGTTCTTTCGCGCCGCCTCCCACAGTTGTTTGTGCACGACAACATCGTCGGGGTGGACCAGCTCCTCCCATTCCAGGCTGCCGCCACCGAACTCCGCCCGTGCCTGGTTGATGAATTCGTTCTCGCCCTCAGCGCTGGCCCGCCAGACATGCGCGGGGATCGTATTGATCACCGTCATGAGTTGCTGCTCGGCGTCCGCCTGCTCCTGTTCGGCCTGCTTGCGATCCTCGATGTCGATATTCGTGCCATACCAGCATTTGACATTGCCCGCGGCGTCGAGCACCGGGTTCGCGCGAAACAGGAACCAGCGGTAGACGCCGTCAAAGCGTCGCAGGCGCGCTTCCGCCTCGCCGGGCTGCGCGCCTGTGCGGAAGCGCTGCCATGACGCCAGCAGCGACGCGATGTCGTCGGGGTGGACCGCGGAGGACCAGCCCCAGTTCAACGCATCGGCCGGGTCAAGCCCGAGATAGTCGAGGAAACGCTGGTTGATGAACTCGATCGAACCGTCCGGATGTGCCCGCCATGCCAGCACTGGGATCGCATCGATGATCGCGCGCAGTTCCTCCTCGGCGCGACGCAGCCGTTCCTCAGCCTGCTTGCGTTCCTCGATATCGATGTTGACGCCGACCCACCTGGTGACGTTGCCGTCCTGGTCGCGGAGAGGCGCTGCCCGGCCGAGGAACCAACGAGAGGTTCCATCGTGGGCGACCAGACGCTGCACGAACTCGAACGGCTGGCCGGTGCGGACGGCAGCGTGCCAGGTTGCATCGTGTTCCTCGCGTTCGTCTGGATGCACGATGGCGTACCAGTCGACGTCGGGGCCGGTGTATTCCAACCGGCCGCGGTTGAAGAAGACGTCGGAGCCATCGGCACTGGCTGTCCACACGTGGAGCGGCATGGCGTCGATCAGGGCGCGAAGGGCTGTCTCGGGCGGGTTTTGCAGCAAGTTGGTCAGGTGCTCGGCTGCCTGCTCGTGCAGCGTTGCGGCCTCGGGAGGCAGGGGCTGGCCCGATGGCATTCGCCCGCTTTGGATGGAATTGCGCAGCAGGTCGATGGCGGCGCGCAGGGCCATTTCGTCGGTCATTACTGTGTCCGGCAGGATGTTCCGGTCACAAGATAGTGTCGCGGGTCCTGGGCTGCCATTAGGTGGTGGCGGCACCCCCTCCCTAGCCCTCCCCCGCTTCGCGGGAGAGGGGAGGTAGGGGTGGGGTGGTGTCTTCGGGGACGCCGATGTCATGGGCGTTCAGGGTGAGGGCGACCATCGCGTAGTAGCCGATGAGCGCGGTCAGCTCGACGATGCCAGGGACGCCATAGGCGGCGAGGATGCGCTGGTACGTCGCGTCGGAGGCGCGGTGGTGGCGCAGCAGCTCTATGGCGTAGTCGTGGATCGCTTGCTCGTCGGGCGCTTCGAAGCGGGAGCCGCCGCGGCGTAGGGTTTCGATTGTCTGTTCGGAGAGGCCGGCCTTGCGGGCTTCGGCTTCGTGCGAGAACCACTCGAACTGGCAGTCCCAGAAGCGCCCGGTCAGCAGGATTACGAACTCTCGCAGCCGCGGTGGGAAGGAGGAGTTGAAGCGCAGCACCAGGCCGAGGTCGGACCATTTCTCCGCCAGGTCCGGGCGGTGCATCGCGGCGGCGAGCGGCCCTACTGGTGGCGAACGGCGCGGACCGTTCATCATCGCGTCGTGGACCCGGCGCTGATCCGCGTTCATGTTGGCTTCGGTGACCAGGGGGATGCGGGGCATGAGCGGCGTCCTCCGATATGTGCAGGATGCAGTTTGGCATGACCCCGATGGAGATCGCACTGGCCGAGGCGCGGGCGGCGGCGGCGCGCGGTGAGGTACCGGTGGGCGCCGTGGTGCTGGATGGTAATGGCGCGGTGCTGGCGCGCGCGGGCAACGAGGTGGAGGCGCGCCACGATGCCTCGGCGCATGCCGAGATGCTGGTGCTCCGTGCGGCTGCGGCAGCGCGAGGCGAGACGCGGCTGCCAGACTGCGAGCTGGTGGTGACGCTGGAGCCGTGTCCGATGTGCGCTCAGGCGGCGAGCTTGTTCCGGGTGCGGCGAGTTGTGTTCGGTGCCTATGACCCGAAGGGGGGCGGAGTGGAGCACGGGGCACGGGTGTTCGACGCGGCGTCGTGCCTGTGGCGGCCGGAGGTGGTTGGCGGGATGCGGGAGGCGGAGGCGGGGGCGTTGTTGAGGGAGTTCTTTGAGGGAAGGAGGTAACATCTGTCTCAAGCGGTAGGTGCTGCTGCCGGTTGGACCGACCTACCATCGCGCCGTTAACGGATTTTGTGAGTGTCCGATGGATACTGGGCCGGGCATACCACTGCGGCTGGCTTGAGTTTCATGGTTCATGGAACTATGGTTCTGCGTATTATGTCGTGCGGATCTACCTGACCAAGTGGGTCGCGCGGTGTTCGCCCGCTATCTCAACCTCACCGTCGGCTCGCAGATCGAACGCGGCGCCGAGCGACCGAGCGGGCCAGTGCTGGTGTTTCTCAACCTGATCCGCCGGAGGGGTATTGGGGCGATATTGTGATCGCCCTGGAAGCGGCCCATCACTATCGGTAGATTTGGCCTATGGACACCGTCAACACACAGCCAAACGCAAACCGTGCCCGGTGCGAAACCGAGGCGGGCAAGCAGCGCCACCATCAATTGACGATGGAAGGTTTGGCGCACATGGATGCGGGCCAACTTATCGACGACGAAGCAATGAAGGCCTGGGCCGACAGCCTTGGTACGGACCGCCAATTGCCAATCCCGCAGCCCGACTGATGCGGGTTCGCTGGACTATCGCTACAATTCTGCTTCTCGCCGCTTGCGCCCCCAGCGTCCAGCGCATGACGGCTGACCAGGTGCGCACGACGTTCGTTGGGATGACGGACTATGGCACGTCGGACGACGGTAAGCCGTTCGTCACCTATCTCTCGCCCGACGGCACGATCAAATTCCGCCGCGAGGGCGAGTCCGACAACGGCCGCTACCACATCGAGCCGGACGGCACGCTCTGCGTCCAGTATCAGGCCTATCAGCAGGGCCAGGACGTTTGCCAGTCCATGTGGAAAGGCCCCGATCGCTATTATTCCACGCTCTCGGATGGTAGGGCGGGCGTTGTGATCACCACGGTGAAGACGGGAAACGCTGAGAACCTTTGATGGCCCGCCTTTAGCGGCGGCCCCATCCACGTCTTCTCGTTGCCGTTAGCTGAAAAGACGCGGATGGCCGGCACAAGGCCGGCCATGACGGAAGGAGTCGGAGCCAGCGGGCCTTGGTATTATTGCGCGGCGCGCAGCAAAGCCGTTGATGGTGTGCTTTCGGCCTGCGCCGGTGCATGCCTCGCGCGCCATGACGATTAGTGTGCACCCGCGCCGCTGCCGCCTGTCCGCCGCATGAACACCGCCGCCACCACTGCCAGCAGAAGCGCGCTCCCCATCAGGAAGAACGTGTCGCCATACGCCAGGAAGTAAGCCTGCGCTTGCACCGAACGACCGACAGCGACCACCGCGTCATGCCAGGCCTGCGCAGGATCGGCGGTGCCTGAGCTCAGGAAGTAGCGTTGCAGCCCCTCTAGCCGCTGCCGCGTTGCATCGTTGAACAGCGACACCGACGTATTGATCACCGCCGAGTGGAACTGCTCGCGCTTGGTCAGCAGCGTCTCCAGCGTGGCGATGCCGATAGACCCGCCCAGGTTGCGCATCATGTTGAACATCGCCGATGCGGAACCGGCTTGCTCGCGCTCGATGCCGCCGGTTGCCAGCACGGAGAGCGGCGTCAACACCAGCGCCTGGCCTGCGGCACGCACCAGGTTGGCCCACAGAAGCTGCGGACCGCTGTAATCACGATTGATCTCGATGTTCATGAAGCAGCTTGCCGCGAACAGGCCGAGCCCAATCGCCACCAGTAGCCGCGCATCGAACCGCCGCATCAGCCGCGGCACGAACGGGATGATCACAAGCTGTGGCAGACCGGTCCAGGCCAGCACCTCGCCGACCTGCTGCGCGTCGTAACCCTGCATCCGCGACAGATAGCTTGGCAGTAGATACACCGAGCCATACAGCGCCATACCAAGGATGACATTCGCGACGCTGCCGAGGCCGAAATTGCGGCGCTGCAGGAGACGCAGGTTCAGCAGCGGCTGCTCCGTCGTCAGCTCGATCCAGAGGAACAGCGACAGCGCCACCGCCGAGACCAGCGACAGCCGCACGATCAACGGCGAGCCGAGCCAGTCGTCCTTGTTGCCCTCCTCCAGCACAGTCTGCAGCGACGCCAGGCCGATCGCCAGTGTGGCGATGCCGGGCCAGTCGCCGCTCGCCAGGCGCCGAAGCTGCATCGGTGCGCGCGGCAGCGAGGGCAGAAGGAGCGCCAGCATGATCGCGCCTGGGATCAGGTTCACGTAGAAGATGTACTGCCAGCCGTAGGTGTCGGTCAGATAGCCGCCGATCGTTGGCCCAATGGCGGGGGCGAAGGTCGCCGAGACCGCGAACATCGCCAGGCCGACGGGCTGCTGGTCGCGCGGCAGCATGGTCAGCGTGATGGTGAAGGCCAGCGGGATCAGCACGCCGCCGAAGAACCCTTGCAGCGCGCGTAGCACGATCATCTGTTCCAGGTTGCCGGCGAACGCGCAGGCGACCGACATCACCAGGAACAGCACGGTGTTCACCAGCAGATAGCGTCGCAGCGAGAACACCGGCGCGAGGAATCCGGTCAGCGGGATCACCACGATTTCCGCCACCAGGTAAGCGGTGGAGATCCAGCCGCCATCGTCGATGCCTGCGCCGATGGCGCCCTGGATGTCCGGCAGCGAGGCGTTGGTGATCTGGATGTTCAGCACCGCGATGAAGGCGCCGATGATGGAGCCGATGACCGCGAGCCAGACCTTGCCGTCTGCTTTCGGTTCGGCTGGGACTGTGATGTCCATGGGTGTGGCCCTCAGTGAGAGCGCGTGTCGATTGTCGGTTCGACGGACATGCCTGGGCGCAGCAGGCCGGCCAACGAGCCCTCGTCGCGCAGCACGATCTTCACCGGGATGCGCTGCACGATCTTGGTGAAGTTGCCGGTCGCGTTGTCGGGCGGCAGCAGCGAGAATTGCTGGCCGCTGGCAGGCGCCAGGCTGTCCACCACGCCATGCACCGTCTCGCCTGGGAAGGTATCCACCTCGAGGTCGGCGGGCTGGCCGGGGCGAACGTCCGTAAGCTGCGTCTCCTTGTAGTTCGCCACGACATAGACCGCGTGGAGTGGCACCACGGCCATGAGCTGCGTGCCCGCCTGCACGTACTGGCCGACGCGAAGGGTGCGAACGCCGATGGTGCCGTCCTCCGGCGCCGTGATGGTGGCATAGCTGAGGTTCAGTCGTGCCTGCGCCTCGACCGCACGGGCATGCTCCAGTTCGGACTTGGCCTGAGCCTCCGCGGTCTCCAGCACCGTTACCTGCTGCCGCGTGCTTTCCAGGGCGGCGTGGGCGCGCTGGAGGTCAGCGGCACGTTGCAGCAGCAGCGACTGGGTCTGCTGCGCCTGCTGGACGCTCCCGGCGCCTGTGTGCGCCAGGTCGGCATAGCGCCTCTGGTCCTGCTCGGCGAAGTTCGCGGCGGCCTCCGCCGAGGCGAGCTGCGCGCCGGCCTGGTCGATTGCCGACTTCTGCAGCTCAAGTTGCGCGGCGATGTTGGCGATCTTGTTCTCGGCGCCGGTCCGGTCGGCGACGGCCTGATCCAGTGCCGCCTTCAGGTCCCGATCGTCGATCCGCGCCAGGACCTGGCCTGCCTTCACGTGCTGGTTGTCGTTCACCAGCACCTCGGCGATGTAGCCCGGCACGCGCGGCGCAATGATGATGGAGTCCGCCTGCACATAGGCGTCGTCCGTCGAGACCTGGAAACGGCCGACTTCCCAATACTGCACGCCATAGACGCTGGCGGCGGCGACCACGGCAGCCGCGCCCAGGCCCAGCAAGGCACGCTTCAATGTTAAAAGGTGCCGCCGGCCAGCGGCGCCCGCGATAATGCCGGGGGCGCGCTCGATCGTCTCGCTCATGACTTGCCTCTCTCACTCCTCGGTGGCCAGACGGGCTGGCCTTTGGCGGGGAGATAGGCCCTTGTTGGTCTCGCAATAAACCGGCGAAATCCGATATGACTTTTGCGTAATCCGAGGAGATCGATGTTATGCCACTACTCGCTGATCCTGACTCAACTCTGTCGCCCTGTCGTTATGGCCGGGCCGAGGCTTGTCCCCATTGGCGCTAAAATAAGATCGAAATGAATTCCTGAGGCGTCGACACCACGTCATGGCCGGGACGCGGTACAGACCGGCTACATAGGTAACACTTCAGACCGGGCACGTAGGTAACAGTGCAAGATCGGGTTTGGAGGATTGCCCGATGCCGTGGACCGAGATGAGCAAGATGGACGACCGGCTGATTTTCATCGCTGCGTGTCTTCGCGGGGAAGTGTCGATGAGTGAGACCTGCCTGCGGCACGGGATCAGCCGGAAGACGGGCTACAAATGGCTGGAGCGGTACCGGCAGGCGGGAGCGGCGGGGCTGGTAGCCTTGAGCTCGGCCCGCCACACGGTGGGGCAAGCGATTGACCCGACGATCGCGGCGGCGGTTCTGGCGCTGCGCGACGCACGCCCGACCTGGGGTCCGAGGAAGCTGCTGGCACGGTTGCGGATGGACCGTCCGGAGATGATCTGGCCGGCATCGAGCACGGTGGGCGATCTGCTGCGCCGGTCTGAGCGGTCGAAACCGCGGCCGCGGCGGCGGCTGGGCGATCCGCGGCGCACGCCGTTACCGAACGAGCCATTGGCGGCGAACGACATCTGGTCGGCCGACTTCAAGGGCTGGTTCCGCACTGGCGACGGGGTGCGGTGCGAACCGTTCACGGTGAGTGACGGCTACAGCCGCTATCTGTTGGCGTGCGAAGCGGTGCCGCAGGTGACGTGGGTGCAGGTGCAGCCGCGGCTGATCCGGCTGTTCGAGGCGAACGGGCTGCCGCGGGCGCTGCGCACCGACAACGGCAACCCGTTTGCGCGGCTCGACGGTCTGGGAGGGCTGTCGCGGATGTCGGTGTGGCTGCTGAAGCTGAACGTGTGGCCCGATCATATCCAGCCTGGCCGGCCGGACCAGAACGGGCGGCATGAGCGCATGCACCGCGTCTTGCAGGAGGATACGGCGACCCCGCCGGCGGTAACGGTGCCTGCGCAACAGGCGCGGATGGATAGCTGGCGGGCGGATTACAACAGCTATCGCCCGCACGAGGCGCTGGGCCAGCGCTGCCCTGCGACGCTCTACATGCCCTCGGTGCGGGCTTACCCGGGGACGATCGCCGAATGGGATTATCCTGCGGACCATCACACCCGGCGCGTGATCGGCGACGGCCACATCAGATGGCGCGATGGTACGGTGTATTTGTCGGGCGCCCTGCGCGGCGAGACGGTTGCCCTGGCGCGGCGCGACGATGGCGATTGGGCGGTGCGTTTCCGTGGTTTCGATCTGGCTGTCTTGCTCGATGAGAGCAATCGCCTGCGCTGCTGCGGACTGGACCGGACAGCGGTCCGGCGAGCTGCCTGACGAAGGCGGCCGGGTGGCCTCGCCAGGACAGCTCGCGCCATTGTCTCTCGCTGTCCCGCCGGTCTCAAGTCCGGCGCCTGCGGCGCCCCGCTGCGCGGCTGCGGGACTTGACCCCGGCGGGACAGCGAGAAGAGAGCCGCAAATGCCGTCTATGGATCGCTGTGTCTGGAGGGGCAAAGCATGTGAACAAACCGGGGAAACTGTTACCTACGTGCCCGGTCTAACGTGTTACCAATGATGCCGGTTGAACCCGCGCCCGGCCATGACGGTTAGTTAAAGCGACGGTCGGAGGAGGGGTCGTGATCAGTGGTCGGCGCTATCGGCGGGCGCGATGGTGGTCAGGTACATCCTGGCCTCGCCAAACCAGCGGGTCTGGAACTCGATCCGCACCGGCAGCGGGGTAGGGTAGGGAGGCACCGTGGCAAGCCAGGCTGAACCGTGCAGAGGCTTCCGGTTGTCCGAGTTATCCTCGCCGATCAGAAAGCCGGCGATCTCACTGCCTATGAAATCGCAGCGCAGCGCGGGGCCACTGAAACTGGAATGGCCGGTTGGTGTCAGCGTCTCCGATCCACCGTCGGTGGCGACGATCTCCAGCACGCGTCTGCCATCGTAGGTGCGCGCGCTCGTTTTGCAGTCGTGGTTGACCTCAACGTTGCGCATGAGCTGCGCGAGTGCGCTGAGGGTGTCCATGGTATGGAGCTGCATGTCACGCGGCACCGGCTCGCGCTCGGTTTCCTGGGGCGGCACGAGGATCTTAACGTCGGGTTGGCCGTTGTCGTAGTCGATCAATGTCCGCCGCTGCACGCCACGCCAATTGCCGTCCCCGTAGAACTCCAGAGGGTCGGCGTGGCCGCCGTCCCAGTTACCCCGCACGGAATTGACTTGGCGGCCGCTGTAGAAAAAGCCAATCAGCCCGGTCGTGTGGTAGTCCAGGTTGACGCGATAGTTCCAAGGGCCAAGGCCGAAGAACACGTGCATCTGCATCACTTCCAGACTGGCCGCGTAGGTGTCGTAGGTCATTTGGACCTGTGTGACTTGCGGATCCGCCGCTGCCGCGGGCGTCGCCAGCAGCGACCCAAAGAGAGGGACGGCCAAACTGAGCAAACGTGCCTGAGGGTACTCAGCCACTAGCCATTGAACCTCGGCAATTTGTCCGCCAGTGCCTGATAGGCGTCCTCATCGGTCCGATCGTAACGGAGCGGCGTGACCACGATCTTGTCGGCGCGCAGCGCATCGTAGTCGCTCTCCGGCCCTTGCTGCCGATCGCCACGTTTGAAATTCAGCCAGTGATACGCCATGCCGCGTGGGTCGACGCGCGTATCGACCTGCATGCCCGCCACCATGCCGACGCCTTGGCGCGCCAGTGTCATGGGTCCTGCCGCCGCCGCTGAACAGGCGGGGAAGTTGATGTTCAGGCACGCATCCTGGCTCCATCCGATCGCCAGGAGATCGCGCACGACCTGCGCGCCGAGTGTTCGCGACGCGTCCCAGTTCGGATTGTTGCGGTCCTTGTAAGCCTGGCTCAATGCGATCGATGGGACCCCTAGCATCATGCCGGTCATCGCGCCGCCGACGGTGCCGGAAAACACTGTCTCCATGCCCAGGTTCAAGCCGCGATTTACTCCTGACAGCAGCAGTTGCGGTGGTTCTGGCATGAGATGGCAGATGCCCATTACCGCGCAATCGCCTGGCGTGCCTGTGATGCCAAACCGCTGCGCACCCTGCTGGCTGACCCGCAACGCATGATGCAGGCTGATCGCATGGGACACGCCGCTTTGATCGTGTTCCGGCGCCACGACCCACACTTCGCGCGCGAGTTCCGCGGCGATCGCTTCCAGGATCGCCAAGCCTGGCGCATCGATCCCGTCGTCGTTGGTTAACAATACCCGGTCCAGCACGCGCGCGCTCCACTGTAGCGTTCGCAACCTGTTTGACGCGTCCCGGTGCCCGCGTCCAGCATGCGGACGGCGGAGGAGACAAACCATGCAGATCATCGACGCGCAGGTGCATATCTGGGGCAGCGGCCAGCCGAGCGCGCATCATCGCCAGACCTCGAGTTTTGCGGCGGAAGAGCTGATCAGGGAGATGGATGAGGCTGGCGTGAACGGTGCCGTGCTGCATCCGCCTAGCTGGGACAATGGCTCCAACGAAATGGCGGTCGAGGCCGCGCGGAAATACCCGGACAAGTTCTGCATTCTTGGGTGGTTTCCGCTGAATGATCCGTCGCAGCGGCAGCGCATTGAGACGTGGAAGCAGCGGCCCGGCATGTTGGGTCTGCGTTGGTCGCTGACCCGGCCGGAGCAGCAGAACTGGCATCAGGACGGGACGATGGATTGGCTATGGCCCGCTGCCGAACGCGCCGGGACGCCAATCGCAACGATGGCGTATCGGTTCCTGCCGGTGTTCAGGCAGATTGCCGAACGGCATCCGAATTTGCAGCTGATCATCGATCATTGCGGGCTCGTGCGGTCGGCGAAGGGCGATGCGGCGTTCGCTGATCTGGATACGCTGTGCTCGCTGGCGAGGCTGCCGAATGTGGCGGTGAAGGCGACGGGCGCGCCGGGCTATTCCGCGGCGGCGTATCCGTTCCGCGATATACAGGACGGGCTGCATCGCATCTTCGATGCCTACGGGCCGCGTCGCTTCTTCTGGGGCACCGATATTACGCGGATGCCGTGTAGCTACCGGCAATGCGTCACGCTGTTCACCGAGGAATTGCCGTGGCTGAAGGGGAAGGAGTTGGAGCTGGTGATGGGGCAGGGTGTGTGCGATTGGCTGGGGTGGCAGCGCAAACCCACATAAATCGCGTGGCACTGCTTACCGATTACACCAGCTACGCGGATGCGATGCGCCACTTTGCATCGGCGGAACTGTGGGAGCTGTTCGACGGCGACCGCGCGGACCTGAACATTGCGTATGAGTGCATCGATCGCCACGCAGCCGAACCGCACCGTATCGCGATCCGCATTGCTCACGGCGACGGGGCTGACGAAGCGATCAGCTTCCGGACCATCGCCGAGCAGTCCTCGCGCTACGCCCATTGGCTCGTCGATATAGGTGTGACGCGCGGCGACTGCGTCGCCATCATGCTGGAGCCATCGCTCGCCTTTTATGCGGCTTTGTTCGGCACGATGCGGCTCGGCGCGATCGCCGTGCCGCTGTTCACCCTGTTTGGGCCGGATGGCGTGCGGCTGCGGCTCGACGACTGTTCGCCTCGGCTGCTGCTGACAACGGCGGAGAAGGCGGCATCGCTCGGTTCACTGCCGCTGCCAGTCATCAGGCAGGATGATGCTTTCGCCGCGGCCCTGTCGCGCTATCCGAGCAGGTTCGTGCCGGCGACGCGCGCGGACGATCTGGCGATCTACCAGTATACCTCCGGCACGACGCGTGAACTTCCCGCCGCCATCCGTCACACCCATCGTGCCATCGTGGTGGTCATGGTCGCAGCGCTGTACGGCACCGGCATCCGTCCTGGCGACCGCTTCATGTGCCCGTCATCGCCCGCATGGGGACATGGGCTGTGGCATGGCACGCTGGCGCCGCTGGCGCTGGGCGTAGAGACAGGCGTCTATGCCGGCCGTTTCGATGCGGAACGGCTGCTGCACGCGTTGCAGGATTTTGGCACCACGAATCTGTCGGCCGCTGCGACGCACTACCGCATGATGCGTATGTCGGGCGCGGCTTCGCGCTACCGCTACGCGCTGCGCAAGCTGTCGTTTACGGGCGAGCCGATCGACACTGACAGCCAGGCATTTGCGGAACGCGCCTTCGGCACGCGTCTGTGCAGCATGTACGGGACGACCGAGGTTGGCGTGATTCTCGCCAATTATCCTGGTGCCGAGGATTTCGCCGGCAAGCCAGGATCGCTTGGCGTGCCGGTTCCTGGCGTCAAGGTGGAAGTTCAGCGACCGGATGGCAGTGCCTGTGCATCGGGCGAGATCGGCGAGATCAAGGTGTGGCGGCATGGCACCTGGTTTTCGACCAAGGATCGCGGCTGGATCGATGCGGACGGCTTCTATTTCCATGCAGGACGGGCGGACGACGTGATCATCTCCGCCGGCTGGACGATGAGCGCGACCGAGATCGAGGACGTGCTGTTGCGTCATCCGGCGGTGCGTGAGGCGGCGGCGATCGGCGTCCCCGATACGCAGCGTGGCCAGGTGGTGAAAGCGTTCATCGTGACGGACCAGCTACACGACAGCGCACTTGCCGGCGACATCCAGGACTTCGTGCGTACTCGCCTGAGCCAGCACGAATATCCACGCATCGTCGCGTTTGTCGCCGAATTGCCGAAGACACCGGCCGGCAAGGTCAATCGCAAGGCGCTGCGTGAGCGCGAGATGCAGGACCCCGTATGAACGATGAACCGAACCGGCTGTTTCCCAGGATCACCGATGAAGCGCTGGATGCGCTGCGACGGCGGGTCGATGTGCGGATCGAGAACACGCTGGAGCCGTGGTGTCATGAGGCGACGCGCGATGCCATCCGGCACTACGCGCACGGCATCGGCGACGACAATCCGTTGTGGTGCGATCCGGACTATGGGGCGCATACTCGTTGGGGCGGCATCATCGCGTTGCCGAGTTTCCTGTTCGCGACCAGCCGGATCATTTCCGGCTATGTCGGCGGTCTGCCAGGTTTGCACGCGATGTGGGCTGGAGCTCATTGGACTTGGCATCTGCCGGTGTCTCGCAACGACACGATCACCACGGAAGCCTGGCTGAAGGACCTGATCGAACACGAGACACGGTTTGCGGGGCGCTCGATCCAGCAGGTCTATCACGTGGATTTCCACAACCAACGCGGCGAGATGGTGGCGTCCGCGGATAGTTGGTGCTTCCGCACCGACCGCGATCAGGCGCGCGAGCAGGGCAGCAAGTACGATGCGGTGAAGAGCCGGCCGCCGCCGCACTATTCGGAGGAGGAGCTCGCACGGATTTATCGGCTGTACGCCGAGGAAGAGGTGCGGGGGGCGACGCCGCGCTATTGGGACGATGTTGGGATGGGTGATCGTCTGCCGACGATGGTCAAGGGACCGATGACGGTGACGGGGTTCATCGCCTATGCGCAGGGTTGGGGCGGGTTGTATATACGAGCGAACAAGCTGGCGTGGAAGCAGGTGCATGCGCACCGTGGGCTGGGCATTGCCAACCGGTTTGGCATACCGGATTGCCCGGAGCGCGTGCATTGGGAGCCGGAGTTCGCCCGCATGGTCGGCGTGCCGGGCGCATATGATTACGGACCGGAGCGGTGCTCATGGTTGATGCACCATCTGACCAACTGGATGGGCGACGACGGTGTACTGCGCCGCGCGAGTTGCAAGATCCGCCGGCACAATCCGGAGGGCGATACGCTGTTCATCGATGCGAGCGTGGTGCGCCGGTTCGTTGAGGATGGCCGACATCTGGTGGAGATTGCCCAGGAGGCACGCAATCAGGATGGCGAGCTGTCGGTCGTCGGGACGGGCGTGGTGGAGCTGTTGGCGCGCTGAGTTCGGCACCCCCTCCCTAACCCTCCCCCGCTGCGCGGGAGAGGGGAGGTAGTGGTGGTGGTGGGGCTACTTCGCCGGGGCGTACTTCCCGCTGATCTGCGGCGTTGGCGTGTCGAAACCCTTGTTCTGCCGATCGAGGCGGGTCTCGCGTGACCAGGTGCGCTTCAGGTCGTCGCGTACCTTGAAGCTGAGCTTGCCTAGGCCGGCACACTCAAGCTCGACTGTGTCACCATCCATGAAGGCATTCAGCCCACGGTGGTTGGTGCCGGTGGCGAGGATGTCGCCGGGCTCCAGCGTGTGGATCGACGTTACCCACTCGATGCAGCGCGGGATCTGATGCGCCATGTCGTCGGTGTTGAAGTCCTGCTTGATCTCGCCGTTCACCCATAGCTTGATCGGCACCTTGTGCGGATCGGGGATTTCGTCCTTCGTCACGAGATAGGGGCCGATCGGCGCGAAAGTGTCACGCGACTTCATCGCGAAGAAGCTGGTCGGCGGAATGCCACGCGCCGAACCGTCGATGAAGTTCGTGTAGCCGAACACGTAGTCCATCGCGTCGGCGGCCTTCACGTGGCTGGCACGCTTGCCGATGATCAGCGCCATCTCGGCCTCGCCTTCGAAGATCGTGGCGGGGACGTCGGGCAGGATCATCGTGCCGCCCGTCCCGAGGATTGCTGTCGGCGCCTTATGGAACGCGTTGATCGGCGCGGGCTCCTTGCGCGTGCCGTTCTCCATGTAGTTCACCGCCATGCAGACGATATTGCCCGGCTTCGGCAGTGGCGCCTGAAGCTTTACGCTGGACAGCGGGACACCACCGGTGGCCGAGGCATCCTCCAGCTTCTTCCGATACTGGTCGAAGCGCGCGATCAGGCCGTTGATCAGATCGGCCGGATTGAGATGTGGGATGTCGCGCACCGCCGACGTCACATCGACGATCTTGTCGCCCTTCACCACACCCAGTTTGTAGTCGTCGAAGAAAGCCAGCTTCATGTGAACCCCCTATTCAATCGGAACGAAAATCGAGCGCCGCATTTTGCCGCCGACCGACTTCGACAGATGACCCTTGCCGGTGATGTCCTCGACCAGGACGACCTCGCCGGCATTGATCACGCGCGCCTGGCCGTCGCTTGCCGTGATCTGCACCCCGCCGTCAAGGTTGATGATGTACTGCCGCCTGGGCGCCGGGTGCCATGACAGGTCGTAGTCGCCGCTGGTCTCGCGGAAGATGATGCCGGTGGCGGGGAGACGGGCGGAAAGCTTCGAGAAGTTGCGCTCTTCCACCCACTGCACGTCGATATCGCGCCAGTGCGATTCGCCGTTGGCGTCGCAGTAGAGATTGTGGATACGCATGGTTTCCTCCTATTTGTTCTGCCAGTTGGGCTTGCGTTTTTCGGCAAACGCCTTTGGGCCTTCGATGTAGTCCTGGCTTTCCAGGTTTTCCTGTTGGGCTGGATAGACGGTGCGCATTGCTTGTTCGAGTGATGGCTGATCCAGCCCGCGATAGATGGCCTGCTTCGATGCGCGCACGGCTTTGGGGGAGCATTCCAGGATTTGGGTCGCCCAACGCTTGGCTGCCTCGAGCGCCTGGCCTTGCGGGACGACTTCGGTGACGAAGCCGAGTTCGAAACCTTCGCGCGCCGAGACACGGCGGCCGGTCAGGATCATGCCCATCGCCTTCTTGCGCGGGATCATGCGCGGCAGGCGGTAGACGCCGCCACCGCCGGCGATCAAGCCGACGCGTGGTTCGGGCAGGGCGAACAGGGCGTTCTCGGCGGCTATGATGATGTCGCAGGCCAGCGCTGTTTCGAAGCCGCCGCCCATCGCCCAACCGTTCACGGCGGCGATCAGCGGCTTGTCGAGATTGAAGCGGTGGGTGATGCCGGCGAAGCCGTTCGGTCCGTTCGGGCGGCGGCGGCCTGCAGCTTGGACCTTCAGGTCATTGCCTGCGGAGAATGCACGTTCGCCGGCGCCGGTGATGATGCCGACCCACAGGTCGTCGCGCGCGGCGAACTCGTCCCAGACAGCGGCGAGTTCGTCGTTGGCGTCGGCGTGGAGGGCGTTGAGGACTTCGGGGCGGTTCAGTGTGACTGTGCGCACGCGGCCTTCGTCCTGCACGATGCAGTAGTGATGGGTCATGGCGACAACACTCCCCCTCCCCTTGCGGGAGGGGGTTGGGGGGAGGGGGCGGGGCCAACCATGCATCGCCCCCTCCCCCTAGCCCCCTCCCGCAAGGGGAGGGGGGACGCTGCTCTTACTGCTCTCGCTGCTCTTGCTGCGTCCGTCATCCGCCGATCACCGCATCATTCTTCAATCCGCCGATGCTCTTTCCATCCATCTCTAACCAATCGGCCAGCACTTCCGCATTGTGCTGCCCGAGCAGCGGTGCGGGCTTGATCGGCGCCGTCTTGCCGGAGAACCGCACCGGCCAGCCACTCATGGTATAGTCGCCGACTTGCGGATGATGCATCACCTGGCGGATGCCGCGGTCGACGAACGACGTGTCGTCCGCAAGCTCCATCGTATCCATCACGGCGCCGGATGGAATGGTCGCCGCGCTGACCAGCCGCATCGCCTCATGCTTGTCGTGCTGCTTCGTCCAATTGGCGACGATCGCATCGACCTCTTCGCGGTGCTGCGTGCGCGCATCGGGCGTGGCGTAGTTTGGATCGTCGATCAGGTCCTCGCGGCCCATCACCTTCAGCAGCCGGTTCCAGTGTTCCGGATTGGCGCGGCTGCAGTAGATATAAACGTAGTCATTGGGGCCGCCGCCCTTGCATGGATACACGCCGATCGGCGGATTGCCGCCACCGACTGTTTTCGATCCGGCACGCGGCGCGGCTTTGCCGGTCCGCTCCATGTAGGTGAAGGAATTGCGGATGTAGTGCAGGATTGAATCCTGCATTGCGAGCTGGAGATGCTCGCCCTGGCCCGTCCGCAGCCGCCGCACATAAGCCGCCAGAACGGTGATCGCCATCAGCATGCCTGTGCCGGTGTCGCCGATCGTTGCGCCGGGCTTGCATGGCGGACCGTCCTCTTCGCCGGTGATGCTCATCAGCCCGCCGGCGGCTTGCGCGATCATGTCGAACGCGAGGCTCTTCTCGAACCGGCTGCCAGCGCCGAATCCCTTGGTCTGGCAGTAGATGATCGAGGGATTGATCGCGCGGATCACATCCGGTCCCAGTCCGAGCCGCTCGATCGCACCGGGCGCAAAATTCTCGCAAAAGACGTCGGCTTTCTTCGCGAGGTCCTTCACCAGTTCGACGCCGCGCGGATCCTTCAGGTTCACCGTCACCGAGCGCTTGTTCGCATTGTATTGCAGGAAATAATTGGCATCCTGCCCGGGCTTGCCGCCGGCGGTGCGGCCTGGATCGCCGAGCTTCGGATTTTCCACCTTGACGACGTCGGCACCCATCCATGCCATCGCCTCGGTGCAGGATGGTCCGGCCTCGAACTGAGTGAGGTCCAGCACCTTTACGCCAGTCAGGCAGGTTTCGGGTCCATTGCTCGGCATTTTCAACTCCCTCCCAAAGGGTATGCGACAGCCTACGACGGGAACCGCGGAACGTCGAGTTTTGGCCCTGGATCGCACGACGTTAGGGAATGCGCGTTGCGTTCCAGACTGTCCGATTTGCACCATGTCCTGATCTTGCGGCACTGTCCCTGTCTGGAAGAAGGAGCCTTTCCTATGGCCGCGATCCCCGAGCAATATCTCGATCTGATGCAGCAGAAGAAGGCGTTCGCCAGTCTAGCCACAGTTATGCCGGATGGCACGCCACAAGTGACGCCGGTGTGGTTTGATTACGCCAATCGGGTGATTCGTGTGAACAGCGCCAAGGGACGCACCAAGACCCGCAACATGACAGAAGGCGCGCCCGTTGCGCTGTCCATCATGGATCCCGATAATCCGTATCGCTATCTCCAGGTGCGTGGGAAGGTTACGCGCGCGACCGAGCAAGGCGCGAACGCGCACATTGATTCGCTCGCCAAGAAGTACATCGATCAGGATAAGTATCCGTGGTCGCGTCCTGGCGAAGTGCGTGTGACGTTCGAGATCACGCCGGAGGCGGTTCAGGTGATGGGCTAGCGTCTTGCCCCGCGTTGAAATCCTGCGCGATCGTGCCGGGGTACCGCACGTTTATGCCAGCAGCACGTCGGATTTGTATTTCGGTCTTGGCGTTGCCATGGCGCGGGATCGGCTATGGCAAATGGATCGCTTGCGCCGTCGCGCGCTGGGGCGGCAGGCGGAGATCCTTGGGCGTGGTTACCTCGCCAGCGACATCGCATATCTCACCGTTGGCATAGACCAGATCGCCACGCGGGAAGTCGATGCGATGGACGGCAAGACGCGAGACATCGTCACGGCGTTCGTCAAGGGGATCAACCGTCAGATCGAGATGTTCGGCGGCGAACTTCCGCCTGAATTTGTTCGTCTGGACTACATGCCGGAGCCGTTCACTGTCCGCGACGTCATCGCAATCGGCCGCGGTATCTGGTGGTCACTGAACGGGCGCATCGACCGCATCGTTGCCGCTGAAGCCGCGCGCCTGTTGCCCGAGGAGTTTCGCGGCCTCTATCTGACGCCGGAAGCCTCGGAGAATCGTGTGCTGCAAACCGCCGCTGGCAGCGATGATGCGACGGGAAGCAATAACTGGGCACTGCATGGCAGCCGGACCGGCGGCGGCAAGCCGGTGCTATGTGGCGATCCGCACCAGCCGTTCTGGGTGCCGTCCTCGTGGTACGAATACGCGCTGCATGGGCCGGAGGACGACGCTGCCGGCGCTGGCCATCCCGGCTTTCCTGGCATGTGGTGGGGTAGCAACGGTGCAATCGCCTGGAGCATCACCAACAATATGGCCTCCACGCGCGATCTCTATGTGGAGCGGGGCGATCAACGTGAATTCGCCGAACGAAGCATCAGTATCCCGATCCGCGGCGAACCGGCGCACGCGCTGACCATACGATCGACCATACGCGGACCGATTGTGAATGCGCTGGTGCCGGCGCTCGACGCGGCCGGCGATCCGCCACTTTCGCTCCGCTGGGTGGGCATGGAGCATATGGACGACATCCGCGCCTCGATCGCAGTGGGACGCGCGCGGGACTGGACCGGTTTCCGCGACGCGTTGCGGGACTGGTGCGTTGCCATATTCAATTTCGTCTATGCGGATGCGGCGGGACATATCGGCTATCAGATGGCGGGCCGCATCCCGATCCGCGGCCGAATTGTCTCCGGCTTCAGGGATGCGAACGAGGCGGCAGATCAATGGCAGGGCTACATCCCGTTCGACGATTTGCCGAGCATGTTCGATCCACCCAGCGGCTACGTCGCCAGCGCCAATCAGCAAATCGTCCCGGACGATTGGAAGCATCCGATCTACGGGGCTTACTCACAGGGCCATCGGGGAGTCCGTTTGGCGCAAGCGCTTGGTGGCAAGACCACATTGGACACCGCGGCAAACATCAAGCTGCAGAACGACGTGAAGAACTGCCGCGCCGAACGTTTGTGCCCGCATATCCTGCGCCATCTCGCCAGCGAGCATTCTGCAAGCACCTTGGCACGGGCCCTGGGCGACTGGGACTATGGTTTCTCGCTGACCTCAATCGCCCCCACGCTGTTCGAGGCGTTCATGGCTGTGTGGCAGCGTGAGGTCACTGGCCGACATATGCCCGAACGTCTGCTCGACCTGACGCATCAGCAAACCGGTCTCGCCGCGTCGCTGTTGGAAGATCCCGGCATCGGGTATTTCCCGGAGGGTACTGCGGCTCACGTGAAATCAGTCGCGCGGAAGACGCTTGCGCTGGTGCGATCGCAACTCGGCGAGGATGAGGCGTCCTGGCAGTGGGGTAGGGTCCACAAGGCGCACTGGCATCATCCGATTGGCGACGCGGCATTCGATATCGGCCCCGAGCCGGTCGATGGCGGTTCACACACGCTGCGCAACACCGGCGGCGAATTGCCGCCGCACGCTGCGAGTTCTGGCGCCGAATACCGCATCGTGGTGGACTTCACAGTACCGGACTCGTTCCTCGCGGTGCAGAACATCGGCAATTCAGGTGTGCCCGGCAGTCCGCACTATCGCGATCAATTCGAGCCTTGGCTGTGTGGCGAATACCACATCGTGCATCTCAAGCGCGACCGCGTTGAGGCCGATTGCGAAAGCACCGACGTTATTGTGCCTGGCTAGTACCAGGAATCATTGAAGGACGATACCGTCGAAGACTGTCATTGCGAGGAGCGAAGCGACGAAGCAATCTCGGACGAATTGGGCGATCTCGCCGAGATTGCTTCGTCGCTTCGCTCCTCGCAATGACATGGCGTCAGAGTGACTCACGCTCTTCCGATCGCGGGTACTGCTGATGGGTTTCGAATGCCGCTCAACTTATCCTACGCGCCGTGTCATTCGGCTGGGTTGTTGCAAGCGCCTTGCGCAAGAGCATGTCATAGTGATCGCCCAAAGCGCTTAGCGCTGTCGCCCCATCACCGGAAAACGACGAGCCATGCATGGTGGCCAGTAGCTGCGGCTTTAGCGCCACCAGGTTGCGAACCGTCGCGCCCGTGGTCGGGCCAAGGCTGGTGTAATGGAATGAACTCTCCGCCGCAATTGATTGTTCGACAATGTCGCTCTCGGTGATCGCTGGACCGTTGCCAACGCGCGTAAACAGGTCTCCGCACAACAAGGTTCCTGTCATTTCCTCGAACGTGACCCCGGCATCCCAACCGTGCGGCACGTGCGGCGTATCAATGTAGCGAAAGCGCTTGCCACCGATGTCGATAACCTCGCCGTCAGAAAGCACGCGCGGCTCGCGATCAGCCATATCACTGACAGAAACGCGACAGCCTACCATCCCGTGAGCAAGCTGAGCCCCAGGCGCGGCTGCCAGCCATTCGTTTATCGATCCGCACTCATCTGCTTCGAAATGGCCGAAACCGAGCCAGCGCAGACGCTCCACCGGCATTACCCGAGCAACCGCGGCTGATATGTAGGGAAACATCTTTCGCTTTCCGCAGTGAAACAGCAGCGGTTCGTCACCGGTGAACAGGAAATGGTTGAAGGTGAATCCAGCGGGCGGAGCGATATCAGGAACGAAGACGGAGAGGCGATAAATGCCTGCGCCGATCTCATCGATTTTGGCTTCCATGACGTGCTCTCCCGAGAGTAGCCCTACGGCCCGAGGTGCCTAGGGCCTGTCATCAATTGAGCCGATGTCGTTCGGTGTGCGCCATCGGCGCATAGTGTTGGCCCTGTGAGTCCTGATTGCCACACTCAGCCTTCAATCGGCGCCGCGCGATGCGTAGCCGATTCCGGCGCGGCGGTTTCTTCGATTCATAGGCGGTCAGCTTGTGGGGAGCTGACCAATGCGGCGGTTCGGACTGCGCGACGACCAGTGGGAGCGGATCAAGGACCTGCTGCCCGGGCGCGAAGGCTCGGTCGGAGTGACCGCGGCAGACAATCGTTTGTTCGTGGATGCCGTGCTCTATCGGTACCGTACCGGGATGCCGTGGCGCGATCTGCCGGAGTGGTTCGGCGACGGGACAAAGGTCCACCTTCGGTTCAGCCGCTGGGCCAAAAGCGGTGTCTGGGAGCGGGTATTTCAACATCTCGCCGCAGACGCCGACAACGAATATGCGATGATCGACAGCACCATCGTGCG
This sequence comes from uncultured Alphaproteobacteria bacterium, assembly GCA_963733475.1. Lineage (GTDB taxonomy): Bacteria > Pseudomonadota > Alphaproteobacteria > Acetobacterales > Acetobacteraceae > JAMXLO01. The sequence goes on along the minus strand of CAVTEC010000055.1, from coordinate 150,401 downwards.
CGCTCATCAGCACAGCGCCGGCGCCCAAAAAAAGCCGGTGACGACCAGGCCATCGGGCGCTCGCGCGGCGGACTGAGCACCAAGATCCACGCTCTGGTCGACGCGCTGGGCAACCCGATCGGCCTCTTCCTGACCGGTGGCCAGGCACACGACTTGGTCGGGGCCGATCACCTGCTGCCCACGATGGCAGCCGATACGCTGATCGCCGACAAGGCGTTCGACGCCGACGAACGGGTCCTCGATCCACTGGCCGCTGCCGGCAAGACCGCAGTGATCCCGCCGCGAACCAACCGGTCCTTGCCGCGCGACTATGACCGAGAGCTTTATGTGGCGCGCCATCTGGTCGAGAACTTCTTCGCCAAGATCAAGCAGTTTCGCGCGATCGCCACCCGCTACGAGAAGACCGCGCGGAACTTCCTGGCTGCCGTCCAGCTCGTCGCCAGCATCGTTTGGCTCAATTGATGACAGGCCCTAGTCCATCCCTCGTCATATTGTCGAATCCAAGTGCCAGGAACCCGAAATTCAAACTGGTGCATTTCCCATAAGGGCGAGGCCTTCCGCGACTGAGACGAATTCTCCGCCGCCTTCCAGCTTCTGCGCACCAAATCGCGCTTCAAACAGACGACGAACCGCGGGGACAAACGCCGTGCCGCCGGTCAGGAAGACGCGATCGATTGCATCCGGTTGGATACCCGCGTTCGACAGAACCTGATCGATCGTCGTAGCCAGGCGGGTCAGGTCCGGTTCAATCCAGGCCTCGAATTCCGCGCGCGTGATGGTGCGTTCGACCTTGAAATCCTTGTGCTGGAATTGGAGCACGGTGGTTTCAGCGTGCGACAGTTCCGCCTTGGCGCTGGAGACGGCCTGATAGAGAGGATAGCCCAGGCCGTCCTCGATCAGCATCATCAGATGGTGCAACCGGGCTGGGTGTTCGGATGTGCGAGCTACTTCGGATATGGAACGCAGGGTGCGGGGGGTGCGCATCAGTGACAGCAGGTGCCAGCGCGCGAACCCCGAATAGTATTCGGGCGGCACCGGCAGCGACTTGCCCATCACGCGATAGCTGTCGCCCTTGCCGAGCAGCGGTGCGATCGCGCGATCGATGATCCGGTAATCGAACACGTCGCCGGCGATGCCGATACCTGCATGGCCGAGCGGCGTGGTGCCAGCGCGCGGATCGAAGCGGAGCAGGGAAAAGTCGCTGGTGCCGCCGCCGAAATCGCCGATCAGCACAGTCGCCGGTTCGGTGAGGTTGCGCGCGTAGCTGGTGCCGGCGGCCTCGGGTTCCAGCGCGAGCGTCACATCAGGAAAGCCAGCCTCGGCGTATGCGCCGCGCAGCCGGTTGGCACCCAGTGTCTCGTCGACGAACTCGCCGGCGAAACGGACGGGACGGCCGACAACGATGCGCGGCGCGGCGGGGAGTTCAGCGAGCAGGGCACACAGGAATGTCGCGATCAGGCGTTCAAGCGTGAATTTATGACCGAAGATGCGGGTCTCGGAAAAGCTCTTCTGCGCCAGATAGGTCTTCATCGACATGATCAGGCGACTGTCGAGCGGATCCTCGAGGTAGGCGTTGATCGCAGCGGGGCCTGCCTCGTGGCGCAGGTGGGTTCGGCCACGGCCCGGCTCGGTCCAGAAGCAGAGCACGGTACGGAACACGTCCAGGGACGCGTGACGGCGCGTGGTCACGCTGCCGTCGTCGTGCAGCAGCGCGACCACGCTGTTGGTGGTGCCGAAATCGATACCGATCGCCCCCGCCATCTGGTCCTCCGCGCAAAGGCGCGGGTTGAAGCGCAAATGGCGATGGCGTGCAAGATCGGATTAAACGGGCGTCAGCCGCCGTTGGTATTCACACCCAGTGCCGCGAGGGTCTGCTGATCGAGCTGGCCGCTGGACTGCAATCCCTTGGCTTGCTGGAATTGCTGCAATGCTTGCTGAGTCCGCGGACCCATGACGCCGTCGATCTGGCCATTCTTGTAGTAGCCGTTCTGTTGCAGCTTCTGCTGCACGCTCTGGACCGTATTCTGCGACAACTGCTGATCGGTGCCCGATTGGCTGCTCATCCCGGTCTGGTTGGAGCCAGTCGTAACGTTGCCGGTAGCTGATGGGGCTGTGGTCGATTGCTGGCCTTCGTTCATACCGGTGTCATTGGGTGTTCCACTCGGCTGAGCTGTATTGGATGACGCGCTGCCAACCATCGCAGCGGAGGCGATCATTGGGACGCCGGTCAGCATGGCTGCGAGCGTGGTGGCAGTCAGCATGGATGCCTTGGTCATGATGCCGATTTCCTCCTGTTGAAAAAGATCAGTCGTGAACGCGGGGGAGGGGTGATGGGCCGCAAGCGAAGCCGGTTCAGAAATGCAGAAGTCATTGCAAGGCATCCCAGCGTTCCGTTGCGGGTTCCGCCAGCGCCCATTTCCATTGCGTGCCGTCATGGCAGGCCTGCGTGGTGTACCATGCGGCCTTTGCGTCGGTGCCGGTGCCGGATTGAACGGAGAACGCCAGCTCTTTGCATGTTGCGAGTGGGGTCACGATATCGCGCGTAACGACCACTTCGCCGTGCTCGTTGTGGATGGGAATGAAGTGATTGATGTGCCATGGCCGGCGTTCGCCGACGTGCATGGTGCCGACTTCGCCGGCAAGGGCGTCCTGCTCGCTCTGTTGCATTTTGCGGCCGACATAGGCGAACGTCGCATCGATCGAGGAATTGACGGCTACCCCCACGGCAAGCCCGACGACCGGATTGGCGGTTGCGGCGCCGGATGCGCCTCCAGCGGCGGCCGCTACCAGGTCACCGGTGAAGCGGCAGCCAGCCAAGGCTATCAGCACGAGCGATGCGGCGAACGCTCGACCGATTGGCGTCACTGAAGGGCGCCCCAGCGCTCGGTCGCGGGTTCCGCGGTTGCCCATTTCCAGTGGTTGCCATCGCGGCACACGGTCGCGGTGTAGAACTCGCTGGTGGTGCCGCGCTCGAGGGTGTGATCGACCGAAAAGACGATTTCCTTGCATAGGAAACCTTGGCCGAAAAGCACTCGGCTGACGGCAACCCGGCCGTGTTCATTGGCCTCGATCGGGATGTCGTGGACCACATTCCAGGCACCGACGGAGCCGACGGGCAACGTGCCGGCGACGGTCGCGATGTTGTTCTGTTCAGTTTCGTGGACGCGGCGCTCGGCGTATTGCAGGCCCGCGAGGGCGGCAGCCTGCACGCCAAGGCCAATTCCGGTTGTCACGCCGGCATTGCGCGTGAAGCCGTGAGCGACCGCCGCGCCGGCGGCACCGGCGCCTGCGGCGGTGCCCTCGGTCAGGACGGACGTGCAACCGCCCAGACAGACGAGGGCAAGCAGAGACAGCGACAGTAGGGTTCGGCGTGCCACGAGCAACGAACGCCGGTTCCGCTGGGCGGTTGCCTCAGAGCGGCGTCAGCTTCACTGACGAAAGAGCCCACGTCATTGCGAGCGAAGCGAAGCAATCCCCGCCACCATTATGTAGCAAACGCCACCAGAACGCTCTAGGCCACGTTTCGTCCTGATTTTGAGCCGCCTTCACACAGTTCGGTAGGATGCCAACCAGTAGGGTGCAGTCGAGATCTGGGCAGACACTCGACAGCGGGCATCGCCATCCTGGTGAAAAACTCAATGTCATTCATCGGACGAGATTCCCGATCATATATCGATTACGCAACGATACACATCTTCCGAGCGGGATCAGTGGGCAGCCAATCCAATGTCTCCATCGCTACGTGTGATATTTTGATATCACAAGGAAACCATCTATCGGAACCGAAACGCTGTTCAGACCGACCCGGCCGCCTCTGCGCGCGCCGGCTACGAGGGAGGTGTATCAAGGTGAAGAAGATCGGCCAGACATTTACACTGGCATCAATCCGATAGCGACAAGATTGCAGGTTTCGTGATAGGATCCGAGTCAGGCAACTCGAACTGGTGTGCGAGCGATGGAAATTGTTAGCGGCTTCCTGATATTCCTGGTCTTCCTCTTGATTTTTGTTCTGGGGATCATTTACCGAGGTGTCCGTACGGTTCCGCAAGGGTTTCAATGGACGGTCGAGCGTTTCGGTCGCTATCGAGTTACATTAGAGCCCGGCCTGCGCTTGATAAACCCGTTCATTGATAAAATCGGCCGAAGGATCAATGTGCAGGAAACGGTACTCGAAATTCCTGCGCAGAATGTGATCACCAAGGACAATGCATCTGTGGTTGTGGATGGCATCGTATTTTATCAAGTTATCGACGCCAGCCGTGCTGCATACGAGGTCCAGAACCTACAGGCGGCGGTCACCAATCTATCAATGACGAATATACGCACGTCGATCGGTGCCCTCGACTTGGATGAAACGCTATCGAAGCGCGACGAAATAAATGAGCGACTTCTTCGCGTTTTGGATGCAGCGACGGAACCTTGGGGTACCAAGGTGACGCGGGTTGAGTTGAAAGACGTCCGTCCACCTGAAGACGTGCAGTTATCGATGGCGAAGCAGCTTACTGCGGATAGAGAGAGGCGCGCTGCCATCCTTCGCGCAGAGGGAATTAAGCAAGCGGCAATCCTAGAGGCAGAAGGCAAAAAGCAATCAATGATTTTAGCGGCGGAAGGTGGATTGGCTGCGGCGCAAAAGGATGCGGAGGCACGCGAGCGTCTTGCAGATGCTGAGGCAAAGGCGACGGCAGCGGTGTCAAAGGCGGTGACCGAGGGTAACGTCCAGGCGTTAAACTATTTCATTGCCCAGAAGTACGTGGACGCCATAACCCACATTGGACAGTCATCGAATGCTCGGCTCGTTCTGATGCCCATGGAGTTCAGCAGTCTGGTCAGCAGCATCGCCGGCATTGCCGAGCTAGCAAAGGGCGCCGCGCAGCCGCCGCGATAGGGAGACTGTTGATGGCCTGGTGGGGTTGGGCGGTCCTGGCGGCAGGGATAGGGCTTTCGGAACTACATGTGCCTGGAGGCTACCTTATCTGGATCGCGCTTGGAGCTGCGTTGACCGCCACCACACGTGCTGCCTACGAGTTGTCTGTCACAGCACAAATTGCTATCTTCATAGTAGCCTCTGCCCTTAGTTGCTTCGCTGGATATTTCGTCTACCGCCACGTCGATCACGGTCAGCCGACTGGCCCATTGAACCAGCGTGGTAGGCTGACGGTTGGCGCTCACGGCGTGGTCTGCTCCGATATTCAAAACGGGGAGGGCAAGGTACGGCTGGGCGACACCGTATGGCTTGCTGAGGGCCCCAACCTGCCCGAGGGTACTGCCGTCGTTGTAAAGTCCGTGCGCGGGGCACGGGTGATTGTCGATTTGGTGGACTAACCGCAGCCGCACTGACAGAGACAGGGATTGCGTCGATCGAGGGCTGCCGCCGCCGACGAACCCCTCGAATGAATGTCTGTTTGTTACCGTTGGCACTCCAAAGCGGCTGTTCCGGTTTTGGCCAACGCCAGACCACTAATTCGCCGTCCGCGATTAGTGGCATCGCGTGGTTCTGCGTCGCGGAAACTGCTGCTCGTGATGGCTGTCTCCAGTCGCTGGGCAAACTCCTAATAGGTAACGTCCCGATGGTTTAGTTCAGCCTTCATCAACCGCTTCACACGGCCCAACCAGTCATCTCGGTTGGGCATTTCGTCGTCTCCTGGCTTCGGTGTCGTTTGCTACATAATGGCGGCAATTGCGTCGAGATTCCTTCGCTACGCTCGCAATGACAGGACCACGACTGGCCGGTTGCCTCAGCGGACCTCCGTGGTGCCCCGTGTTCACCGTGTGGACCCTTTCCTGGGGATCGACAGCAGCATGGCGATCCCTGGAGCGGCGCCGGTCGCCGCTTGTGCTACCCCGAAGGCATGGGCGTAGGCATCCCGCCCCAGCCGCAGTTCGCTGAAGCTATGTTGGCGACCTTTCTCGGACCCAAACCCGCATCACCGTGGCTCAAGCAGGAATTGCTCCAGGGTCACGAACGAATATCGCACCGAATTTCTTGGGCCAGTGGGCGTCGTGCCATGGTGATACCTTGGACCGTCAACCAACCGCTCCAACAACTCAGCCGTTCGGCAGGATCGCCTTCGATTTCCCAACACGATGGGCGCATCCCTGTTGTGTTGGCACGTGGATCAATGCCTTATGGACGGTATGAGCGACTCGCCCCACCCCCCGAAGGCCCGTGAGGACGAAACTCCCTACCGGCTCGTAGTGAGAGCTAAAACATCATCGGGCAGCAAAAAGGGCTACATATGGGAAATCGTCCGTGAGGATGAGGAACGTCGAGTTGTTCGGGCATCTTCGGCAGCATACAAATCGATGGAAGAAGCCTACACCCAAGGTGCCATGGCGCTGAAACAATTTCGTGCTCTTTGATCGAACGCCCTGAAATACCAAGGAGGAATTGACCACCTCAGGCTTATCAAAACGGGCAGGTGTCCGGTCGTCATGCAAACTCTGATGAGCGTTGTCCAGCATCATCTATTCTGGAGATAGCGACCGCTCCCCGCGCGTGGGAGTCGCAAAAAACATAGTCAAAATCTGCAACCTTTGAGAAATCTTTGCGGCATACATTCGATCCGACGCCGAAGAGATCGTTATCGGCATTAGATCGGTGAAGCCAAAGCGGTTTCGGCGTCGCTTCAGGCCAAGCGTGATGACGGTCACCTTCGGGGTGTGAGCGTCTAGTGGAGACAAACTCGGATGGCACCCCGCAAAAAAGTCCTGATCGGTCGATACACCCGTTCGAATGAAGCGTTTCTCCGACAGCGGGCAGAGCGACGAGACGACCCTCGCCATGTATTTTACGTGGCAATGTTAGCCAATGACACCTACGAGGCGTACGAGGCTGAGGTCGAAGGAATCCAGGTCGTTGTACCCAAGCGCCACAAAGGGCCGATCAACGGCCACATGGAGATGTTATACGCTCGTCGTATTGGATGGATTGTTGACGATGATACTTAGTGTTTCCCTAGCACAGGGGTTAGTGCGCCAACCGACGCAATGACAAACCGACTTGCAGCCACGTAAAACCGTGAATCAGCAATTCGATGGCGATCAATGTTCCAAGCACCCACAGTCCCGACCACGGTAGGGTTGCGTAGAGCGTAATTGCCAGGATGACGCTGATTATCCCGCCGAGCAGCATCAACCACCGCCCGGCCAGTTCTCGGTGGCGCAGTGCGATCATGATGCGAGTTATTCCGCCTACCGGAATGGCGGCCAGTGGCGAGCGGTCAAAGTCTCGAAGGATGGCTTACTTCGATACTCGCCCTTCCATTTGGCGGACCAACGGAACGTCTTCCAACCCTTTTGAAAATCAGGTCGGGCGAGTATTGCGCACCGCCACTCGTTGTCTGCCGATTTGCGTATTAAGCTGACCGCCATGGCGTCCAAGCCCGTCGTGGCCGTTCTGGCAGCAGTCAACGTCCTGTTCTGGCAAGGTCAGGCGATGGCAGAAACGCATCTCCTGGTGCCACCGGTCAGTCCCGCCTGCATCTCTTCACCGTTTGGTCCTCGGGTGCTGCCAGACCATCCGCAGGCAGGCACGTATCACTATGGAATTGACTTACCCGCACCTGCGGGCGCACCTGTATTGGCGACTGCACCCGGCAAGGTGATCCGTGTGCAAAGGAAGGGTCCAGGTGGCCTCGAAATGCTGGTGCAGCATGATGGCTTCGTCGGTATCTACAGCCATTTTGGTATGCTCTCTCCGGCATTCGCCGAGGGTAAGACCGATGTTGCTGCGGGTGAGAAGCTCGGGGTTGTTGGTAGGACCGGCGTGATCTCAGGCACGCACGTTTATTTCGAGATGATCGTGGCGGGAAAACCGGTCGATCCTGCGCCATACCTCGGCTTGCCGCTGTGTAATGGGGAAACCCATCGAACGGTCACCGCCCGAACCGACAGCGATGGGGTCGATGGGATCACGATCGGGGGACGGAGGTATTATTTGCTTCTTCCTCCGGCAACGCAGTAGCTGACCGGTCGAGCGACATCCGCACTTCAATCCTGGTGATCGTCCAAGACGATGGGCTGACGCTTACCCCGGCGGGCTTGGCGGCGGCTTTAGCGGCGCTATGGCGATGGCTGGTGGTGGCGCGAGCCGCTGCGGAAGGCTGGCGCTCCGAACGACGTTGGGAGTAGTCTTCGGCTCAACGATCAGAAAGATCGTGCTGGGGGACACTGTAGAGTATGGGCGGGCCTTGAGCCTGCACTTCGCTGAAACCGATGCGGTGATTTATCCACGGTGCAACTCAGCCCGATGAGGCCGGGCAAGTTGCTGCCGATGTTCGTGTTGTGCCCGAGCTCAACGACAAAAAGCTGTTTGTCCTCAACAGCTTGCCTGGCGCCTAGTTTTTGTGCGTCGCGCTGCGGTCGGCTCAAGTAGCCCTTATGACGGTTTTGTGAACCGGTTATGCCCACACTTATCCCCCTCTTCTGTGGATGAATATTGCCTGAGTGTGGCACTCGGGGGCTGCCCATCTGCGGATCATGGATCACTCGCTGAAATCGACCCACTCACGATCGAGATCGGTGATTGGTCGATGCCGGACTTCAGAGCCGCCAGCGCCTACTCGGCTTCCCAGGGTTGGATGATCGTCCAAGACGATGGGGGTGACGCTGACCACGGCGGGATTGGCGGCGGCGTGACGCCCGCCGATCTCTGCGGCAACCTCGACACGACTTGTGCTCGCCGCTGTGACGCCTTGAATGGGGTTATGTGTCGGAAGCTTCTTGCCGCGCAGCTGGAGGCGTTAGCGCCGATCACCAACGCGGCGTGGGATCGACAGCAACATTGCCAAGCCTAGCGCCGTACTGGTTGCCGCCTGTGCGACCCCGAACGCATGTGCGTAGGCATCGCGTCCCGATCCGTGGCCCAGCACGCCAAAGAACAGACTGCCGATTGCTGCGACACTGAGCGCCGCGCCGATCTGCAATGCCGAGGTCAGCACGCCGGCAGCGACGCCCGCCTGGTGCGGTGGCACGTCTCCCAACGCTGTGTTGAACAGCCTTGGGTAGGCGATCCCTTGCCCGAACCCAGCCACGAATACTGCCAGCGTGACTGGCCACTCATCGAACCCGAGCAGGATCACCACTGCGACCGAGGCGTAGCCCGTCACTTGGATCATCATGCCGAGCGTGAGCAGCCAGGGCCTCAGCTTGACCAGATGGCCAGTGATCAGTGGCCCGATGAACAGGCCCACGCCGTAGGGCAGGATGGCGAGGCCGGTGTAGAGCGGATCGGTGCCGTAGCCTTCCTGCTCGTAGATGGCGAACAGCACGTAGAAGGCGGTGGTGAAGAAGAACAACGTGCCGACCACGACGCCGCGGCGGAAGCTCGGGATTGCCAAGAGACGCAGATCGACCAATGGGCTGCCGCCATAGGTCAGGCGCTTTTCCAGCCAGATGAACGTCGCTCCGAACAGCGGCACCAGCGCCAGGATGACGAATGTCCACGCCGGCCAGCCTTGCTGGCGCCCCTCGGAGAGCGGCAGCACGAGGCAGGCGAGCGTCAGCGATACCAGTGTGGCGCCGCCGATATCCAGCCTCTGGCGCCGGCTGCTGCTGGTCTCCGGCACGATCAGCCAGGCGGCGGCCAGCACCAGCAAGCCGATCGGCAACTTGACCAGGAACACGGTGCGCCAGCCCCAGCCGAATGGGCTCCACTCGACCAGCGCGCCGCCGGAGAACTGGCCGATCGAGGCGGCCAGCCCCACAAGCATGCCATAGACGCTGAGCGCTTTTGCGAGCTCGGATTCCGAGGGGAACAGCGCTCGAATGGAGCCGAGAACCTGCGGTCCCAACATCGCTGCCGATACACCTTGCAGGATACGGCCGATGACGAGCTGCACCGGTGTCTCGGCGAGGCCGCACAGCGTGTTGGTGGCGATGAAGCCGGCCATGCCGAGCATGAACATAAATCGGCGTCCGTAGAGGTCACCCAGCCGGCCGCCGGTGATCAGGAACACCGCGAAGGTAGCGGCATAACCGGACACGACGAGCTGTAGCTCGGCTGGCGACGCGCCGAGCGATGTGTGGATCGACGGCAGGCTGACATTGACGATGAAGAAGTCGATCGAGGGCAGCAGGGCGCCGATGGAGAGGATGGCGAAGGCGAGCCAGCGGCCCGACCGGGAGAGCGAGGTGGCCGACGATAGGGCTGACACGGGTCTTGGCGTTTCCTGGCGGGCTTGATGCCTGAGTAGCGGGCGGAGTCGGCTGCCACAAGGGCGGGGGCGGGTTTATGATCGCTCGATGACCAACGACCCGTCAGGGTTTTACGCGCGGCTTGGCGTCGATCCGTCGGCGTCGTCCGAGGCGATCCACGCCGCATTCCGGCGCAAGGCGCGCGTGCTGCATCCCGACATACCGAAGACCGGCAACGCCGATGCCTTCGTGGCGGTGAAGGAAGCTTATGATGTGCTGACAGATGCGTTGCGCCGCGCTGCGTACAGATCGATCCGCTCGCGTCGCGGAATCGCCGGCACCGGTGGTTCCCGTGGTGGAAGAGCCGGTGATTCCCTGGCCACGGTTTTCCGACCTGCCGCTTGGGTTGTGGTTCGGCGTCGGCGGGCTGTTCCTGTTCGCCGCGGCCATGGCTGTGATTCAATTAAGCCGCCCTGGCCCGCAAGCTCCAGCAGCCGATGTGCGTCCATTTGCTCCAACGGTGCCGCCGATCGCGACAACACCTGCGAGCGTTCCGGAGAGTGGGCCGGCTACGTATTACGTGCTGCCAGGCGGTGGAGCGGCGCTGCTGTGGCGGCGCGATGAGGCGCATGATGCCTTCGTTCCAGCCGGGCGCGTGGCCGATTTCACGCCTGTCCTGGCGCTTGCTGTCTTGGCACGCAGCGGTTTGGTCGGCGTGCGACTGGCTGATGGCGGCATTGGCTTCATTGATGCCGATCGACTGGCACCAGGCGATCGGATGACCGCACATCGTGCGTATTGCGCCTATAACGCGGGGGCACCGCCTGGGAATGGCGAGGTGCTGAGCCGGCGTGGTGACGGCTCGGGCCGGGTGACGATCGAGAACCGCGGTAGTGAGCCGGCGGTGGTGAAACTGCGCGATGCGGCCGGTCGGGCGGTGGTCAGCGTCTATGTGGCGGCAGGGGCATCCACAGTTGTGACCGGCTTGCCGGATCAGGCGTATCGGCCGGACTTCGCGCTCGGGGAGTTGTGGAGCCGCGAGTGCGACGGCTTTACCGCCGGTATGCGTGCGCAACGCTTTGCGGGCTACGGGTCGGTGGCAGGGCTTTCACCGCTGGTGATACCGCCGAGTCTTTCCGTGGCTCCGGCACCGGTGGATATTCCCGACGAGGCGTTCGAGCAGGATTAGCGATCATAGGCACTGACAGTCCAAACCACCGTCTTGGCCGGGCGTGTTCCGGCCACCCGTAGCGGCCAGTCGCTGGCAAGCAGGGCCAACCAGCCATAGGCTCCCGCTTGATGTGCCCGCGATCGAATGTTCGTGCCGCTACCGGTGGCCGGGACACGCCCGGCCATGACGGTGGTGGTGGTTTGGACGCCGTCACCCCGTATGGGATTAGCCATGACCATCACACTGCAGGAGTCGTTGCGCGGACTGTTCTATGCGCCGTTCTACGTTGCACTGGCGCACGACGCCTATGCGGCCGAGGGCGTGGAGGTGCGGTTCGTCAGTTCGCCTCGGCCGGGCGATGCCGCGATCAATGTGATGAATGGCACGGTGGATGTCTGCTGGGGCGGGTCGATGCGCGTGATACAGGGGTATCAGCAAATTCCGGGCTGCGATCTGGTCTGCTTCGCCGAGGTCGTGACGCGCGATCCGTTCCTGCTGGTTGGACGGGAACCTCGGCCGGATTTTTCCCTGAGCGACCTGCTGGAGTTGCGCATTGCGACTGTGAGCGAGGTGCCGACGCCGTGGATGTGCCTGCAAGAGGACCTGCGGCGCGCCGGAATTTATCCCCCGCGACTGGCGCGCGTGGCGGATCGGACGATGGCGGAGAACATGGCCTCGCTGGAGCGCGGCGAGGTCGATGTGGTGCAGGTGTTTGAGCCATTCGCATCGGGCAGCGACGGCAATGTGTGGTATGCGCAGGCAGACCGAGGTCCCACTTCATATACGACGTTCTACGCTCGGCGCGGATTGCTGATTGAGCGACGACGAGCTGCTGCGGATGGTTCGGGCGATCTATCGAACGCAGCAATGGGTTGCGAATGCGGATGGCGCGGAGATTTCGGCAGCGATCTCTGGCTACTTCGAAGATGTGCCTGCTGCCGTGCTCACGCGTGCCTGCGCACGATATAAGGAGCTGAAGATCTGGGGGCGTGATTCGCATCTGCCGCGCACCGGCTATGATCGGCTGCGCGCGAGCCTGGTGTCGGGCGGGTTCGTGTCACCTGGGACGGATTATGATATCGCGGTGGACAACAGTCTGGCCGACGCAGTGATCAGGAGGGAAACAGATGCCGCACGCAACAGCAGATGACGGAGTGCGTATCTATTACGAAGAGACTGGTTCCGGCACGCCTGTCATCTTTGTGCACGAGTACGCCGGCGATTATCGAAGCTGGGAACCGCAGATGCGGCATTTTGGCCAGCGGTATCGCGCCATTACGTATAACGCGCGCGGCTATCCGCCATCGGATGTGCCGGAAGATGTGGCGAAGTATTCGCAGGCACGCGCGGCGGATGACATCAAGGCGGTGCTCGATCATCTGAAGATCGACAAGGCACATGTCGTCGGGCTTTCGATGGGCGGGTTTGCCACACTGCATTACGGCTTCCGCCATGCGTCGCGCGCGCTGTCGCTGTGCGTCGCTGGCTGTGGCTATGGCGCGGAGCGTGGGCAGACTGAAAAGTTCCGCGCTGAAGCCGAGACCATCGCTGCATTCATCCAGGAACAGGGGATGCAGGTGTTCGCGGAGAAATACGCTTTCGGCCCAACGCGCGTGCAATTCGAGAACAAGGATCCGCGCGGGTTTGGCGAATTCAAGCAGATGCTGGCGGAGCATTCGGCTTTGGGGGCGCGCAATACGCAGTTGGGGGTGCAGCGGGAGCGGCCTTCGCTGTATGATCTGGTGGATCAGATGAAGGGCTTGAAGGTTCCGACGCTGATCCTGACTGGCGATGAAGACTGGCCGTGTCTCGCGCCTGGGCTGTTGATGAAGCAGACGATCAGCAGCGCGGCGCTATCGGTGATGCCGAACTGCGGGCATGCGATCAACATCGAGGACCCGGACGAGTTCAACCGCATTGTCGGTGGATTTATTGCTCAGGTCGATGCGGGGCGGTGGCCGATGCGCGATCCGCGCGCGATGTCGGCATCGATCACCGGGATGAAATGATGCCATTGTGCGTTGCGTGTTGTGCCACCATTCGATCGTCCGGGCGGATCACACAATTCACCGCAGAGACCGCGAAGGAACGCGAAGTTCGCCAAGAAGAATCCTTTGCGAGCTTCGCGCCCCTTCGCGCAATGACACGAATTCGATCGTCGCGCTTGGTCAAGCCCGGCCATGACGTTGGGGGAACGGTCAGCGGACGAGCGCGGCGAGCAAAGCGTCGAGCCGTAGCCGCCCTTCGGTTGTCGCTATCAGCCTGCGCTCGTCCCACGCGATGTAGCCTTCCTCGACTGCCTGTTCGAGGATCGCGGTGTCGACTGCATCCTGCAAAGCTACGCCTGCACGAGTGAAGAAGTACTGCGCATCGATGCCTTCCGTCAGACGCAAGCCCATCAACAGCATCTCGCGCGCGCGTTCCACCGGCTGGAGAGGTGTTTCCTCGGTCGTGCCATGACCATTCTGCTCGACGCGTTCGGCCCAGACTTCTGGGGCGCGATGACGCCGCGTAGAGACCAAACCGCCGGCCAGCACCAGTCTGCCATGGGCGCCGGGACCAATGCCGGCATAGTCGCGATAGCGCCAATAGGTGAGATTGTGCCGGCTTTCGCTGCCAGGCCTGGCATAGTTCGAAACCTCGTAGGGCAGCAGACCGTAGCGGGCCGCTTCCTCGGCCGTGGCCTGATACAGTTCCGCCGCGGCGTCTTCGTCTGGCAGCACGATCTCGCCGCGCTGGTATAATGTCGCGAATTGCGTGCCCGGCTCGATCGTGAGCTGGTAGAGCGACAAGTGGTCCGCTGCCAGATCAAGAGCCTGGCGTAGCTCGGCGCGCCAAGCCTCCAGTGTCTGCCCCGGCCGCGCGTAGATCAGATCGAATGAGATGCGTGGAAAGGTCGCGCGCGCCACCTCGAGTGCCGCGATCGCCTGCGCCGCCGAATGCTGCCGCCCCAGCATCCGCAATGCGTTCGCATCCAGGCTCTGCACACCAATGGACACACGATTCACGCCGGCATCACGGAACGCCGCAAACCTTGCTGCCTCTACGCTCGTTGGATTTGCCTCAAGCGTAATCTCGATATCATCGGCCGGCGCGAACAGCCGCGTGGCATCTGCGATCAGATCCGCGACTGTCTGGGGATCCATGAGGCTTGGCGTGCCACCGCCGAAAAAGATCGACGTCAGCCGCCTGGCACCGAGCCGCTCCGCTTCCCACGCCAGCTCGCGGCGGAGGGTGGCGCGAAACCTGTCCTGCGGGATGCGTTCACGTACGTGTGAGTTGAAGTCGCAATATGGGCATTTCGCCAGGCAGAACGGCCAATGAATGTACAGAGACAGTGTTTCCATGCGGGGAATTAATACTCAGGTTGCTGCGTCATTGTCAGAGTACGAACCACCGTACAACGACAGACACGCGAGTGCCATCTTTGGTCATGTAAGGGCAATTCCGGTCAAACAAAGGTCGGGGGCGCTTGCGGTGTGGCTTGTCGGGCTTCCGGAAGAAAGCACCAATCAGGGGAGTGCATCGATGAAACCTCGGGACCTGCACTGGAAATCGCTATTGCCTTTGACAGTGGCGATCGGGACATTTGCCGTCGCTTCGGAACCAGCGCTTGCTGCTCCGTATCTGCAGACCAACCTGGTGTCCGACATCCCCGGATTGGCCAGTCTGACCGACCCGGAACTGAAAAACTCCTGGGGTGTATCCGAGAGTGCGACGAGTCCGTTCTGGGTGTCGAACCAGGGCACCAATACGTCCACGCTTTATACCGTCACAAGTGGCACGGACGTCAGCAAGGTGGAGATCAATCCGCCCAGCGGATTTGTCGGCATTCCGACGACGGCGAGCGGGCCGCAAGGTCCAACCGGCCAGGTTGCCAACAGCAATGCCGGGTCGTTCGACGTGGGGGGCGGCGGCAATGGCAGTTCGGCGCACTTCATCTTCGCCAACCTGAACGGCACGATCTCTGCCTGGGATACGGGTGCCTCGGCATTCGTGCAGACGCCGTCGACCGGCGCCGTCTACACCGGCTTGGCGATCAATACCGCCCAAACACGCCTCTACGCTGCCAACGATGCTGGAACAGGCGGCATCAACGTGTTCGACAGCCACTTTAGCGCCGTCAACCTGGGCGCCAGCGCCTTCATCGACCCCAACCTTCCGAGTGGCCTCGTTCCGTTCAACGTGAGCGATATCGGTGGCAGCGTCTACGTGATGTACGCGCCGGCGGGCCGGCCCGCCCAGACCGGTGCGACGGCGGGAATGGGCGTGGTGGATCGATATGACGAGAACGGCGTGTTTCAGCAGCGCGTCGTGACCGGCGGCCCACTTGCGGCGCCCTGGGGCATCGCTCTGGCACCTGCCGACTTCGGCAAGTTCAGCGGCGAGCTGCTGATCGGCAACTTCAGCTACACCGACAGCGAGATCAATGCGTTCAATCCGAGCAATGGCGACTTCCTTGGCACCATCGCCATCGCTGCCGGAGCCGGCAACACGCCGGGCGGCCTGTGGGATCTGATATTCGGTAATGGCGCCAGCGGCGGCTCGACCGACACGCTGTATTTTTCCGATGGGATCAATGGCGAGAGTGACGGACTGTTCGGCGCCCTGACGCCAATACCGGAACCATCCAGCATCGCTCTGCTTGGAGTCTCACTTACGTTGCTTGGCCTGCGAGCGCGGAAACGCTACACGCGGTAGCATGTCAGGGCCGGAAACCGGGGGATCTGTCGAACGTGTGCGTGCGGCGCTACTCGCTGCGGGCCATCCTGACACGATTACTCAGTTTCCGGCCAGTACGCGTACCGCGGCCGATGCTGCGGCGGCTGTCGGCTGCTCGGTGGCGCAGATCGCCAAGTCGATCGTGTTCCGCTGCGGCATGCGGGCTGTGGTGGTGATCACCTCCGGCGCGAACCGGGTGGATCAGGCGAAGGCTGAGGCGGCGCTGGGCGTTAAGCTTGGGCGGGCGGATGCCGATTGGGTGCGCCAGGCGACCGGCTTCGCCATCGGCGGCGTCGCGCCGGTGGGGCACCTGGGTCCTCCCATGCTGCTGTTGGATGAGGACCTGCTGGCGCTCGATCCGATCTGGGCGGCGGCTGGTTCGCCGAGCCATGTGTTTCAGACGACGGCGGCGGAGCTGCTGCGGATCACCGGCGCGATGGTGGCCGGCGTGCGGATCAGGTGAAATGATTAATTTGACCTAGAAATGGCTGGATATTACTTGAACGAGTTGGTCGAGGAGGCCGGCATGCCGACGGTTAACCTGTTTGACGCGAAGACCCATCTTTCCCAGCTTGTGGAGCGAGCGGCGGCCGGAGAGGAAATCGTGATCACCAAGAATGGCATCGCGCGCGCCCGGCTGGTGCCGGTGACTGCACAGAGTGCGTCGAGCCGGCCGGTCAAACCGCGGCGCACCAGAGGCGTTGCCGACGAATTTGACACTGCGGGTGCCATCGGCACCTGACTACATTCTGTTCAGCGGCTCAGGCGCGTCGTTTGCGGGCGTGCTGCATGAAAGCGCGGAGCGCGGCGTTGATGCGGGTCTGATAACCCGGCCCCTGCTGCTTGAACCACTTCACTATGTCGTCATCGATCCGCAGCGACAGCAACCGCTTGGGCGTCGGCATGACAGCCTGGGCACTAGCGACCCAGTCTTTCGGGATGTCGCGGAAGTCGGGGTCGCTGGCGATGTCGCGCTCCAGCTCCGCTGCGGTCTTGGCGCGGAGGCGCGCGAAATCGGTCCGACTTTCACCGCGGGCGCGGCGACGATGTGCTTCGGCGACGATGCTCTCCTGCATTTTCGACCACGACGTAAAACATAGCACTGAATGCATATAGCGACAGTGTTATATTATGCCGTGCATGGCAGATCCAATCTCACGAAGAGCTGTTGCCGGAGGTGGATGCCCTGCCTCGCGAGGTGCAGAAGGCGCTCGCTGCCCACCTTCGGCTGCTGGCGGAATGCGGCCCAGAGCTGGGGCGTCCCACCGCAGATATGCTGAAGGGAAGCCGCATCGCGAACCTCAAGGAGTTGCGGTTCTCTGCCGATGGCGGCGTTTGGCGCCTGGCATTCGCGTTCGACCGGCGGCGCATGGCCATGCTTCTGGCGATCGGAAACAAGCGGGGCGTCGCAGAGACACGGTTTTACGCAGGCCTGATCGCCAAGGCTGAGGCACGCTGGATGACGAGAGGTACGTGATGGGTGTTCCGTTCGAGAAGTTCATGGACAGGTTCAGCGCTGAGGAACGCGCGGACATCGACGCGCACGCCGAGCGGCTGATTGCCGAGGAGATGTCGTTGCGCGAGCTGCGCAAGGCGCTGGGCAAGACGCAGGCACAGTTGGCGCGCAAATTGAAGAAGCCGCAGGCCAGCGTGTCGCGGATGGAGCAGCAGTCGGACATGCTGATTTCCACGCTCGATGGTGTGGTTCGCGCGCTTGGGGGGCGGGTGCGAATTCTGGCTGAACTTCCCGGGCGACCGCCGCTTTATCTGACGGGGCTTGCGGGGCTGGCCAACTCGCGGCGGAAAGGCGGAGCCCAAACACGCCCCTCTGTTACGGCGCGGCGTAAGCGGCGAGCCAAAGGCTGAGACCCCTTGGCAATGCCTTCCCGCCGTATTTTCGGTAGGCGGGAACGGCGATGCCGGATCGGGCGGAGATTGCGCGGCTTCGTCGGTTTTCGGTGCGCGACGGCGCTTCATGCCGAGGCCTCGACTTCGGCTTCGATGCGCGGGCCAATGCTCGCGCGTAGCGTTGCGAGGTCGTGGCTTGCCTGCATGGCGAGCCAGAATTCCGGTTCGTTGCCGAAGAAGCGGCCGAGGCGCAGCGCGGTCTCTGGCGAGATGGCGCGGCGGCCGGCGACGATCTCCTGGATGCGCTGGGGTGCGATGCGCAGCTTGAGGGCGAGCGCCGCGGCGGAGAGGTTCCGCGCTTCGAGTTCGCGCTTCAGGATGCGGCCGGGGTGGAGTTGGTCGAAAATCATGATGGTGGTCCCTCAATGATAATCGACGTTCTCGACGTCGTGGGCGTCGCCATCGTTGAAGCGGAAGATCAAACGCCAGGGACCGTTGATCGTCATGGCCCAGCTACCGGAACGGCTTCCGCTCAGTTTATGCAAACCCAGGCTGATTAGTTGGCCTAGGCGCTGCAGGCTCGTTGCAGGGTGCAGTGCGCGGAGGCATTCGTTGGCTATCTCTCATCCGTACCGGGCACCTGCTTTCGCCGGCCTCAGCGAAGCGGGTTATACCAAAGCTCACTGATCCTGACTCATCTGTCGCCCCGTCGTCATGGCCCGGCCGAAGTCCCCGGGCATGTCCCGGGGATCGGACCCGGCGGCGGCCGGCCATGACGGCTAAAGCGAATGGGTCGCGGTCATTGAGTAGTGGTATTAGTCCAACAGATTTTATCGCGAGCGCTGCGGCAGGTCCGATGGGTGGACATGCGATCCCGTCGGCGGGTGCCACGGGCATGCGCGTCTGATGATAGGAAATAGACAGTTTGAACGCTGACCTCAGGCAGCGCGGCGCTCCTGACGGCGGATCATGAACAGGGCGAATACGCCGGATATCAACGGCAGTAAGGAAGTCGGCTCAGGAACTGCGGCTACGCCCGTCACATCGCCTGTCACGTCGAAGGCTGGCAAAGGAGAGATTCCAACATCGTTGGACCAACCACCGCCATAGTTCACCACGAGTCCCTGAAGTCCCTGGTCGTTGGCACCCCAGTCGGAAAAGGTATCTGCAGCTCCGGGCATCAATACCAGAAAGTAGGTCTGCCCAGCCGCGAGGTCGACCCCTGTGATGCCGGTGATGGCGACCAATCCAAGAGCAGCGGGCGGAACCGCGGTGAAGGTGCTGCCGATCTCCGTGCCTGGAAGACCGCCAACATCGGTCCAGAAGCTCAGGAATACCGAATCTGTCCCACTTTTATACTGCATCGGGAGATCGACGCCAGTGACCGACGCCTCAGCGGACACTGTGAAAGCGGCGCCGAAAGCTTCGGTGCCCAAAAAAGTCGCACTTCCTGTCGCAGTATATAACGTATTTGTATCAAAACTGTCGGATGGACCAAAACTGCTGAAGATCGTTGCCGCATGGGATGTTGCCACGACTGCGACGCTGAGCAGCATGCTACAAACAAGGGCTTTCAGGAACACGAGCGACCTTCCCCAATAGGCACAATTACTGACATTACCGATCTTGAACCGTTCAGTTCCAGAGGGGCAAGGGATCATCGACCGTGTTCGCCGTTATGGCAACTGAGAATTGCCGCAGAGCCACTTCGTCCTGAAAGTAAGCACTCCACGGTCGCAATATCGTTCCGCCCTTATGGTTTCATATAAGCCGTGTACAGGGCGGGTGCAACTTACAGATTTCGCGCATGTAACGTCCTCTATCGTCCGTCGCTGCCTCCCGGTCACTCCGCCGCCGCGGCCTCCGTAGCCTCCGCCACCGGCCGCCTTACCCGCACCCGCCGGATCTTCCTCGGGTCCGCATCCAGCACGCGGAACTCAATCCCAGACGGATGGCTGAACACCTCGCCCTTCGTCGGCACCCGGCCGGCCAGCGTGAACACCAGGCCACCCACCGTATCGATATCCGCGTCGCGCTCGTCCTCGGACAGCACCGGGCCCATGCGGCTTTCGAACTCCTCCACCGGCAGCCGCGCGTTCACGTCCAGCGTGCCGTCGGGGCGTTCCACCACCATCGCGGCCTGCACCTCATCGTGCTCGTCCGAGATGTCGCCGACGATCGTTTCGATCAGGTCCTCGATCGTTACCAGGCCGTCGACGCCGCCATACTCGTCGATCACCAGCGCCAGATGCGTGCGCTGCTGGCGCATCTGAAGCAGCAGGTCCAGCACTGGTATCTGCGGCGCCACCATCAGCGGCTTGCGCAGGATCGCCTCAAGCGAGAACGCCTCGGGGCGCCCGACATAGGCGTAGACATCCTTGATATGCACCATGCCGATGATGTCATCGAGCTGCTCGCGATAGACCGGCAGCCGCGAGTGACCCTCGGTGCGGATCTGCTGCAACGCCTCCTCCAGCGTCACGTCCACCCGCATCGCGACGATATCGGCGCGCGGCACCATGACGTCGTCGGCGGTGGTCTCGCGCAGTCGCAGCACGTTGGCGATCAGCACGCGTTCCTGCCGATCGAGTTCGGGCTGCTCGCCGGCGATCACCTGCTCTTCCGCGGCTTCCTGCACCAATTCGGCGATCGATTCGCGCAGCGAGTGCTCTGGCTGGCGCCCCAGCATCTGACGCAACCGGTCCAGCAGCGACGCGCGCCCGTGTCCGTTGTTGCCGCTCATGCGCGCTTCCATGGGTTGGGCACGCCCAGCTTGTGCAGGATACGGGCCTCGGCCAGTTCCATGCGGCGCGCGTCGCCGGGATGGTGGTGGTCGTGGCCGGCGAGATGCAACGCGCCATGCACCACGAGATGCGCGAGATGGTGGGCGGGACGGCGGCCGGCGGCTTCGGCCTCGCGGCGGACCACGCCGAGGGCCAGCAGCATCTCCGGTGCGGGGGCCGTGTAGGTCAGCACGTTGGTGGATTTGTTCTGGCGCCGATGGCGGGCGTTCAGGCGGCGCACTGTCCGATCGGTCGCCAGCACCACGGTGCCGTGCGCGCCTGCCGCCCGCGCCGCACGGGCCGCCACCGAGTCGGCGTGCGGAACCAGCCGGCGCCATGCAGGCTCGGCTACAATGACGTTGACCTCGTCCTGGAACCCCGCTTTCGCGGGGCCACTACTTCCTCCGGGGTCCATTGCCTATTTGCCAGTCCCGTCAGTCTCGCTGCGCCGGCGGGCCTCGCGTCGTTTGTCACCCTCGGCCGCGGCGCGCTGATCATACGCGTCCACGATGCGCGCAACCAGCGGATGTCGCACCACGTCCCGTGTGCCCATGCGGACCACGCCGATGCCGGTGACGCCTTCCAGCGTGTCCAACGCATCGCGCAGGCCGCAGCGCGCGCCGGCGGGCAAATCCACCTGCGTCAGATCGCCGGTGACGACCATGCGCGTGCCTTCGCCCATGCGGGTGAGCCACATCTTCATCTGCACGGGCGTGGTGTTCTGCGCCTCGTCCAGGATGGCGTAGCAGTGCGCCAGCGTGCGGCCGCGCATGAAGGCGAGCGGCGCCACCTCGATTTCGCCATTGGCCAGACGGCGGACCACCTGCTCGCTCGGCATCATGTCGTAGAGCGCGTCGTAGAGCGGGCGCAGGTAGGGATCGACTTTTTCCTTCATGTCGCCTGGCAGGAAGCCGAGGCGTTCACCGGCCTCTACCGCCGGGCGCGACAGGACGATCCGGTCCACTCTGCCGGCCTGCAACATCGCCACGGCCTGGGCAACCGCCAGATACGTCTTGCCCGTGCCAGCGGGGCCGACGCCGAACACCATGTCATGCGACGACAGCGCCTCGATATAGGCCGCCTGTCCGGGGCTGCGCGGGCTGACCGCGCCTCGGCGCGTCCGGATCGCCGGCAGGTCAGATAGCGGCAGGCGCGGATCGGTGTCGTCCGCCAGCTTGATTGCGGCCTCGACCTCGGAGCGACCAATGGCTTCGCCGCGTTCCAGCCGGCGCCAAAGCGCTTCCAGGGCTGCCTGGGCAGCGTCTACGCGCGACGCCTCGCCAGTGATCGCGACGCGGTTGCCACGGCAGGCGAGCCGGACGCCGAGTGCCTGCTCGATCCGGACCATGTGGCGGTCATGATCGCCAAGCAGAAGCGGCAGCAGCGTGTTGTCACTGAATTGGAGGGTCACGGCTTTGCCGTGGGGAGAGGGGGCGGAAATCGCTGGAATGATTGCGGTCTGGCTCAAGCGCAGGCTCTCTCCTCGGTGAGGGTTGCGGATAGAGAGTTAGGGAGTGCGGCGGCAATCTGCACGGATATTTCCTGGCCGATCATGTCTTCCGGCCCCGTTACGTGCACGGGCTGAAGAAATGGTGAACGGCCGGCGACCTGGCCGGGATGGCGGCCGGGACCGGCGAACAGCACGGGCAGGGTCAGCCCGACGCAGCTTGCGTTGAATTGCGCCTGCTGTTCGCGCAGCAGCGCCTGGAGTTCGGCGAGGCGGCGCTCCTTTTCCGCTTCCGGCACTTGCGCTGATACGGCGGCAGCGGGAGTCCCAGGGCGCGGCGAGTACTTGAAGCTGAACGCCTGAGCGAAGCGCACCTGGCGCACCAAGGACAGCGTGGCTTGGAAGTCAGCCTCCGTCTCGCCCGGATGGCCGACGATGAAGTCGGACGACAGGGCGATATCCGGCCGGGCGGTGCGCAGCTTCTCGACCAGGCGGAGGTAATCTGCTGCCGAATGGCCGCGGTTCATCGCCTTGAGGATGCGATCGGAGCCCGATTGGACTGGCAGATGGAGAAAAGGCATCAGTGTCGGCAGGTCGCGATGCGCCGCGATAAGGCCGTCATCCATGTCGCGCGGGTGGGACGTGGTGTAGCGCAGACGCAGCAGGCCGGGCAGTTCAGCGAGGTCGCGCAGGAGTCTGCCCAGCGCCGCGCCGGATCGCCGTGCCAGGCGTTGACGTTCTGCCCCAGCAGAGTGATCTCGCGTGCCCCCTGTGCCACCAGGCGGCGCGCTTCGGCGACCACGGCCGCTGGGGGGCGGCTCTGCTCGGCGCCGCGGGTGTAGGGCACCACGCAAAAACTGCAGAACTTGTCGCAGCCTTCCTGGATGGTCAGGAACGCGGTGATCCCCTGCGGGGCGGCGGCATCAGGCAGGAAATCGAATTTTTGCTCCGGCGGGAAGTCGGTCTCGATCACCGCTTCGCCGGCGCGGGCGGCGCGCGCCACCATCTCCGGCAGGCGGTGGTAGGTCTGCGGGCCCAGCACGATGTCCACGTAGGGCGCGCGCGAGAGGATCTGCTGACCCTCGGCCTGCGCGACGCAGCCGGCGACGGCCAGGATCATCCGGCCGCCGTCCGCTGCCCGCTGCTCCTTCAGGCGGCGCAGCCGGCCGAGTTCGGAGAACACCTTCTCCGCCGCCTTGTCGCGGATGTGGCAGGTGTTGAGGATCACCATGTCGGCGCCATCGGGCACCGGCGACGGCGTATAACCCAGCGGCGCCAGCACATCGGCCATCCGCCCGCTATCGTACACGTTCATCTGGCAGCCCCAGGTGATGACGTGCAGCCGCTTCATCAATCGCGTTGCTCCTGCCCGAAAAGGGCGGGAGGTGTGGGAAGGCAGGGCTGGCGGGTCAAGCGCGACCGGCTCGGTTCATGGCACAATCTGGCAGGAATGGTCGTCGTCCTGTCAACAGGAAAGGGTCCAGACGGAGGGCATTGGGAACCACGGAGTGAAACGGAGGATTTTTTTGTTGCGCTGCGCGCGAGGCGCCAAATTGCTGCTCGGTGGCCCTCCGTGCTCCTCGGTGCCCTCCGTGTGGACCTTTTCTTACGCATAGGCAGGTTCAGCGGAGGCTTGGGGAATTGGCTCAGGCGGCTCTATCGGCCGGTTCTGTCTCAGCCGTGACGCGCCATCGGCGACCGCCTGCCAGACCGCAGTTGATAACGCCTTCCGGCTGGCGAAACGCGCGGGGTCGATGGGTGCATGGAGCAGGACCGTAACTCTCAGCCCTCGGTGCTGGGCGAAGCGCCGGAAATGGCTCGCCAGGTCCATATCGCCATACCACGCGAAGACTGGCCGGCTGGCGCGACCGGTGGGCAAGCCACCTAAGCGATCGTAGACCACCGACACGGGTTGGATCAGCGGCGGATCTTCGCCCTCGGCCACCGCGAAGAACGAACTGCGGAATGGCAGGACGCGCGAGCCGTCCGAGCTGGTGCCTTCGGGAAACAGCAACAGGTTGTCGCCGGCAGCGAGTCGTTCGCGCATGACGTCGCGCTCGCGGCCGGTGGCCTGACGCTGGCGCGAGACGAACACGGTGCGTCCCAGCCGGGCGACGGTTCCCACGATCGGCCATTGATCGACTTCGCCTTTTGAGACGAAACAGGCATCGAGCTGTCCGCCGAGCACCGGAATATCGATCCAGGACGAATGATTGGACACGAACACGACCGGTCGCTTGCCAGCACCGCTTGCGGGGGACCCAATGACCCGCACCTTCAGGCCAAGCAGCCGGGAGACAACGTGCCAATAAAACCTTGCGAACACCACTTTCGGGCGTCCCGGCAGCGCCAGGCAGACTGCCTGAACCGGCATGCACAGCAGCGTCCAGAACACGATGCCGGCGGCGCGGCGCAGCACGCGAATCGGGCGCAGCACCCTGAAGCCGCCATTACCGCCCGGCGCAAATGCTGAATCGCGAGAGAAATCCCGGCCGGCCAGTACCGGCCGGCCGGCCTTCAGACGACCCGGACGACGGGACGATTCCCTCATGCCAGTTTCGGATAGCTCGCTCACAGTTTCCTAACAATGGCGCAACCGTGACACTTAAGGGAACACTGCACCGGTTACCGTGCGAATGATGCGCCTGATCCTGCTGCTTATCATCGCGCTGCTGAGTGGGACCTGCGCGGCATGGGCCGCCGATCCGCAGCCGTACGAGGTGACGCTGAAGCCGACGGGCGATGCCTCATTGGATCAGGCGCTGCATGACTCGTCGCAGCTTATCTCGCTGGGCAAAAACGCGCCTGTCGGGCCATTCGCGCTGGTCGCGCGGGCGCTCGATGATGCCAGCCGGTTCGAGACCGCGTTGCACAGCTTTGGCTACTACAAGGCGGCTGTCGTCGTGACGATCGACGGCAAGGCGCTGGACGATGCCAATTTGCCGGACGAACTGGAGAGCGCGCCGGCAAAGCCGCCGGTACCGGTGGTGGCCAATTTCGAACTTGGGCCGCTGTTCCATCTCGGGAAGGTGGTGATCGAGGGGAATGTGCCTGAAGCGGTGCGCCAACAGATTGGGCTCGTACCCGGCACGCCTGCCGTCGCATCCGATGTGCTCGCGGCGCAGCAGCGTCTATTGGCAGCGATCCGTTCGGCCGGTCATCCGTTGGTGAAGGTCGATCTGCCACCGGTCACGCTGCACCCCGGCGATGATCTGATGGATGTGACGTTCGAGGCGGATGCCGGGCCGTACGCCAACATCGGTACGATCAGCATTACCGGCCTCCAGACGGTGAATGAGTTGTTCATCCGCAACCATCTGTTGCTGCACTCCGGCGAGCAATTCAGTCCAGAGGCGATTGGGGCAGCCCGTGCCGACCTGGCGGGGATCGGGGTGTTTTCTGTCGTGCGCATTTCGCCGCTCGGATCACCTGGCGCCCGATGGGACCATTCCGATCGAGGTCAACGTCACCGAACGGCCGCTCCACTCGGTGGAAGTAGGGATCGCGTATTCGACTGATCTTGGCGTTATGCCGAGCGTCGGCTGGCATGATCGCAACCTGTTCGGCAATGCCGAGCAGCTTAACATAACCGGCGGCGCACAGCTTGGCGGCGATGCCGTCACGCAGCCCGGCTACAATTTCGGCATCCAGTTCATCAAGCCGGATTTCCTTGCGCGCGACCAATCGCTGGAAGCCGATCTCGACGCGGTGAAGCAAAGCTTGCAGGCTTATGACCAGCGGGCGCTGATGCAAAAGATCGTGCTCAATCGGAAATTGTTCGGAGCACTGGGCGATCAGCTATGGCCTGAGCGGCGAGCAGGAGGACATCACGCAGGAACGTGTCGGCGCGAATTTCAATCTGGTCGGAATTCCGCTGTCCGCGAAGTTCGACAACACGGACGACCTGCTCAACCCGACGCGTGGCTTTCGGGCCGCGTTGCTGCTGACGCCGACAGATCGCTCGGAGGCAAGAACGCGACGTTCGTGATCACGCAGCTCACTGCCTCGGCGTATTTCGATCTGAGTGGCAATGGCCGCACTGTGTTGGCGACACGCGGACTGGTGGGCAAGGCGTTCGGCGCCAGCCAGTTCGAGCTGCCGCCGGATCAGCGCTTCTACGCTGGTGGTTCCGGCACCGTGCGCGGCTATCGCTATCAGTCGGTCGGCCCGCAGTTCCCGGACGGCAACCCGGAGGGCGGCACCGGGATCAGTGCCGGTACCATCGAACTTCGCCAGCGCTTTCTGCAGAGTTTCGGGGCGGTCGCGTTTGTCGATGCCGGCCAAGTCTCGCCCAACGGCGCACCGTTCACCAGCAACTGGCATATTGGGGCCGGCGTCGGAGCACGATATTACACGTCCGTTGGGCCAATTCGTCTCGATGTCGCAGTGCCATTGAACCGTGAGCCGCACGGCGACGCTTTTGAATTGTACATCGGGATTGGGCAGGCGTTCTGATGCGACGCGCGGCAAAGGTATTTGGCTGGATCGTGGCATTGCTGATCGGCGTGCCGCTGTTGCTTGTTGTGTGTGTGTTGATCGCGGCGAACACCGGACGCGGACAGCGCGCGATTGAAAGCCTGGTGCCGCGACTGACCGGAGATACGGTGCGGATCGCCGGTCTCGCGGGACGCTTTCCAGATGCACTGCGCGCGCGGCGGATTGAACTCCGCGATACGCAGGGTAGCTACGCCACGATCGACGATGCGGTGTTCGACTGGTCGCCGCTCCAGCTTCTGCACTGGCGCATCCTGATTGATCGGCTTACGGCTGATAGGATTGACGTGGCTCGAAAGCCAGTCAGTTCCTCGTCGTCATCGGCAGGCTTCAGTGTGCCGGCGCCAGTGACGGTGCAGACGGTTCAGGTTGGACGCCTTGATGTCGGTGCCGCCGTTGCAGGGAAAGCAGCCGCGGTGGCGATCGGTGGTTCCGGCGCGGCAAGTTCCGAGACTGACTTCCGGTTTGATCTTGATGTGCGTCAGATCGATGGACCGGGCCATTACACGGTGAGCGCCAGCGAGGATCAAGCGAACCTCGATGCCACGCTACATGTCAGTGAACCGACACGCGGGCTGATCGGAAGTCTCGCTGGGCTGCCCGACATTGGCGCCATCGATCTGAACGCGTCGCTGCAAGGGCCGCGTTCCTCCGCGAATGTACGCATGGCGCTCGCGTCGGGACCACTGCATGCGACGGCAGGAGGCAAGATCGATCTGGATCATCAGGCGGTCGATCTGACGGTGTCCGCCACTGCACCGGCAATGCATCCTCGGCCCGATGTTTCCTGGCGGGCAATATCGCTCGACGCGCATGTGACAGGACCATTCGCCAGCGCGGATGCGACCGGCCGACTGCGCGTCGATGCGCTGGAGGCCGCCGGGGCGGCAGCCAGCAACGTCGCGGCGGATGTTGCCGGCAATGCCGGACGCCTGCACGTGGAGGGTGAGGTTGCCGGGCTTCGTGTGCCGCTGCCCGATCCGCAGATTTTCGCGAGCGAGCCAGTCATGATCCAGGCCGATGCAAGGCTGGATCAGGCTGATCGGCCAATCCATCTGACAGTGCGGCACAAGTTGTTCAGCCTCGATGCCAATGCGCGGACCGGCGCCAATCGCAGCCTCGAAGCGACGCTGACGGCACCCGATCTCACGCCATTCGCCGCGATGAACAAGGTGGATGTGAACGGCGGCATGACGCTCACACTGCATGCGGCAACGCAGGGCGACACCACCACGCTGAATGCTGACGGCACGATTGGCGTGACAGGCGGGATGCAGCAGGCCCAGTCGCTGGTTGGCAACTCTGGCAAGCTGCACGTTGCGGCGACGCTCAGCGGCGGCGATCTCACGCTTTCGGAGCTGCGATTCGCCGGACAGGCGGTGACGGTTTCAGCGCAAGGTACGGTTGCACAGAACAAGGTCAACCTGGGATGGTCGCTCGGCATCAGCGATCTGGCAGCCGCGGAGCCGACGCTGCAAGGTCAGTTCCAGGCCACCGGCAAGGTCACAGGCACCACCGACAATCTCAACCTGACCAGTGACATGAACGGCGGTGTCGCAATGCGCGGCATGTCGTCCGGTGCGCTCACCGCGCATATCGAGGCGAATGGGCTGCCGAACAATGCGAGTGGCAGCATCACCGCACAAGGTTCTCTGCTCGACTCTCCTGTCGATGTCGCGGTGGCGATGCGCCGGACCAGCGATGGATTCGCCATCGATATCCAGCGGGCAAGCTGGCGGAGTTTGCAAGCAAGCGGCGCGCTGACCATGCCGACGTCGACCATGGTTCCTGCCGGCGATCTGCATATCAGCATGACGCGGCTTGCTGATGTGGCGCCGCTGGTCGGAAAGCCTGTCTCGGGCAGCCTGAATGCGGCACTGAATGCCACGCCGGACAAGCTGCATGCGACGCTGAACCTGGATGGTGCGGGGCTGGCAGGCACCGCGGCAGCCTCACGCATTGCGCTGGTTGCCGACGTGGATCAACCGCAATCGCATCCGACGCTGGACGCGCGGCTCGACGTCGATGGGATCAAGGCGAGCGGCGTTGCGGGATCACTGCATGCCACCGCGAACGGTCCTACCGACGCTGTTGCCGTCAAGCTTTCCGCAACGCTGCCCGATCTTTCGGGGGCGCGTGGACAGCTTGATGCAGCGGCCACGGTGGATGCTGTCGCACGCACCGTCAGCGTCGCGTCGCTACACGGCGACTGGCACGGCCAATCGATCCGACTGCTCGCGCCGGTTCGCGTCAGCCTGAGCAATGGCGTCGCGGTTAATCGGCTGCGGTTGGGGCTGCGGCAGGCTGTGCTGGATGTGTCGGGGCGGATTGGTTCGACGCTGGATGTGACGGCGTCGCTGCGCGCTCTGCCGGTGGACATCGCTCAGGTCGTTTCGCCGAACCTGGCGATGGACGGAACGGTAGAGGCGGATGCTCGGATAACCGGAACGACCTCACGGCCGACGGGCAGAATCCATCTGGCCGCCAACGGGTTGCGCGCCAGGTCGGGACCAGGCCGCGCCGCGCCGCCAACCACAATTACCGCTACGGCGAACCTCGATGGCACAGTTGCGCAGATCGACAGCAGCGTCACCGCCGGCCGTTCGCATCTGACCCTGACCGGGCGGGCGCCTTTGGCAGCAAGCGGCACGCTGGGCCTCCGTGCCAATGGCACGATCGACCTGGCAGTGGCGGATCCTATTCTGAGTGCCGCTGGCCGGCGGGTCCGCGGTGTAGTGACGCTCGATTTGACGATTGGCGGCACGACAGCGGCGCCAGCTTTCGCGGGGTCGGCACAGCTCGCCAATGGCGAGGTGCAGGATTTCACCTCGGGTCTTCATCTGACCGACATGACCGCCTTGGTCCAAGGCAGCGGTGACACGCTGCGCATCGCGCGGTTCAATGCCAAGGCGGGATCTGGGACGATCGACCTCGCTGGCACCATTGGCGCGATGGCGCCGGGGTTGCCGTTGGACCTGACGCTGACGGCACACAATGCCCGACCACTGGCGAGTGATCTGATCAGCGCGACGCTCGATGCGGACCTGACGATACGCGGCCAGGCGGTCGGGCAGCTCGCGGTCGCCGGCAATGTACACATCCAACGTGCCGAAGCCCGTGTGCCCGATCGGCTGCCGACCTCCATCGCGGTGCTGCCAGTGCGGGTGGCTGGGTCAAAGCCGCCTCCCCCGCTGCCCGCGCCAACCTCGACCGTCACGCTGAACCTGACGATAGAGGCGCCACAGCAGGTGTTCGTGCGTGGCCGGGGGCTGGATTGCGAATTCGGCGGGAGCATGCGGGTGACCGGCACGACCAGTGCACCGGTGACCATCGGCGCGCTGCATATCCGCAACGGTTCGCTCAGCCTTGCTGGCCGGACCCTGACCTTCAGCGAGGGCACGATCGACTTCAACGGTGGCAGCCTGACGGATCCCTCGCTCCATCTGGTGGCAACCAGCAACACCAGCAGCGTGACCGCGACGCTGACCATCACAGGCACCGCCAGCGCGCCAAAGGTTGCGTTGACCAGTTCACCGCCACTGCCCCAGGACGAGGTGCTGTCCTACCTGCTGTTCGGCAGCGGCACGGGGCGGCTGGGGGCGCTGGAGATCGCCGAAATCGCCTCGGGTCTCGCAACACTGACGGGGAGCGGGGGGGCCATCGGTGATCCGCTCAACTCGGTGCGGCAGGGGCTGGGTCTGGATCGGCTGTCCGTTGCCAATGGGGCGAACGGCAACCCCGCCGTCCAGGCTGGCCGATACGTCGCACCCGGCGTCTACGTGGGGGCGCAGCAAAGCACCTCGGGCGGTGGGTCGCAGGCGGTCGTCCAGGTTGACGTGGCCAAGGGCCTCAAGCTGCAAGGCACTGCCGGGACGAGCAGCAATGCGGCTACCGGTTCAGCGGGCGCCTCGGATGGCACCAGCATCGGCCTGACGTATCAATTCCAATACTGAACACATTCTCACTGGCCAAGACGCGCGCGGACAGCTAACAACAGCAGATTCCGCCGGATCGGTGGTAGGAACGACAGAAGGTGGGGATGCAGTCCATCGAGACATTGCTGCGGCCCGTTCCCGGATTCTCGCAACTCGACGGCGAGGTTCTTGAGCGCGTCGCGGCTCTTGGTAACCTGGCTGAGATCGACTGCAGGCGAGGTGCTGTTCGAGGAAGGCAGCCTGCCCGAATTGCTTTACGTCCTGCTCGATGGCGCGCGTGAGTCTGACCGGCACGGCGCCGGATGCCAGCAGCACGGTGATCGACATTCTCGGGCCGTCGTCCAGCTTTGTCCTCGCCAACGTGCTGACGGACCAGCCGTATATGATGGGTGCCCAGTCGGTTAGCTCCTCGCTGTTGGTGCGCCTGCCGGCCGAACCGATCCGCACGCTGGTGGCCGAGCAGCCAGCCACCGCCATGGCCATGATCCGGGCGATGTCATCGGAGCTCGCGAACCTCACTCGGCAAGTGGTGGACCTGAAGGTCCGTGTCGCGGCGCAGCGCCTTGGCACCTATCTGCTGGGCTTCGTCGATGATCCATCGGCGATCAAAGCGGATTTCCGTCTACCCGTCAGCAAGGGGCTCCTGGCCCCATGGCTAGGCTGCCGTGCCGAGAACCTGTCGCGTGCATTCACCGCGTTGCGGGCATTCGGCGTCGAGACGCATGGTTCCCGTGTCACCCTCCACGACGTGTCGCGACTGCGTGCCTATGCCGGTGTCCGCGAACTCGCCCGTCGTCCGGTACCGGTGGAGAAAGTGTTCGGCGACGCTTTCAGGCTGCGCGCGGGACCGACGCAGAAAAACTGAGAAGGCCAAGACTGCGATGACCGTCCGGTGGAGCGGTTCGCCGCTGGAAGGCATAATCTATCTGCTCTGCGTGGGCACCAGCGTGCTGTGTGCGTATCTGCTGCTGCGTGCCTATCGCCGCAGCGGGACGCGACTGCTGATCTGGAGTTCGATCTGCTTCTGGTTGCTGGCGCTGAACAACCTCGTGCTGGCCGTGGACATACTGTTGTTGCCAGAGAACGATCTGTCGCTGATCAGAACATTCACTGGTCTTCTCGCTGTTTCAGTCCTGTTGGTCGGCTTCATTTGGGAAGTGTAGTGGCGTACCGGGACGTCATCAGCTTTTTCTCTGGTATCATCGCGGCGGGATTTCTCGCATGCGGCCTGTTCTTCCTGCGTTTCTGGTCGCGCAGCCGGGATTTTCTGTTCATGGCATTTGCCGTGGCGTTCTGGCTGCTGGCGCTGAACATCGCCCTTGTTATTCTGGTTCCTGAACCTGATGAGACGCGGAGCTGGTTCTATCTGCTACGGGTGGCGGCTTATGTGCTGATAGTCGTGGCGATCGTGTGCAAGAATGCGGGCAGCGCATCGGAGGAGTAGCTGAAGCTGATGATGGGGCGGTGTGTCATTTCTCTGTTGATCGGCGTTCTGGTTGCGACACGCGCTCTCGCGGCAGCCGATCCAGTGTTTTCGGACACGGGACCGGATGCGGCTGCCTATGGCGCTGCGGGGGGTTACCCGATCCCTCATTTTGGTGGCACCAACGAACAGCGTTTCATGGTGGGGAGTTACAGCCACTACGACAAGGTATCGCCCGCGCATGTGGTGGCACGGCCACCGGCGGCGTCGCCGCTGCGCCGCACGCCGGAGGAGCTGACGCTTACCTACCACTACCAAGGCGCCGATTACACACTCGCTGACTATCTGCACCGCAATCCCGCGACTGGACTGCTCATTGCGCGCGGCGACACGATCCTGTTCGAACACTATCAATACGCCCGCACCGACTCTGATCGCTTCCTGTCGCAATCGATGGCAAAGACCGTTGTGTCCATGCTGCTGGGCATCGCCGTGTCAGAAGGCTCGATCCGCTCGATTGACCAGCCGGCCGGCGATTACGTGCCGGCACTCGTGGGGACCGAATACGGCAAAACTACGATACGCGTGCTGCTGCACATGGCGTCCGGTGTCGCGTTCCGCGAGGAATACGATGGCAGCGACGACAGCGCGCGGCTGGCCGCGATGCTGTTTGGCACGCGCTCGTCGCCGGAACAGGTGGTGGCGATGTTCAACACGCGCGAAGCGCCGCCTGGCACGCGCTTCCATTACGCGAGCATTGAGACGGAAGTACTGGGCCTCGTCGTCAGCAACGCGGTGCATATGCCCCTCGCTCAGTATTTGCAGAGACACATCTGGCAGCCGATGGGCGCCGAGGCGGATGCGAGTTGGGTGGTCGATGGCAGCGGCCACGAGGTCGCATACTGCTGCTTCAACGCGACGCTGAGCGACTGGGCGCGGTTTGCGCTGTTACTGGCGCATGATGGCGCGTGGAACGGGCGGCAGATCATTCCGCGGCAATGGGTGATCGACGCGACGAGCGTCGAGGCGCCGTATCTGACGCCGCGCATTGCCACGCGTTATTTCGGCTATGGCTATCAGGTGTGGCTGGAGCCGGCACCGCCGCGCGAATTTGCGCTGTTCGGCATTCATGGTCAGGCGATCTATGTCGATCCGGCGCTGCATCTGGTGCTGGTGCACACTGCGGTGCGCGTGAAGCCGACGAATGATCCGGGGTCAACGGAGCTGAACGTGCTGTGGCACGCGCTGGTGGATCGAATGGGCGGGTGACGCGAGAACACGCACGGGCAACCGGAATCGATGGGTTGAGCGGCAAGCGAAACCCATCAGGTTTCCAGTCACATCGAAAATGCTCTACCGTCTTGGCCGGCGTTGAGCCGCAGTGGCGCACGGGTGCCACGCCACGCTGATGGCAGGGTCAAGCCCTGCCATGACGACGAAGGAACGGCCGGCGGGCGCCTCACACCTTCTCGACCTGCCCGTACTCCAGCTCGACCGGCGTGGAACGGCCGAAGATCGAGACGCTGACCTTCACGCGGCCCTTCTCTTCGTCCACCTCCTCGACCGTGCCGTTGAAGCTGGTGAACGGACCGTCGGCGACGCGCACCTGCTCGCCGACCTCGTACAGCACGGCAGGACGCGGACGCTCCACGCCTTCCTGCGTCTGCTTCATGATGCGTTCGGCCTCGGTGTCGCTGATCGGGCTGGGCCTGGTCTTGCTGCCGAGGAAGCCGGTCACCTTTGGCGTGTTCTTCACCAGGTGCCAGGCGTCGTCGCTCAGCTCCATTTTCACCAGCACATAGCCGGGGAAGAACTTGTGCTCCGCGTTGACCTTCTGGCCACGGCGCACCTCCACCACCTGCTCGGAGGGGACCAGGACCTCGTCGATCTGGTCAGCGAGCCCCTTCTGTGCCGCCTGCTCCTTGAGCTGCTGGGCGATCTTCTTCTCGAAGCCCGAATAGACGTGGACGACGTACCAACGCTTGGCCATTACCGCAAAACTCTCCTCAGGCGTTCATGCCGAACAGCACACGGACGCCCATGCTGATGAACTGGTCGACCAGGAAGAAGAACATCGCCGCGAGGGCGACCATGGCGAAGACGAGGCCGGTGGTCACCAGCGTCTCCTTGCGGGACGGCCAGGTGACGCGTGCCATTTCAGCCCGCACCTCACGCACGAATTTCGCCGGATCGACCGCCACGTCTGTTACTCTCCTGGGTCCGATTGCAGGGACTATAGCGCGGATGCGCGCCGCTGGCAGGGGTGGAGGGTCTCGAACCCCCAGCCTCCGGTTTTGGAGACCGGCGCTCTAGCCAATTGAGCTACACCCCTAACCCAGCGATATCAAGGATTTAGCCTTGAAAACCCTTCCCGCCTAGCCTCGGGCCGGCCAGTATAATGAGGCCGTCCCGAAGGGCGGGTCATGTAGCGATGGTGTGAGGAAAAGTCCAGGAGGCGTGCGGGAACCGGCGCGGCACCGCTTTGGGCCAGCGCCGGCGATGCTGTGATGAACCGCTTCTGGACAGCGCTGCACGTGCCTGCGATTACGGTGCCGTTATGGCGTGATGTGGATGGCATGCCGCTGGGGGTGCAGATGGTGGGAAGGCTGGGCAGCGACCGCGAACTGGTCGAGGTGGCACAGTGGATGATGGAGCAGCGCTAGAGCATTTTCGATGTGACTGGAAACCTGATGGGTTTCGCTTGCCGCTCAACCCATCCTACAAATGACGTAGCACCGTAGGATGCGGTTGAGCGCAGCGGAACCCATCGGTTCCGGTCAGCCTGAAAGTGCACTAGCAGGTCAGCGTCACGATATGTCCGGCCTTGCCATACGGGATCAGCTCGCTGTCACGGGTAACAACCGTCAACTGATACGCCCTGGCGGTCGCTGCGATAATCCGGTCTGCCGGATCCCGCGGTGGCGTCCCCGCCAGAAAAGCCGAGGCAATCAGCAGTTCCGGCGGCATCGGCGCGAGGCGTATGCCGGGCAGATCGATCAGCGTGGCAAACCATGCCTCTGGCGCCATGGCAAGCTGTAGCCTCGTCCGGGCGACCAGCATGCCGATCTCCCAGCCGGAGATCGGCGAAACATAGACACCGGCATTGCGTTGTGCCGCGGCGATGGCTCGTCGGCTCGCCGCTGACATGCGATCGCCGTTGACGAGCCAGATGGCGGCGCAGGTGTCGAGCAGGACTGCGGTGGCCGCAGCCTCAGGCATCCGCCTTCCAGATTTCCCCGGTGCTCGCGGCAAGGTCGGTGCCTGGCGGAACCGTCGCGGTTCCTCGCATCGCGCCCCATAGCTCCGGCATCGCTTGTTCATAGGGCACCAGTGCGGCGACCGGTCGGCCGTGCCGCGTGAGGACCACACGACGCGCCTTACCGTTCGCCACCGCATCAATCAGCGCGAGGCATTGCCCTTTGAAAGCGGTGACGTTGATGGCCGGATCAGCGGTGTCGGTTGGCATGGTCCACAATGTATGGTCCATAACCAGGAGGGGCAAGGGGTCATTTGGTCCCCGTCACCATTCGCCGCAGATCCGCCTGTGGCCGCGCGCCGACGTGACTGATCACCTCGGCCGCCGCGATCGAGGCGATACGGCCGCACTCGGGCAGCGGCTTGCCAGCGGTGAAGCCAGCGAGGAATCCCGCGGCATAGGCATCGCCGGCACCTGTCGTATCCACCACGCGGGTCGGTTCGGCAGCGATCTCTACCGTCTCTGCGCCGCGCAGGATGATGCTGCCGGCTTCACTGCGGGTCAGCGCGGCGAGCGCCACATCGGCGCGCGCGCGTTCGGCGGCGGCTTCGAAGGTGTTCTCTTGGTACAGGCTGGTCACTTCGGCTTCGTTGGCGAACAGGATGTCCACGTCCTGCTTCACCAGTTCGCGGAATGCGGCGCGATGGCGATCGACGCAGAACGCATCGGACAGGGACAGCGCGACCTGCTGGCCCGCAGCATGGGCGGCGGCGGCAGCGCGGCGGAATGCGCGCTGCGCGGCCGGTGGATCGAACAGATAGCCTTCGAGGTAAGTCACCTCGGCATCTGCCACCAAACCCTCGGCGACATCGTGCTCGTCGAAGCTGACGCAGGCGCCGAGATAGGTGTGCATGGTGCGCTGGCCATCGGGCGTTACCACGATCAGGCAGCGTGCCGTCGGTGCTCCGCCGTATAGCGGCAGTGAAGGGAAGTGGACGCCGATGGCTGTCATGTCATGGCGGAACACGGCACCCAATTGATCGTTGGCCACCTTGCCGAGATAGGCGACGCGCGCGCCCAATGCCGCCGCTACCGCACAGGTGTTCGCGGCGGAACCGCCGCTGCTTTCCTGGCCAGGCGGCATCGCGGCATACAGCGCCTCGGCTGCATCGGAGTTGATGAGCGTCATCGAGCCTTTGCGCATGTCGTGGCGTGAGAGGAACGTGTCGTCCACTTGGGTGACCACGTCGACAATGGCGTTGCCGATCCCGAGAATGTCAAAACGTGCGGGCATGCCGGTTCCTTTTGATAGCGTCGCGGCCCGAGATTGCTTCGTCGCTGCGCTCCTCGCAATGACAGTTACGTGCGGGGCGGGTGGGCGCGGACCGCGGCTTCGTTGACCTCCACCCCCCAACCAGGGCCTTTTGGGATGATCAGTTCGCCGTTCTCGATCGCGGGTGGGTTGACGAACAGTTCGTCGCGCCAGGAAACGCTGTCGATATCGATCTCCATGACGCGGAAGTTTGGCACGACCGCGCAGAAATGCGCACTGATCGCCGAGCACAGATGGCCGTAGTAATTGTGCGGCGCGCAGTTCACTTCATAGGCCTCGGCCATTGCGGCGATCTTGATGGACTCCAGAAAACCATTCCAGATCACGTCGATGATCGCCACGTCAGTGGCATAGGCATCGAGGAACGGACGGAATGCGCGGCGCCCACATACCGATTCAAGCGAGGCGATAGGGCAGGGGGCGGCTCGGCGGATCAAGGCGAGCGATTGCGGGTCCCACGTGTCGATCTCCAGCCAGGTCATGTCGAACGGTGCGACCGCCTTGGCGATCTGTAGATACCCCTCGGTCTTGAAGTGGTAGTTGACATCGAGATGCAGGCCCATGTCCGGGCCGGCGCCCTGACGGAACGCGCTCAGGAGATCATGCACGGCCTGCAGCGTCTTGCGATCACAATTCAGCTCGGGATAGCCGGGCGAACGGCCGAAGCCGGGGCCAAAATTGGTCAGCTTCTGACCGTCGAACGGCAGGATGTTGGTCTTCAGCGCCTTGAAGCCGCGCCGCTTCACCTCGGCGCCGAGGGCGGCGATGTCGTCGTAGGTGCGCAGTGGCGGGACACCGACGAGATCGTGGTTGTGTACGCGATAGGAGCCGCAATGCGACCAGTAGACCGGGATGCGCTCGCGCACCGGTCCGCCGAACAGTTCGTACACCGGGACGCCGAGCGCCTTGCCCTTGATGTCGAGCAGTGCGTTCTCGATGGCGGCAATCGCGCGCGCATTCACGCCGCCGGGCGCCTGTACCTGACGCACCCACAGGGTCGATGCGATCTGCTGCACCGGACGCGGGTCCATGCCGATGAGCGGTTCGGCGAGGCCACGGATCACGGCGGTGAGGCCGCGGCTGCCATCCGCCTCGGTGTATTCGGACCAGCCGGTGATGCCGTCGTCGGTGGTGATCTTCAGGAAGGAAAACGTGCGCCAGCCAGCGTCGCAATGCAGGTCATCGATGCGGGTGATCTTCATGGCAGTTCCTCCGATTTTTATGGCATTGGTGAGCAGGCGACAGGTCCTCGCGATGTCGTCTGCGCGTGGCCAACTGCATCTACCACCGTATCTACCGGATAGCTGATGACGCTGGGATTGTCGGCTCGCGACCGCGCTGCCTTGTAGGAGGCGGCACACAGCTTCGGCGCGGGCACCGGCTGCGCCATGCCTGGTGGCACTTTCCCCTCCGAGACCAGTCGGGACCAGCACCCCGCCGCGTCCTGTATCATCGAGCACGACGCATTGAAGCCGCGCGTATAGCGCAGGTGCAGCGAGCCGCTCTCCACAGCGACAGTCTGCATGCCGTGTTCGGCTGACGTACCATCCTGGAAGATGACCTGGCCGTTGGCCGCATCGATCACCATGAAGGGGATGGCGCCGTTCGGATCGGTGGCGCTGAACAGCAGGAAATTGGCTTTGCGGCCGACGAAACTGAACCCCTGGGTCTTCAGGTCGATATCGCCGCTATGCTTTGTGGCATCGCAGCCGGGCCGTGCGATCGGTATCAGCGTCGCGTCATTCGGATCCGGTGAGTTGGTGCCACTCTCGCGCACCATAAGGTCGCGATAGAAGGTGCAGGTGATCTGGCCGTTCGGATCGTCGTCAGACTTTGGCGGCACTTTTTTGACAGCGACTGGGTGATCGAACTGCGCAGCAAGCTGGTCGGCCGCCTGCGCCTGCGCCGTCACCAGCAGCATTACGGCAGCAATCAGCAAACGAACACTCATCCGACACCGGTTCCGGCGCGCCGTGCACCAGACGGGGCGACCAGACCGACCCCACGCAAGTGGCTGAACAACTGTTTGAGCCGATCGCGATCGGCTTGCGGGAGCGGGGGACGCAGGATCGACTCGATGTTGGACCGAAGGTGCGCTTGATCGCCGGTGCCGAACAACACGACATCCACGCCGGGTTCGTGCCGCACATAGCGATAGGCCGCGTCAGTCAGGCTCTGCGCACCGCCGGGATGGATCAGGAAGCCAAGCGGATCGGGTTCGTCAGCAAGCGATCGCGGTACCTTGCCTTCGGCCGCGAGCTCCTTCATCGCATCGGCAACGCGCTCGCGCCGCGCGAATATGCCGCGCACCGCGAACATCAGCAGGGTGCCGACACGATGCTGCAAGGTCGTGGGAAAGACGGACTCGCGCGTGTTCTGGTTCATCAGGTGGAACGCGACCATCACCGTGTCCCACATGCCGTCGGGAACGGCGCGCAACAGCATCTGGTGTTCGAGATCATTCGGCGAGGTCTCGGTGATGCCGAGGAAACGGAATTTTCCGCGTTCCTTCTCCTTCAGCAGCGCTGGGGCGATCACATCGCGCACATAGTCATAGCCGGAGGGCGGCACAGCGTGGAGCTGGAACACGTCGATGCAATCGATGCCGAGCTCGCGCAGCGAATTGTCGAGACTGGCGACGACGCGCTCCGGCGCCCACCGCTCGCCATTGCGGATGACTGATGACTTGGTGGCGATTACCACCTTGTCGCGCGGCACGGTCTTGATCGCCTTGCCGACGACGGCCTCGGTGCCATACGGCGCGGCGGTGTCGAGGATGTTCACGCCGAGATCGAGCGCGGCATGGATGATGGCGATGGCACTGGCCTCGTTGCCGCCGGTGCTCAGCCCCAGGCGGCTGAATCCGCCGCAGCCAAGCCCGGCAACGCTGACCTTCAGTTCGGTACGTCCCAGCGTGGTGTAATCCATGCGCGCACATGCTCCTCGATGGCCCGCAGGCTAGCGCGCGAGGGTGCCAGTTGCCAGCGCGCGGCTACGGCGGGACAATCGTGCGCCAGGAGGAGGAACTGTCATGCCAATCTATGAAAGAGGCGACGTCCGGATCCATTACGAGGATGCCGGCTCCGGCTTCCCTTTGCTGCTGATCCCCGGCGGCGGGTTGAACTCGACGATCGAGTTTGTCACCAGCAAGGGACCGTTCGACGCGATCGAGGAATTCAAGGGCGAGTATCACTGCATCGCCGCGGACTTGCGCAATGCCAATGGCGGCAAGTCGTCAGGCCCGCTGGAGGTCGATCGGCCGTGGGACGCATATACGGACGATCAGCTCGGGCTGATGGATCATCTGGGCTACGATAAGTTCATGGTGATGGGGTTCTGCATCGGCGGCCCGTTCATCTGGAACATGTTGCGGCGGGCACCCAATCGCGTTGTTGCGGCGGTGCTGGCTCAGCCGAGTGGCTTCCGTCCGGAGATGCCGGATATGTTCTACCAGAACAACATCAAAGGCTGGGGTCCGGCGCTGTGTGAACGCCGGTCTGACATCACGATGGCGATGGTCGATGC
This sequence comes from uncultured Alphaproteobacteria bacterium, assembly GCA_963733475.1. Lineage (GTDB taxonomy): Bacteria > Pseudomonadota > Alphaproteobacteria > Acetobacterales > Acetobacteraceae > JAMXLO01. The sequence goes on along the minus strand of CAVTEC010000055.1, from coordinate 110,390 downwards.
GTTCCTGAAGAAGATGTACGGCGCCAATCCTGACTTTGTCTTCACTGTGACGCGTGACTTCGTGCGCGACTGCCGGACGCCGGTGTTGGTGCTGCCGGATGATGTGCCGGCGCATCCCTACGCGGTGGCGATGGAATCAGCACGGCTCGCGCCTAATTCGCAGGTGAGCCTGTATCCGTGGAAGGATCCGAAGGAGCTGATCCCGCTCGCAGTCCGACACATCCGCACGTTCCTGCGCGCGAACTGTCCGCGGTAGCCGATCAGAGAGTATCTACATCCACCACCGCTTGGGCGAACGCCTGCGGCGCTTCCTGGGGCAGATTGTGACCGATGCCACCCTTGATGAGGCGGTGCTGGTACTTCCCCTTGAACAGGCCGGCATAGGCCTGCGGCGGTGGGTGTGGTGCGCCGTTCGCGTCGCCCTCGAGCGTAATGGTGGGCACCTTGATGACTGGAGATGCGGCCAATTGCTTTTCCAGTTGGTCGTATTTTCTCTCTCCGTCCGCCAAGCCAATCCGCCAGCGGTAGTTGTGGATTACGATGTTGACGTGATCCGGGTTGTCGAAAGCCGCCGCGCTGCGGTCGAACGTTGCGTTGTCGAAATCCCAGCGCGGTGAAGCGAGCTGCCAGATGAGCTTGGCGAAATCGTGCCGGTATTTGTCATAGCCGGCTTTGCCTCGATCGGTTGCAAAGTAGAATTGATACCACCATTCCAACTCGGCCTGCGGCGGTAGTGGCGCCTTGTTGGCTTCTGGGCTGCCGATCAGATAGCCGCTCACCGACACCAACCCCTTACAGCGTTCAGGCCAGAGCGCGGCGATGATGTCGGCGGTGCGCGCGCCCCAATCAAAACCGGCCAGCGTTGCCTGCTGAACCTTGAGCGCGTCCATCAGTGCAATGATATCGAGAGCGACAACCGATTGCTGACCGTTGCGGAACGTGTCGTTGGACAGGAAGCGTGTCGTGCCATAACCGCGCAGGTAGGGGACGATCACACGATAGCCCGCCGATGCCAGCATGGGGGTGACATCGACGAAGCTGTGAATGTCGTATGGCCAGCCGTGGAGCAGGATCACGACTGGACCATCGGCGGGACCGGCCTCGGCGTAGCCGACACTCAGGAGACCTGCATCGACCTGCTTCAGAGAAGCGAAACCGGTGTTTGTGCCTGGGGAGATCGCTGGGATCCGAGCCGGTTTGACTGACTGTGCGTCAGCGGCTGCAGCTCCGCCGAACTGCGCTGCCGCAATCGCCATGGCAGTTGTACCAAGCAAGCCGCGACGAACAAGGTCGATGTTCTCGGACGTTTTGATTACTTGCATTGATGTTTTTCCTCTCCCGCCCACTACCCTTGCCTATGCCGGGATCATCCGCTCGTTCTTGCTGCATTCGATCGGAATGGTTCAGAACTACGCCGTGCGGTTCAGTGTCCGGCGCTTTGCCCGCCATCGACGTGAAGGATCTCCCCAGTCACGAAACTGGCCGATTCGAGATACATGATCGCGTCCACGATGTCGGCGATTTCGCCCATACGTCCGACGGGATGCAGTGCGGCGAACTCGTCATACGGCGCGCCCGCGTTCATGGGTGATTTTATTATGCCCGGCGCGACCGCATTCACCCGGATACCACGCTTCGCATACTCGATCGCCAGCGACTTCGTCGCGGCACTTAGCCCGCCCTTCGTCAGCAATGCGAGTACGGCCGGCACTGCGGACATCGCGTGATCAACCATGCTCGTGGTGATCTGCACGACGTGGCCACTGCGCTGCTTTTCCATCTCGGCGATTGCAAGCTGTGTTATGTGAAAGAAGCCGGTCAGGTTGACGCCGACGATCGCGGCGAAGTCGGCTTCGGTGTACTGCGTGAATGGCTTGCTGAGGAAGATGCCGGCATTGTTGACGAGCGTGTCGATGCGTCCAAATCGGTCCATGGCCGCAGCGACTACCCGTTCTGCTGTCTTCCGATCGGCGATGTCGCCACCTAGCGCGAGCATGTCATCATCGTTCGACGCTTGCATCGAGCGCGCCGTCGCGACGATTTTGTAGTTCTGGTCACGGTAAGCCTTTGCCACAGCAGCGCCTATACCCTGCGATGCACCGGTAATGACGGCGACCTTTCGCTCGTTGCCCATAGGAGCCTCCCACAACGCCCATCGTCGTGGATGTATGATGTGCGTGCTGGAATCCAACGGCTGTCAATCGGCACACTTCCCAGCGGTAGCATGATCGTTCTACGCATGCGCACCGCGATCTAATATGCGGTGGCGCAGGCGAGCATCAGTCTGCATTCGGCTATCGGGTGGACGGAAAGCCGCGGCGCACATGCACGCGAGGACTTTCCGAAGCGTGACGACGAGAATTGGCTGAAGCACACGCTTGCCTGGATGGATGACGACGGACAGGTGCGGCTGGACTATCGGCCGGTGCATTTGCAGCCGTTGTCGAACGAGGTTGCCTCGATAGCGCCGAAAGAGCGTTTATTAAGATACATCCAGACGGGCCATACTGTCACAAGGCAATCGCTCGATTGGCTATGACCGCGCGCAGTCAGGATACGCAAATAATAACACAGATTACACGTAATTGCTCACCCCGGTCTGGCGGGTAGCGTCTCGGGGATTTTTGTGGTCAGCACGAAGCGCAGCACATCAAGCACTGAAGCGCTGTTGGCCTTTGCGGTGCTGACGAGGGATCGGAAGGCGGCATAGGTTTCGGCACCCCACTCGCAGCGGAAGCCGTTGGTCACCTTGCGGAAGATCACACTGGGACGAAGATGCCGCTCGGAGATGTTGTTGGTATACGGCACATCTCGATTGGTGATGAAGACGAACAGGTGCGCCCTGTTGGCGGCGATGCGCTTGCGCAGCTTGCGTCCTGGCTCGCCGATCGGAACAGCTGCCATGATGCGGTTGAGCCGGCGATCCAGGTCGGCAAGATAGTGCCTCAGCGTGCTGTCCTTCAGTTCGTCGCGGCGTCGCCCGATGGCGATCGCGCGCAGCAGCAGTCGCTTGAACGCGGCACTGAAGGCGGTGTCGCCACATTCGATGGCGTAGGTTGCATCGCGCAGCAGATGCGCCAGACACACCTGCCATTCGGCAGCGTGGCCGCGTTGGCTGCCAAGCATGTCGGACACCCAGACCATCGGCCTGATCTCGCCGAACAGGGCCTGAACCACGGCCTTGCCACGGCTGGGACGGATCACGTGCAGCACGGCCAGGCTGCCGATGAACACCCATTCCCACCAGTTCTTGCCGCTCACCCGCGCGGAAGTCTCATCAGAACACACCACCGGACTGGCGAGCACCGTGGCGCGGATGGTTGCCGCTGCCACCAGCAGTGGTTCGCGCGCGCGGGCCAGCATGTTGCTGATCGCCCCCTCGCTGAGGGTGAGCGAAAAGATCTCGTCCATCAGCGTGGCCAACCGTTCCATGCCGATCGCGTGCGCGTAGTGCAAGTAGACCACCAAGGCAGCGATCGACTGACCGAATGGCGAACCGGGTTCCAGCCCGGCTGGGGCAGTCGCGACCACGCGCTCACCACAACAGGCGCAGCGACCGCCGAACAGGCGCACCTGCGTCACGTCCGGCCGGATCGGCGGTAGTTCAATGCGTTCGTAGACCTGCTGCGGGGTTTGGCAGGCCTCCGGGAATGCCGCCTGGCACCTCGGACAGGTGGTCAGCCTGGCCTCGAACACACGATCCGGGTTCGGGTGCAGCGTCCGCCCGAACCCGGGGCGGCTCTTGCGCGGCGGCTTGTCGCCCATCGGACGATCGGGCTTCTGCCCCTTCGATGGCGGCAGCGAGGAGTTGTCCGGCGTCTTGGTGGGACGTTCAAATCTGGCCAGCCGCTTCTCAAGTTCATCGATGCGCGCCAGCGCTGCTTCCAACCGAGCGAACAGCGACAGGATGAGTGCATCCTTCTCCGCGTGGCTCAGCGTGCTAAGGTCGATGCCTTGCGTCACACAGAGCTTGAATCGAACCGCCCGTGACCGCGTCAACCTTCATCGCACAGCCGCAGAAGCACCCACGACGCATCGACATGTCAGGCTATCACCCAGGTGAGCAATTACGATTACACGGATAGAAGGGTAAGCCACGGATTACACGGAAGGAAGTTATTATGGACTTCGCAGGATAGTGACGCCTATTTGCGCGATGGGCAGGAATCCGACGGCGCGGCGAAGTGGTCCAGAAGTGGGATTCCTGCATACTCCCACCGATGGCGTTGCATGATATGGTTCCTTCCGAACCGCCAATTTCCTTGGGAGGGAGCCAACAATGGTCGGTGCAGGCAATTACCGCTATGAGTTGATCCGCGATTTCTGCAAAATGCCGCCGGGTGAGTCGCTCGGCGTCGTCAGCCGGGTTGCGGCCGACGAGCAGGACCGCATCTATGTGTTCCAGCGCAAGGACCCGCCAGTGGTGGTGTTCGACCGCGACGGGGCCTACCTCGGCGCCTGGGGCACCGGCGAGGTGACCGATCCGCACGGCTTGAAGATTGTCGATGGTGTCGTATATACGACCGACCGTTCTGACTCGGTGGCGAAATCATTCACCCTGGACGGCAAGCCGCTGCTGGAGCTTGGCCAGCGTGGCGTGCATTCCGACACTGGCTGCAAAGGGTCACCTTGGCTGGCCGAGCGCGCGGCGGGGCCGTTCAACCATCCCACCGAGATGATCGCGCATCCGAACGGTGACATCTACGTGAGCGACGGCTACCGCAATGCGCGGATGCACCGCTTCACGGCCGATGGCAAGCTGGTCACGTCGTGGGGTATGCCCGGCAAGGAGCCTGGACAATTCCATCTGCCGCACAGCATCGCCATCGACCTGGAGGGCAAGCTCTATGTGGCCGATCGGGCGAACCGGCGCATCCAGATCTTTTCGCCGGACGGCGATTATCTTGGGATGTGGACCGGCATGGGCGGGCCGAATGACATCACCCGTGCCAACGACGGCACGTTCGTCATCGCCGAGCAGGAGGTTGGCGACGAACCGGCTTATGTGTGCGTGCGCGATCAGAACGGTGCGGTGTTGGCTCGAATGGAGAGCCGGCATGTGCATGGCGTCGGTGTCGATTCGCACGGCGACATCTATGCCGGGCTGACAGTCGATCGGAGCGTCGATAAATTCGTCCGCGTGAGGTAAGCGGTGGAGCGATGCGGATGCGGGCCTGCGTTCTGGCTGTGTTTTTGACATTGCTGGCCGCGGGGCCCGCGTGCGCACTCGATGCGTGCTTTGCCGATAGCGCCGGGCCGTGGCGCGGGCCGGTGTGGAACGGACCTGGGCTGGAAATGATGGACACAGATTTCCAGGTCGCGCCGGACAGCGGTCTGGTCGGCCGCTATCATGTGTTTGACAATGATCCGTTCGATGGCACCCTGACTGCATTCCATCAGACCGGTCCTTGCGAGGCGGACTTCACCTGGACCGATCGCTTTGGGACCGGGACGGTGCATATCCGGTTCGAGCCGGATATCGGGCGCTTCATTGGCGATTGGGGGATGCAGGGAATTGCTCCTACGCTGGAGTTCGACGGCTACCGCAAGCGCCCATCCGTCGTCAGTTAATCTCCGCGGAGCGAACCATGATCCTGATCGGCCAATACGACTCGCCATTCGTGCGCCGCGTCGCGATCGCCATGCGGTTATACGGCATCGCGTATGAACATCGCCCCTGGTCCACATTCGGCGACGCGGACCGTATCGCGCCGTTCAACCCACTGCGGCGGGTGCCAACGCTGGTGCTTGATGACGGCGAATCGCTGATCGAGAGCGCCGCTATCCTCGATTACCTGGACGAACGTGTCGGTCCTTCGCGTTCCATGATTGCAGAAAGTGGCGAAGGGCGGCGCAAGGCGCTGAAAGTGTGCGCGCTCGGCACGGGACTGGCGGACAAAGCGGTCAGCCTCGTCTATGAACGTGTCCTGCATCAGGCGACATCGGAGCAGTGGATCGCGCGTTGCAGGACGCAGATCGGCGACGTACTCGCTGCGCTGGAAAGCAGCCGTGCCGGCGGCGCCACACAATTCTGGTTCGGCGACGCGATCGGCCACGCCGACATTGCCGTCGCTTGTGCCGTGCGTTTCACCAGCGAGGCGCATCCTGGCCTGTTCGACGATCAGCGCTGGCCCGTGCTGGCGAAACATGCAACGACCTGCGAAGCAATGGAGCCATTTCGAGCAATCGTGCAGCCGTTCATTCCACCTTCCTGAACCTGTGCTGTCGCCGCTCACCCGCGCGCTTGGCCAGCTCGGTGATCCGGTACTGCGCGGCGTGCTTTGGCGCAGTCTGCTGTGGTCGGCGGTCTGCTTCATCGCGTTGCATTTCGTGGCGATCGAGGCGGTGCATCGGCTGCTCGACTTGCATGGCTGGCTGGGCTGGATCGCCGACATACTCGGGACGATCGGTGCATCGCTATTGGCGTTGTGGCTGTTCCTGCCGGTCGCCGCGATCATCGGCACGCTCTACATCGAGCGAATCGCGCGCGCGGTGGAGCGTCGCTACTATCCGGAGCTGCCGCCGCCGGAAGGCGCGCCGATCATTTCTCAGCTACTGGACGCGCTGAATGTCGGGCTGCGAATCCTGCTGTTGAATGTGCTTGCACTGATCGCGGCGCTCATACTGCCTGGTATCGGATTAGTGTTGGCCTGGCTGATCGGCGGATACGCGATTGGCCGCGGCTTGTTCGGGGCGGTGGCGATGCGGCGCATGCCGCGCATGGATGCCGAGGCGTTGTATCGCCGCGTCAAATCGACTGTACTGCTGCAAGGTTGCGCCATCGCACTTGGCGGTTACGTTCCGCTATTGAATCTACTAATCCCTGTTGTCGGCACGGCCGCAATGGTGCATGTCCTCGACCGGGCAATGACTACGCCGCCCGGACGCTTGTGAATGATGCGGATCGTTGTGGATAACTGCCGCCAGACGGTTGTTCCATCAGGCTCGGCCTATGTTACCCGCGTTGCATTGCCACGACTCCTGACATTGCTCAGAGAACGAGGAGCCCGTGTTCAAACGCCGTAGACCAGACGAACCGCAAGGCGCCGAATCGGGCGCCGCATTGCCCGCGGGCCTGTCATCGCCCGCCCCGGTGGTTGCCAAGGATCGTCCTGGCCACCCGGGCGAGCCGATCGACAATGGCCTGGGTGTTCCCACCTTTCCGTCCCGCCCCGCCGCAGGAGGTGCAAAAGATGTCCCGGCCGCCCTTTACCACCGCGCCCACTCCACAACCCGTCGCCCCGGCTCCGACGCCGCCACGGCCGGCTCTCGGCCCGATCCGAACGCCGGCGCGCGACCCAGCAGAACGCCGCACCCTGGTGGTCGGCCGCGGCATCAGCGTGCAGGGCACGGTGCAGGATGCCGAACGTCTGGTCGTCGAGGGCACCGTCGAGGCCAGCATGATCCACGCGACGGAACTCTCGATCTCGCCGGGCGGCGTGTTCAAGGGCGAAGTCGAGGTGGAGGATGCGGAGATCGCCGGCACCATCGACGGCACGCTGACCGCACGCGGCAGCCTGATCGTGCGCGCCACGGGCAAGCTGATGGGCACCGCCCGCTGCCGCCGCCTTCAGGTGGAGGATGGCGGCCAGATCACCGGCCACATGGAAATGCTGACCGGTAGCGAGCCGGCACGGCCCGAGCCGACGCGTCCCGTCGCTGAGCCGGTCACCTACACGCCGTAGCTTGATTGCAGTGCATTGACCCAGGTCAATGCACTCCTTCAACGGAGTCATAAGAATGCACGGGTAACCGTATCAGGTGACCCATGCGCATCTACAAGACCATAAACAAGGTCCCGGGCGGCCTTATGGTCGTGCCGCTGTTCACTGGCATGGTCATTAACACTTTCTTTCCTCATCTGCTGAAAATCGGCGGGTTTACCCAGGCGCTGAGCGACGTGGGTTATCCGACGATTCTCGGCATGTATCTGTTCACTGTCGGCACGAAGATGACGCTGCGCACCGCACCGCGCATGCTGAAGCGCGGCTTCGGCATCATGGCGGCCAAGGTGGGTATGGCCACGTTGATCGCAGTCGCGGTCGGGAAGTTCTTCGGCGGCGACATCTGGGGCTACAGCACCCTGGCGCTGCTGGTGGCGATGAGTGACACGAACGGCGGCATGTTCATGGCGCTGACCAGCGTGATGGGCGACAAGGAAGACGCTGGCACCTATGTGCCGCAAAGCATCGAGACTGGTCCGTTCCTGACCATGATCATCCTGGTCGGCGCAGGCTTGGCCAACATTCCTTGGCTGACCATCGTCTCGGTGATCGCGCCGATCGCGGCGGGCGCGGTGTTCGGCAACCTGGATAAGGATCTCCGCGAATTCTTCGGCTCGCATGAGGCGATCATCGTGCCGTTCATGGGCTTTACGCTGGGCCAGACGATCAATCTGTCGGCGGTGGTGACGGCAGGCGCGCCTGGAGTGCTGCTTGGCGTGTTCGTGCTGGTGGTGACCGGCACCGTGTGCATCCTGGCTGATCTGCTGCTCGGCGGTTCTGGCGTCGCCGGCGCGGCCGCATCCAGTACCGCTGGTAACTCCGCGGCTGTTCCGAAGGCAGTGGCGATGGCAGATCCGAGCTATGCCTCGGTGGCGCCAGCCGCGACGGTGCAGGTGGCCGCATCGGTTATCGTCACGGCAATCCTGACGCCGATACTTACGTCATTCGTCTACAAGCGGGTGCAGCGGCGGCGGGCGCTTGAGGCACAGGCGGCTCCAGCCGCGGTGTCGATGGCTTCCGCGCATGGCGACGACTAGGATCCGGCCATGTAGCTGACGTCATCCTCGCGCAAGCGGGGACCCAGGGCTGGCGCGGCCACGCTACCCTGGGTTCCCGCGTTCGCGGGAATGACTCAAGGAGCGTGCTGTCGCGGATGGATCACCGCCTCACCGCCTGATAAGCGGCGAGGCAGGCCAGATCGACGATCTGGCTGACCGACGCGTCCATTGGCATGATCTGCACGGGCCGCTCCATGCCCATCAGGAGCGGCCCGATCGTCGTTCCGCCACCCAACCGACGCGCCAGGCTCGACGTAATGTGTGCCGAGTGCAGCCCCGGCATCACCAGCACGTTGGCATCCGCCGTCAGGCGGCAGAACGGATACAGCGCGCGGATCGAGGGCTCCAGAGCCACATCCGGACTCATCTCGCCGTCGTACTCGAAGTCCACCTTGCGCTGATCGAGCAGCGCCACCGCATCGCGCATTGGTCCGTTCGCCGGCAGCATCGGATCGCCGAACGTCGCGTGCGAGAGCAAAGCCACACGCGGTTCATGCCCGAAATGCCGCGCCGCCCGCGCCGCGCCGATGGCGATCTCCACCAGTTCTTCGGCGTTCGGACGGAAGTGCATCAGTGTATCGGCAATGAAGATGGTGCGGCCGCGCATGCCAAGCATCAGGGTGAGCCCTAACGCGATACCACCCTTGGCTGGCTCGATCGCGTGAGTGATGTCGTCCAGACACACTGCGGCGGAACGGGTCAACCCAGTCATCATCGCATCGGCATCACCGGTCGCCACCATGCAGGCAGCGAACACGTTGCGGTCCTGGTTCACCATCCGCTGGCAGTCGCGCCGCAGGTAGCCTCGGCGTTGCAAGCGGCCGTAGAGGAACTCCACGTATTTCGTATTGGCTCCGGACAGCCGGGCATTGTGGATCTCGATGCCTTCCACGATGCCGAGGCCGAGACTGGCCATGGTTGCCTTCACCCGGTCCTCGCGACCGATCAATACCGGCCTGCCATAGCCGGCGTTGCGGAAGGCCACTGCGGCGCGGACCACTTTTTCTTCCTCGCCTTCGGCGAACACGACCCGGCTCGGGTCGGCGCGCACGCTTTCCATGATGGCATCGAGCGCTCCGGCGGTGGCGATCCAGCCGCCCCGAGAGCTCGCGCGCATAGCGGCGCAGATCGATCAGCGGACGGCGCGCGACGCCGCTGTCCATCGCGGCACGCGCCACTGCCGGCGGAACCCACGAGATCAGCCGCGGATCGAACGCGTTCGGGATGATGTATTCCGGACCGAAGGTAAGCCGGCGGCCGGCGGAAGCGGAATGCACTTCATCCGGCACATCTTCGCGCGCGAGTTTGGCCAGTGCCTCGGCGGCAGCGATCTTCATCGCGTCGTTGATCGTGCTGGCGCGCACATCGAGCGCACCGCGGAAGATGTACGGAAAGCCAAGCACGTTGTTGACCTGGTTCGGATAGTCGCTGCGGCCCGTCGCGATGATCGCATGCGGACTGGCCACGCGCGCTTCTTCGGGCGTGATCTCGGGATCAGGATTTGCCATCGCAAAGATGATCGGCTTGTCGGCCATGCGGCTCACCATGTCCTGCGTCACCGCGCCTTTCACTGACAGACCGAAGAACACGTCCGCGCCATCCAGCGCGTCGGTCAGCGTGCGCGCCTTGGTCGCGGCGGCATGGGCTGACTTCCATTGGTTCATGCCCTCGGTGCGACCCTGGTAGACCACGCCTTTCGTGTCGCACAGCACGACGTGCTCCGGGCGCATGCCCATCGCCTTCAGCAGCTCCGCACAGGCGATGCCGGCAGCGCCAGCGCCATTTACGACCAGCTTGGTATCGCGCAGCTCGCGCCCGGTCAGATGGCAGGCATTGATCAGCCCCGCAGCGGCGACGATGGCCGTGCCGTGCTGGTCGTCGTGGAACACCGGGATGTCCATCAGCTCGCGCAGACGCTGCTCGATCACGAAGCATTCGGGCGCCTTGATGTCTTCCAGGTTGATGCCGCCAAACCCGGCGAGGAAGCGCACCGCGTTCACCACGTCATCGACGTTCTCGGAGTCGATTTCGAGGTCGATGCCGTCAATGTCGGCGAAGCGCTTGAACAGCGCGATCTTGCCTTCCATGACGGGCTTGGCCGCCACCGCGCCGAGATTGCCGAGCCCCAGCACCGCCGTGCCATTGGACACGACGGCCACCATGTTGCCTTTCGCTGTGTAGTCATAGGCGAGGCTGGCGTCGCGCTGGATATGCAGGCAGGGCTCAGCAACCCCCGGCGAATATGCCAGCGAAAGATCGCGCGCGGTGGTGATCGGCTTGGAGATGCGCGTTTCCAGTTTGCCGGGGCGACCGGAGGCATGTAGCGCGAGAGCTTCCTCCGCCGAAATGTGGGCAGTGCGGGTATCAATGCTGCCATCAGCCATTGGACGATCCCCCTGACATACGCTTCGTTCAGCACATCATGGAGGAGAAGCTGTGCGGAAGGAAATCCGGCGCCCTATGCGGCCCTGAACTGCTCGCTGAACCTGCGCATGTCGGTTGAGAGCGCGTCAGCCTGCGCGGCGACGTCGGACGCTGCGGCCAACACATTATCGGCTGAGGCGCCGGTGGCGGTGGCCTTTTGGCTCACCTGGCCGATGCCACGGCTGACCTCGCGCGTGCCTGTCGCGGCCTGTTGGATATTGCGCGCGATCTCTGCGGTGGCGGCGCTTTGCCCTTCGACCGCGGCGGCGATGCTCGCGGCAATCTGGCCGACACGCTCGACCACAGTGCCGATGCCCTGCACAGAGGCAACTGTCTCGCCGATGGCATCCTGGATCTGGCGCACCTGGCCGGCGATCTCCTCGGTGGCGCGCGCGGTCTGGACCGCGAGGCTTTTGACCTCGGAGGCGACCACCGCGAAGCCTTTGCCGGCCTCCCCGGCGCGGGCCGCCTCGATCGTCGCATTCAGGGCCAGGAGATTGGTCCTGCCGGCGATCTCTCCGATCAGTGTCAGCACTTCGTCGATCTTGCGCGCCGAAGCTGCCAGCGCCTGAACAATCGCGTCGGTCTGCCGTACATCGCTCACCGCCTGGTCGGCGATCTCGGCAAATTCTGTGCCCTGCCGACCGATCTCGGCGATGGCGTCCACCAACTTGTTGGTCGCGTCAGCAACAGCTTCGAAAGTGCTGCCCGCCTGCTCCGCTGCCGCGGCGACTGCCGCGGTTTCGCTGCCGGCCTCACTGATGGTCTCCGTCATCGAGCGCGCTGTCGTCTTCAATACGCCAGCCGCATTGGACATGCGGCCGGAAAGTTCGCCGATTTCAGCTTCAAATCCGGCCACCAGCTCCTTGAGTGATTCGGCGTGGCGGAGCTTGTCGGCTTGCTCGGCGGCGCGTTCCGCCGCGACGTTGTCAGCGTCGACAATACCCTGGCGGAGTCCCTCGACGGATTGCGCCATGACCCCAATTTCGTCGCGCCTGTCGACACCGACGACTGCCATACCGGTGTCATGCTGAGCGAGGCGGCGCATGGCGGCGCTGATGCTTTCGATAGGAAATGCGACGCTCGCGATCATCACCCAACCGCCAGCCACGCAAAACACCATGCTGAATACAACGGCAACGGTGATCCAAAGGCGCGCGGCGCGCTCGAGGGTCTGGGCGGCGCTGGCCGCTGCCTGGCCGTTCTGCATGTTAGCCTCGACGGAAGCTCGCAATGCGTCGCGGAACTGATCCATCACCTTCAGCATGCGGCCGTTGAGCAAGCCGGTCTGGATGTCGGGCTGCACCTGGCCGGTCATCGCCACGAACTGGTCGCTCAGTCGTATGTAGGCGGCCCAGCCAGCGATCAGCGCGTCGGCCAGCACCTTGTCGCCTTGTGCGGTCGCGGTCGCTTGGTAGAGATCGATAGCGGCCTCTGCCTGCTGGGCCTGTGTGGCGAGTTCCGCTGTAAGGGCGGTGCGCCGCTCCTCGGCGGAGGCGTTTGCCAGCAACTGCTGGACTGAACGGAACCGTTCCGAATCCTGGCTGACACGCGACAGCGCGACGGTCGCCCGGAGAGCATGGTCCCGGAGTTCGACCTCCGATTGTTCCATTGCGTCGAGGCGCCACACGGCGAAACCGCCAAGTGCCAGGGTCCAGATGAAGGCCCCGGCAAACCCGGCGATGAACTTGCGGCGGACGCTGATGCGCGCGAACAGTCGGAGCACGGAGACCCTCCGGGGTGCTGGAGGCACTATCCGACGGACGGGTTAATCCGGGGTTAGAGCCAGGGGTACTTGCCCGCTTCCGGCTGGCTGCCATAGAACCGGGTCAGACCTAATCCCCTCCTGTCGAGGTTCCATGTCCGACCACAGCACGACACTTCATCCGGCGACTCCGGTCGAGACGCCGGAGGCATTCCTCGCCGACCGGCAGCGATTCTGGAGCTCCTTCACGCACTTCACGCTGGGATCGGTGATCTTCATCGTGGTGCTGCTGATCCTGATGGCGATTTTCCTGCTGTAGCCGCTACTCCGCGAACTCAAGGATCACGTTGCCCGCCTGGGCCGGAGCGATGAGCAGCCGGTCGTCCATCCTCATGTAGGGCACGCCGCTCGTCATAATGTGCAGGTGGAGCGCCATCAGGCTGCGCACGCGCAGGGTTATCGCGACAGGACAGGCCTCCTCGCGCCAGCCCCAGGGCAGCGGGATTCGCTGATAGCGGTTCTCGATGGTCATCCGATCGAGTAGCAGCAGCTCGCCGCCCGCGGTCGCGACGCTGAATCCATTGTCCAGCTCGGTCAGCGCCGCTTCGCCCCAGATCCGCGCATAGCGTGACCAAACGGCCAAAGGTTCACCCACCGCGTAGGTAATGCGGGTGATTGCCTCGGCGCCATTGGGGTGGTCCATCCATTCGGGGACCCAGACGAACTCGGGGCGATGCTGCTGGCAGAGAAAATAGGACAGGCTCGGACGCTCCTCGTCCATCAGCATGGCGAGCGAAACCACCGCCTCATCCGGTGTGCCGTCGGGCAGCGTGACGGAGCGGCGGAAGCTGACAAGCCCGTCTGGTTCCACGCCGCGCGCGGCCATGTCCGCCTGGATGCCGTCACTGTGCAGCGCCACCATGGCGACGCCCTCGCGGCGATCGAGCTGGCGGGCAATGAAGCGGCCAAAGCGGAAGCCAGTTTCGCTGGGCTCGTCGAGCAGATCCGGATCGGCGATGCCCATCAGCTCGATGAAGTTGTCAGGGAACAACACAAGCTGTGTCGCGGTGCCCCACGGATGGAAGCCGCGCCGCGTCGGAGCGAAGCCGAGCTTGCGATAACGCTCCGCCAGGTCGTCGATATCATCGGCGACGACGAGCGGGTGTTCCAGACCGAGTGGACCGTTGGGCATGGCGGAGTGACCGGAGAAAGGCTCTAACGCAAATGAACGCAGATGCACGCAAAACACGCAAATGGCATTGCGCTGGCATCGAGGTCTGCACGTCAACCAAACAATGAATTCTCATTTTGGCGCTGGCGCGTTTGGTGTGCATCTGTGTTCATTTGCGTAAGAACTTTTCTTTGCCTCAGCCGACGATGTCTACGCCCGCGAAGAAGAACGCGATCTCGATAGCGGCATTCTCTGCGCTGTCGGAGCCGTGGACGGAGTTGGCCTCGATGTCCTCGGCGAACTGGGCGCGGATGGTGCCGGCAGCAGCCTTTTTGGGATCGGTCGCGCCCATCACCTCGCGATTGCGTGCGACCGCGTTCTCGCCTTCCAGCGCCTGCACGACGACGGGGCCAGAGATCATGAACTCCACGAGGCCGCGGAAGAACGGACGGTCCTTGTGGACAGCGTAGAACGCCTCGGCCTGGTCTTGCGTGAGGTGGATGCGGCGCTGCGCGACGATGCGCAGGCCGGCCTCTTCCAGACAGGCGTTGATCCTACCGGTGAGGTTCCGACGCGTCGCATCGGGCTTGATGATCGACAGCGTCCGCTCGGTCGCCATGGGTGTGCTCCTGGTCGTGGGCAATGTGGGGCGGCCTGACTAGGCAATCTGGCGCCGGAGGGCAAGAACGACGCCGTGCTCAGCGTCCCCTGCTTTGCAGACCGCGATCCAGCCGCTCCGTTAGACTCGCGGTGAACACCGGCTCCCAGGTGCGGATATGCTGAGTGATCAGCTCGGCAATTGCATCGGTCTGGCCAGCCGAGGCCATATCGATCAACTGGTAGCGCTCCTTGACCGACGCGACCTGGCGTTGCCGTCCGGCCGCCGAATCCATGCTGTAGAGGCGCATCCCGTCGCGCAGCTCCATGATTATCTTGGTCAGCACCGGATTGTTGAGACGCGACACCAGTTCGAAATGGGACGCGCGATCGCCGTCCTTCCGCTTCACCGCGGCGGCAATATCGTCGGCCAGACGGCGCAGGACGGTCTGCATCGACGACACGGAGCTGAAGCGGCGCGACAGCGAGGGCATCTGGGCCACCGACGAGATCGTTTGCAAGACGGGCCGCGGCGACACCGACGTCCTGTTCGTTGAAACCATCATGTGACCTGGGAGAACCAACATGCCGATCATGCAGGTGTACTACCCGGAGGATGCGCTGGATGACGCACGCAAGGCGGATCTGGCGCAGCGACTGACGGACACCTTGATCACCATGGAAGACAGAGCCAATACGCCGGGCGCCAGGATGAGCAGTTCGTCTATCCGCCTGGCCGCTACCTGGTCCACGTCACCATCCCCGAAGGCTACATGAATGCACAGCACAAGAGCGAGGTGCACGCCTCGATAAACGCAGCCGTCGTAACGGCAATGGGCTGTGGTGGCGATCCTGACGCTGGACGCAGCGTGCTCGCGGTGATCGATGAGGTGCCCGAGGGCAATTGGGGTGCGGCAGGCCGGACGATCAGTCTGAATGCTATCGCCGGCAGCGTCGGGTTGCCGAAGGATGGCGAACGGTTCGCCTGGGTGCAGGCGTACTTTGCAGCGAAGCGACGGCAGTTTGCAGCCTCCGGCTATCCGGCTGATGTCGGCGGGCTTATGGAGACGGCAACCTCCACACCGGCGTAGGGAGGTGGGTTCGAGGGGAGACTTAGGCGGCCTCGTAATATCCGTCTGGTGACGATTCGCTACGCCATCGCCGCTGGAGTGTGGAAGAGAAGTTGCGGATCGTCGGCGAGACACAAGGCTTAGCTAATCGTATGAACAGGCGTAATGCTCTGCAGTCTGTTGCCATCAGGAAGATCGTCGCTGCCATCAAAGCGGCGGCGCTTCCGATAAGATCAGCCGCGCCAAACTCTCACTGTGCCCCGCCCTGCTCTTGCCAGTTGCTTCGTCCCAGCCCTTGGAACTGTGCTATCGACGGTCGGTTGGAGCCCCACGCATCATGCCAGAGACCATCGTGCAGATCGCCATCGACGGGTGGCGTCTCGCATGTCGCGCGATCGTCGCGATGCCGATACTGTCCTGCAGTGCATTCCTGGCGTTTCTGGGATGCTATACCGTGGTGGATTATCTGCTTCCGGAGCCGCGGCCAGGTGGCTCGCCTGACCTTACCCCCGTTCTGCTTGGTGGCGTGGACCTGATCGTCACGATCGCCATCATCGCGTCGATGCTGATCGCGATGCATCGATTTGTCATTCTCGGCGACGTGGCGGACAGGCCGATCTGGCGGGTGCCGCTGACTTACCGACGCTTCGCGGGCTGGCTCGTGTTTCTGACGCTCCCGTGGCTGGCGCCGAATGCCGTGTTTTTCCTGTTCGGCCGTACGTTTCCATTCCTGGCTAAGCTGTTTGATTTTCTATGTACTATTTTTGCGATCGTCGTATCGTTGCGCCTCATGTTGTTGCTTCCTGCCGTCGCTGTGGAGTTGCCATCCGCGGACTGGCGAAACGCCTGGAGCGATTTTAGCGGGCATGCCTGGAAGTTCTTCGGTGCCCAGTTCGTGGCATGTCTGCCTTTGCTTCTGGGCGCCGCGATCATCTTGATCCTGTTTCGGGGTATGGCGCCGTTGTCGGACGGCGTGTTGCTGCTCGCCAATATCGGAACGAGCGCGTCGCGAGTGCTTACAGCGTATCTCGGTGCGGCGGTCGCGTCGCGCCTGTTCCAGAACCATGGCTCGGCCTTGATCGGAGGCGGCGGATCCCCTGCGCTGCCACTGGCCGATATAACCTGACCCCTTCTGCGTTATCACCGCGTCGCGCAGGTACTTTGGCGCGGCGAGAGCTGCGCGATGGAACGAACCGGCAGTGGTGCGCTGGCGATTGCCGCCTCGCGCTGCCGTCCGCCTGCCCTCACCACTGGTAGACCTTCTCCAGTGTCCCGCCCATCAGCTTCGACTTGTCGCTGTCGGACAGGCGCGTCGTGTTGCGGAACGGCGCGACGCCCTGCTCGTAGGTCAGCATGCCGCTGGTGCGCGTCCAATCGGTGCCCCACATGCAGCGATCGATGCCGAATGCATCGATAATGCGCAGCACCGGTTCCCAGATGTCGTCATACGGACAAGCCTCGCGCGACAGCGTGCAAGCGCCGCTGATCTTCACCCGCACGTTCGGATACGCCGCCAGCGCCAACAGCTTCGGCAGATCGGCCCAAGGGTTCGGCGGCACAGGCGGCTTGTTCGGCTGCACCAGGCCGAGATGGTCGATGACGATCACCGTATCAGGGTTGCGCCGCACAATCTCCGCGCCGTCGTCGAGCTTTCCCCAGCACAGGAAATTCACCGGCAGCCCGTGCTTCCCTGCCGCGGCAAACGCCCGATTCAGCCGAGGATCGGTCGGATCGGATATTTGTTCCTCGCGCAGCATCAGGCGCACGCCGACCGCACCCTTTGTCGCCTTCCACGCCCGCACCACATCTTCGATCGCCGGATCAGTCGGATCGATCGGCTTCACCACGCGGAAGCGATCCGGGTAGGCGGCATACACCGAGAGCGCGAAGCTCGGATCGTAGCGGTACAGGTTGAAGGTCGACACGATGATCGCCGCATCGACACCGACGGCATCCATCGCTGCCACCATCTCTTCGCCGTTGGCCGACGGAGGGCCTTCCAGATGGCCTGCCCACGGCCGGCCTGGATGGTTTCGTTCGTAAGCGTGCACTTGGACATCGATCACGCGCATCGGCTCGTCTCCTCACATTTGGCGAGGAGCATGCGCCCGCACGGTCGATCGTCAAGGCGCCGCCGAAAGCTCCTCCAAGCTCAGCCCCTTGGTTTCGGGCAGCATGAATATCGTCACCGCCAACCCCAGCAGGCTGACCAGCGCCGCCACGCCCTCTGCCAATTGGAGTCCGCCGTGGCTCATGAAAATCGGGAACAGGAACACGCCGACGAACCCGCCAACCTTGCCCGCGGCCGCGGCGATCCCGTTGCCGGTCGTCCGCGTCTCCACCGGGAAGAGTTCGGCGGGATATACGAACGTCGTGGAGTTCGGACCGAACTCGGTGAAGAAGTAGCTGACGCCGTAGACGATGAGGAACAGCACCACGATCTTCTCGATATTCGGTACGATCCCCATGATGCCGAAGGTGATCGCCATCATCAGGAAACCAATGTTCTGAATCACCTTGCGCCCGAGGCGATCCATGAACCACGCGGCGATGAAATAGCCAGGCACGGCAGTCACCGCGAAGACGACAAGCTGCATCACCACAAGCCACAGCAGGGAGTTGCCGGGCTGGATCGCGGCCAGTACCTTTGAGCTGCTGACGGCGTTGCCGTAATAGGCGAAGTCCATCAGGAACCACGCGGCACTGGCGCCGATCAGGCGTATCAACAGGTCGCGGCGGGCAACCAGGCGCGCAAATCCCTCAGCGAACGAGACATGCTGCCGCTGGCGCATCGCCAACTGGAAACGTGGCGTCTCCGCCAGATGCCGGCGCATTCGCCTCGATCGTCAGTTCCTTGTCTGGCTTTTCCTCATGCTTCCGTTCGCCGCACAACATCGTGAACGATGCGATCGCGCAGATGCAGCCGCCTTTGGCCGAGGTCACGAACTGACGGGAAATTGTCTCCTTGGGACGGTTGCTCTGGAAACTTTTCGGATGGAATTGATCGTGTCGAAGATCAGCGGCAGCCCCGCGGTGAAAACGGACACGGCGAGAACCGCCACCGCGACTACTGTTGCTGCAATGGCGCGTCAATTTTGGCGCAAGCCTGTAACCGTTCCGCAACCGGCACTGTGCTGTATAGCCATACCGCAACCGGCAGGTGGAGCAGTGCCGTCATGACGAACTGCGTGAGCGTCTGGTGTGAGTTATGGTTCGATAGACGCGCTGTGACCGCCCTTGAATATGCCATCATTGCCGGCGTTCTCGTGGCGACGATCGTGATCGGATTCGATACGTTCGCCGGGGATCTGTCGGACAGGTTCAACAACATCGCCAGCGGTATCTGACACTCGTCAGTCTGAAACCATCCTGTAACTGCCCGAGTGATTGCATCCTCGTTACGCGAACGGGGAACGCTGAAAATGGGCTACTTTCTGTCGGTCTCAGTCTACCTGGGCCGCGACCGCCGAGCTGTGACGGCCCTCGAATATGCCCTCATCGCCGGCATCATCGTCGGTACCATCATGGTCGGCTTCACCAGTCTCAGCAGCGCATTGTCCAATCAGTTCAGCAACATCGGCAGCAATCTTTAGTGCTTTGACGCTATCGGATGATGCATCAGCTCCGTGGTCGTTCCTGCGAAACCAGGAATGGCATGGAGTTGGTGTCTGCGAACCAACTGATAGCGTATGGGCCCTAGGCGCCGATTTGGCCGCCGCTCCTGGCTGCCCTATATCGGCAGCCAACTCAGGGAGAGGAGCTGCCGCTCATGGCTATCACGGAAAAGTTGGCACACCGCACGCTTGGCAAGAACGGACCATCGGTTTCGGCCATCGGTCTGGGCTGCATGTCGTTGTCCGGTACTTACGGTGCGGCCGACGACAAGGCCTCCGAGGAGCTGATCCATTACGCGATCGACCAGGGCGTTGATCACCTCGATTCATCGGACATGTATGGCTGGGGCCATAACGAGGAGGTACTTGGCCGCGCCCTGAAGGGCCGCCGCGATCGCGTGGTGCTGGCGACCAAGTTCGGCCAGACCCAGAACCCTGGCGGACCGAACGGCGTCAACGGTCGCCCAGAATATGTGATGCAGGCTTGCGAAGCGAGTCTCCAGCGCCTTGGTGTCGATGTGATCGACCTGTATTACCAGCACCGCGTCGATCCTTCCGTGCCGATCGAGGAGACCGTCGGTGCGATGGCCAAGCTGGTGCAGCAAGGCAAGGTGCGTCATCTCGGCCTGTCCGAGGCATCGCCCGCGACGATCCGCCGCGCGCATGCGGTGTACCCGATCTGCGCCGTGCAGACGGAGTATTCGCTGCTCTACCGCACCGAGGCCGAAGAAACCCGCGAGACCACGCGCAGTTTGGGCATCAGCTTCGTCGCCTACGCACCGCTGGGACGCGGTTTCCTGACCGGCGCGATCCAGACCTTTGCCGATGTCGATGGCCGCCGCGCCGCGCATCCCCGCTTCCAGCAGGAGAACTTCGACCGCAATCGCGAGCTGGTGGCGAAGATCGAGGCCATCGCGAAGGAAAAGGGCTGCACACCTGCGCAACTGACCCTCGCGTGGCTGCTCGCCCAAGGGCCCGACGTGGTGGCGATCCCAGGCACGCGCTACCCCCAACGGCTGGACGAAAATATCGGCGCGCTTCAAGTCGAACTCACTGCCGATGACGTCGCCCGAATGTCAGCCGCCATCCCAAAGGGCGCCGCTGCCGGCACGCGTTACCCCGCTGGCGGTATGAAATCCGTCTACGTGTAGTTGCGGAGATTGCAGGAACACTCGCTGGCTGATCGATGGTTTCGCTGCGCTCAACCACATCCTATGCCGCCACGCCATTCGATGGCGCTAGGCCATTTGTGGGATGGGTGGAGCGGGCAAGCGAAACCCCTCAGCTTTCTCGTCACATTGGAAGGGCCCAAAGCAAAGCCGTGTTGACTGTGCTCATGTCATTGCGAGCGAAGCGAAGCAATCCCGTCGAGATTGCTTCGTTTCGCTCGCAATGACACAGACTTTCCTCCGCTACGCGATGAGCAGCAGGAGACTGCCCGCCCCCACGATCAGGCAATAGTACGCGAACGGGTTCAATGCCCAGGCGTCGTGTTGGCGGAAGTAGCGCATCAGGAACCAGGTGCTGGCGAAGGCTGTGATGCCGGACAACACCGCAGCCAGCGCTGCCACGCCGAATGTGCCGGGCGGCACGCTTTCATGCAGCAGCTTCGGCACCTCGAGCACCGTCGCGCCGAGAATGATCGGCGTGGCGATCAAGAAGGAAAAATGCGCCGAACCTTCATGATCGATCCCACGCAGCAGTGCCCCAACAATCGTCGCACCAGAGCGCGAAATGCCGGGGATCAGCGCGGTGCACTGCCACAGCCCGATCGCGAGCGCATCCATCATGGTCAGCGTGGACAGCGGACGATGGCCACGCCCACGGAGCTTCTCACCGCCGATCAGCAGGCCAGCATTGACCATCAAAAACAGTGCCGCCACCACCGGCGTGCCGAACAGCCCGCGGAAAAATTTCTCCAACAGGAACCCGATGATCACTGCGGGGATCGTGGCGATCACGATCAGCGCGAAAACACGCCGGCTCTCCGCAATCTGATGCGGTGACGACAATCCCAACACACCAATCGCCAGCGACCACCAATCCTGCCAGAAGTAAATCAACAGTGCGGTCGCCGTTCCGAGGTGCAGCATCACGAGGAAGGGCAGGAACTCAGGCGCGTGCTGATCGATGTTCCAATGCAGCAGCGCCGGCAGTACGACCGCGTGACCAAGACTGCTGACAGGAAACAGTTCCGTGGCACCTTGCAGCACGGCAATGACGATGGCTTGTAATACGCTCATTGCTAGTTCCTGGACGAGGGTAGGGGATTCGGCAATAGCCGCTGGTGAACCTGCGATAGCTAACGGTCCACACGGAGCACACGGGAAACCACTGAGCGCCACTGAGAAGGAAGATGGTGTGCGCTTCGCGCGCGTAGCGCGCCAAACACACTTCCTCCGTGTTTCCCCGTGGTCCTCCGGTGCCCTCCGTGTGGACCCTTAGTCATTCATCGGGTACGCCGCCATCAACCGCTTCTGCCGCTGCCAAAGCGTATACAATTGTCGCACATCGCAAGTTTGATGCCCTCGCGCCCGGTTTTCCGCGCCAATCTTAAATGCTTCACCATAATGGACGAACTGCGCCAGCCAGGCTTCGCGCAATGTTGTGGTCGGGTCCCAGATATGCGTCGCCTCCGATCCCGAACCGTTGATCTCGATAATGCGAAATCCTTCGCCACGCGTGAGTGCCGGCAGCGACGCAAACCGCACATCGATGCGTCCGAAGTGGAACCCTGGTATCGCGCGCGCAATCTGCTCGAATGCCTCGGTCAATGCCGGCGTAATCAGATGCGTACCGTTCTCGAATATCGAGCCCTTGCAGTGGTTCCCCACGAACACCAGCCGCACACGTTCGCCTTGCCGCGGCACCTCATGCAGCCGATGCGCCAGTCGCGGCAGGTAAAGTTGTGGCACTCGCCCCGCCCGCGGATCCGCCAGCACCAGCTCTTCCAGTGTTGAGCGGCCATCACCAACCAGCACTGGCGCGTGCTTCAGCGTAATCGATGTGATGCGACCGATCGCTTCATTGGGGTGGCGCACATAGAAAATGCCTGCCTCGCCCTCGTGGTCGACCAGCTCTTGCAACAGCAACCGTTCGCCGCGCGGAAAGTCCGCGAGATAACGAGCCAGATCATCCTTGCCGCGGATCAGCCGCACGCCCGTTCCGTTGCAGCCGACATCGGGCTTCGCGACAACAGGATAGAAGATTCCTGTTGCCGTCATGGCTCGTTCACTCGCATCGGCATCCGCGTGACCGGCGACAACACTGGCGTAGCGTGCCACCAGCTCGCGCGCCGGACCTGTCACCAGATCGAGGATTTCCTGTTTCGATTCGCCGCACAGTCCACCGGCCATGATGGTCGGGTTAGCCGCCGTCGGCAGCGTGAAACTGCCGTAGCGCACACCCAATGCCAGCCAATGCACGACCACGGGAAAGTAGAACAGCCAATCGGGCCAGAACTCGAAATACGACAGTGGCCGAACCGGCGTGCTTGTCCGGCGATAGGAGGCGGTGTTCAGCGCGCTATCAAGCTTCATGGCCGCTTGCTCTGTAACCCCGAGGCCGTCAGTCGCCCGGCGAGAATGACGAAGACAGCGAATCCGGCGGCACCGGCCCAACGCCATGCGCCGAAATGATCGATTAGCACCTGGCCGATGCGCAGCGACACGCCAAACAGTAACGAAGTCCAACACAGCGTTGCTGCCACCACCGCCAACGAGAATTGCCGCAGGTCGGCGCCGACGAAGCCGCATGTGGTGTATGTCGGCAGTCGCATGCCAGGCAGGAAGCGGCTGATCAGCACCACGCGGAATACCCGGCCATGCAGCCAGGCTCGGATGCCATCGGTCCGTTGCGGCGGCAGATAGCGCGCCACCAATGGCACCCTGGCCGACAGCCAGCCCAGGCCATACAGGCCAAGATCACCCAGCATGATCCCGACGTACAGTGCCGCCAGGGCGAGCAGGTTGGACAGCTTCCCATCGTCGGCCTGCATGGCGGCGATCACTGTCGCGGCATCTTCCAGGATGAACGTGCCGATGATGATGGCCGCCGCCTGGAACAGGGGATGGTTCGCGCCGGCCCAGGCAAACAGCGAGGCGACCGAATTGCCGAGCATACTGTCCTGTCAGCTCCTCGATCGCACGTTGCAATGGCCGGTAGACATTGGCAGGCCGGCGTCAGATGTCAGGTCATTAGCCTTCCGTGAATGGCGCCGCATCATCACCAGTACGTGAGCAAACTGCTAGCGCTTATCGCGTCCTGTGGCATAGTTGGGTGGCCATGCCCGACCACCATCACCATCATCATCACGACCACGCGCCGACCGGTCGTTACGATCGGGCCTTCGCGGTCGGTACGGCTTTGAACCTAGGGTTCGTCGCCGCCGGCGTCGGGTTCGGCCTGGCCGCCAATTCGATGGCGCTGTTGGCCGACGCGGCACACAACCTAGGCGACGTACTTGGCCTGCTGCTTGGCTGGGGCGCAGCTTGGCTGGCGCGACGGCCGCCGACCCCCCAACGCACCTACGGCTGGGGGCGCGGTTCAATTTTTGCCGTCCTGATAAATGCCACCGTCCTGCTGATCGCGATTGGCGGGATCGCGGTCGAGGCCGTGCATCGGATGATCACGCCACAGCCCGTATCTGAACTGATTGTCATATTGGTGGCCGCCGCCGGTATCGTGATCAACGGTGCGACCGCCCTCATGTTCATGCGCGGCCGTGGCGACGATTTGAACATCCGCGCGCAGTTCATTCACATGGCCGGTGACGCTGGAGTTTCGGCAGGCGTGGTTGTCGCCGGCCTGCTGATACGGCTGACCGGTTGGTTCTGGCTGGATCCATTGAGCAGCCTCGGTATTGCCGTGGTCATCCTGATCGGCACCTGGGGCTTGCTGCGGGAAGCGATCGACCTCGCGATGGACGCAGTGCCGCCCGGGGTACCGCAACATGCGGTCGAGGCTTATCTGGTAGCCCTGCCAGGCGTGCAGGAAGTCCACGATCTGCATATCTGGGGCCTCAGCACGACGGAAACGGCATTGACCGCTCATCTGGTTTGCACGGATGACGGAACCCGGCAGGGGCTCCACGACCTGTCGACTGAATTGCATGACCGCTTCGGCATCGGTCACTCAACGTTGCAGATCGAGACGAATGCGGAAGCCGAACTGTGCCGGCTGCGGCCGCAGCACATCGTCTGATGCCAGCGCGCGTCATCCTGGTGACCGGCGCTGCGAGCGGCATCGGCGCGGCTGTGTGTCGCGCGCTTGCGGCACCAGGCTCCGCGCTGCTGGTGCACACGCGCAAGAACCGCGACGGGGCGGAACGCGTTGCTGCTGCCGCGCGCGACGCCGGAGCGGAAGCCGCGGTCGCACTCGGTGACCTCGCTGAACCGGCGATCGCAGATGCGCTTGTGTCGCAGGCAGTCGAGCGCTTCGGAGGCCTCGATGTGCTGATCAGCAACGCCGGTTTTGCGGATCGCACCTCGCTGTCCGAATTGTCCAATGCCGCGATGACAGCATCGATGGAGGCGATCCATGGCGGGTTCTTTCGGCTTGCCCGCGCGGCCATCCCTCATTTGAAAGTCGGACGCGATCCGCGAGTGATCGCCGTCTCCAGCTTCGTGGCACACTCATTCCGCACCGACGTGCCGGTGTTCGCCGTATCTGCTGCTGCCAAGGCAGCACTGGAGGCGTTGGTGCGCGCGCTCGCCATGGAGCTGGCGGCATCCGGCGTGACTGTGAATGCCGTGGTGCCGGGGTTCATCCGCAAGGATCCTGGCGCGCATGTCGCGATCGATCCAGAGCGGCTTCGTAAGCAGGTCGCCAGTGTGCCGCTTGGCCGCGTTGGCCTGCCGGACGAGGTCGCAGCCGCTGTCGCGTTTCTCGCATCACCGGCCGCCAGCTACATCACAGGACAGGCGCTGCACGTCGATGGCGGGTTGGTGATCTGATACTAACTCCTTTGAAGGCGATACGCCGGCGGCGCCTGAGTCGGCATGACGGCTTTAAGCGTCGCAATCAGCACAGTCGTGGATAGCGGGCCTGCGCCCATAGGCGCTAACATAAGGGCGACGGCGTCGAAATCATCGTCATTGTCGGGCTTGTCCCACGACTGTCCGGTTTAATTGTCATGTCCAGAGCAGGGCCCCTAGATGGTAGTGCGTGTGTAGAAAGAATTCGACGCAGAGAGCGCGAAGGGGCGCGAAGCTCGCGAAGGATAGTTTGGACGCTTCGCGCCGTGGCCCGCAGTGCGGGAAAGGAAATCTTCTTGGCGAACTTCGCGTTGCTTCGCGATCTCTGTATTGAATTGTGTGATGCGCCTGTACGATCGAATGGTGGCACGGCAGCGGAGTCAGGGTTCCTGGCGATCCCGCTGACGGTGGTCTGGGCGGGTCACGAATGCATTCCGACATTATGTTAGCGCCTATGGGCCTGCGCCCGCCATGATGGTGTATACAGCCGACGACGAGTCAGTCTTTCGGGCGGCAGTTGGTCTGATCCTGGCGACACGGGCGCGCGCCGCTTCGAGTTGCGGCCCAGTAACGACCAGTGGTGCGCAAGCGTTCGCATCCCATGCGCACGCCGCGAAGTCTGGATGCAGCATGATCGGTCTGCCTTCATTCACAAAATTCGCACGATCCCCAGTGTCCAGATACGACTTCGACCGGCATTCCCTCAGCCAACAGGATCGCGTGCTGTGGCAATTCAACGTGGTAGTAGGTGATTTCGTCGGTCGGCACCTGCGCGATCGATCGATGATCGATCAGGTGCTTTACTGGGATCAGCACATTCTCGATAAACACAGCATGATCGGGTGACAACCACAGATCACGATATGGCATGCCATCGCCGAATGCGCCTGCGCTGATCCTTACCGGCCAAACGCTGCGCGGCGACGGGTGCCGCCGGCAATCGATGGTGCGATGGCCCACCCAGATAACAAATTCTACCCCTCCCCTTGCGGGAGGGGGTTGGGGGGAGGGGGCAACAACAACAATCCGATCCCCTACCTTCAACTCCTCAACGCGTATCTCACCGCGCTCCGTCCTGATCCGCGTCCCAGCCGCAAAGCAAGGCATCGCCGTCACTGGCTCGCCGACATCCTCCAGCACTGCCACGTCCATCGCCGAGATATCGCGCTGCGTCCCAGGCGGCAGGCCCAATCCGCTCATGAGATCGTTCGCATTCACGTCCAGCGTCGAGTTGGCGAAGTGCGCGTACCCTTCGCCGTTGCTGAGCGTTGTCAGCGGTACCGGTGTCGGCACATCGGAACCGAGCAACTCGCCATACGCCACCTCCGCGTTCGGCCCAGTGAACACCACGGTCCCACCGACCGTCCCGATATAGTGGTCGAACAGCGTCTCCTGCGATCCCAGAAATCCGCTCGGCGTCGTCAGCCCGCCAACGCCGAACCCGTGTGCCAGTTCATGCCGGAACACGGTGACAAGGTCGTATTCACCACTCGGCACCGTGCCGCTCGGCATCGGCGTAGGCGTTGGATTGACGTAAATGCTGCCGAGATTCCCAGCCAAGAAATTGACCGTGATGTCCGACGCAACCCCTGGCGCATAGGTGCCCGTGGTCAACGCGATCAGGCTGGTCGGATCGTCGAGCTGTCGTCCATCCAGCGTTGTGCCCGTGCCGATGTCCTCGGTCGCGCCCGCGTTTGCCAGTTCCGAACCGCCAGAGCCCGATACGATGTTGAGCTGGATGCGTAGCGTCGTGTAGCCGGTCAGATACTGTGCCCAGTCCTCCGCCGCGGCACTCAGGTCATTGGCGATCGCGTCGTCCTCGGCCGTGCCCAATCCCGCGGTATCATCCACGCTGATGGTAAAACCAAAATCCTGCCGCAACGGAGCGCCGCTGCTGTTCGTGACGACAGCATTGCCGCTTGTATCCACAACGCTGAAGCTCGCGGAAGGCGAGTAGGTGCCGGCAAGCTGGATCGTATCCACGGTGCTTGCGTTGTTCATCACCACCAGCGATGAGCCAGACACGAACGCATTGGTCGCGCTCACGCCGGACAGCACGATGCTGTCGCCGTGCGCGAATCCCGTGATGGTGCCGAGATAGCCCGCGAAATCATCCAGCCGCAGTGTCGCGTTGCTGCCGCTGAACTTGATGGCCTGGTTGGATGCGGTGGCGAATTCGATCGTGGCGCCGCTCTGCACAACCAGGGAGCCTGAGCCCGCCAATGCACCATTGATGATCAGTTGGCCCGATGCCGCATAGACGACGCCGTTGTCGATCAGGCTCGACGGCGTGGCCCCATTGAGTATCAGCGTTGCGCCGGACTGCACCGCGATGCTGCCCGTGCTGGTGACCGGAGCGGTCAGATCGAGCACGCCACCGCCGGCGGAGATCACTCCCTGATTGGTGAAGCCACCGGTGACAGCGCCGAACCCGGCCAGCGTACCCGAGGCGCCGATCGTCAATGCGGAGGTCGTCAGCGTGCCGCCGCCCAGGGTGATCGTGCCATTGTCCAGCAGCGCGGTCGTGCCGTCATAGTTCCGGTCACCGAGGACGTTCAGCGCGGCCGCGGCATCGATAGTGCCGAGGGTCTGGGCGATCGAGAGGAAGTTGCTCCCCGATCCGTCGCCGATATCGCTCAACGGGCCATCCAGCGTCAGCACGGCATCGTCGACGACAACATTCGCCTGTGCGCTCGCGCCGAACGAGATCCAATCGAACAGACCGGACGACGCGCCGGGCGCGAAGAAGCCGCTGGCGATCCAGGTGCCGCCGGTCAGAACGCCACCGGACAGATTGCTGACGAAGCCGGCGTTCGCGTCCAAAAAGAACGAGCCGGTGTCGGCCAGCACTGTACCGCTGTTGGTCAGCCCGCTCACGCCGCTGACGAAGCTTTCCGGCAGCGCTGCCCCGCCGGCCAGCAAACCGCCGCTGTCGATCCGCAGCGCGCCACCGAAGAGAGCCACACCGGGGCCCGAGCCTGCAAAGTCGAGCGTGCCCGCCACCTCCAGCGTCGGACCGGACTTGCCGGGTGTGCCGAGCGTCACGACGTTGGCGATCTCAGTCTCGCCCGCGGCGATGGTAACCGTGTAGCCACCGCTGGTGACACCCGGCAGCAGGATATCCGGCGTGCCCGTCGGGGCGATGTCGCCCTTCCAGTCGGCGGCCGTGCTCCAGTCGCCATTCGCGTTTGTGGTCCAGGTGAATGTCGTCATGCCGGAATGGCTAGCGGCGTAGTGCCCCAGCGCACAAGCCAAATTGCCAAGGCAGCATCAGGTCGCGGCTTCCAGCGCCTCTTCCGCCGCCAGCCACTCCGCCTCGGCCGCCGCCGCCAGCTTGCCGATCGCCGCCAGCCGGGCATTAGCAGCCGCGATCTCAGACCTGCGCGTCGCTACATACAGCGCCGGATCGGCCAGCGTCTTCTCGATCGAGGCGCGTTCCTCGGCCAGTCGCGCCAATCGCGCCTCGGCATCGCGCGCCTTCTTCCGCAATGGCGCCAGCGCGGCGCGCGCATCTGCCCGCTCGCGCCGTTCATCGCGCCGATTCCCCGCATCCATCTTCGCTGCCGGCCGCGCGCGTTCGGCCAGCAGCGCGCGGTAATCGTCCAGATCGCCATCGAATGGCCGCACCGTGCCGTCCGCGACCAGCCACAGCCGATCGGCTACAAGCTCCACCAGATGCGGATCGTGCGTGATCAGCAGCACCGCGCCCTGAAAGTCGGCGAGTGCCTTCACCAGCGCCTCGCGCGCATCGATGTCGAGGTGGTTGGTTGGTTCGTCGAGGATCAGCAACTGCGGCGCATCGCGCGTGGCGAGCGACAATAGCAGCCGCGCCTTCTCTCCGCCCGACAGATTGGCCACCGGCGTCTCGGCCCGATCGGCATCCAAGCCGAACCGCGCCAGTTGCGCCCGCACCTTCGGCGGCAACGCCCGAGGCAACGCCCGCGCCATGTGATCTATCGGGGTCTCTGATTCGACCAGTTCCTCAGTCTGGTGCTGAGCGAAATAGCCGACACGCAGTTTCGGTCCGCGCCTTATCTCACCCGACAGCGGCTCCAGACGACCCGCCAGCAGCTTCGCCAACGTAGACTTGCCATTGCCATTCGCCCCAAGCAGAGCGATACGATCGTCTGTATCGACAGAGACAGATACACTTCGCAGCACCGGCACGCCATCATAGCCGACGGCCAGGCGATCCAGCGTCAGGATGGGCGGCGCGATGCGGGCCGGCTCCGGAAAGTCGAAGCGTGTTGGCGCGTCCTCGATCACGGTCTCGATCTGCGGCAGCCGCTCGAGCGCTTTGATGCGGGACTGCGCCTGTCGTGCCTTGCTTGCCTTGTAGCGGAACCGGTCGATGAACGACTGGATATGCGCCCGCTCCACTGCGATGCGCTCCGCGGCACGCACCTGCTGCAAGGCCCGCTCTGTCCGGATGCGTACGAATTCGTCAAATCCGCCCGGTGTCACGCTGATGCGTCCGCGGTCCAGGAACGCGATCGACTGCACTGCACGATCCAGTAGATCGCGATCGTGCGACACCAACAGCACCGCGCCAGGAAAGCGCGCCAGCCACTGCTCCAGCCACAGCGCCGCCTCCAGGTCCAAGTGGTTGGTGGGTTCGTCCAGCAGTAGCAGATCGGGCGCGGCAAACAGTGCTGTTGCCAGTGCCACGCGCATCCGCCAGCCGCCGGAGTATTCGCCCACCGGCCGCTGCTGTGCCGCCTCATCGAACCCGAGCCCCGCCAGGATGGCGGCTGCCCGAGCCGGTGCCGAGTTGGCGCCGATGGCGCGCAGCCGTTCGTGGATTTCGGCGAGGCGATGCGGTTCGGCGGTTTCCGCCTCGGTCAGCAATGCGAGGCGTTCCGGGTCGCCTTGCAGCACCGTCGTCAGGAGCGAGGCATCGCCCGACGGCGCTTCTTGCGCCACGGTGGCGACCTTGGCGCGTGCCGCCAGCCGTATATCCCCGCCATCCAGCAGCAGCTCGCCCAAGATCGCACGCAACAGTGTGGACTTGCCCGCGCCGTTCCGGCCCACAAGCCCAATGCGCCGTCCCTGATCCACCATCAGGTCGGCACCATTCAGGATGCTGCGTCCGCCAAGGCGGATTGTTGCGCCAGTGATCGTCAAAAGGGACATGGTGGGCGGGGTGATGGGACAGCGAGCAAGAGATGGTCAAGGGTGTGAACTTATTAAGCATCTCCGAGACATGATGTCGCGACCCCTACGGAGTTCTGGTGATGACAATCATGTTGGCGAAGGTTTATTCTGCTCTGAAGGCGGCTGGTGCGCCGGAGGATGAGGCAATCGCGGCAGCGGAAGAAACGGGTGCGATGCGCGACGAACTCGGTGCGTTTCGCAGCGTAATGCAGGACATCAAAGCCGAATTGAGCGCCCTGCGCGCGGCCTTTGGCGAGCTGCGCGCCGAAGTGACCCAACTGCATGTCGATCTTGCGGGCGTGCGGTCCGAGATTGCCTACCTTCGTGGCCGCTTCGACGTGCTCATTTGGGCTGTCGGCATCAACGCTGCGGCGACCATTGCCATACTGGGTGTGTTGTTGCGGCACTAGCAGCTACCCGTGTAGCCGCAGCCCTTTCGTCGCCCGATCCACGTCCTTCTTCGGACCGCGGACCGCCACTCCCACCAGATCCGGACCCTCCACGCTCTCCACCTTGAACACGGCGCGATTCGCCACATCGTGTCCGGTCTCGAACATCGCGCGCACATAGACCGCGCGGGTCAGTTCCCGCTCGTTGGCGACCCGCCACGCCCGCGCCAGCCCATCTGGCTGCGCTGCGAACACCAGGATTGGCTGGCCCAGCAGCCGGGCGTGATGCCGCCCCGCTGCGTCCTCATACGGCTCGCCCATCGCTTCCGGAGCAGCACCCGCGATGCCGGTCGCCAGGAATGCCGTCACGTTCAGTTTCTGCCAGATCGCGAGATCATCCATCACGACGATGGCCACCTTGGTGTCGAACATCGGACGGCGCGCTCCTTCCAGTCGGCATTCAGTTCAGCCCACAGCGGCCTCCAAGTCTGGAACGCCCGTGCAGCAGGCGCGATACGCGGCCGGCGTGATGCCATAAGCGCGTCTGAACCACCGTCCCAGATGGCTTTGATCGGCGAACCCACACTCGGCCGCGACCGCAGCAGGACGCATTCCCCGCGCCAGCATCTCGCGCGCCCGCATCAGCCGCATCTGCACCAGCCAGGCATGCGGAGCCACGCCATATGCCCCGCGGAACGCCCGCGCGAGATGGAACCGGTCGGCTGCTCCGGCCGCGATCGCCAGTTCATCGGCACTGACATCGTCATCCATCATGTCGAGCAGCCGTTCCCTCGCGCGCTGAGCCATCGTTGCATCTTGCCCGCGCGTTACTTCGCGTATTCTCTGCCCGAGGAGCCGAGTCAGGCACGCCACGACCGCGTCCAGGGCCGCATCCCGTTCCAGTCGTGGGCCCGTTGTCGTCAGCGCTGCAAATGCCGACCTGATCGCGGCCCCCAACCGCGCGTCATCCAGCAAGGTTGCCTGGAAGCCGACCGCCTGATCCGTCTCCCGCCCCAGCGCGGCCAGCAGCCAAACACGCGGCAAATACAACATCGTGTAGGCGAAGCCGTCGGCGTCGCCCGCCTGACCGTCATGCGCCTCCTGCGGCTCGATCAGGATCACGCGCTCGGGAGTACTGCGCCGCCGAGCGCCGCGGCAGAAGAAGTCCTGCACGCCCTGATCCGTGACCCCGACAAGCCAATCGTCGTGCCGATGCAGGTCATAGGCATGGCCAGCAAACCGGGCGTGGATCGCTTCCACGCCGCTCGCGCGATCGCGTACCAGTCGCACACAATCTCCGCCACGCGCCAACATATAATCTCCGTGTTTCCCCCGTGTTCTGCGTGTGGACCCTTCCCAGTCAATAGGCTAAGTCCCCACCCATGCCCCGCACGGCAAGCCTGACGCGGAAAACCTCGGAAACCGACATCACCCTGACCCTGTCCCTCGACGGGTCGGGACAATCGGAAATTGCCACCGGAATCGGCTTCCTCGACCACATGCTGACCGCGCTCGCCCGCCACGGCCTGTTCGACCTGACGATCAAGGCCAAGGGCGACCTGCATATCGATTTCCACCATACCACCGAGGACGTGGGCATTGTCCTTGGCCAGGCCTTCGCCAAGGCGCTAGGCGACAAGCGAGGCATCCGGCGCTTCGGCCACGCCGTCATCCCGATGGACGAGAACTCTGGCCGAGGCTGCGGTGGACATCTCCGGCCGCCCCTTCTTCGCCTGGGACGTGAACTTCGACCGTCCCAAGATCGGCGAGATGGACACCGAACTGTTCGAAGAATTCTTCCGCGCCTTCGCCATGAACGCGCTGTTGAACCTGCACATCATCCGCCGCACCGGCCGCAATGCCCACCATGTCGCCGAGGCCTGCTTCAAGGCGACCGCGCGCGCCGTGCGCATGGCGACGGAGATCGACCCGCGCGTGGGCGACGCCATCCCCTCAACCAAAGGCGCACTGTGAAGTTCTGGACGGCGCATATCCGCGCCAACGCCGCTCCGGTGCTGGTGCGCGAGGGCTTCAGTTGGGGCGCCTTGTTCTTTGGCCCGCTCTGGCTGGCCATCCATCGTGCCTGGATCCCCGCCGCCATTTCCCTGGCCGCCTACGTCATCATCGCGGTGCTGGCCCATGATGTCGTCCTTGCCGTCCTGCTGGCGACATTGGTCGTGCTGCTGGGTCTGTCAGGCCAGGACCTGCGCCGTTGGTCGCTGGATCACCGGGGCTATCTGCTGTCGCAGGTCCTCACCGGCCGCAATGAGCTTGACGCGTTGGCGCACCTGCTGGAACGCCGTCCCGACCTGAGGGGCAGCTTTCTGCCGCCGGACACCGCGCGATGAAGGTGGCCGTTGTCGATTACGGCAGCGGCAATCTGACCTCTGCCTCGCGGGCGCTCGCCCTGGCGGCGGAGCATGAGGGGCTGGACGCCGAGGTATGCGTCACCGCCGACCCCGACTACGTCGCCGCGGCTGACCGAATTGTGCTCCCAGGGCAGGGGGCATTTGCCGACTGTTCGCGCGGCCTGGGGGCGGTCACAGGCATGCGGCAGGCGATCGAGGCCGCTGCGATCAAGGCCGGCCGGCCGTTCCTCGGCATTTGTGTCGGCATGCAGCTCATGGCGCAGCGCGGCCTGGAGCACGAAATCACCCCAGGCTTCGGTTGGATCGCCGGCGAGATCGCCCTGATGGACGCCACCGGCCTGCGCCTGCCGCAAATGGGTTGGAACTCACTGGATTTCATTCCGGGACACCACATACTCCTTGATGGTCTGCACCCGGGAGACCACGTCTACTTCGTGCACAGCTACGCCCTGGTGGGGGGCAATCCGCGCGAGGCAATTGCAATGACGGACTATGGGGAACCGGTTGTGGCGATGGTGGCGTCCGGCAATCTCGCCGGCACGCAGTTCCACGTCGAGAAGAGCCAGGGTGTCGGTATTCGCATCCTGGCCAATTTTCTCCGTTGGTCGCCCTGACGGCGATGGCGGACGAAGCCCCCGCTCTCCCAGCCGAGCTTCTGGTCGAGCATGTCACCAGATTCACGGACGAGGATCTGCACGCGTTGTGCGAGGCAACCGCCGCCGCGATCATCGACGGCGGCGGATTCGGCTGGGTGAATCCGCCAGGGCGGATGGCGCTGGAAACCTATTTCCGCGGCGTCCTGCTGGTGCCGGAACGCGAACTGTTCACGGCTCGGCTGAACGGCATGGTGGTGGGTGCCGCTCATCTGGTCCGTCCGCCACGCAACAACGAGGCGCAGGCCCACGCCGCGCACCTGATGCACTCCTACATCGCGCCGTACGCCCGAGGCCACGGGCTGGCGCGCATGTTGACGCTCCATGTCGAGGAGCGCGCACGCGAGTTGGGCTACCACGTGCTCAACCTCGATGTGCGCGAGACCCAGGAAGCGGCGATCCGCCTCTACGAGTCGCTCGGTTACGAGCGTTGGGGCGTTCACCCCGACTACGCGTTCGTCCGTGGGCAGGCGGTCCGTGGCTATTTCTACTTCAAGCGCCTGCGGAAGCCTGGCACGCGCAGAGAGAAGCCCGAGCGGTGAGGCTGCTTCCTTCTTCCCCCCTCCCGCAAGGGGAGGGGGGGATCGCGTGACCCCGCTCACTCTCTATCCTGCCATCGACCTGAAGGACGGCCAATGTGTCCGCCTCCGCCGCGGCGCCATGGATGACGCGACCGTCTATTCCAACGACCCGGCCGGCCAGGCCAGCGTCTGGCAGGATGCCGGCTGCCTTTGGCTCCACGTCGTTGACCTGAACGGTGCCTTCACCGGCCGTCCCATCAATGCCGCCGCCGTCTCGGCCATCCTCTCCGCCGTCACCATCCCGGTTCAGCTCGGCGGCGGCATCCGCGACATGGCGGGGATCGAATCGTGGCTCGCCGCCGGCGTCACCCGGGTCATCCTCGGCAGTGCCGCGGTGAAAAACCCGGAGCTGGTGCATGCGGCCTGCCGCGCCTTCCCTGGCCGCATCGCCGTCGGCATCGATGCCCGCGATGGCAAGGCAGCCACCGAGGGCTGGGGCGAAACCTCATCGCTCGACGCAAGCGACCTCGCGCTGTCCCTTCAGGATGCCGGTGTAGCTGCGATTATCTATACGGATATCGGCCGCGACGGCATGCTGACCGGCCTGAACCTCGAGCAGACTGTTGCGCTGGCCGCCGCACTCGCGACTCCGGTCATCGCCTCCGGCGGGGTTGGCGGTCCGCAAGACCTGATCGATCTCCGCCGCGCCGCTAAAGGCACACGAATCGAAGGGGTTATCGTCGGTCGTGCATTATACGACGGACGACTCGATCCGAGCCAGGCAATGGCGTTGCTCTCGGCCTGAGTGGTCTACATATCCGCACAACTTTTCCCATTGTCATGCTATCATCCGGCTGTCGCAGCCCAGCCCTCTGAACAAGTCACTTGCAACGCTCACGGCCATTCATTGTAAGACTCGCCAGGATGTTGAAATTACGTGTCATTCCATGCCTCGACGTAAAGGATGGCCGCGTCGTCAAAGGCGTGAACTTTGTCTCGCTGCGTGATGCCGGCGACCCGGTCGAGCAGGCCGCGCTTTACGATGCAGCCGGCGCCGATGAACTGTGCTTTCTCGACATCACGGCCAGCCATGAGAATCGGGACACGATCCTGGACGTTGTCTCCCGCACCGCGGCGCGTGTGTTCCTGCCGCTGACCGTGGGCGGCGGCATCCGCTCGACCGAGGACATGCGCCGGCTGCTCCTGGCCGGCACCGACAAGTGCAGCATCAACTCGGCCGCCGTCGCCCGGCCGGAACTCGTGCGTGAAGCGGCCCAAAAGTTCGGCAGCCAATGCGTGGTGGTTGCGGTCGATGCCAAGCAGTCTGGCCCGGGCCGGTGGGAAGTGTTCACCCATGGTGGCCGGCGTCCCACCGGCGTTGACGTGATCGCCTGGTCCCAGCAGGTCGCGGAACTCGGTGCCGGTGAAATCCTACTCACCAGCATGGACCGGGATGGGACGGGCCTCGGGTTCGATCTTGCGCTGTTGCGGGCGGTGTGCGGCGCGGTACGGCTGCCCGTGATCGCCTCGGGGGGCGTCGGTACCCTTCAGCATTTTGTGGAAGGCGCGCAGGCTGGTGCCACTGGGCTGCTGGCGGCCAGCGTGTTCCACTTCGGCACATTCACCATTGCCAGCGTAAAGGCGGCGCTGCATGCGGCAGGCCTACCGGTGCGCGTCCCCCGGCTCGCGGCCTGAGGGACGCCGTCGTGGGAAAGTCCGTGAAGCAAAAGCCGCCGGCCAAGCCTAAGAAGCAGCGCAAGCCGAAGCCGAAGCCGGAAGCAGCGCTTGGTCGATATGCTCAATCTGGAGCATCCCGCGCCCGGAGCCGACGTGCTCGATCGGCTGTGGTCGGTGGTGATGAGCCGCCGCACCGCCGACCTCGCGGTAAGTCACTCCGCGCGGCTGCTATCGCGTGGCCTGGCGAAGGTGGCCCAAAAATTCGGCGAGGAAGCAGTGGAGTGCCTGATCGAAGCCGTCGCGGGCAACCACGCCGCGGTGATCGCCGAAAGCGCCGACGTGCTGTACCACCTGATCGTGCTCTGGGTCGCCAGCGGCATCTCGCCGGACGAGGTGTGGCAGGAACTGAAGCGCCGCGAGGGGGTCAGCGGCATCGCCGAAAAGGCCTCGCGCGCGGTTGCGTTTCGTCCGGAGACGACGAAAATCCCTTAAAGTTCTTTTACCGTGACTGGAAACATGATGGGTTTCGCCTGCCGCTCGACCCATCCTACGAATGACGCTGGACTGCGCGGCACCGTGGTAAGCGGTTGAGCGCAGCGAAACCCATCGGTTCTGGTCTGCCTGAAAGTGCTCGATACCCGGAATCATTGAAGGACGATACGTCGAAGACTGTCATTGCGAGGAGCGAAGCGACGAAGCAATCTCGGACGAATTGCGCGATCTCGCCGAGATTGCTTCGTCGCTTCGCTCCTCGCAATGACATGGCGTCAGGGTGACTCACGCTCCTCCGATCGCGGGTACTAGTCAAAGGGAGACCAGCCATGGCTGTCAGCGGCCTGCCGCCATACGACCCCGGCAACATTTTCGCCCGCATCCTGCGCGGCGAGATCCCGTGCAACAAGCTCTACGAGGACCAGTGGGCGCTGGCGTTCCACGACATCAACCCTCAGGCACCGACGCATGTGCTGCTGATCCCCAAGGGCAACGTATGTCTCGTTTGCCGACTTCAGCGCGAATGCCAGCCCGAGGAGATCGCCGGCTTCATGCGCGCGGTCGGCAAGGTGGCCAAGGACCTGGGGCTGGAGGCACAGGGTTACCGGCTGCTCGCCAACATGGGCGAGCACAGCGGGCAGGAGGTGCCACACTTCCACGTTCACCTCTTCGCGGGCCGGCCGCTCGGTCGCATGCTTTCGTAGCAACCTGATCTTCCCCTGACCACGGCGTCCGCCGCACAATGGGGCATGTCCCGGCGTCGGTGGAGATCACCACAGACCTGATGCTGCGGGCCTATCGGCATGGGCTGTTCCCCATGGCGGAGACGCGCCGCGGCGATCGGCTGTACTGGCTGGACCCGGAGCGGCGCGGCATCCTGCCGCTCGATCGCTTCCATCTGCCGCGGCGCCTGGCGCGCACCGTCCTGTCCGATGCGTTCACCGTTACGGTGGATCAGGACTTTGCCGGCACCATCGCGGGCTGCGCCTCCGCCGCGCCGGGTCGCGAGGACACCTGGATCAACCCGCAGATCGAGCGCCTGTTCGGCGAGCTGCATCAGCAGGGGCATGCGCACTCGGTGGAGAGCCGCATGGACGGGCACCTCGTCGGTGGTCTGTACGGTGTCGCGATCGGCGGCGTGTTCTTCGGCGAGAGCATGTTCAGCTTCGCCCGCGATGCATCGAAGGTGGCGTTGGTGCACCTTGTTGCACGGCTCCGCCTGGGTGGGTTCCAGCTTCTCGACACCCAGTTCGTCACCGCGCACCTCTCGCAATTCGGCGCCGAGGAACTGTCGCGCGATACCTACAAGACGCGACTCGCTGGCGCGTTGACGGTGCCTGCCATGTTTCCAGCCGACATCGACCGGATTGCGGCTGAAGCGGAAATACGCCGGCTAGGGAGCCGTTGATCCGATGCGATTCCGTCGACCGCGTCCGCTGAAGGTGTGGTGGGCGAAGGGCGGCGCCGAGATGCGCGTCCCGTTGCAAGACCAGCCGTATTATGTAGTGCTGAACCGCGACTCGAAACGGGCGATGTTGGTGCTGCTCGATCAGCAAGGCTATGTCGAGACACCACACGATCCTAACCGCCAGATCGGCTTCACGGTGCCCTCCAACGTGCCTCTGGTGCGCGGCAGCAACGACGTTGTTGCCGGCGACACCTGCACGTTGTGGCACGCCAGGTTGGGAGCTGGCGATGGGGCGCTTTGTGTCACGGATGACGGCGTGCTGCTGAAGGCCGAAGGGTTCGACGACAACCATGCGGGCGATCTGGTAGCAACCTCGGTGATCTACGGCCCAGTGTCTGAGAGCGAGTTCGCGCCGCCATCCGGCTTCCGCAAACTGGATATCGCGCGGCCGGCCGCCGCGGGCAAGCGGTGAAACGCTTAAGCTTCGTGCTGTGCGCCTGCCTGCTGGGCGCCGTACAGCGCTTGCCGACGAGCCGGTGCTGCTGCCGACACGTGACGTCGATGTAACCTATCGTGCCGCGGGCGCACAGCCGCTGGAACAGCGGGTGCGCTGGGATGCAGCGACGCAAACCATGCGCATCGATCCGCCCACCTCTGGCGTTTATGTAATCATCGACTATCTCGCAAGACGTATGACGGTAGTCAACGTGAAGGAGAAGGCGGTGGTCGAGATGGCAGCTCCGGCCAGCATGGCCAATGTCCTCGCCGGCAAGACCGCCGGAGGGTTTGTGCGCCAAGGCGAGGCGAAGGTGGACGGCTTGGGTTGCACCGAGTGGCAGACGCACGACCACACCGGCCAACCGGCGAAGCTCTGCATTACCAACGATGGCGTATTGTTGCAGGCCGCTACGCCGGACCGCACGTTGGCAACCGCGGTGAAGGTGGAATACGGGCCACTGGACTCGGCGCTGTTTCGCGTGCCTGCGGATTACACACGGCGTTCGTTGGGCGCCGCGCGATGATCGTCCCCTGGCGTGATCGTCACGGCCGCTTCCTTGCCCTGAAAGCCGCGGTGCTGGTATCTGGGTTCATTCCCGGCGCTATCGTTGCCTGGTGGTGGGCACACGGCATGCTAGGCAGCCGCCCGATCACCGAGGCCATTCATGACACCGGCGATTGGACAATCCGCTACGTGCTGATCTCGTTGACCATCACGCCGGCGGCGCGCGTGCTGAACTGGCCGCGTCTGCTGACGGTGCGGCGGATCGTGGGACTGACCGCGCTGGCATACGCTTTGGCGCATTTCACGCTGTACGACCTGGATGAGAACTTCCGGCTGGGCTTCGTCGTCTCGGAGATTGTCCACCGGTTCTATCTGACGATCGGGTTCGTCGCGCTGGTGGGGTTGGGAGTGCTGGGCACGACCTCGACCAATGGCTGGATGCAGCGGCTGGGGCGGTGGTGGAAGCGTATCCACTGGGCGATATACGGCATCGGGGTGATGGCGCTGCTGCACTACTTCATCCAGTCGAAGGCGAACGTGTCGGAGCCGGTGTTCTTCTCGGGCCTGTTCGTCTGGCTGATGCTGTGGCGGGCGGTGCCGATGGCCTGGCAGCGCAGCGTGGGCGCGCAGCTGGCGACTGACCGTGCTGGCCACATGTGCAACGGCAGGCATCGAGTTCGCCTGGTATGCGATAGCGACCGGCATCAATCCATGGCGCGTGCTGGCGGCGAGCGAAACGCTGCGCTTCGGCCTACGCCCGGCGCATTATGTGGCGCTGACCGGACTGGCGGTGACTCTGCTGAGCGCGTTGCGGCGCTATGGCGGTATGATGTGGACGCGGCGACGCGGCGTATCCGGACGCCCGGATGGCAAGGACTTCGCCCGGCCATGACGTCCACGCTGAGCCTGGACCGCATCGCCGCCGTGGCGCGCGCCACCGTGTTCGCCAGCAAGCGTACAAAACCCGTTCAAGCTGCAGTGCATGCGTTCCCTTGATGCCGATGTTCGGCTCGTAGGGGAGGATTTCGATGCGGCGAAGGCTGAGGCGCGCCGCTTCGCCCTTGCAGCCGGACTTCCATTCGTTGAGGACGGCGTGGAGCCTCGCCTGTCGGAGGGCGCCGGCAGTATCGCGATCGAACTCCTCGCAATTGAAGAGCGTGTCGATACAGTGTTGGTATCGCTCGGCAACCCTGCATGGCGGAGAGTTTCCGGTTCGGCTGGGTCTTGGAAACGGTGGGTATCAACACCATTGCCGATGGCATGGCCGCTCGTATTCCGGTGCCTGAGGCGCTCAGGGACTTGCAGGTACGGTCGCGGATGTCGTGCTGGTGGACGGAGCAAGCGGAGGGGTGGTTGTTGCCAGAGGCGCCACGGTCGGTCGGTTGACCATCAGGATGTAATACCACCCGTCCGACGGGGATCTGTTTGTCGACCTGAAGTGGGCGTATGAAATCACTGTGGATCGAGAAGAAATAGAGGCCTTCCGACAGCAGCGACGCGTTGGCATGACTGCCATCGCCGTAGCCATGCCGGTTGCACTCTTGCTTTGGTTGGCGATTGCTTACCTCACTCCGCCTTTGGCAGGCATGGAAAACCTCGCCGGCAGAACGCTGTTCACGCTGAAATGCTGGTGTCTCGCGGTGCTGTTCTCTCTCGTGCTGGGTGTGGAAGCCGTGGCGCACGAAAGGCTGGTTTCTCCTGCATTCGATCCGCTTGCCGGATTTGAAACGCGGCGACTGCGGGTCAATCAACGCTACTTGCAGAACACATTGGAGCAGATCGTCGTATTTGCCGCCGCACTGTTCGGTCTGGCGGCGTATTCCCTCGATGGTTCGGCTATGAGGGCGGTCGTGGCAACAACAGCGGTTTGGATACTGACGCGTGCCGCATTTTGGATCGGCTATCATTGGAGCGCCGCGTTGCGGGGATTGGGTGCGCCGGGGATGGCGCTCAGCATGATCATCCTGCTCTATGTGGCTGGCCGGTTCGGTTACGAAGTTGGCGGCTTTGTCGGGGCGGCTGTGCCGATCACAGCCTTCTTGGCGATTGAGGCTTTTCTGTTCGTGGCGACGCGGCCTTTGCGGTCACTATGAGCCGCCGAACCCGTCCAACACGTTGCCGCGCAGGAACTCCATATTCATCTCGATGCCGAGCCCCGGTTTCCGCGACAGCTTCAACCGGCCGCCGCTGTTGTCGAGCGGCTCGGTGATGAAGGCGTTATAGCCGGACAGGTCCCAACGCGACGTTTCCAGCCGATAGAAGTTGGGCGTGGACATCATGACGTGCGCCCCAGCGACAACATTGATAGGGCCACTCGCGTCGTGCGGTGAGACCGGGATGTAGAACGCCTCCGCCAGCGTCGCGATTTTCTTGAGCTCGGTGATGCCGCCAGTCCATGTCACGTCCGGCATCAGGTAGTCGGTCAGTCGGTTCTCCAGGATCGGCAGGACTTCCCACCGCGTATGCAGCCGTTCGCCGACGCTGATACGGGCGCCGACCTTCTCGCGCACCTGACGCAGCGCATGATAGCTCTCCACCGGCACGGGCTCTTCGAACCAGTCGATCTGTCCGGCATCCTCCAGACGGCGGCAGAGCCGGATCGCCGTCGGCACATCGAAGCGGCCATGCGCGTCGATCAGTATTTCGATGTCCGGCCCGGCGATCTCGCGGATGCGCGCGGTCAGCTTGGCGGCGATGTTTTCGCCCTGCTTGCTCATGCCGCCATCGAGATAGATGTCGTCCGCCGCACCAATCCGGTTCAGGTGCGGGAAGGGATCGAACTTCAGCGCGGTATGACCGGAATCCACGATTGCGCGGATTTCCTTCACCACGCCCTCATCCGTCCCGAGATTGCGGCCCTCCGGATGTGTATACAGCAGGATGTCGTCGCGCAGCTTGCCGCCGAGCAGCTCATAGATCGGCTGCCCCAGCACCTTGCCGCGGATGTCCCACAACGCGATGTCGATGCCGCTGACCACATTCGTGGTGGCACCGCGCGAACCGGTGTAGGTGAACGAGCGGAACGTCTTGTGCCAGAGGCGTTCGATCTGCGACGGGTCCTCGCCAACGAGCAGGTCGTTGAGCTGCCGGATGATGCCGGCGACGGCGCGATTGGCGATCTTCGTGGTGGTGGTGATCTCGCCCCAGCCTGTCACGCCTTCATCGGTGCGAACCTCCACGAAGAAGTATTCGCCCCAGTAAGTGCCTGCGGCCCTGACAAGCCACGGCACCAGCTTGGTGATCTTCATGCTGCGGATCGTCCTCCCGTTGCAAGCGGGTTGCGCATTCTCACGAGCAGTCGTCCCTTCAGTGACAGTTCAAGGATAAGCTTAAACACAGATTACACGGATAGAAAGGTAACCACGGATTACACGGAAAGGTACTATTGCGCTCCGCGCGGGACCGAGAAGCATATTTGCTCCGTGTAATCCGTGTTCATTGCTTGTTTTTCTTGCGCGCCGTCATGGGCCAGTTGAGAGATCGCCCGGCACTTCACCCTTCCTCGGACCGGATGAACCGCATCCGCGCCTGGATCTCCGCCACATCCGCCGGCCGCTCGAACGCGTCCGGCATTGGCTCCCCCGGCCGCCGCGGCTTGCCAATCGCGCGGAACCAATCCTCCAGGCCGGCCGGCGCGATCATCCACAGCATGCGCATCTGGCCTGGCCCGCTGTTCTGGATCCTATGCTGCACCGCGCGGCCAATCAGTATCGTCGTCTCCGGCCGTACCTCGTAGCGCTTGTCGCCGACCTCGGCCCAGCCTTCACCCTCGTAGCAGAACAGCACCTCGTGCTGACGCTCATGCGCGTGGCGGCGGATGTGCGCGCCAAATTCCAGCACCTGAATGCCCATCGAGAAGCTGTCATACGGCGTGTTGTAAGGCGTCAGCTTGTTGACGATGTAGCCGCGCGACGGCAGCGGCTGCCAGAAGGAGTCACCCTCGTCGGGGCCGAGCACCACGACATGCCCCTTGGCGAATTCGTTCATGCGTGCCTCCGTTGTGATAAGACAGACGACGTATCTGCTGGTCTGCCGCAAACCGCCTCTGGAAGACCCGGCAGGCTCAGCCTATCATTTTCGTGCATGGAAACCGTGGATCAACGTCGTGGCAAGTGAGAACTCTCGACGCCGTGCGACAGCAACTGATCGTGGCCGAGCCGGAACTCCGGCGCCGCGGCGTGCGGCACCTTGCTGTCTTTGGGTCCGTCGCGCGTGGTGACGATCGGCCCGACAGCGACGTGGATATCGCGGTCGAGATCGAGCCGGGCCGCTCGTTCTCGCTGATCCGCATGGAAGAGACCCGCCTCTTTCTCGAGGATGCCCTGCACCGCCCGGTGGATCTCGGCGAGATCAACAGCTTTCGTCCACGCGTGCGAGCCGTCTTCGAGCGGGAGAGGACTTCGATCTTCTGATGGCGCGCAGCGACGCGGAATGGATCGACGACATCATTGCGGCAATCGCCGACATACGCGCCGATACCGAGGGCATGGACTTCGCCACCTTCTCGACCAAACCATCCATCGTTCGATCCGTCCTCTATTCGATTGCCGTCATCGGTGAGGCAGCCAAGAATGTCAGCGACGAATTCAAGGCGGCGCATCCCGACATTCCGTGGCGGGCCATCGCTG
This sequence comes from uncultured Alphaproteobacteria bacterium, assembly GCA_963733475.1. Classification (GTDB taxonomy): domain Bacteria; phylum Pseudomonadota; class Alphaproteobacteria; order Acetobacterales; family Acetobacteraceae; genus JAMXLO01. The sequence goes on along the minus strand of CAVTEC010000055.1, from coordinate 66,758 downwards.
GCACCCGTGACAGAGTCGTCCACGAGTATTTCCGCGCCAATACGCATCGCATCTGGGAAGTTGTGTCCGACGACATCGATGCATTGGAAACCGCACTGCACGGGCGCTGACCCACGTTCCCAATTCTCCCCTTGGCGAAATCCTTCCCCCGTGTCTCCATTCGCTCCAACTCAGGGTAAGGAGCCGACACCATGTCCGCCACCACCGCAATGTGGCCCACTGGCGCCGCCTATATGGACGGCCGCTTCATGCCGATCGCCGAGGCGATGATCCCCGTTACCGAATGGGGCTATCGCCGTTCCGACGTGACCTACGACGTGGTCAGCGTCTGGGACGGCGCGTTCTTCAAGCTGAACGACCACCTGAAGCGGTTCCGCGCGTCGATGGACTACTTCCGCCTCCACCCGCGCGAGACCGACGCCGATATCCGCGGCGTGCTGCATGAGCTGGTCCGCCGCACCGGCCTGCGCGAGGCGTATGTCGCGATGGATTGCCTGCGCGGATCCGCGCCGCCGCATCTGCGCCGGCATCCCTCGAATGCGCGCAACTATCTGCTGGCGTTTGTCGTCCCCTATGTCTGGCTGATGCCGCGCGAGGTGATCGAGCGCGGTGCGCATCTGATCGTCGCCTCGACGCCGCGCATTCCCGAAGTCTGCGTCAACCCGAGGGCGAAGAATTTCCACTGGGCCGACATGACGAAAGCTTTGTTCGAGGCACAGGACAAGGGAGCGGACAATCCGGTGCTGCTCGACCTGGATGGCAACGTGGCCGAGGGACCGGGCTTCAACGTCTTCGCCGTCACTGATGGCGTGGTGGCAACACCGGATCGCGGCGTGCTGGAGGGGATTACACGGCTTTCGGTGATCCAGATGTGCGAAAAGCTGGGCATCCGCTGCGAGGTGCGCACCGTCCCGTTGGAAGAGTTGCGCAATGCGGACGAGGTCTTCATCTCGTCCACCGCCGGTGGGGTGATGGGCGTCACCCGCCTGGACGATCGCATCCTCGGCAATGATCGGCCCGGACCCGTAACGGAGCGGCTGCACGATGCGTATTGGCGTTTTCGTCGCGAGGGTTGGGACTGCGAGCCGATCGATTACGCGGCTCGTGCGGAGGCCGCCGAATAGTGGACGACCTGTCGGCACTGAAACTCCAGATCGAATGGGGCGCCGACGAGTCACTGGAAGACGTGCCGGTAGATCGGCTGCATGTGGTCCAGGGTACCCCCACCCCAACCCTCCCCTGCGCAACGCGCGGGAGAGGGGGCACCACACCTCCTCTCCCGCGGAGCGGGGGAGGGTAGGGAGGGGGTATCTCAACCGCACAGTACCCCCGCCGAACACGCGCTCCAGGCCGCGGCAGGTGCCAACACTCTGGAACAGCTCCGCACCGCGATCGCGGCATTCGACGGCTGCGCGCTACGCGACACGGCAAGCCACCTGGTATTCGCCGAGGGTGACCCCGCTGCCGACCTCCTGCTCATCGGCGACCCACCCAGCGCAGACGAAGACCGCAGCGGCACGCCGTTCGCTGGCCCGGCCGGCGCCTATCTGGACCGTATGCTCGCCTCCATCGGCCTCAACCGCTCCAACCTTCTGCTGACCCCCCTGATCCCATGGCGCCCGCCAGGCGATCGCCCACCCAGTCCCGCCGAACTGACGATCTGCCTACCCTTCCTCCATCGGCTGATCGCACTCGCCGCACCGCGCCGGCTGCTCTTGCTCGGCCCACTCCCTGCGCGCTCGCTGCTGCCGCAAGCCACCTCGCGCCGCCGCGCCCGCGGCGCCTGGATCGACACCGCCGAGGGCACTCCAGCGCTGCCAACCTTCAGTCCCGCCGAACTGATGCGCTCGCCGAAGGACCGCCGCGCAGCGTGGGCCGATCTGCGCCTGCTTCGTCGCACGCTGGATGCGGGCGCGTCATCCAGCTAACCGCGCCCCCGCCCGTGCCACGATCGCCTCGCGCTCTGCCCGCGTCGGCGCGCTGCGCGACCTGACCGCATCCAGCACCTCGCGTGGTGTCGTCTCTGGTGTTCCGCCGGCGAACGGCGGCGCCGGCGCATATTCGATATGCAACTGGATCGCCTGCGCAGCTTCCTTGCCAGCGAGTTCCGCCACCATCGTCAGCGCGAAGTCGATCCCCGCCGTCACGCCGCCGCCGGTGAACACATTGCCATCGCGCACAACGCGACCCGCGGTCGGAATCGCGCCGAACTTGCCGAGCAGATCGTGCGACGCCCAATGCGTCGTCGCCTTCTTGCCGCGCAGCAGACCGGCGGCGCCAAGCACCAGCGCACCCGTGCACACCGAACCAACATAGCGTGCGGTTGCCGCGCGCTCACGCAGCCAGCCGAGCACTTCGTCGTCCTCCATCAGCGCATTCACGCCGGGACCACCAGGCACGCAGATGATATCGAGCGGCGGACAGTCGTGCAGCGTCACGTACGGCAGGATCCGCAAGCCGGTATCCGCCTCGATCGGCTCCAGCGTTTTCCAGACCAGCAAGACCTCCGCATCAGGCACCCGCGTGAACACCTCAAACGGTCCGGTCAGGTCGAGCTGTGTCATCCGTGGGAACAACAGGCATCCGATACGCAACGCGGTCATGGCGATCTCCTTCGACTGGACAGCAGGACCGTAGCACGGCAGGCTGTGGCTGAAATGCCAAAGACCCCTCGGATTCTGCCAAAGCCACGCCGCGTGGAAATCCTAGTGTTCCCGCGCGTGCAATTGCTGGATGTTGCTGGCCCACTGCAGGTGTTCGCCACCGCAAACGAGATAGCGGGCGAGCCGGCGCCATATGATCCGCATGTCATCGCCATGCAGGGTGGCCCGATCACCAGTTCGTCCGGCCTGGCTCTGCTAACCGAAGCACTACCTACCTCGAGACATCCGATCGATACCCTGATTGTAGCCGGCGGCTGGGGCGTAGATGAGGCGGTGACCGATCGCCATTTGATCCGCTGGATCAGGCAACGTGCGCGCATTGCGCGGCGAACGGCGTCAGTATGCTCTGGCGCGTTGTTGCTCGCCGAAGCGGAGTTGCTCGAGGGCAAACGCTGCACGACGCATTGGGACCGCTGCGACGAATTGGCGCGCCGCTATCCGCGCTTGCACGTCGAGCACGATCCGATCTTCGTGCGCGACGGCGATACTTGGACGTCAGCCGGTGTAACCGCCGGCATCGATCTGGCGCTGGCCTTCGTCGAAGCCGATGTGGGGCGAAGCCTTGCACTCGCTGTTGCGCGACAGCTTGTCGTCTTCGCCAAACGCCCAGGAGGACAGGCGCAATTCAGCGCGCGGCTATCGTTGTCCGGCGATCCGGATTTCGACTCCCTGCATTCGTGGATGGCGCAGAACCTTGGTCAGGACCTGTCGGTCCCGCATCTCGCCGCGCGTATCGGCATGAGCGAGCGCAGCTTCGCGCGGCGCTACCGAGCAGCGACGGGCGCCACGCCATATCGTGCGGTGGAACGGTTGCGCGTCGAGGCGGCGCGCGAGGCGCTCGGCACAACGCGGCGGTCAATCAAGGACGTGGCGCGCCGCTGCGGCTTCGGTTCAGAGGAGACGATGCGGCGCAGTTTCCTGCGCCTGCTCAACGTGGCACCACGCGACTATCGGCAGCGGTTTCCGGGCTGACGCAGACGAGCCCTGCGGCGATCAACAAAGCCACCACCGCCGCTGCCGAGGGCATGGCAAAGCTGCCGAACCGATCGGACAGCATGCCGGCAAAGCTGGGACCGATGATTTGACCCAGACCAAAGGCGCTGGTCATCAACGCGAGCACCCGGCGCAGATCGCCTGTGCTTAGTGCGCGCGCCCGCACAAGACCCAGCGCTGTCAGTCCCATGAACGTTCCACCGACGAGGATCGCCGCCACGAAGGTCCCCGCTTCACTTGGCCACGCCACGCTCGCCAGCACGCCGACTGCCTCGACCACGCAGGCGAGGGCGAACGCCGCCACTGTGCCAAGGCGCGTCGCGATCCAGGCCCACATCGCCACCGACGGCGCCGCGGCGAGGCCAACCACTACCCAGATCACCGCCTCCAATGCATGGATGGAGGCTGTGCTTCGCACTATCACCACCAGGAACGTCGCGGTGATCACGTAGCCGAACCCGAACAACCCATAGGCAACCACAAGGCGAAACAGCGCCGGATCGGCCGGTCGTGAGTTCCGCCGTGTTGTGCGCCCAGTCGATGACACGCCTTGCGGCAGCAGAACCGCGACAACGGCTGTAGCGCCAAGCGAGACGATGCCGCTCGCCTCCCACAGCGACGCCCAACCCTGACCGCCATGCTGCAATGCCGCGACGAGGACCGCGGATACCGCTATGCCGCAGCCGACACCGGCGAAGTGCAGCGCCGACAGCGCCGGGCGGCGCGCTTGTGCCAGATGCTCCAGCACGATCGCCGAGGCCAGAACCAGGACGACGGCGCTCGCGCCACCGCCGGCGAAGCGGAGCAGCAGGAACGGCTCCATCCCGTGCACCATCCCCATTCCGGCTGTCGTCAGGCTACTCACGGCCAGTGATGCGATCAGCCAGGCGCGGTGCGAACCCGGCAGGTTCGGGCTCGCCGCAACCAACGCTCCCAGCAGGTAGCCAAGGAAATTGGCCGAGGCGATCAGCCCCGCAGCCGATTTGCTGAGACCGAGTTCCGCGATCATCGCCGGCACGATCGGCGTGTAGACGAAGCGGCCAATACCAATGGCGGCCGCCATGGCGATCAGTCCAGCCAAAGCAGTCAGGATGGCGTCATTGCGTCGCATGGGACCCGATATAGGAGGCCTTGACTATTCAGGAAAACGATTTGATCTGATACGTTCAATCTGAATTTGAGATATCGCGGGTTCCCATGGACGCAGCCGACCTCAAGGTTTTCGAAGCAGTAGCCAGGCTCGGCGGCATGAAGCGCGCCGCGGCCGAACTGAACACGGTGCAGTCCAATGTGACCGCACGGATCCAGGCGCTGGAGGCCGATCTCGACAGCGTTCTCCTCGAGCGTCACAGCCGTGGTGTGTCGCTGACGCCAGCCGGCCGTCGGCTATTGCCCTACGCCGACAAGATGGCGCGGCTGCTATCGGATGCCAGGTGCGCGACGCTCGATAACGGCGTGCCGCGCGGCTTGCTGACGATCGGCTCGCTGGAGACTACCGCGGCCCTACGGCTCACGCCCTGGCTGACGCGCTATGCGGCGGACCATCCGGACGTGGACCTGGTTCTCCGCACCGGCACGACCTGTGAGTTGGTCGGCGACGTGCTAGAGCAACGGGTGGAAGGCGCCTTCGTCTGCGGCCCGATCGCCCATCCAGACCTCGAACAGCAGATAGTATTCCGTGAGGAGTTGGTCGTGCTGACGGCCCCGGGCATCAGGTCACTCGACAGCGTATTCGACACAGGCGAGGTGCGGCTTGTTGTGCTGCGCGCCGGCTGTTCCTACCGGCAGATGCTGGAAAGTCTGCTGGCACGCCGCGGCATTGTTGTGCAGCGCCAGTTGGAATTCGGCACGCTGGAGGCGATCTTCGGTTGCGTCAGCGCCGGCCTCGGGATCACGCTGCTGCCGCGCGCCTTGGTCGGGCACGTGTGCGACGCCGGGCGCGTCAGCGTGCATACTCTGCCGCCAAATGAAGCGTTGGCAGAAACGGTGTTCATCCGCCGGCGAGATGGCTTCACCTCCAGTGCGCTTCGGGCCTTTATGGTATTGATGGCAAACTCCAGCGAGGAGCAGCAGCATGGCAATCGACGAGAGCCGCCCATTCATCGCAGTGAACATCGCGGTGCTGACCGTGTCGGACACGCGTACGCTGGCGGATGACAGATCCGGTGACGCGCTGGTGGAGCGCATCAGCAAGGCCGGCCATCGCGTGGCGGCGCGCGCGATCGAGAAGGACGATGCCGTTGCCATCGAACGTCATCTGCGTGGCTGGATCATGGATCGCGAGATCGACGTGGTAATCACCACGGGCGGCACCGGCATCACCGGCCGCGACGTGACGCCGGAAGCATTCGAGCGCGTGCTGGAAAAGCGCATCGAGGGCTTTGGCGAACTGTTCCGCATGTTGAGCTACCAGAAGATCGGCACTTCGACGATGCAGTCGCGCGCGCTGGGTGGTGTGGCAGGCGGCACCTATCTGTTCGCGCTGCCCGGCAGCACTGGCGCGGTAAAGGACGCCTGGGACGATATCCTGCTTTACCAGTTGGATAACCGCTTCCGGCCCTGTAATCTGGTCGAGTTGATGCCTCGGCTCCAGGAGCACCTTAAGTCGGCGGCGGAGTGATGGCCGAGCAGGAACTGCCAATAACAGGCTATCTCGATCGCTTCTCCCATCGCGCAGGCGAGACCTTCTCCGCCTTCATAAGTGTACGAGATGGCTTTCGCTATCGCGCGCGCCTTGTGCGCGTGCTGAGCGGCGATCCCAATCCGCACGGGCCTGGCGTGCGCTTCGAGGACCTCTCGCACCGCTTCGATCAGTCTTTCGATGGACGATGGCAGCCAATTCATGGCGGGTCCTACGCCATCGTCACGCAAGGTCCAGCGCGCAATCCGGACGCCGCATGCACATGGACCGTGCTCGTGCGCCCGGGTGTAGCCAAAGCCGGACAGACTCTGATCGCGGAAGACGGCGTTGCATTGCTGATTGGCGAACGTGGCGCAACGGCGCGCATCGGAAACTTCCAAGTTGCTACCGGCGAGAAGATGCAGGCCGCTCGCTGGTACCGCGTCTGGCTAGCCGCTGATCCTGCAAGCGGACGCGTTCTCGTCGGGCAGCAGATGCTCGGCGAGGACGCAGCCACCTTCGTCACACAGGCGCAGGGGCTCGTCCTGCCATCAGGCGGCAGTGTGCTGTTCGCGGCGGAACATACCGCCGCGCCATCGCATCACTTCACCGGCAAGCTGGAAGACCCGGCCATCATTCCCGGCTTCGTCGAATCCTGGCCAAATCTCACTGCACCGCTGGAAGCATTGACACCCGAACTGCACGCCGGCTGGGACTTTTCGCTCGGCATAGACAGCGACACGATCTACGATATCGGTCCGCACGCTTGTCATGGCACGCTGGTCAACTCGCCGACTCGCGCCGTGGTTGGCACACGATGGAGTGGCCGCGAGCAATGCTGGCGTCATGCGCCGCATGACTACGGCGCAATCCATTTCCATGACGATGATCTGGGCGATTGCGGCTGGCAGGCAGACTTCACCTGGACCGTGCCGGACGACATGCAAAGCGGCGCCTACGCGTTGCACCTGACCTGCGATTCAGGCGAGGACTGGCTGCCCCTGTATATACTGCCGAAGCGGCAGGGCCCGTTCGCGCCGATCGTCTTCCTTGCATCGACATTCACGTACCAGGCCTACGCCAACCATGCGCGCTCGGGACTGGATGATGGGTATTTTGCGCGCGTCGAAGCGTGGGGAGCGTATCCGCACAACCCCGTGCGCTATCCGCTCTATGGGCGCTCCACCTACAACAGGCACCACGACGGCAGCGGCATTTCGTTCTCGTCGCGCCATCGGCCGATCATGACGATGCGGCCTGGCTTCCTGACCTTCAACGATCCGTATGGCTCGGGCATGCGGCATTATCCAGCCGATCTGCATCTGCTGGCATGGCTAGAGACGAAAGGCCTCGATTTCGACATCGTCACCGACGAAGACCTGGACGATGAAGGTGTCGGGCTGATCGCACCGTATCGCACCGTGCTGACCGGTTCGCATCCGGAATACCATACGCTCGGCACGCTCGATGCACTGCAATCGTATACACAGCGTGGTGGCCGGCTGTGCTATCTCGGCGGCAACGGCTTCTATTGGCGCATCGCACGTGACAAGGCCCGGCCGCATCTGATCGAGCTGCGCCGCGCCGAGGGCGGCATCCGAACCTGGGCGGCGGAGCCTGGCGAATATTACCACCAGACCGATGGCCAGCTTGGCGGTCTGTGGCGGCGTAACCGCCGGCCGCCGCAGATGCTGGCCGGCGTCGGCTTCTCCTGCCAGGCAGCGTTCGAGGGCGTGCGCTACCGGCGTCTGGCCGCATCACGCGACCCGCGCTTCGCCTGGATGTTCGACGGCATCGATGAGGACGTACTGGGCGATTACGGCCTGTCCGGTGGCGGCGCGGCCGGTTTCGAGTTGGACCGCGCCGATCCGCTGCTGGGCACGCCGGATGGGACGGTGATTTTGGCGCGCTCGGAAGGACGGTTGCCATCGTTCCAGACTGTGCCAGAGGAATTGCTGTCCAACGTAATCACCATCAATGGCGAGCCAGTCGAGGATCTGTCACGCGGCGAGATCGTCTACTTCGATACTCCCGCGGGCGGCGCGGTGTTCTCGGTCGGCTCGATCACCTTCTGCGGCAGCCTGTGGCGCAACGGCTTCGAGGGGCCGGTATCGCGTTTGCTGGAGAACGTGGTCCGCCGCTTCGCCGGGTGACGCCCCTCAGAACAGCGACATCTGCGCTTCGGCGAATTTCGGCCGCCCATCATCCGGCACAGCGAACTTGCCGCAGTCCAGGCCCTCGCGCGCCTCATCCAGCCCCCACTGTCGAGTCGCCCGCGTAAACCGCCGCAACAGCAGATCGGCGTAGACGCCTTGCCCGGCGAAGCGGTGGTGGAACCGTGCGTCGCTGAGCGCTCCTGACCGGGTTTCCCGGATCAGGCTCAGCACATGCTTGGCGCGATCGGGGAAGTGCGTGGCGAGCCAGTCCTCGAACATCTGCTTCAGCTCGTGCGGCAGCCGCAGCAGCACATAGGCCGCATGGCGTGCGCCGGCGCGTGCAGACGCCTCGATGATCTTCTCCATCTCGGCGTCGTTCAGGCCAGGGATCATTGGCGCGACCATGACGCCGGCAGGCACGCCGGCACGGGTCAGTTCGGCGATCGCATGCAGCCGCCGCGCCGGTGTGGCCGCCCGGGGCTCCATCACCCGAGCCAGCGAAGCATCCAAGGTAGTGACCGACAGATACACGCGCGCCAGCTTGCGCTGCGCCATCGAGCTGAGGATATCGAGATCGCGCAGCACGCCGGCCGACTTGGTGACAATGCCGACAGGATGGTTGTAGCGGTCCAGCACCTGAAGCACCGAGCGGGTCAGCTTCAGCGTGCGCTCGACCGGCTGGTATGGATCGGTGTTGGAGCCGAGCGCCAGGGTGCGCGCGGTGTAGCCCGGCTTGCGCAGCTCCTTCTCCAGCAGCTCCGCCACTTCCGGCTTGAAGATCAGCTTGGTCTCGAAATCGAGCCCCGGCGAATAGCCGAGATAGGCATGCGTTGGACGGGCATAGCAGTAGATGCAGCCATGCTCGCAGCCACGATACGGGTTTACCGCCCGGTCGAAGCCGATATCCGGTGAGCTGTTCCAGCTAATCGCGGACCTGGTCGAGTCCTTGGTCAGTGTCGTCGCGAGCTTTGGCAGTTCGCCGAACTTTGCGCCGAGCGTGTCCCAGCCATCGTCGAACGGGGCGATCGCCTGGCTTTCGAAGCGGACCGGAGGGTTGGTCGTGGCGCCGCGCCCGTGGCGGGCGAGCGGTGGCATGTTGCCAGCTTCAGCATCATCGCGCATGATGTGTTCTCCGTCCGTTCGCATCTGACAGTGGCAAACCGGGCGCCAGCGGTCAAGAACAATATAGGAACATGCTGTCGGTTGTGATTCCCGCGCTGAATGCGGCTGCCACCCTGCCCATGACGCTCGCTTCGGTTGCCGAGGCGGATGAGGTCGTGGTGGTGGATGGCGGCAGCAGCGACGCGACCCCGGTGCTGGGTGCGCGTGTGGTCACTGCGCCGAGGGGTAGAGGCAGCCAGCTTGCAGCGGGCGTCGAGGCAGCCCGCGGCGAATGGCTGCTCCTGCTGCATGCCGATACGCAACTGGAGAAAGGTTGGCAGCAACGCCTACACCCCTCTCCGCCCCCGTCGGGGGCGGAGAGGTTGGGTGAGGTGGGGGGACTGAGCGCAGACGCTGCCTACTATTTCCGCTTCACCCTCGACACCAACGACCCCCGTGCCCGCCTTTGGGAGCGCACCGTTGCTTGGCGCTGTCGCGTCCTGGCTCTGCCGTACGGTGACCAGGGCCTGCTGATCCATCGCGACCTGCTGCGGCGAATCGGCGGCATCCGGCCGCTACCTTTGATGGAAGACGTGGACCTGGTACGCCGCCTCGGCCGGCACCGACTCGTTCCACTGAACATCGCGGCGATCACCTCGGCCGAGAAATGGCAGCGCCAGGGCTGGTATCGCCGCTCCCTCCGCAACCTGCTGTGCCTTTCCCTGTATTTCGCCGGCCTGCCGCCCTGGCTGATCGCCAAACTATACGGATGAAGGACACCGTGATCGTGTTCGCCCGCGCCCCCCGGCTCGGTGCGGTGAAGCGGCGGTTGGCCCGCGACATCGGTGATCGTGAAGCACTGCGCTTCCACGTCGCCACACTCACCCGCCTGGTACGATCGTTGCTCACCGACCGGCGCTTCCGCACCATCATCGCGATCACGCCGGATCGAGGCCGCCTGCCGTTCCCGGTCGAACAAATACCCCAAGGCGCTGGCGATCTCGGCGTCCGGATGCATCGGGTATTCTGGCGATATCCACGAAGCCGCGTCGCGATCATTGGTTGCGATATACCTGATGCGGGTTCAGCCGATGTGCATGCGGCATTCCGCGCGCTCGGCAGCGCCGACGCTGTGTTTGGTCCGGCGGTGGATGGGGGCTACTGGCTGATCGCAATGTCGCCGCGTCGTCCCGCTCGGCCATTCGTCAATGTGCGCTGGTCGAGCGAATATACACTTGCCGATACGCTGCGGAACTTCGCCGGCCGTCGTGTCGCGCAGCTGCGCACGTTGAGCGATGTCGATACGGTGGAGAATTGGCAGCAAGTCAAGAAGAACATTTAACCGCAAAAACGCAAAAAACGCAAAAAAATGTTAGAAGTTTAGCGCCACGCGTTTTCCAGAATACCGACACCCAGTTCGCCGTGTACCCTCAGCGCACAGCCGATGATACGATTGGACAGAAGATTCAATCGCGTCTCGCGTTCAGCCATTTTGCGTTCTTTGCGTTTTTTGCGGTTCCATTTTTCTTCCCGCCGAGGATGATGCGGGGCACTTGCTGAAAGGTTTACCGGCACGATGACGCCCTCCATCAACCCCGACCGGCTCTGGCGATCGATCATGGAAATCGCCGAGATCGGGCCGACACCAGAAGGTGGCAGTTGCCGCCTGGCCCTGACTCCCGAGGACACGCAGGCACGCGCGCTATTCCTCAACTGGTGCAGACAACTCAGTCTGCACTTCGAGCAGGACGCCATCGGCAACATGTTCCTGCGCCGCGAAGGCCGCGAGCCCACCGCGGCACCCGTCGCCTTCGGCAGCCATCTCGACACCGTGCCAACGGGCGGACGCTTCGACGGCGTGTTTGGCGTGCTGGCTGGCCTCGAAGTGGTCCGCGCGCTCGACGAAGCCGGCATCGTGACGCGCGCTCCATTGGAACTGGTGAACTGGACCAACGAGGAAGGCAGCCGCTTTCGTCCCGCGATGATGGGCAGCCGAGTGCACGCCTCGGACATGGCGCTGGAAACCGCGCTCGCCATCACCGACGACAACGGCACGACGGTGCACGAAGCGTTGCGCACCAGCGGCCAGGCTGGTGCGCTGATGCCCTCACCGCGCGGCTGGGTGTGCTGGCTTGAAGCGCATATCGAGCAAGGCCCCATCATGGAGGCGACCAACACCGATATCGGCATCGTTGTCGGCACCATGCACGCGCGCTATTTCCAGCTCACGGTCACCGGCGAGCCGAGCCATGTTGGTCCCACCACGATGGATCGGCGCCGCGACAGCCTCGCTGCGGCGGCGGAGATCATCCTGGAGGTGGAACGCATCGCGTTGGCGGCGGAACCCGGCGGCCGTGCCTCCGCGACCTGGATCGAGAACTACCCCAACGCGCGCGGCAACGTATCCAACATCACGCGCCTGCATTGCGACGTGCGGCATGAAGTTGCCGAACGCGCCGTCGCAATGGAAGCCGAGCTACGCGCCGCACTCGATGCGATCGCAACGCGGCGGCGCGTCACGATCGCGGTGGACCCCTATGCGACATTCGGTCCCATCACCTTCGAACGCACTCTCGGCGACAAGCTGCGCGCGAAGGCGCAGGCGCGCCAGCTCACCACGCGCGACATGATCGCCGCCGCCGGCCATGACTCGGTGCTCATCGCACCGCTCTGCCCAAGCGCGATGCTGTTCGTGCCGAGTGTCGATGGCATCACGCACAATCCACGCGAATACTCGACCAAGGAGCAACTCGCGCGCGGCGCCCAGGTGCTGCTGGACGCTGTGCTGGAACTCGCCGGGACGTGACTGGAAAGCTGATGGGTTTGCCTGAACGACCTCAACCGTTCGAATGACCGTTGATGCTGGCGGCGGGCGTCTGCGTAGTTTGCTCGCCCACGGTGAACTTCGCGACACCGCCTTTCAGCAGGCTGGCCGTATCGCCGGAATAGTGCCGCCCATCATAATCAAGACCATCCACATACAGGTGGCGCGTCGCCGCCGATGAGCCGGTGAAATTGTCGTTGATGAAGTCGATGGCGATGTTGTGGCTGCCCGCGCCAAAAGTTCCGGCGAAGCTGAACGCCTCAGCCTGACTGCCTGACTGCGAGGCGGTCACAGTTTGCGTTTGGCCGACCTGCTTGCCATCGACCGTGACGATGAATTGCGCATTGCCCGCGCCAGGATCCTCCGCCAGATAAAGCACCAACTTGTCGGGCGGCACAGTGCCGTCCTGCCAGGGATGGTTCGTGTAAAGCGTGGGTTCGGTGGTCAGGAAGCGCGTACCGGTCGCTGTTGTTGGCCCACTCGCGATCTGGCTGGAGGTCAGCCCGTACACCTCGTTGTTGCTGAGGCTCACCGGTATCGTGGACTGGTTCAGCACGGCACGGGCATCTCCGGCGTGCAGATCATTGACAATGACGTTGTTGCTGATCTGGACACTCGATCCTGTGTAGAACGGGCCTGAACCACCGCCGATATGGATGATCGCGGGGTTCTGCGAGTCCGGCCCCTGCTCGATGATATTGTTGACGATGATAGCATCGCCTCCGTTCGGCAGATCGATGCTGTAACTCGCGGTACCGGTCGGACCGTCGATGATCCGGCTGTTCTCGATGACGGTCTTGAGAGCCCGGCTTTTGATTTCATGCCCCACCACTGCGTCGTGGAAGTAGCTGTTGTTGATGGTCAGGGTACCAACCTCACCAACGTACAGATTGTGCGTCAGGCCATCGCCGGTGCCGTTATCCGCAAACTCCGAATTGTTGATCGTGATACTTCCGGAGGGATCGGCGGCGGACAGCAGCCCGTCCTGGTTGTTGTGGAAATAGCAATCGTTAAGCGTGAGGTTGCCAGCCTGATAGCGGATGCCGGCACCATTGCCATCGGGCACCTCCGCACCAGAGAACGCGATGTTGTCCATGGTGACATTGGAGTTGGTGACCAGGATGGCCTTGCCGTTCGGCGGCGCCTCGGTTGCCACCAGGTTCACCATGCCGCCGACACCCTCGATGGTGATGTTTGTGTTAATGATCGCGAAGTCGTTGGTGTAGGTGCCGGCTTGCACCTGAATGACATCGCCGTTGTGCGATGCAGCAATCGCCGCCGATAAAGTCGCGAACTGCTCACCCGGCCCGACTGTCAATGTAGCCATGAATAGGGTTCCTTTTCAGGTCTCGCGATGCCACTGCTGCGCCCGTGAGCGTTAAGCGTTCGTTATGTCCGTCGCTATGGCAGGATCAATCTTCGCGCCAAAATGCGCGCACCACCGCGATTTGATCCAAATCAATGTAATCTTAACAATATCGCGCCTAGCCTCGCATCTATCGGAATACACAGGGGTGTCATGTCATTGCGCGACAAGCTGCTGTGGGCAGGTGTCATCCTGCTCGGCACGATCTCGTTCGCCGTTGTTGCATTAACCAGAGGGGAACCGGTCAACGCGGCGTGGCTCGTCATCGCCTCGGTGTGCATCTACTTCATCGCCTACCGGTTCTACGCGCTGTTCATCACGCAGCGGGCGTTCCGCGTGGATGCCGAGCGCAAGACGCCGGCGTAGCGCCACAACGATGGCCTGGACTATGTGCCGACCGACAAAGTGGTGCTGTTCGGCCACCATTTCGCGGCGATTGCGGGAGCGGGGCCGCTGGTTGGCCCGGTCCTGGCCGCGCAGATGGGTTATCTGCCCGGCACGTTATGGATCCTGGCGGGTGTTGTGTTCGCCGGCGCGGTGCAGGACATGACCGTGCTCTTCATGTCCACGCGCCGCGATGGCCGCTCGCTGGGCGACATGATCCGCTCCGAGATGGGCCCGTTGGCCGGTGGCATCGCCGGCATCGGCATCCTGCTGATCTGCATTATCGTGCTGGCGGTGCTGGCGCTGGTCGTCGTGAAGGCACTGGTGGGCAGCCCATGGGGCACCTTCACCGTGTTCTGCACGATCCCGATCGCGCTGACTCATGGGTATATACAGCCGCTTCATCCGGCCAGGCCGCATCGCCGAGATGTCGGCCATCGGCGCCGTGTTGCTGCTGATCGCCCTGATCGCCGGTCAGACCGTCTCCGAGACACCAGCGCTTGCGGCCTGGTTCGATCTGTCAGGCGCGCACACTGGCGCTGATCATCATCGGCTATGGCTTCGTCGCCTCTGTGTTGCCGGTCTGGCTGTTGCTGGCGCCGCGCGACTATCTGTCCACGTTCCTGAAGATCGGCACCATCCTGATGCTGGCGCTCGGCATCATGATCGTGCGGCCCGATCTGCAAATGGCGGCCGTGACGAAATTCATCGATGGCACCGGTCCGGTCTGGGCCGGTGGCCTGTTCCCGTTCCTGTTCATCACCATCGCCTGCGGCTCGGTCTCCGGCTGGCATGCGCTGATCTCGTCCGGCACCACGCCCAAGATGATCGAGAACGAGAATCAGATCCGGCTGCATCGGCTATGGCGGCATGCTGATGGAATCGTTCGTTGCCATCATGGCGATGATCGCCGCGACAGTGATCCACCCCGGTGTCTATTTCGCCATGAACAGCGCGGGCGGTCTGATCGGCGCTGACGCGGCGCATGCAGCGCAGGTCGTATCGAGTCCTGGGGCTTCGTCGTCACGCCCGACATGCTGACGCAGATCGCGCATGACGTTGGCGAGACCACGATCCTGTCGCGCACCGGTGGCGCCCCGACGCTGGCCGTCGGCATGGCGAGCATCCTGTCCGGCTTCATGGGCGGCAAGCTGCTGATGGGCATCTGGTACCACTTCGCCATCCTGTTCGAGGCGCTGTTCATCCTCACCACGGTCGATGCCGGCACGCGCGTTTGCCGCTTCATGATCCAGGACCTCGTCGGGCAACGTTGTTCCCGCCTTCAGGACCACCGAATCATGGACCAACAACATCGTCGGTTCGGCGGTGGCTTGCGTGCTGTGGGGCTACTTCCTGTACCAGGGCGTGATCGATCCGCTGGGCGGCATCTGGACGCTATGGCCGCTGTTCGGCACGGCAAATCAGATGCTGGCGGCAATCGCGTTGACGCTGTGCACCGTTGTGCTGTTCAAGATGAAGCGCGAGCAGTACGCGTGGGTCACTATCGTGCCGATGGCATGGCTCGTGGTATGCACCGTGACCGCCGGCGCGCAGAAGGTGTTCAGCAGCGACCCAGCAGTCGGCTTTGTGAGCCATGCGATGCGCTACTCCGATGCGATTGCAGCAGGCAAAGTGTTGGCTCCAGCCAAGACGGTGCATGAGATGAGCCGCATCGTGTTCAACGACTATGTCGATGCGACGCTCGCCGCGGTGTTTGCGGTGATTGTGGTGATCATGGCGGTGTATGGTGTCTTCGCACTGCCTCAAGGCGATAAGCAACCCGCGCAACACTGCGATCGAGATCAGCGGCGCGATGGCGGGCCGGCGATGACTAAGCTGGCGCTTGGTCTGTGAGATGGTGACGCAGACGGCACGCCTGATGGTGGGCGTGCCGGACTACCAGACCTACGTCACGCACACGCGCACGACGCATCCCGACAAGTCGGTCATGACCTACGAGGAGTTTTTCCGCGAGCGTCAGGCCGCGCGATACGAAATCGGAAAGGGCCGCTTCCGGGGCTGCTGCTGAGCGGCGGCACGGCCTATAGTCAGCGCATGATGCGTTGCATGATGCTTCACGAGGCGAGAACGCCGCTCCGGTTGGAATCGCTGCCGGTGCCGCAGGCGGGCGCCGGCCAGGTGCTGATTCGCGTGCATGCCTGCGCGGTGTGCCGCACCGATCTTCACGTTGTTGATGCCGATCTGACGCAACCGAAACTGCCGCTGGTTCCCGGCCACGAAATCGTCGGCACCATTGCGGCGTGCGGCGAAGGCGTCGAGAGATTTCCAGCAAGGCGATCGCGTCGGAGTGCCGTGGCTCGGCTGGACCTGCGGCGTGTGTGAATTCTGCCGGTCAGGCCGCGAGAACCTGTGCGCACAGGCGCGCTTTACGGGCTATCAGATCGATGGCGGATACGGCGAATACACCAGTCGCCGATCAGCGCTTCTGCTTCGCCATTCCGGACAGCTACAGCGACATCGAAGCGGCGCCGTTACTGTGCGCGGGCCTGATCGGCTACCGTTCGCTGCGCATGGCGGGTGATGCGCGCCGGCTCGGCCTGTATGGCTTCGGTGCGGCCGCACACATCATCGCGCAGGTTGCGCGTTGGCAGGGCAGGCAGGTGTTCGCATTCACCAGCCCTGGCGATACCGAGGCCCAGGCCTTCGCGCGAGAACTCGGCGCGGTTTGGGCCGGCGGCTCCGACCAGCCACCGCCGGAGCCGCTGAATGCCGCGATCATCTTCGCGCCGGTCGGTCCCTTGGTTCCCGCCGCGCTGCGTGCAGTTGAGCGCGGCGGCACGGTCGTCTGTGCCGGCATCCACATGAGTCCGATCCCAAGTTTTCCGTACGACATCCTGTGGGGCGAACGTGTGGTGCGATCGGTCGCCAACCTGACGCGCGCGGATGGCGACGAATTCCTGGCTCTGGCGCCCAAGGTGCCAGTGAAGACGCGCACATTGCCCTATCAGCTCGACCAGGCGAACCAGGCGCTCGACGATCTGCGCGCTGGCCGATTGCAAGGCGCGGCAGGTACTCATGCCGTAACGGGGCCGTGCGTTCCAAATATCCAGATCGGTGCTACACTTCCCGCAAAATCCTGTTGGGAGGAGAACGAACAATGGCATATGACCTGTTGATCCGTAATGGCCGCATCGTCGATGGTTCCGGCATGCCGGCATTCCGCGGTGATCTCGCAGTCAAAGACGGCAAGATCGTTGAGATCGGCAAAATCAACGGCGCCGCATCGCGCACGATCGACGTGGACGGCCTCGCCGTCGCACCTGGTTTCATCGACAACCACTGCCACTACGACGCGCAGGTGACGTGGGATCCGCTGTGCACCTTCTCGCCGCAGCACGGCGCCACCACGGTGATCTTCGGCAACTGCTCCCTGTCGCTCGCGCCTGTGCGGCGCGGCAAGGAAGCGCGCATGGCCGAGTTCCTGTCCTATGTCGAAGCAATTCCGATGGAAGTGCTGAGCACCGTCGATGTCGATTGGGAGACTGTGCCGCAATACATGGACAAACTCGACAAGAGCCTCGGGGTGAACGCCGGCACACTGATCGGCCACACCGCGGTTCGCTTCTACGTCATGGGTGACGACTGCCAGAAACGCGCCGCCACCGATGCTGAGATCATGGCGATGCAGGACGTCGTGCGCGACGGCATGAAGCACGGTGCGCTGGGCTTCTCGGCGTCGCGGCAGAAGGGCCATTATGATCCGCAGGGCGTGCCGATCCCAGCGCTGTGGGCTGATGAGAAAGAGATTTTCGCGATCAGCGACGTGTTGCGCGATCTCGGCACCGGCACCATTCAGGTCGGTGGCGGCGTCAATTCCGAACTGTCCGAAGGCCTGATGGCGAAACTCGCCGAGGCAACCGGGCGGCCGGTGATCTACAACAGTCTCAGCCAGACCGTGCGCAATCCCGATAAATGGAAGCAGCACATCGCGCGCGTCGAGGAGACAGCGCGTGCCGGCATCCGCGCCTATCCAATGTGCTCGCCCAACCGGGTGACGCAGGACTTCACCATGAAGAACTGCCAGGTGTTCCGCGGATTGCCGACATGGCATCCGATCCTGCTGATGTCGGATGAGGAGAAGCTGCGCGCTTATGCCGATCCGCAGGTGCGCGACAAGCTGCATGCCGAGGCGGTGGCGTTCACTGTGCCCCTTCAGACCGTCGGGTTCTCCAAGACCTGGTGGGACTACATGACGGTGAACGAGCCGGTGCTGGAAAAGAACAAGCCCCTGCAGTTCAAAACGATCGGCGAGATTGCCAAAATGCAGGGCAAACGGGTGATCGATGCGTTCCTCGATCTGGTGGTCGAGGAGAAGCTGGAGACCCGCTTCCTCCAGGCGGAAAGCAACATCGATGATGAAGCGCTGCGGCGCATCCTGACCTATCCAAACGCATTCATCGGCCTGGGCGATGGCGGTGCGCACGTGCAGTTCCACGGCGGTTATGGCTACACGACGCGGCTGCTCGGCGAGTGGGTGCGCGAGAAGCAGGCATTGACACTGGAGCAGGCGGTGAAGCGCCTCACCTTCGAGTCAGCGTCACTATTCGGCATCAACGACCGCGGCCTGCTGCGCGAGGGTCTTGCAGCCGACATCGTCGTGTTCGATCCCGACACGGTGATGCCAGGACCGGAGACCGTGGTGCACGACTTCCCCGCAGGCGGATGGCGTATCAAGGAGCCCGCGATCGGCATCCACCTGACGATCGTGAATGGCCAGGTGCTGCTGGAGGATGGCAAGCACACTGGTGCTCTTCCGGGACGCGTACTGCGTAACGGTTGGTATCACGCTCATCGCAATTGAACGCATAAAATGGTTAACGGGCGGCACGGATTTTTCGTGCCGCTCGTGCGTTGACGCACTGATGCCTCGCGCCTAGCTTGCCCCTCTCTTTGTCAGCGGGGAAACACCCAGATGTCGAACAAACTCAAGGCTCGCATTGCATCCGGCAAGGCGTGCGTCAACGCCTGGCTCGCGATCCCGTCGGGCTTTTCCGCCGAAGTGATGGCGCAGTGCGGCTGGGACAGCGTCACCGTCGACATGCAGCACGGAGTGCAGGACTACCAGTCGATGGTGCAGTGCTTCCAGGCGATGGGGCCGCATCCGATTACCCCGCTAGTACGTGTGCCTTGGAACGAACCCGGCATCATCGGCAAGGCGCTCGACGGCGGCGCGTGGGGCATCATCTGCCCGATGGTCAACAACAAGGCCGAGGCGCAGGCACTGGCGACAGCATGCCTGTATCCGCCGATCGGCAAGCGCAGCAACGGCCCGATCCGCGCCGCGATGTACGGTGAAGCCTCCAACTACCAGAAGATCGCCAATGACGAAGTGCTGGTGATCCCGATGATCGAGACCCAGGACGGCATCGACAACATCGACGAGATCCTGTCAGTGCCCGGCATCAGCGGTATCTACATTGGCCCGGCGGACATGGGCTTTTCGCTCGGCTTGATTCCGATGCTCGATCGCGAGGAGCCGTTGATCCTCGGCATCTACGAGAAGCTGCTGGCGAGCTGCAAGAAGCACGGCAAGTTTGCCGGCCTCCACAACGGCACGGCTGCCTACGCCGCGCGCATGATTGGCATGGGCTTCCGCTTCGTTACGATTGCGAACGACAGCGG
Source organism: uncultured Alphaproteobacteria bacterium (assembly GCA_963733475.1). Classification (GTDB taxonomy): domain Bacteria; phylum Pseudomonadota; class Alphaproteobacteria; order Acetobacterales; family Acetobacteraceae; genus JAMXLO01. The sequence goes on along the minus strand of CAVTEC010000055.1, from coordinate 47,008 downwards.
CCTGATGGCCCGCGCCGCGCGTGAGGCGGTGACGGCGACGCGCAAGGCGGCGGGCGACATCGCGAGCTGACCCACACCCCGTCATGGCCGGGCTTGGCCCCATTGGCGCTAAGGTACGGGCGACGGCGTCCAAATCATCGTCATGGCCGGGACACGCCCGGCCATGATGCTTAGGGAGCGATGCCCATGACCGTGGCGAAGGTGATTCGACTGCACGCCGACGATGGGGTGGTGATCGCGCGCAGTACGCTGCTGCCCGGCGTGGCAGTGGCGGATGGCGTGGTCACCGTCGAGCGTATTCCAGCCGGCCACAAGGTCGCCGTGCGGCCGATCGCAGCGGGCGAGCCGGTGCGGCGCTATGGGCAGATCATCGGTTTTGCCTCACGCGCGATCGCGCCGGGCCAGCACGTACACGTGCAGAACTGCGAGATGGGCGACTTCGCCAAGGACTACGGCTACGGAGTTGATGCAAGGCCGACGGACTATGCCAACACGCCGGCGAGCTTCGATGGCATTCGCCGGCCGGATGGGCGGGTGGCGACGCGTAACTACATTGGTATACTCACCAGCGTGAACTGCTCGGCGCATGTCGCAGGGCTGATCGCCGATGTGTTCCGGCGCAATCCGTTCACCGGTGACGATCCGCTGGCGGAATTTCCCAATGTCGATGGCGTGGTGGCGCTGACGCACAAGACCGGCTGCGGCATGACTGAGAATGAACCGCTGCGGGTGCTGCGTCGCACGCTCGCCGGCTATGCGCGGCACGTCAATTTCTCGCATGTGGTCGTGCTGGGGCTGGGCTGCGAGGTGAACCAGATCCGCGGGCTGATGGACGAGCAGCGGCTCTCGGACCGCATCCGCAACATGGACATTCAGTCGATGGGCGGCACGCGCAAGACAGTGGAAGCGGGTGTGGCCTTCGTGAAGGAGGTGCTTGCGGAGGCCAACCAGGTGCACCGCGAACCGGTGCCGGCGAGCGAACTCTGTGTGGCCCTGCAATGCGGCGGCTCTGATGGCTATTCCGGCGTGTCGGCCAATCCAGCGCTCGGTGCCGCGAGCGATCTGTTGGTGCGGCATGGCGGCACGGTGATCCTGTCGGAGACGCCGGAGACCTATGGTGCCGAGCATCTGCTGACGCGCCGCGCGGTCTCGCGCGAGGTCGGGGAAAAACTGGTCGCGCTGATGCGCTGGTGGGAGGACTACACCGCGCGCGAGGGTGCCGAGATGAACGCCAATCCCTCGCCCGGCAATAAGGCGGGCGGGCTGACCACGATCCTGGAAAAATCGCTCGGCGCGATGGCGAAGGCGGGGTCAACCAATCTGGTCGATGTTGTCGGCTACGCGGAACCGGTGACCGCGAAGGGCTTCGTGTTCATGGACACGCCGGGCTACGACCCGGTGGCGGCGACTGGCCAGGTCGCTGGCGGTGCCAACCTGGTGTGCTTCACCACCGGGCGCGGTTCGGTGTTCGGCTGCAAGCCTTCGCCTTCCATAAAGCTCGCGACCAACACGCCGATGTATCAGCGCATGGAAGACGACATGGACGTGAACTGCGGCACGATCCTCGAAGGGGAGGAAAGCGTCCAGGAATGCGGCCAGCGCATCTTCGAGCTGATGTTGCGGGTGGCCAGCGGCGAACGGACCAAAAGCGAGCAGTTCGATTTTGGGTCGGCGGAATTCGCGCCATGGGTGCTTGGCGCGACGATGTAGTTTGCCCAGGCCGCATGAGCCACGGACAGAGATGCATCATGGCGCGCGCCGCGAACTGCGGTGGCCGGCGAGCAGCGCATCGATCAACTCCTGCCGATACCCAAAGTTGGTGCTCTTCAGCCGCATGAAAGCGGCCGCTAGATCGACCAGGCCGCAATCGGACGCCACCGCAAGCAGGCCAAGCGTTCCTGTGGCATGAAGGCCCAACGATCGCGCGGCTGCGATGCCGGCCCGCTCGTCCATGAGAAGGAGATCCGCCCGGAGTTCTACCGCCAGGGCGATCGCATCGCGCTCACCCCGGTGCAATGAACGCAAGGATGGATTGTCAGCTCGAGGCGCTGGGTGCACGTCCAGCCATGCTGGCCGGTTCGCGATCCAGCCCCGGACCGGCACGGGCGTTTCAGGACGATCCATCTCTATCCTGACGCTTTCCGGCACTGCAACAGCGGTGAAAAGCCGTGGTAGAACGTCAGTCAGTTCGATCAGCGCGAGATAATGCAGCGGTCCCGTATCGGACACCACAACATGCGTAACCGGTCAGAAGCCGAGGCGCCGAAGGTCCTCTATATCCTTTTCAATATCTTCCAGTGTGCACTCTTCGTACACGCCGCGTGCCTTCAGGAAGCCATCCAGGGCGGGACGCGTCTCAAAGCCCAGCAGTCTGCCGAGTTCCGGCAGCGTCAACCGTCCGGCGCGATATTCCTCTAGGGCAAAAGCCTCGAGCGCGCGACGCGACAGATCCTCGCCACCGGCGCTAAGCCGTTGGCCGATATCGTCGGGTATGGGCAATGTGATGTGCATAGCCATGATCCAGATTGGACAGACAGTAGCATAGCCGCAAGGCCCCCCTCTGTGCCATCGCCGCATTTCCCGCTACGCTCCCCGGCAACGACCGCCAGAAAGGGAGCAGTCCATGACCGCGCAGACCAAAGGCCGGATCCGTCACGTGGCACTCAGCGTCACCGATCCGTGGGAGACCGCCGAATTCTACAAGCAGGCCGTCGGCTTGCAGGAAGTCACCGAGCTCGACGGCCCGCTCGCCGAGGGCGTGTTCCTGACCGACGGTGTCGTGAACCTCGCCATCCTCCACTTCAAGAGCGACGAGGCCGCGCAGGGCACCGGCATGGACTATGTCGGCATCCATCACATCGGCTTCTGGGTCGATGACGTGGTGGAGCAGGGCAAGATCGCGCGCAACACCGGCGCGACATGGATCATGGGCGATCCGAGCAACCCGGATGGCTACGAGGTGAAGCACACCGACCTGAACGGCATCATCTTCGACATCGCCGCGCATGGTTGGGCCGGTTCGCAGAAGAACCCTGGCGATGCCGACAACGTCACGCACCCGAACCCGCAGCGCCGTCTCGCGAAGTTCGATGAGCGCCGCGCGCGTGCCCAGGCAAAGATCGCGTCCCTGCGTGCGAAAGAGGTTGCCGCCGCAGCCGAGTGAAGAAATAGGAACCGCAAAAAACGCAAAGCACGCAAATGGCTTTTTGCGTTATTCGCGTTATTTGCGGTTCCTCAACCTACGCCGCTCACCGCGGCACGAACTGGCGCATGACTCCCAGGTTCCACCGCGCGTAACCACGCGGCTCGATAAAGCCGAGCTTGTTGCGCAGCAGTGCGTGCGCATCCGCCAGGCTGTGGAACGGGATCGACGGATACAGGTGGTGCTCGGCGTGGTACGGCATGTTCCACATCAGCAGCCGCACCACAGCGTTGGTCAGCGTGGTGCGTGTGTTGGTCAGGCCGTTGCGGTCCTGCGTGCAGCCGGTGTGCTCGGCCAGCACATAGCCGCGCAGGAAGGGCTGGCAAAGCAACTGCGGCAGGACCCAGAATTTCAGCGGCGTGGCCCAGCCGAACAGCAATGCAGCGATGATCGCGCCGCCAACCATCGTGACGCTCATTGCGCGCACACTGAGGATGACGCCGGGCGCCGCCTGGCGTGAGACGTAGGGATACCGGCTCATGTCGCCGCGCCAGGCATCGGCAACTACCATCAGCCGCAGGCGCCAATAGGGCACGCCAAGGATGCGCCGGACGTAGCTCGCCAGGTCATGCGGCGATTCCATATCCAGTTCGGGGTCCTGGCCGGGGATTTGAGTGTGCCGGTGATGGGCAAAGTGGTACGCGGTGTAGAACTGCAGGTTCAGTAACGAAGGGCAGGCTGCCAGCCAGCCGACGATCTGGTTGGCGCGCCGCGACGCGAACACTGTCTGATGCGTCGCCTCATGAGCAGGGGCGAACAGCGCGACCTGCACCAAGCCGAACGCGACCATGGCCGGCAGCAGCGTCCACGGACCGGAGACCGCCAACAGCCAGCCGGTGCCGGCCAGCAGCACCACATGAATGCTGGTGCGCAGCGCGCCCTCGGCATTGCTTCGGCCGGAGAGCGTGCGCAGCTCGGCGGGGCTGAGCGCAGTGTTCATGCCACCAGCATAGGCAAGCTACGTGCCATCAGCCAGGAGGCGGCCACGCACGCAGGCGGGTCGCGCGGAACACCGACACTGTCAGCAGCGGCCGTCCGGCATGCTGGACGACAACTGCTGGCAGTGGCTCGATCCTGTCGAACGCGCTGCCAAGTTCCACAGGGACGCGATCGCCGTGTTCAGGCGCGAGGATCAGCATGTCCTCGCCGACAAAGCTCGACGGTGGAAAGGCGAAGCCGAACTGCCTTGCATCGCGGTTCAGACACAGCGTCGTCACCTGTGGCCCCAGCGCATAGGCAATCTTGCCGGCGTCACGCCAATTCGGGACGCCGACGATGGCACCCGGCTTCAACGCCAGTTCATCCCGCAGCGATGTCCAGTCGACCGCCTCGATATCGGGATCGCGCCGCGCGAAAGCCGTAATCGGCAGCCAGTCGAACCGCACCTGTGTCGCGACAACAGCGACCGCGAGCACGACGAACGCCGCCGTCCCCCACACCAAGCGGCGTACCTGCGGCTGATCCATGCGCCGCGCCACTGCCTCGCCCAGCAACGGGAACAGCATCAGGTAGCCAGGCGCTGCCCAATGGAACAGCACGCGCTGGCTCGACCAAGCCGAGATCAGGGCAAACACCACGATCGGCGGTGCCGCCAGGCAGCAGAGCAGCCAACTCCGCCATTCCTGTGGACCGCGCCGCAGCGCCGCAATCCAGCCCATCATCATCGGCACCCAGATCCACGGCAGCACGAACAGCGCCTCGCCGGCCAGGGTGGCCAGTGGCGCCAAGGGATGGAACCGCAAGCCCTCGGCGCGACCGCCCTGGAAGGCGAGCGACGCCCAGCCGTGCTGCGCGTTCCAGATCAGCACCGGTGAGAAAATCAGCAGCGCCACAGCCAGTGCGAGCCATGGCTTCACACTCGCCAAGAGCCGCCTGTGCTCACGGCTGGTCAGCAGGTAGATGCCCGCCCCCGCGATCGTCAACGCAGCCGAATACTTTGAAAACAGCGCGAGACCCGCGCAAAGTCCGGTGCCAATCCACCAGGCCAGCGTTCCTCGCTCGAGCGCGCGCACCAGGCACAGCGCCGCACCGAGCAGCGCGCAATCCAGCGGCCCGTCTGGTAGCACCCACGTCCCGGTCGTGACCCCGAACACCGGCGACAGGTTCAGCAGCAGCGCGGCCCAAAATCCGCCGAGCCGGTACATGAGCCAGGTGGACAGCGCGAACAGCGCGATGAAGGGCAACCGCACAACGATCGGCGCCTCGCTGCCGAACAGATGCGCCGCACCCCAACTCAGCCACCACGACGCCGGCGGATGATCGAAATAGCCGAGGCTCAGTACGCGCCCCGACGCCACCATGTAGCTTTCGTCAACGCCAAGCCCCAGCGAGGCACCAAACGCCAGACGAACAACCGTCGCAGCGACGATCAGCCAAAGGCAAGAATATGGAACCGCCGATGCACGCAGATGGACGCAGATGCGCTTCGCGCGGGTGCCTTCATCTGCGTCCATCTGCGTGCATCTGCGGTTCCGATTTACTTAAACCCCGCCCCACACCTCGCGCGCGACGTCAACGCACAGGCGCAGCTTCGCCCACTGCTCGTCCTCGGTCAGCGTGTTGCCTTCCTCGGTGCTGGCAAACCCACATTGTGGCGACAGCGCGAGCTGCTCCAGCGGCAAATACTTCGCCGCTTCGTCAATCCGCCGCTTCAGCTCATCCTTGGTTTCCAGCATGCCCGACTTGCTGGTGACCAGCCCCAGCACGACGATCTTGTTCCCCCGCGGCACGAACCGCAGCGGCTCGAAGCCGCCGGCGCGTTCCGTGTCGTACTCCATGAAGTAAGCGTCTGAGTTGATCTGATTGAACAGCACCTCCGCCACCGGCTCATACCCACCAGACGCCACCCAATGCGAACGGAAATTGCCCCGGCACAGATGCATGCTGATCGTCATCCCAGCCGGCTTGGCCTCGATCGCCCGGTTCAGCATTCCGGCATAGATCGACAGCAGATTCTCCACATGTTCGCCGCGCGCCTTCAAGCCGGCGATCTGCTCCGGGTCGCACAGGTAAGCGATGTTGACCTCGTCAAGTTGCAGGTATTTGCACCCCGCAGCGCCGAACGCCGCCACCGCCTTGCTGTACGCCTCGCCGAGATCGGCGAAGAACCCATCCATGTCCGGATATGTCTTCGGATCGATCGCCTGCCGTCCGCCGCGGAAATGCACCACCGACGGCGAGGGAATCGTCATCTTCGCCATCGCGGTCTTCACGTGACCGGCGACGAAGCGGTAATCGTCCACCATCACCGGCTTGTTCCAGCGGAGTTTGCCCACCACGCGCAGCATCAGCGGCAACGGCAGGCCGCCCTTGAACTGGATCTTCTGCTCCGGCTCATACAGCTCGACGCCGTCCAGTCCGGCGACGAAATCATAGTGCCAGAACGCACGACGGTATTCACCATCCGTCGCGGCGCGGAGGCCAATCTCCTCCTGTTTGCGGATGGCAGCCTCGATGCAGCGATCCTCGGTTGCGCGAAGTCCTTCTGCCGAGAGAGAACCGGCCTTGCGGTGGGCGCGTGCCGCTGCCAACTCGCGTGGACGCAGCAGGCTGCCCACATGGTCCGCCCGGAACGGCGGCTGGTTGCGCGGCTCGACCCGGCTTCGCGTCACAGTGGATGAGGACATTGGACCAACCTCCCGACCATCAGCCGCCTCTCCTACCCCCTGGACGCCCGGGTGAAAACTACCCGGACGAGCCATGGACCGAGGACGCCCAAGCGACTATCAGTCCCCGCCCGCCTCCGCCGGGCCGCGACTCGGATGCGCCCCGGACCATGCTGAACCGACTGATCGTTGGACTGGCCGATTTCAGCCAACGCAACGCACTTGGCGTTGCGCTGGGTGGTTTGCTGCTGGCCGTCTTCTCGGCGTGGTTCGCGGTGCACCATCTGGGTGTCAGCACCGACACCGACCTGATGTTCGCCAGTAGCCTGCCCTGGCGGCAGCAGGCGGAGGAACTGAACAAGGACTTTCCGCAGTTCAACAATCTCCTGGTCGCCGTGATCGACGCCAAGGAGCCGGAGGAAGCGGACGCCACCGCCGCCGCGCTGGCCGATGCGGTCGCCAAGGATCACATGCATTTCAACACGGTGCGCCGGCCGGATGCCTCACCGTTCCTGCACAAGGAAGGGCTGCTGTTCCTCGACACCAAGCAGCTTGGCGATTTGATGGATCGCACGATCGATGCCCAGCCATTCCTCGGTCAGTTGGTGGCCGATCCGACGGCACGGGGGTTGTTCTCGGCGCTGTCGCTGCTTGGGATGGGGGTGCAGAGGAGCGACGTCGATCTATCGCCCTACATGGCGTCCCTGCGCGCCTTCCACCAATCGATGGCCGACGCGCTGGCCGGCCATCCGCAGCCGCTGTCCTGGCAACTGCTGTTGGGCGGCAGCAGTCTGAACGACCTGGCGGGCCAGTACAAGTTCGTCCTGGTGCAGCCGAAGCTGGACTACGGCGCGTTGCAGCCTGGCGGCGAGGCCACCGAAGCGATGCGCCAGATCATCGCCAACCTGGAATTCGTGAAGGCGGGCGACGCGCGAGTGCGCATCACCGGCCAGATCGCCTTGGCGGACGAAGAGTTCGCCACCGTCGTGCAAGGCATGGTGTGGGGGCTGATCGGCAGCGTCACGCTGATCACGCTGTGGCTGTTCCTCGCAGTGAAGACGTGGCGGCTGATCGTGCCGATCCTGGCGACGCTCACCATGGGCCTGATATTGACGCTGTTATTCGCGTCGCTGGCCGTGGGAACGCTGAACCTGGTGTCCGTCGGCTTCGGCATCCTGTTCGTCGGGATTGCCGTGGACTTCGCGATCCAGTTCTCGGTGCGATACCGTGAGCGACGCTTTGAATATCCCGACCCGATGGAGGCGATGCGGCAGAACGCGCATCGCACCGGCATCCAGATCCTGGTTGCAGCCTGCGCCACAGCGGCGGGTTTCCTCGGCTTCGTGCCGACCGCTTTTTCTGGCGTGGCGGAGCTCGGGTTGATTGCCGGGGTCGGCATGCTGATCGCCTTCATCTGCACCCTCGGCTTCCTGCCGGCGATCATCACCTTGTGTCGCCCGCATGGCGAGCGGGCGCTCGTGGGCTTCGCGAGCCTCGCGCCATTCGATCCGCTGGTTGCCCGTCATCGGCGGCCAATCCTGGCGGTGTTCACTGGATTGGCGGTGCTGGCGCTGGCCGTGTCGCCTCGGCTGCAGTTCGATTCCGATCCGCTGCACACCAAGAACCCGAATACCGAGGCGATGCGGACGCTCTATGACCTGATCAACAATCCTGTCACCAACCCGTACAGCATCAGCATTGTCGAGCCGAGTGTCGCGGATGCTCAAGCCGTGAAGACGAAGCTGCTCAAGCTGCCGACGGTATCGAAGGTGATTGATATCGACAGCTTCGTGCCGGACGACCAGCAGCAGAAACTGGCGATCATCGCCGATGCCAACTCGATCCTGGCCCCGACGCTGCTGCCGCACGAACCGCCGGCACCGATCACGCCGGCCCAGATCAAACTGGCGGCCCAGACGGCGCTGGCGCAAATCGATCCGGCGCTGCCAAAGTTGCCGAAAGACCATCCGCTGGGGGCGATCGCAGGCGATCTGCATCAGCTTGAAGAGGCGAACGACGGCTTGCTGATGGCGACCAACGCGGCGCTGACCCGATTTCTGCCTCAGCAGCTCGACGACCTGCGTGATGTGCTGAACGCTGAACCGGTAACACAGTCGTCAATTCCGCCCGACGTTTCGCGCGATTGGCTGCTGCCCGATGGCCGCGCGCGCGTCCAGGTGATCCCCGCCGAGCACGTCCGCGGCAGCGTCGGCCTGCATGAGTTCGTCAGTCAGGTGACATCGGTGGCGCCCAATGCGGGCGGTTCGGCCGTGACGATCGTGGCGACCAGTACCACGATCGTGAACGCGTTCCTCGCCGCCGCGATCATTGCGGTGGTGTCGATCACCGTGATCCTGTTGCTGGCGCTCCGGCGACTGTTGGATGTGGCGCTGGTGCTGGCGCCGCTCATCCTTTCGGCACTCCTCACATTGCTGGTGACTGTTCTGCTGCCACTGCCGTTGAACTTCGCCAACATCATCGCGCTGCCGCTGCTGTTAGGCGTCGGCGTATCGTTCAATATCTATTTCGTGATGAACTGGCGGGCCGGCCGGCATACGATCCTCGGTTCGGCCACCGCGCGCGCAATCGTGTTCTCGGCTCTGACGACGGGAACCGCGTTTGGATCGCTCGCACTATCGAACCATCCGGGCACCGCGAGCATGGGTGAGGTGTTGCTGATCAGCCTGGCCTGCACGCTGATCGCCAGCCTGGTATTTATCCCGGCTCTGCTGTCGAGCGTGCACGCGCGAACCAATCGTTAAGCTGGTGCGCGCATCCTGGCGGGGATGCTCGTTGTGCTCACCATTTTTTGGCTCATAGCCGCACCGGCGGATTGCCCCGCTGTGCCGGACAACGGTGCGTCGATGCCGATGGCAATCGATCTTGCCGGACGGCCAGGAGTTCCCGCCGGCGTGAACGGGAAAGTGTTTCTTGATATGCCGGTATCGCCAAAGAACGGGTGCGCCGATCACGACACGAGGCCGCCGTCGGATGTGCTGCACGGCGAACCCGGAGATTTGCTGAAGCCATAGCTACGGGATGTTGACGCGATCGCAATTCGCCGTTGGCGAGAGGTTTCCCCATGTACTGGTCCGGTTTTTACGTGCGAGCCCGTACGAGGTGATAGCGATGGTCCGTCTGCTGACACTGCTTCTGCCGCTGTTGCTCGGCGGATGCCTCAGCTTCAGCAGCAGCAATCCGCCACCGCCGTCGCATAATACGACCATCGTTGTGCCGCCGGGTTCGACCGTGGTTTGCCCAAACGGCAGCGCGCCGCCCTGCTAGAGCGTGTTCAGGCTAACAGGAACCCATCGGCTTCTCAGCGCCCCTGCCGTTCCGCAATCTGCGACACCTGTCCCATGACCTGATCGGCGAACACCACGTCCGTATTCATCGGGAAACCCGCGTCGTGCAGCAGGTGCGCGGTCCAGGTGTTGCACGTATAAGACAAATCGTAGGTGTCCCTGGACGCATAGAACCAGCTCCCGGCGTACGGACCCTCAGCGAGGCGCACTGCCGCACCGTCATGTTTCTCCAGTGATTGCCAGATTTCGGCGGCGATCTCGTCCACACCGGATTGCGGCAGACGCAGCATGACCACGCGCTGATCTGCGAACGCGATATCGGGGGACGCACGCAGCGCGGTAGGCAGAATGGCACTCTTGCTTGGAAACAACGCGGCCAGCATCTCGGCCGAGCCAGTCTTGCGCGCCATGTAGTATTCGCGCTCGCCAAAGCCGAACACCATGTAACGCACGCCGGGAAGTCCATCCTCCAGCGACGCGAGTGGTCCAGAGACTTCATCCACCGGCAAGCCGATATCGGTATGCCAGCCGCGCCCCACCACATAAATCCGCGCCTCGCCGCTGGGTACCGTCGCAGTCGGCGATATCGACGCGCAGCCTCCCAGCAACGCAAGCAACAGCAGCGCTGCGGCTCTCACTCGCGGATCAGGATGTAGTGCATGGTGAAGTTGAAGGTGATCGGTTCGTCTTCATGCAGCGCCGGCAAATGCGCATCGCGGAACAGCCCCATCAGCGCCATGTCGAGCCATTGCGATCCGGACCGGCTTTCCATTTCTACCGAGGTCACGTGGCCGTCCGGCTGCGCGGTCACCTGCACCATCACCGAGCCATCCTCGCCGTTCATGGCCGCCTGCTGGGGATAGTAGGCGTGGTCGCGTACCCAGGCGCTGAGCTCGTTGCGCCAATCGGCAGTATCATGGGCGCCGGCAATGCGCGCGAAGGGAGAGTTGTCCGTAGCCCCTGCGCGCGGTGCCAGGGAGAAGTCGAGCGTTGCCGGTGCCCTCGAGGAGGCGCGAGTTATCGGGCGCTCTTCAGGCACCGGCTGCCGGTTGAGCGAGAAGTTCATCGGCGTCGGAAACGCGTCCGGATTGCGGGGCGTGGGCCGAGGGGCGGTGGTCGGTGGTCGCGGTGTGGGCGCCGGCTTCGGTAATACAGGTCGCGGCACCACCATGGCCACGGGCGGCAATGGCGGCACCGGCAATTCAGCGGTCGGCGCGGGCGGCGGTGGGGCTGGGGGAGCGGGCGGTGTTGGCGCCGGCGCCGGTTGAGCAGCGGTCGGCGGTGTGGGAGCGGGGGGCGGCGGAGCGGTGGCCGTCTGGGGCGGCGGCTGCGGCACAGGTGGTGGCGCCGGTGCCGGTGACGGTTGCAGCACGTTCGGCTTCGGGTTGGGCACCGTCGGCCCGTTCTTCGAGCCGCCCTCGAATACCATGGCGACAGTGGAGGGCGGCGGCAGTGCTTCCTCCGGCGCTCGTGCATAGTGCGCCGCCACGGTCAGCAGGGCCAGCACCGTCAGGTGCAGCCACAGCGAGATAACCGTGACGCGCCCCAGCTTCCGGCGGCGACGGACCGAGGTCCGCCACGGCCGCGCGGCATCCACCATGGAGGCGACAGCCTGGTCCAAATCCAGTCCCGGCAGTTGTGTTGGCGCTAGGTCTGCCCGCGCTTCTGCCAGGATTCAACCAGCAGGCAGAGAATTTCAAACAGGATCGACGCGCCATTGAACGACGTGAGGGTGCCGACGTCGAAGGGCGGCGCCACTTCCACCAGGTCGCCGCCGACGAAATCGATGCCGCGGAGCGCGCGAAGCAGGCGGATTGCCTCCAGCGCGGTGAGGCCACCGGCCTCTGGTGTGCCGGTGCCGGGCGCCTGCGACGGATCCAGGCTGTCGATGTCGTAGGTCAGGTAGGTCGGGCCGCCGCCGACGACACGGCGCGCTTCCTCCGCGGCGTAGTGCCAGCCCTTGTCCTGGAACTCTTCCATCGACAGCACGCGCATGCCGGCGCGAGTGGAAAAGCCCCACATGTCCGGGTCGTTGGTGGTGCCGCGGATGCCGATCTGGATCACGCGGTTGGGATCGAGCAGGCCCTCGTCCACCGCGCGGCGGAATGGCGCGCCGTGGTGGAAGCGGGAGCCCAGATAGTCGTCGCCGGTGTCGCAGTGGGCGTCGATATGGACCATGCCGACGGGCCGCTGAGCCGCGACGGCGCGCAGGATCGGCAGGCTGATCGAATGGTCGCCGCCGACCGACAGGGGGATGACCTTGGCGGCGACGATCGTGGTGTAGAACGCCGCGATCTCGCCGAGCGAGCCTTCCAGCGTGTAGGGCTGCTCGATCCAGCAATCGCCGAGGTCGCGCACCCGGGCCACATCGAATGGCGCGAGCTTGGTCGTGGGATGCAGGCGGCGCAGTAGTGAGGACTGGTCGCGCACCGCGCGCGGTCCGTGGCGGGCACCGGTGCGGTTGGTGACCCCGCCGTCATAGGGCACGCCGATGACGCCGATGTCGGTGTCGGCGAGGGATTCGGAATAGGGGGCGCGGAAGAAGGTCGGGATGCCGGTATAGCGCGGCCTCGCCTGGGGGTCGGCCAGTTCCTGGTACCGGGTGGGGCGCTTGATTGGGTCCATGGGCGACTCCGCGTGTTGTGCGTCTCGCGGCGCCGTTTGTGCGGCAGGAGCGGTCGCGATTCAACATAGACGTGCTGCGGCCATTTGTATCGGGCAGGAACATCAGTCGAAGCGAGGCGGTTCGCGTGCTGGCTGGCGCACGGGAACCTTCAGGGCGACGAGAGCGCGAGTTGCCTCCGTCCCGTGTCATTGCGAGGAGCACAGCGACGAAGCAATCCCGAGGTGAGTGCGCAACGACAGCGGGATCGCTTCGTCGCGGCGCTCCTCGCAATGACAGTTAAACTCCACACTTCAGCGACCCTGGGCGCCAGGTCGAGTCCGGACAGCAGTCTATCCCGATCCGCGGGACGGGCCGGTTGAGTCCCGAGCTCCCACGGCGCAAAATCGGCCAATCGCCAACGGAATGGATATCGCATGCCCACCTCTGCCCGCTACCGCATCGGCTTCGACATCGGCGGCACGTTCACCGACTTCATTCTGTTGGATACGAAACTATCGGAAATCCGCCTGCACAAATGCCTGACCACGCCGCATGATCCATCGGTTGGCGCGCTGGAAGGCCTCACCGAACTGCTGGACGCGGCGCGCCTGACGCTGGCCGATATCGGCGACGTGGTGCACGGCACTACTTTGGTCACGAACGCCCTGATCGAGCGCAGCGGCGCACGGCTTGGCCTGATCACCACGCGCGGCTTCCGTGACATTCTGGAGATGGGCACCGAGCAGCGCTACGACATCTACGACCTGTTCCTGCAATTCCCGGCGCCATTGGTGCCGCGCCGTCATCGCCTGGAAGTGGTCGAGCGCATGGACCGCGACGGCAGCGTGGTGACGCCGCTCGATGCAGCCGAAGTGCGCGCCGTCGCGCAACGGCTGGTTGCCGACGGCATTGAGGCGATCGCGATCTGCTTCCTGCACGCCTATCGCAATCCCGCGCATGAGCGCGAAGCGGCGGCGATCGTGCGCGCCGCATTCCCCGACATCGAGGTGTCCATTTCATCCGACGTCGTTGCGGAGCTGTGGGAGTACCAGCGCTGCAACACCACCTGCGCCAACGCCTATGTGCAGCCGCTGATGAGCCGCTACATCGCCAAGCTGGAACGCGAGCTGCACGCGCGCGGCTTCCGGGGCGAGTTGCGCTTCATGCACTCGGCCGGCGGGCTGCTGTCGCCGGAGACCGCGCGCGATTTCCCGATCCGCATGCTGGAGAGCGGTCCTGCCGGCGGCGGCCTTGCGACAGCATTCTTCGGCGAGGCGGCGGGTTATGCCGATGTGATCGCGTTCGACATGGGCGGCACGACAGCAAAGGCCTGCCTGATCGAGAACGGCCGCGCGGAGATCGCGCCGATGATGGAAGCCGCACGCGTGCATCGGTTCAAGAAAGGCTCTGGTTTGCCGATCAAGGCGCCGGTGATCGACATGATCGAGATCGGTGCCGGCGGCGGCTCCATCGCCTCAATCGATCAGGTTGGACTGTTGCGTGTCGGGCCGCATTCGGCGGGCGCCGAACCGGGGCCGGCGTGTTATGCGCGCGGTGGCACTGAACCGACGGTGACCGACGCCAATCTGTTGCTGGGATATTACGACCCCGGCTTCTTCCTCGGCGGACGCATGGCGCTGGACCGCGATGCGGCGGAGCGTGCGCTGGCGAAGGTCGGTGCGAGGCTCGGATTGTCCGCGGTCGATACCGCGTGGGGCATCCATCGCATGGTGGTGGAGAACATGGCCGCCGCCGCGCGTATCCACATCGTGGAGAAGGGCAAGGATCCGCGCGCCTACGCGATGGTGGGCTTTGGCGGGGCGGGTCCAGCGCACGCGGCGGAGGTGGCGCGCGTGCTGGGCGTGAAGCAGGTGCTGATCCCGCCGGCCTCGGGCGCGGCTTCGGCGCTCGGATTTCTGGCCGCGCAGTTATCGTTCGAGCAGGTGCGCAGCCATCCGGTTCGGCTGGATGCGCCGGGTGCCGCGGCCGCGATCGATGTGATATTGCGCGAACTGGAAGTCGCGGCTCGGGCTCGGCTGGATGCGGCCGAGGTGGTGACGGAGCGGCTGGCCGACATGCGCCTGGAAGGCCAGATGCATGAGATCAGCGTAGTGCTGCCGGATGGGCAGATCACCGATGCGGCGATGCCCTCAATCCGGGAGGCGTTCGCTACCACCTATGCTACCCGCTATACGTCTGTCTATGCAGGCGTTGGCGTTATGGCGGTCTCATTCCGCGTCCGCTGCCGTGGCCCGCTGCCGCAGCTTTCGCTGACTGAAGCAGGCGCGCGTGTCGCCGGAGTAGCGCAAAAAGGCACGCGGCAGGCTTGGTTCAACGGCGGTTTTGTCGATACGCCTGTCTATGACCGCTACGCGCTGGCGCAGGGCGCGCGCATCGTCGGGCCCGCAATCATCGAAGAGCGCGAGGCGACCACCACCATCCCACCTGGCGACAGCGTCACGGTCGATGCCAGCGGCACTCTGGCGATCGACATTGGCCTTGCCGCGACACCAGCCGCGCGCGTGACGGCCGACATGCCGATCGAACAGGCGGCTGCCTTGATCGAAGCCGACCCGGTTTCGCTTGAAATCATGTGGAGCCGGCTGGTGACCGTGGTCGAGGAGATGTGGCACACGATCTGCCGCACTGCCTTCTCGCTGATTGTCTCGGAGGCGCAGGACTTCGCGTGTGACCTGCTGGACGCGCGTGGCGATTCGCTGGCGCACTCGCCGCGCGCCATGCCGGTGTTCAACCTGACATTGCCGCGCGCGGTGAAGGCGCTGCTGGCGAAATTCCCGCCAGAGACACTGAAGCCGGGTGATGTGCTGGTCACCAACGATCCTTGGCTGTGTGCCGGACACCTGTTCGATATCGCCGTGGTAACGCCGGTGTTCCGCGATGGTGCACTGGTGGCGCTGACCGGAACCGTGGGACATGTCGGCGACATCGGCGGTACCAAGGACAGTCTGCGTGCGCGCGAGATCTACGAGGAAGGCATCCAGATCCCACCCATGATGCTGTATCGCGCCGGCGTGCCGAACGACGATCTGTTCACGCTGATCGGCGAGAACGTGCGCAAGAGCGAGGAGGTGCTGGGCGACATCCATTCATTCATCGCTGCCAATGCGCTCGGTGCGGAGCGGCTGCTGGCGTTCATGGATGAATACGGCATGCACGATCTGCGAGCGCTCGCCCACGTGGTGCAGACGCGCGCCGAGACCGCGATGCGCGATGCGATCCGTGCATTGCCCGATGGTGTGTATACGTCGGAGATCTGGAACAACCCGCTCGGCGAGAAGCTGCACTACCCGCTGAAGATCACGGTGCGGGGCGACGAGCTTGAGCTGGATTTCGCCGGCGCGCCGGCGCAGTTGCCGCAAGGTGGACTGAACTGCACCTACAGCTACACGGCGGCGCACGCGACCTATCCGATGAAGTGTATCCTCAGTCCGCAGATACGCAGCAACGCCGGCTGCTATCGGCCATTCACGGTGAAGGCGCCGGCGGGTTCCGTGCTGAACTGCGACAAGCCCGCCTCGGTGAATCTGCGGACACGCGTCGGTTGGTATATCGCGCCCAACATTTTCCGGGCGCTGGCGGATGCCGCGCCGGCGCAGGTACAGGCGGCAACCGGGTTGCCTGTCGCCATCAACATCTATGGCCGCGAGGCAAACGGCCACGTCTACGCCGACCACTTCTTCATGGGTGCGGGGCAGGGCGCGTCACAGCACAGCGACGGCAAGTCGGCGCTGCTGTATCCGACCTCAGCGGCGAATACGTCGGTGGAATTGATGGAAGCGCGCGCCCCGATCCTGGTGCTGGAGAAGAGCTTCGTCACCGACTCAGGCGGCGCCGGCGAGCATCGTGGCGGCTGCGGTGTCCGCACACGGTTGCGGAAGTTGTACGATGATGGGCTGCCGACATTGGCATCCGTGTATCCGGAAGGTGTCGGCGTCACCGTGCGAGGTCTGCATGGCGGACTGCCGGGTGCTGGCGTACGCGGTGTGGTGCTCGATCCGCAGGGCAATGTCACGCGCGACTGCGGCACCGGCGAGCTGGTGACACTGACGCGAACCGATCAGATCGTCGAGGTGCAGTTGGCGGGCGGCGCGGGCTTCGGCGATCCGCGCGCAAGGACTGCCGAACTCGTGGAGCAGGACGTGGCCGAGGGGGTGGTCTCGCCAGAAACAGCCATGCGTGATTACGGTTGGCAATCAGCTGCGGGCAGGGCGGCAGAATAACAACGGGGCAAAGGTTACAATGAGTGACGTCACGGCTGACCAGGCGACTGGGTCTCCACCAGGCACGCGTATTCATCCACGTTTCCTCGAACTTGGCTCACTGCTGCTGATCGCGCCGCTCTGCGTGGTTGGCGCGGTCATCGGTGTGCAGCTCATCGTCACGCTGGGGATCACCGCCAATACCTCGCTGATCGGCGCGATCGCCGGCATGGCGTTGGCGCGCATTCCACTGCGGATGTTCATGCGCTACCGGTCGATCCACGTGCAGAATCTGGCACAGAGCGCGATTTCGGCGGCCACGTTTGGCGCGGGCAATGCGCTGATGCTGCCGATCGGGATTCCGTTCGTGCTCGGCCGGCCGGACCTGGTGCCAGCACTGCTGCTCGGCGTGTTCCTGGCAATGCTGCTGGATGGCTACCTGCTGTATCGCATGTTCGATTCCGAGGTGTTCCCGGCGACTGGCGCATGGCCGCCTGGCGCTGCCGCGGCCGAGGCGATCCGTGCCGGCGATGAAGGCGGTCGCAAGGCAGCGATCCTCGGTGTCGGTGTTGTTGTCGGTATCGCTGGCAACTGGCTGATCGCACCGGGCGTCATGTCCGCGTTCGGTGTCGCGTTCATTGGGAACATCTGGGCGCTGTCGATGTTCGGCATCGGCCTGCTGATCCGGGGCTACTCGGCCATGCTGTTCCACGGCTTCGATATCAACAAGGCCTACGTGCCACATGGCATGATGGTCGGCGCCGGCATCGTGGCGCTGATCCAGGTGGCGATGATCATCATGCGCCAGGGCACGGTGCATGGCGCGTCGCGTTCCACGGTGCATGTCAGGAAATCGCTTGGCTTGGGCATCGTGCTTTATGTGCTGATCGCCCTGGTGATCGCTACAATCGGCGGACTGATAGCGCAGCTTTCCCTTGGCATGCTTGTGGCGTTCCTGCTCTACGCAGCGTTCGCCGCACTGGTGCACGAGGTGATCGTCGGCCTCGCGGCCATGCACTCCGGCTGGTTCCCGGCATTTGCCGTCGCGCTGATCACACTGGTCATCGGCATCCTGATCGGCTTCCCGCCAGTCGCGCTGGCACTGCTGGTCGGCTTCTCCGCCGCAACCGGTCCGGCGTTCGCCGATATGGGTTACGACCTGAAGGCCGGCTTCGTGCTGCGTGGCTACGGCAGCGATCCCGCATTCGAGATGGATGGCCGCAAGCAACAGCTCCTCGCGGCGATGTTCGCATTCGTCGTGGCTGGCGTGGTGGTGCTGATCGCGTATCCAGGCTTATTCGCGCAGAATCTGGTGGCGCCGGTGGATCGCGTCTACGTCGCGACGATCAAGGCAGGTGCATCGGCGGATGTAGCGCAATCTATGCTGATGTGGGCGATCCCCGGCGCGATCATCCAGTTCATAGGGGGACCAAGGCGTCAGCTTGGAGTTCTGCTGGCCACGGGCCTGCTGATTCCGTTTCCGCTGGCGGGTTGGGCAGTGCTCATCGGCATCGCCTGCCGCATGATCTGGGAGCGCTTCGCGAAGGCCGAGGGCATGGAGGTATTTGGCGCCGGTGTCATCGCAGGCGATGCGCTGTTTGCGTTCTTTACCTCCACTTGGAAGGCGGCCATGAGATAGATGTCATTGCGAGCGTAGCGAAGCAATCTCGCTCCAGGTCAGCGCAAGACACCACGGGACTGCTTCGCTGCGCTCGCAATGACAGGTGTTGACGGGTGCGGTTACGCCTCGATCCGGAAATGCGCCTCCGTCGGCTTACCGGCCCGGCCATTGATCGGCAAAATGTCCTGTGGGCAGGCGGAGAATGCGATCACCAGATCCATCTCGGCCCGCAGGCGGATATGGCAGCCTGGTGTGGATACGGGCGGATCGAATGACAGCTTGCCTTCTGTCGTCCACGGGATGTTCATGAACAGATTGAGCGGGCTTGGCGTCTCCGGCGGCGTCAGTCCGATATCGCGCAGCCCTTGCGCGAGGTTGTCGGTGCAGTTGTCGTGGTATTCCTTGCAGCCAAGACCCTCGTAGCGATAGCGGTCGCATGCCGCCATCAGAGTGTCGTGGATACCGCCAGACGTGTCCTCCAGCACGGTCAGTATCGGCCGCCGGTGATTGGTCAGCAGCGAGTCGCCGACGCACGGGATCAGCCGCGTCATCCCGGCGCGGCTGTGTTCCATCGACATGAACTCGGTCATGTCATGGCGATTGAAGGCCCAGGTATCGACCACCTGCTCGCCATGAGTGTTGATCACGCGAATAACCTGACCGGCGGTGACGAGGGCCGCCTTCCCGCGCCGCGCAGGGATGGTGATGATTTCGTCTGACATTGCCGCTTCCCTTCTGCCCGCCGCGAGTGTGGCGCAGAAGCGACTATGCCGTCATCCCCGTAGTTGGATTTGCGCTCCGAGCGTACGATAGCCGGCACCGGTCGGATGCAGTCCATCGGGGCCAGCCTCTGGCGTGCAGTCGATCATGCGGTCGCCGAACCGCGTGGCAACGGCACGAATGGCGATGCGGGCGTAGTCGTGATGCGGTGGTAGCAACCAATAAACACGCCGGCCGCGTACGGTCTCGCGGACGCGCAGCAGATTGGGGATCGTATAAGCGGCTGGACCGTCGTTTACGCCGAGACTGATCACCACGGTATCAGCCTGCTGCGGCGATAGCAGTTCGTGGACGAAATCCCGTGAATTGATGCCGACGCGAGCCTCCGTGCGACATTCAGGAAGTGTGTGACCAATGCCGACTGCAATACTGTCACCAATCACCAGACACGGAATCAACCCAACCTCCTTTTGAGGCGACTACCTGAAAACGCCGTCAAACTGCTCATTGGTTTGGGTATCACAGTGAGATGAAGGAACTTCTAATCACGACCAGGAAACTGTGCCGCTTCGGCATCGCGGATAGCGTGGCGCAATATTGTGTAAGGACGATCGAGGCCGACGTGTTGTGTCACGCTGAGCCAGGAGTCTGCTGCGTCCTGCAGGAATGTGCCGGTGACGATCGATGCATTCACCCAAGCGGCAAGGGGTTGCGCACCGAGCGTTGCAGCAACGACACAGGCAAGCAGTGCGAGAGTCAGCAGGCGCTTGGGTTCTGCATTCCCCTCTCCGCTCCCATTGGGGTTGGAGAGGTTGGGTGAGGTAGGGGAAGTCGCGCGCTGGTGCGTGCCCATGCCCATCATCAGAACTGAAAGTAGATGAAGGGGGCCACGCCGTCGGGGCCGAGAGCGTCGATCATCGCAATGCCGACGCCGGCAGTGATACCCCAGGTCCATACCGGTACAGTGGCGAACCATCGCGCCAGCCGCGCTGGCACGTCGCGTGGCACCGCATGCAGTGACAGCCCCAGCACGATGAGTGCCAGCGTGAATGGCGTGATCTGCAATTCATCGCCGGTGCCGGAGACCATCGCGGTCAGGTAGATCACCACCGTCTGGAAACTATCCGCACGGAACAGGATCCAGCCGAGGCAGACGAAGTGGAACACGACCAGCACGGCGATGACCTTGCCCAATCGCGTTGACGACCACGGCTTGATGAAGCGCTCGGCCACCAGCCCCGCACCATGCAGCCCGCCCCAGGCAACGAACTTCCATGCCGCGCCGTGCCAGATGCCGCCGAGCAGCATGGTGATCATCAGGTTGCGTGCGGTGAACCAGCGGCTGCCTCGGCTGCCGCCCAGCGGCTTATACAGGTAGTCGCGCAGCCACGACGACAGCGAGATGTGCCAGCGTTGCCAGAACTCGCGCAGGCTCTGCGCGCGATAAGGCTGGTTGAAGTTGATCGGGAACCGATAGCCGAGCAGCGTGGCGAAGCCGATGGCCATGTCGGTATAGGCGGAAAAGTCGCAGTAGATCTGCACCGCGTAGCCATAGGCCGCGAGCACCAGATCGAGCGAACGATACCGCGATGGGTCAAAGAACACAGGATCGACCAGGTCGGTCGCCAGGTAAGTCGCGATCACCACCTTCTTGAACAGCCCGCCGAGGATCAGCAGCACCGGTTCGGCGATCGGCACACGTTCGGCGGCCGGCCGGGCGAGCTGCGGCAGGAAGAAGGCGGCGCGCACGATCGGGCCGGCGACAAGCTGGGGAAAGAACGAGAGATACAAAAGTATATCCAGCAGGCGTCGGCACACCGCAACGTCGCCTCGATATACGTCCACCAGGTATGAAATGCCGTGGAAGGTGAAGAACGAGATGCCGACGGGGAGAATGATCTCCATGAACGGCAATTCCCGGCCGCTGCCGAATGCATGCAGCAGGTGGTTGGCCGAGCCCACCAGGAAGTCCAGGTATTTGAAAGTGGAGAGCAGCAGCAGGTGCCCACCCACCGTGACACCAACGATCAGCTTGCGCGTGCGCTGCGCCGCTGCGGCGTTGATGGCCAGGCCGCCGGCATAGGTCAGCAGCGAGCTGCCCGCGAGCAGCAGGCAATAGTGCCAGTTCCATTGTGCGTAGAAGAAATAGCTGGCGGCGGTCAGCACCAGCTTGCGCATTTCGTGCTGGCGCAGGCATGGCACCAGCAACGCCAGCACCGCGACGAAGAACAGCAGGAAGTCGAGAGTAGGGAACAGCATCAGGCAGAGGGGAATAGCGAACGGTAGCGCGTGTAGCCGTCCATGATGATCCGGAAGAGTTGGTCCCCGGTTGCCTCGTAGCCAGGCGCGAACAGATGCACGTGATCAGGCGCCGCATAGGGCGGTCGGGTCGCGGCCCAGCGCATCATGCTGCACGTGCCGCCCATCGCGGCTTTCCAGTCCCAGAAAAACGCATGCTCGCGCGCAGCGACATTGCGTTCTATCTCGCGGATCGCGTCGAGCTTCGGCGGCTCGGTCCAGTTGGGATCGCCACAGGCAGGCGCGGCGAGGCTTTTCTTGTTGCGGTGGCGCTCGCCGTCAGGCGGCCCCAGCACGACCAGCGCCGCGTTTGGTGCAGCGGCGTGCAGATCGCGCAGACGCGCGGTGAAATCGGCCTCGTAGGCAGTGAGATCGGTGCTGTCGCGAAAACCCTCGTTGGTGCCGAACGCGAGCACGATCATTGAGGGCGACAGATGCGCGATGTCCTGATGCAGCAGCGACTGGTCCCACACGTCCATCAGATCGACGCTGGCGCCGACGGTGCCGAGATTGGCCCAGATCACACCCGGCCGCCCGCGCCCGATGCTCCAGGCCAACAAATCAACGGGCCCGTCGCCGCGCGCACTCAAGGTCAGCGTGCCGCTGCCGGTCGATGTGGGCAGCATCTGCCATACGGCCTGGGGCGCCGACGCGGCGGTGGCGATCGGCGTGCCATTGGCATCCAGCGTGCCGCCGCCCGGCTGGCGCAGGATTTCGACCTCGGCCTGCGCCAGTTCGCCCGGATCATCGACAGACAGCGTCATCTCCGCCGGGCCATTGGCATGCTGGCGCAAACCAGTGACACCGAACGGGCCCGGATCGCCTCGGAAGCTGCTGACGACCTGCCAGCCCTGGGACGTCACTGACACGCGCGCCGGACGGTACCAGCGATACGGCACGCCGGGCGGCAGCACACCGCGGCCGGCATCGCCGAATTGCGCCTGAATAAGTTGGCGCAGGTGGCCGGAGAAGCTGTCGTTCGCGGTGTGGCTATCGCCAATCTGCAGGACCACCACCGGCGCCGAACGCTGTCCGGTCTGCGCTGCGTACAGGGCGCGATACAGTGGCGCCAAAGGCGCGGCGTCGCCGAGCGCTGCGGCGATCTGGGCATCGGTTGGTCCAGGAGGCGGCGAAGGGGCGCAGGAAACGAGCAACAGCGCGACCGCGCTGCTGAGCAGAACACGACGGCACGATGACAGCATAAGGCTTTGGTTGCTCCCGCGAATCCGTGCTGTTAACTTAGCATAATCAAGCCTCTGATATCCTATGGATCTCCATGATGATGCAGCGCCGCAAACTGCTGTTCGCAGTTAGACTTGCCGCCATGTCCTCGCGCATCGCGCATGCGGCGGAGGCAATGACGCGTGTCCTCGTTGTTGGCGACTCACAGGCGCAGGGCCTCGCTGCCGGATTGCAGAGGCAGTTCCGCCGGGATGCGACCTGGCGCGTGATCGATCGCTCGCGGATCGCCACGGGTCTGTGCTCACCATCGCGCTTCGATTGGCCGGCCGCGGCGCCAGGCATTGGCGAGGGCGAACGCGGCGCCATCGCCGTCGTCATGTTCGGCGCCAATGACCGGCCGCCGGTGCGCATCCACGGACGCGTGGACGTGAAGCTGGAGGCTTCGTTCTGCAGTTCGTTACGGTGGGCATGTCCGGGAGATTGCCGACGCGCTGATGAAGTACTGTGCGGCGGTCGTCTGGGTGGGTCATCCGATCGTGCGCGATCCGGTCTATGCGGACGACATGGCGCTGCTCAACCGGCTGTATGCCGAGCAATCGATGGCGGCCGGTGCGGATTGGTTCCCGTCATGGTCGCTGTTCATCGATGACGACGGTAATTTCGCGCCGTATGGCAAGGGCACCGATGGCGAGACCACGCGGCTCCGCGCCGACGATGGCGTGCATTTGACCGGCGCCGGCTACGACGTGCTCGCGCGGGCACTGCTGCCGGTGATCGAACTCTACCGGCCGGCTGCGCACGCGCCGGTGTAGCGAATTGCTCGACTGCGTCATTCTGGGAGATAGCATCGCGGTCGGGGTGGGGCAGGCGCGGCCCGACTGCCAGACGACCGCGATGTCTGGGATCAGTTCGGACCGGTTCGTGCAGATGTTCCCTGGCGCGCCACAGGCCCGCACCGCGATCATCAGCCTGGGCGTCAATGACGGCGAGGGCGCCGCGACGGAGGACAATCTGGCGAAGCTGCGCGGCCGGGTGATGGCGGATACCGTTTACTGGCTGGTGTCAGGCACCAATCAGCACATTCGTGACGCGGTGCGCGTGATCGCGGGTCGGTTCGGTGATCGGCTGATCGACGTGGCGCCGTTGGCGGGCCCGGACCACATCCACCCGGATCGCACTGGCTACGCGCGTCTGGCGTCAGAGACGGAAGGCGGTGCCGCGCAGGCGGCGTATCAGGACTTCACGCCGCCGGACCAGGTGTATCGGAGCTTCCCGGGGATGAAGGTCTGGAACGGCCCCGACAACCTGAACGGCGCGCCGGTCAAGCAGTAATGATCCCTCCCACTACCGTCATGGCCGGCCCTGAGCCGGCCATCAGCCGCAACGGCACCGTGGGGTGCCAGGACACAACGATGGCTGGGTCAGGCCCAGCCATGACGAACGGGCAGGGCCTACCGCTGTACGCAGACTTCCGCGTCAGACCCCCGTGCCCGGCCAGCCCGCACCAGCCGCGGGTAGCGACCCACCGCGAGGTCATCCAGGCTCGCCGCCGGAAGGTGCATCGCCGAGGCGTACTGCCAGGAATACACCAGCGAGTCCTGGATGAACTCGCGGGTACCGGGATTGGGGATCGCCTCGATGAACATCAGCGGATCGCCGTTGTCACGCACAGAGTCGACCCATTTGCGCAACCCGCCCTGGCCCTGGCCGTAGCCTGCGAGCAGGCGGATCAGGTCGCCATCGACCGCATCATCCTCGGCCAGCGACAGCATGTATTTCTGACCGATGGACAGATTGACGGCCGGGTCCTGGAGGCGCTCGGCAGCACGCCCGGCAACCGCCGCGGCTGTTCGCGGCATGATCTGCATCAGGCCGCGTGCGCCGTGCGACGACACCGCCCCCGGCCGGAAGTTCGATTCATGCCGCACCAGTGCGTAGACCAGCGGCGGATCCACCAGGAAGCCGCTGGCCGGCTCCAGCCGGACGGGCAGCACGGTATCTGGGCGCGCCGCTCCTGATTGCTCGATCTCGGCGGCCAACTGGGTGAAGCCGACAGCCTTGGCGGTCAACGCCAGCGAGCGGTCGAACGCGGCGTCATGCGCGGTGTCCACCCAAAGAGCGCGCAGCTCGGCCTCGGCATAGCGCTTCTCGCCTACCTGGAGCAGCGCGAAGGCGCGGCGGCCTTGCGCGGTGGCTTGCAGCGCATCGACATCGGCATTGCCAATCGTCCAGCCGGCGGCGCAGGCCAGTGACGGCCCCAGGGCGCGGCGGGCGATCATGGCATAGAAAGCATCGCCTTCCAGGGTCGCGCGACGCATCCAGACTGCGAAGCCGCCGCGATTGCCGAGCTCCTGTTGCACATGCCCCGCCCAAAACGCGCTGGCCGCGCGCAAGGCGGATGTGTCAGCCGCGCGGTAGGCGGCATCGAAGAACGCGGTGGCGTTGTCATTGTGGTCCAGCCGCCAAACCGCGAGGCCGCCAACGAACAGCGCCTCTGCATGGTTGGTGGATAGCAGCGCGGTGGCGGTCGCGACCGCCTGCTCGTCGCGGTTTTGCACAAACAAGGTGCGAACGCTTGCCGGGCTGGCCCCTTTGCGGGCCACCACCCGGCCGGCGAAGCCGGCAGCGATCGTGGCGATGGCGGTATCCGGCGCCATGCGCTGGAGCAATTCACGAACGGCTGGCTCCTGGGGCTGGTCGCCGAAGCGGGCCAGCCAGGCGCTCAGTTCGGCGGCCGTCGCGCGATAAGGGGTACGCAGGTAGCGATCCGCCAGGATCGGCCCCAGTAGAATGTTATCCCCCAAGCGCGCGGTGTCGCGGACCGCTTCGGCCACGGAACCGCCGTCCTGGAGAGAAAATATCCTCTTGGCGAGCGCAGCTTCACTGGGAGGAAGCGGTTGCGGAATACCAACGCCTGCCGCGCCGCGCAGCCCAACCCGCGGAACCGCCATTGCGGTCTGGTCGCCCGCTTCGCCCGGCCCTGGCGCTTGTGCAAAAGAATTGTGACACGACACTGCAAGAACAGTGCCGAGCATCCCCGCCCAAACAGCCAGAGCTCGGGTTCGTAGTGACCCTCGCCCTTGCATGATCGTCCAATACACAGCCCAATCGTGCTTGGCAACACTGCCCCGAAATCTGTCAAGATCATGGCAGATGGTAGGCGTATCTACAGCGCTGATATGGCAATAACCTTTGCTTCACGGATGGCCGACAGTTTTACTTGGAGATACTTAATTGTTAAGAAATTATCCGTGTTTTCGCTGATCCATGTGGTAATGGCTTCCGGCGGCGATTGACCTCGTCCGTCGGGTCATCACACATCCGGCCATGCGCCTGCTTCGCCTCACGTTGACCGAGTTCCGCAGCTACGCCGCGCTCACCTGGCGTCCGGTGGCGCGCATCGCGGTGCTGTTCGGGCCCAACGGCAGTGGCAAGACCAACCTGCTGGAGGCGGTCTCGCTGCTGGTACCGGGGCGCGGGCTGCGCGGCGCACGCACTTCTGATCTGCCCCGCCATGGTGGGGCAGGCGGCTGGGCGGTGGCGGGTCGCTTCGAGACCGCGGACGGCGTAGTCGATATCGGCACCGGGAGCGCGCCGGATGGGGCGGATCGGCGCGTGTTCCGGCTGGATGGTGCCGCGCCACGCAGCCAGGCGGAGATCGCCGCCCGCGTCGCCGCGGTCTGGCTGACGCCGCAGATGGACGGGCTGTTCCAGGAAAGCGCCTCGGGCCGCCGCCGCTTTCTCGATCGGCTGGTCTGGGCGCTTGAGCCAGGCCATGCGCGCGAGGTGGCGGCGCACGATGCCGCCATGTCGCAGCGCAATCGGCTGCTGGCGGAAGGGCGCCAGGACCCATCGTGGCTCGCCGGCCTGGAGGACGCGATGGCCCGCCATGCTGTCGCGGCGACGGTAGCGCGCATAGGTCTGGTCGCGCGGATGAACGCTTTGGCGCCCATGCCGGGCTTTCCCGTGGCGCACATGGCGCTGGCGTGCCCGATCGCCGATCGCCTGGCGGAGAGGCCGGCGCTGGCGGTGGAGGATTGGCTGCGGGAAGGCCTCGCCGCCAACCGCGCGCGGGATGCGGGGGCCGGTTCGGCTGGCATTGGCGCACATCGGTGCGATATGGTGTTGACGGATGCCACAACGGGCATTTCGGCGGTGCTGGCCAGCACGGGCGAGAGGAAGGCGCTGCTGGTCGGTGTGGTCCTCCGCCATGCGGCACTGATCGCCGAAGCGCGCGCGTTCGCGCCGCTGCTGTTGCTCGACGAACCGGCGGTGCATCTCGATCCGGATCGCCGTGCGGCGCTGTTCACGGCACTGCAAAGCCTGCCGGCGCAGACGCTGGTTACCGGCACGGATGCCGAAACGTTCCTGCCGCTCGGGGGAGTTGCGGAAGGCTTCCGCGTCCATGGCGGAAAATTGCTGCCGGATGCGCGTTTTCCTGCGCCTAAATCGACCGGGCCCCCTGTCCCGGGCACGCTGTAGCAGCTATATATCTAGAGTATCCAAACAGCACCTGGAGTCGCCCGTCGGCATGTCCGAAGACACCGAGCCGCAGCCTGATTCTGACGCCTATGACGCCGCATCGATTTCGGTCCTGAGGGGCCTTGATGCGGTGCGCCGGCGACCAGGCATGTACATTGGCGACACCGATGACGGTTCGGGCCTGCATCATATGGCGTTCGAGATCATCGACAACGCCGTGGATGAGGCACAGGCTGGCTTTGCCACGCGCTGCGAGCTGATCCTTAACGGTGACGGATCGGTCACCGTTCGCGACAATGGGCGCGGCATTCCGACCGATATCCATCTAGAGGAGGGCGTCTCGGCGGCCGAAGTGGTGCTGACCCGGCTGCATGCCGGGGGGAAATTCAACCAGAACTCCTACAAGGTGTCCGGCGGCCTGCACGGCGTTGGTGCCGCGGTGGTGAACGCGCTCTCCGAGTGGATGGAGGTGCGCATCTGGCGCCACGGCGACGAACACTTCATCCGCTTCCGCAACGGCGACGCCGAGGCGCCGCTGGCAGTGGTCGGACATTCCGAACACCGCAACGGCACCGAGGTGACGTTCAAGCCAAGCCAGGTGACGTTCACCCGCACCGAATTCGATTACGCCGTGCTGGAACGCCGGCTGCGCGAGCTGGCTTTCCTGAACTCGGGCCTCACCATCGTGCTGCGCGACGAACGCCACGCGCCGGCGGTGGAAAGCGTGATGCACTACGAGGGCGGGCTGATTGCCTTCGTCGAATGGCTGGATCGTGGCAAGACGCCTGTGTTCACGCCACCAATCAACCTGAGTGCCGCCGACGAGGCGCAGGGCATCCGCGTGGAGTTCGCCTTGTCGTGGAACGACAGCTACCACGAGACAATGCTGTGCTTCACCAACAACATCCACCAGCGCGACGGCGGCACGCATCTGGCCGGCTTCCGCCAGGCGCTGACGCGCGTGGTGACGAAATACGCCGAGAGCATGGGCAAGAAAGAGCAGCTCCAGCTTGTCGGTGAGGACATGCGCGAGGGCATGACCTCGGTGCTGTCGGTGAAGGTGCCGGACCCAAAATTTTCCTCGCAGACCAAGGACAAGCTGGTGAGCTCCGAGGTGCAGCCCGTGGTGCAAGCGGCGGTGGCCGATGCCGTGGCGCACTGGTTCGAGACGCATCCGAAAGAGGCCAAGGGTGTCGTCCAGAAGGTGATGGACGCGGCCTCGGCGCGCGAGGCGGCACGCAAGGCGCGCGAGCTGACGCGGCGCAAGGGCGTGCTGGATATCTCCACGCTGCCGGGCAAGCTGGCCGACTGCCAGGAACGCGATCCCCGCAAGTCGGAGATCTTCATCGTCGAGGGAGACAGCGCCGGTGGCTCCGCCAAGCAGGGACGCGACCGGAAGTTCCAGGCGATCCTGCCGCTGAAGGGCAAGATCCTGAACGTCGAGCGCGCGCGCTTCGACCGCATGCTGGGCAGTCAGGAGATCGGCACGCTGATCACCGCGCTCGGCACCGGTATCGGCCGCGGCGAACCGGAGCAGGGCGGTTTCGACATCAACAAGCTGCGCTACCACCGCGTGGTGATCATGACCGACGCCGACGTGGACGGCTCGCATATCCGAACGCTGCTGCTGACGTTCTTCTTCCGCCAGATGCCGCAACTGATCGAGCGCGGCTATCTGTATATTGCCCAGCCGCCGCTGTACCGCGCCAAGCGCAGCGGCGACGAACGCTACCTGAAGGACGACGACGCGCTCGAGTCATTCCTGCTCGACAAGGCGCTGGCGGAAGGGCGGCTGAGTTACGCGGATGGCGAGGTGTTCGAGGGCGAGGAACTGCGCGTGCATGTACGCTGGCTGCGTCATGTCGCGGGGCTGTTGCGGCGGCTGTCGGTGACGGCGCCGATCGCATATCTGGAGCAGGTGGCGATCGCCGGCGCGTTCAAGAACGATCCGGCGCGCGCAATTGAAGCGGGGCCGACGCTGGCGACGGGGCTGAACAGCGTGTCGCTGCCGACGGAGCAGGGCTGGGTGGTCAGCGCCGACGGCGGGCTGACGATGTCGCGCATGGTCCGTGGCGTGGCGGAACGCTACACGCTGGATGGCGCGTCACTACGCAGCGAGGATGCACGGCGGCTGGACGGGCTGGCTGGCGAACTGGCACGGCGGTTCAGCGCGCCGGCGCGGTTGAAACTGGATGCGCAGGAAGTGTCGGTGGCTGGACCGGCGAGCGCGTATGATCGGATCATCGCGCACGGGCGGCGTGGGCTGACGATCCAGCGGTTCAAAGGCCTGGGCGAGATGAATGCCGACGAGTTGGGACGGACCACGCTGGATCCGGGCGAACGGACGCTGCTGCAGGTGAAGGTCGGCGACACTGAGGATGCCGCGCAGGTATTCTCCACGCTGATGGGCGACGTGGTGGAGCCGCGGCGCGAATTCATTGTAGGGAATGCGCTGAAGGTGGCGAACCTCGACGTGTAATACCAATGCTCGGTAATCGCAACTCATTACCCCGTTCGTCATGGCTGGCATGGCGGGCCGCCATGACGAATGGATTATGGGCAGCGAACGACGAGATGAGCGGTTCATCTGCTTGATACCATCCCTATCGAATCGCTGGGGGAGGGTCTGGACGACGACCCTATCGCCCCATTGCTAACGCCATAGCCCTTCATTGAGGGATGCGCACAAACAGTGGCAAGCTGACGCGATGAACTAGCCCTGGAGATCAGCGTAGGGGGCATGTGGCGTGACTGAAATTCGACCGCGTAACGACGTTTTTGCTGCTGGCGAAACCAGTTCGTCCGCATCCACGGGGATTTCAGACACCGTTGCCCCGCGCCTGTTCGGCCAGCTCCCGCCCGACCTGTTTCGCCTGCTGTCAGGGCCCGCCCGTTGGTTCTATGCCGAGTTGCTCGAACATCTTGATGGCGATCTGTTCTCCACGGTCGCCACCGTGGTCAGTCAACGCGATGCCGTCGCTTCGATCGCCGAGTACATCGACCGCAAAGGCCGTGGCGTCGCACTGGAAGAAGACGCCGGCGAACCCGCTATACCTGCCACCTCACCCGAGCAGCGCGCCCAGTTCGTGTATCGCCGCCTCGTATCTACCGGCTGGCTGATCGAGCATCGCGACCGCTATCGCCGCCTGGTCGATGTCGATGGCAACGCCCGCCTGGTGCTCCAGTTGCTGATCGACATCCGCCAGGGCCGCACTCGGTCCTATGGTGGCGAGGTGCTTCAGGTCCTTGGCATGCTCGAACAGGCCAGAGCCAATCCGGATGAACGCTCGGAAGCGATACGCAACGCTGCTCGCTCGGCACGTTCCTTCATGCACCACCTTCGCTCGCTCTCCGGCTCCATGCGACGGGTGGAGCAGGAGATCGGCCAGCAGACACGCATCGAAACGCTGTTCCAGCGCTTTTTCGAGGATTTCGTCGCGCATCATCTGATCGAGGACTATAAGCGGCTGCACACGCAATCCAACCCGTTTCGCTTCCGCGTGCGCATTGTGGAGCAGTCGGAGGAAATGCTGGGCGACATGGCGCTGCTCGATCGGCTCGGTGCAGGCTATGCGCGTGAAGGCCGCGCGTCCAATGTCCCGACCGGAAGCGCCATCGTCAGCGACGAACTGCGCCAGGTAGTTTGGGTGTTCGATGCGCTGGACGATCACATCGACCTGATCGAGGAAACCAACCGCCGAGTGGAGCGGCGCGTGCGCAATACTGTGCGACACATGGACCGTATCATGGATGCAGATACGGAAGCGATTGCCGCAGCCATGCGCGTACTTGGCGCCGTCACGGCCGCACACGTCTCAGCCGAAGCGGCACCCTTGTTGCCTCGCACGGTGCCGCTCGGACCTGACCATCTGTTCCAGAATCAGCGTCGACGGCTGCCGCCCGAACGCATACCGATCCGCCGAAACGAGCCTGATCCCGCATTCCTCGCGTTCCAGGCAGCGCTGCGCGACTACCGCGCGCGCATCACCGTCAATTCGAGCCGCATGCTGCGCGTGTATCGCGATCTTACGCCGATCCTCGGACGCACCGCGCAGGCTGCGGCGCTGGAGCAGGCGCGTCGTCGGCGCGACGAACTACGCGCGGAACTCGCGGACAAGACAGAGATCAGTCGGTTATTGCGGAACGCGCAAATGATCCTCGGCCGGCTCGCGGAAGCCGGGGAACCGGCTGAGATCGAAGACTCCGCGCGCGCGATTGTCGATGCGGCAGCGCGCGACTTCATCGAGCGGATCGAGGCCCAGTATGGCAAGGTCAGGCGCACCTGGGTGATGGACCGCGGTATCCCGACCGAAGAGGTACTGGCAGAAATGCGGGCGTCGGAGACGCCGATCCAGTATCTGGTGGGGATCCGACCCGGCCATGACGGTTAAAAACTTCGGGTTAACCACGGTCCACCAGCCTGAGGCGCTCCAGACGCAACTGAGCGCCAGGAGTGACCGCCCGCACCACGGCCGCGAAGTAGCGAATATCCTCGATGAACGACATATTCAGACCTTGATCCGTGCTCGTAATCTGGCGGCTTGCGATGGGAACCCCGTATTCGTGCGTCGCCGCAAGCTCCACGGTCCCTGTGACATCGCCGTCCAGAAAGACCTCATACGAACCGGACGCCAACGGGCAATCGGGCCCAAACATGAGGTACGCCCCTGGCGTGCTCACCTGACCGTCCCGCTGTATTTCAACATGCAGATCTTCAGCCGGAATGATGATTTCCCGATCGGCCGGTCGTTCCCCGCTGGCAATGATATAGTTGTAACTTTCGCCGAGGAGTTCCTCCCGGGTCCTGTCTTCTATAAAGCCGCGCTCATCGATCTTCCAGACTGTAAAGCCAAGTTGATCCAGGAAGTCCAATATCCGCGGCGCCAGCGGGCCCAGGTTTGGTTCGAAGAACTCCAGGATGACCTTCACATCGCGAGATCGTCGAAGTAACGCTTCCATGCCGAGAAGCACGTCATATTCGTGTCCCTCCACGTCTATCTTAATGCAGTCCGCCACGAGTTCCGGCCCCACGATCTCGTCGACGGTACGCAGATCGACCTCGATCTTGGTAACAGTGGGATCCGGCGAATTCCCCAACGCAAGACCGCCGCCATCTATTTCGTCGTACAGAAATCCAAGCGCTGCCTTTCCGTTCGTCGATGACGCAGCACAATTGTGCAATTGTACCCGAGGGCTGAAGCCGTTTATGTGCCACGCTCCGAAGGATGAGCAAATGCAGATACGTATTGGGCTCGATTGAAAATACGCGAGCGTGCGGTCCGCCCAGTTGCGCGGCCATCAGCGTATAATATCCAAAGTTCGCACCGATATCCAGGAACACGCCGCGCGTCGGCATCAGTTTTTGTACCAGACGAGTGACCTTTGGTTCGATCAGTCCGTCCGT
The DNA here is from genome assembly GCA_963733475.1 of uncultured Alphaproteobacteria bacterium. Taxonomy (GTDB): domain Bacteria; phylum Pseudomonadota; class Alphaproteobacteria; order Acetobacterales; family Acetobacteraceae; genus JAMXLO01. Next base: position 14,364 of record CAVTEC010000055.1, on the reverse strand, counting down.
GATCAGGTTCTGCGCGGCACCAAAATTGCGACCATCAACGAACAGCTTGAAGCCCGCCCGCGTCGTCGTGACAAGCACATTGTCATACAGTGGAACCGCGCGCCAGTTCGCCTCTTCGTACCGAGCGGCGCTTGAGCAGATCTACCTGGGTCGAAAGATCGGCGATCTGCGCTGACAGACGAGATGCCATCTCGTCGAATTTTGTGGACAATTCCTGAAGCAGGGAATTGTCCGCTTCGGAGAGCGTCATGCGATGTTACTTTCCTAGGTTTCAGGCATGCGAATCGGCTGGGCATTATCCTGATAAGCTGGATCGGCTCCGTCGGAGCGCTGATCGCAAATTAGGGCGCAATACCTATAAGAGGCAACGCCGAGCGGGCTCCAACTCGCGTACTCGCCGTTCGAAGTGGCGCAGTGTCCATGGACGCCGTTCATTCGTGACTCACGACCAGACACTACAGATGGACACAGATAAACACAGATACGAATGGTGCCCCGGCTGATGCGGCGAAAGCCAATCGGGTTGCCTTGAGCGTGGTACGTCTGGTTGGATGCGAAGCTAGGGCGCTTCAATTGCCGCATCAACATTCTTGAAACTCCGTGACCCTCGGCGTTTCTCCGCTGTCCTCCGTGTGGAACCTTCACGACCTGTCACGGCAACCTGGCACTTAACAGATTGGCAACGCCTGCCTGCTAGCATCGCGGCGCTCACGAAGGCCGGTTACCGTGGCGCCGCCCAGACCCGTATCGCCAATCACCAACGTCCCGCATGCGGCATTGATAGCCGATGATGATGCAATCATCCGCGACTTGTTGCGCAACCTGCTGACGGAAGCAGGCTACACCGTCGTTACGGCCGCAAATGGCGATGAGGCTTTGGCCTTTGCGCCACATCTCGATGCATCGCTGGCGATCCTCGATCTCGCTATGCCGCATGGCGACGGCCTGCAGACCTGCGAGGCGCTGCGACGGCTGCCCAATTGGCAAGGCGTGCCGATATTAATGCTGACGAGCCATCACACCGACGAAGTCCTCAGCGCCGCGCGCCGTGCCGGAGTCAGTGGCTTTGTCTGCAAGCCGTTTGCGCCGTCCGAGTTGCTGCAGCGTATCGAGCGGCTGACGGGGGATCGCGTTGCCACAACAGCGCACGCGCAAGTGTCCTGGTCGCATCCCGAACGCGATGATCATGATCGTCCTGAGCACGCACGAACCGCGGTGCAATGGGAACGTCCGCCACCGCCCGAAGAAGGTGAATGCGGGCTGCTGCGGCTTTACCGGTCGATACCCAGCGCCCCGGTACACATGTCCGCCGTGTCAAGCTACAACGCCGTCGTCGTCGAACGCCGCCACATCCTGGTGGCGGAAGACGAGAACATGACCCGCGAAATCATAAGTCACGTGCTGACGCAAGAGGGTTATCTGGTGGACACCGTCAGCAACGGACAGCAAGCGCTGGCAGCCATCATAACCGGCCGATACGACCTTGTGCTCATGGACGTTCGCATGCCGGTGCTGAACGGCATCGACGCCACACGTGTCATCCGGACACTGCCAAACAGCAAGCGCAACACGACGATCATTGCCATGACGGCAAACGCGTTCAACCTGTTCGCCCAGGAGATGAAAGATGCTGGCCTGAATGGCTATCTCATGAAGCCGGTCAGCGCGACGGCGCTGTTGTCATGCGTACGCCAGCACCTTGGCGGGCGGGTGGAGCCGGAAGGTCCGCCGGCAGTCGATGTGGCGCGGATTTTGGACACGGAGAGGATGCACAGTGAGGCCATGATGTTCGCACCTGGCGCGATGGTTCGCTTTCTCGGGAACCTGCTGACCGATGTCGAGGACGTGCTCACCCGCGTGCGGGGATGGGACGCGTCGGAGCCACAGGACCTGCGGCGTCGCCTCCACAATCTGGCCGGCATCGCCGGCACTTTGGGATGCGCTGCGTTGTCCGAGATCGCACGCGACCTCGAAGCGGCCGAGACACCTGCCAACTTGTTGCGGAACCGCTTCGTTGACGCCGCGCGCGCGACGATAAGTGCCATTTCGAAATATCTCGACGCTGAAGCCCAAGCGGTGGATTCGCGACCGCATTAAGCAAAAGTTGTGAGTTTGGCTGCATGTTAGCGGATACCGCGGTTGCGCCACGTCGTACGGTCAAGCGACTGGCCAGACGCCGGACGCGATCAGCCGGAGACGCCCCATGCTCAATTCACTTCCGGCAGGTCGTATTCGCCACCAGATGCCGCAAGATCTGGAGCTTCCCGTTCCTGCGCCGGTTCCTGACATCATCGATCCCCGTCTGGCGCGGCTGTACGATCGCTTTTCGCTCGTCGTGGCGTCTCTGGTCATGCTGATCAGCCTTGCGGTTCTGCTGTCCGGCATTCGTCCGTTCTGGATTGCGATGAAGCCGAATACCGCGATCGGTCTTGGCGCGCTCGGCATTGCACTACTGCTGGCAACCAGGAAGGAGGATCAGCGCCGTCTGCAAGCCCTCGCGCTGGTGGGATGCGCCGCGCTCGCAATGACGATCGGCGCCGCCTCGCTCTTGGAGGACCTCATCGGTGTCAAGTTCGGCATCGATCAATTGCTGTTTCATGGTGTACCGGACACCGTCGCAACGAGCTACCCCGGTCGTCCTGGTCAGCTCACCAGCGCCCTGCTGATTCCGCTTGGGCTGGCACTGCTGGCAACGGTTGCGGCAAAGCCCCGGCTCGGCTGGCTGGCCGGACTTTGTTGCCTGCCCACCCTGTTCGTGTCGATGAGCTTGATCATCGCCTATGCGCTGAACGCGAGCGAACTGTATACCCTGGGAGGGCATGCGAGGCCGACATCGTTCACAGCAGTCGTGGTGATCCTGCTGCTTGCCGCCGGCATCATGTGCCAAAATCCACAGCATCCGTTGTATCGACGATTGGCCAGCGGGGGCGCCGGCGGGATCATGTCGCGCAACGTGCTGCCGCTGGTGGTCGTCATGAATACTGCGTTGGTGGGATTGCGCCTGTGGACGCAAGATGAAGGCGTGTTCCATACGGCGGAGTTTGGTTCGGCGGCGGTCGCTTCACTCTCGTCTCTGTCCATGATCATGATCGTCATGGTTTATGCCAGGCGGATGGACGGCATGGAGATGGCACGTCGCGTCGCGGAGGCGCGCGAGCGTGATCTGAATGCCATCCTGAAGCAGAGGCTGACCGACCTTGAGGAAGCCAACCACGAGCTGGAGGAATTCTCTTACTCAGTGTCGCACGACCTGCGTACGCCGTTGCGCGCCATCGATGGGTTTTCCGGCATCCTGGCCGAGGATTACGCCGACAAGCTTGATTCCGAAGGACAGCGCGTCATCGGCGTGGTGCGCGAGGGGACGCGCAAGATGGCGGAGTTGATCGACGACATCCTGGCGTTTTCCCGCATCGGGAGGGCCGAGATGTCCACCGCCAGCGTTGACATGAACGAGCTGATCGAAGGCCTGCTACCTGAGTTCGCGGGCCTGATGGAGGGTCATGACATACGCATCGCGGTGGCTTCCTTACTGCCCGTGCAAGGCGACCGAATGATGCTGCGGCGGGTGTGGCAGAACCTGCTCGACAACGCCATCAAGTACACGGGTGCGAAGGCGAGTGCCCGCATCGAGGTGGGTTGCGGACGCGGCGCCGGCGAGCTCGAATACTGGATCAAGGACAATGGCGCCGGCTTCGACATGCGCTACGCCGACAAGCTATTCGGCATGTTCCGCCGCTTGCATGGCGCGGACGAATTCAGCGGTACAGGCATCGGCCTCGCGATCGTCAAACGCATCATCACCCGCCATGGCGGCAGGGTGTGGGCCGAAGGCCAGCCAGATCTTGGAGCGACGTTCCACTTCGCGCTACCGGTGAGGAGCCAGGAGCATGTCTGATCAGCAAACTCTAGTTGAGGTCCTCCTGGTGGAGGACAACGCGACCGATGCCGAGTTGTGCATCCGCGCATTGAAGAAACACAATTTCGCCAACAGCCTGGTGTGGGCAAAGGATGGCGCTGAGGCGCTGGATCTGCTGTTCGCTACGGGCAAACAAGAAGGGCATGGTCCGACGAAGCCGAAAGTCGTGTTGCTCGATCTGCGGCTGCCCAAGGTCGATGGGTTGGAAGTGCTGCGCAGGGTCAAGGCGGACGAACGTACGCGGACACTGCCGATTGTTGTGCTCACGTCCTCGAAGGAGGAACGCGACATCGTGGAGGCCTACGGCCTGGGCGTGAATAGTTTCATCAGCAAGCCAGTGGATTTCACCGCGTTTGCCGATGTCGTGGCGAAGCTCGGGTTCTACTGGCTTGTCGTCAACCGCCCGCCCGAGTGCGTGTGATGAGCCACATCGGGCCTTTGACGCTTTCGTCCGAGGGCGGATCGCGGATGTCATTGCGGATCTTGTTGCTGGAGGACGACGCGTCGGACGCCGAATTGGCGGAGCGCACGCTGCGGCGCAGTGGCCTTGATTTCACGCTCTGCCGCACTGCGACGAGGGAGTCGTTTGTTCAGGCGCTGGACGAGTATGATCCCGATATCGTCCTAATGGACTTTCAGGTACCAGGTTTTGGCGGATTGGAAGCAGTCAAGATTGTCAGGGAATCGTGCATTGACTTGCCGGTGATCCTGGTGACCGGCGTGCTGAGCGATGATGCGGCAGGCGATTTCATCAAGCTTGGCATCAACGATTACGTTCTGAAGGATCGGTTGGCGCGACTGCCCGCTGCAATCACCGGGGCGCTGAGCGAGGCCGGAGGAGTCCGCGCCCGGCTACGTGCGGAAGCGTCGCGCGACGAGCTTGCCCGTATTCTGGAATGCGCGCAGGACGGGGTTATCGGGACGGACAAGACCGGCATTGTCACGGCTTGGAATGCAAGTGCCGCACGGATCTATCATTGCTCGGCCATTGAGGCACTTGGCAGGCCGATTTAAGAGGTTCTCGGCCCGCTCTACAACCTACAGATTGAGCCGGCACTAGGGCGTGTCGAGCACGACGGCGCCATTGCGGCCATTGAAATGCAGTGCGAGCAAGGCACTGACATGGTGCTGTCCCTGGTACTGTCGCCAATTCGCGACGACGCCGGCTGCATGACCGGAACTTCGCTGATCCTTCGGGACATAACCAATGAGCGAAAGCTGAAGCAGCAGCTTCGTGCGACCACGGCGCAACTGGCGTTACTTCTGCACGAGATTTCCGAATCCAATATTGCGTTGCAACGTGAGATCCAAACTCGTCGCAGTGCGGAAGCCACGGCGGCTCAGGCGCGGCAAGAGGCGGAACGCGCAAACCAGGCGAAGACGAGCTACCTTTCCGACGTCAGCCACGAAATCCGCACGCCGATGACCAGTATCATCGGATTCGCTGATCTGTTGCTGGCGAGCGCACTGTCGGAGTGCCATTCGCGTAAGGTGCGTTACATTCGCGAAGCGGCGCAGTCGCTGCTGTCGATCGTCAATGACATCGTGGATATTTCGGCGGTTGAGTTTGGCCGGCTGCGGCTGGCATTGGAGCCCACCAATCTGCGCTCCGTCGTCGAGGCGGTGCTGGCGACAGTGAAGCCAGCCGCCGCGGTGAAGAAGCTGACGCTTGGCTGTGCCATTGCGCCAGAAGTGCCGGAGTGGGTGCAAACCGACCCGCAACGCTTGCGCCAGATACTGCTCAACCTGATCGGCAATGCGGTGAAGTTTACGCACCAGGGTGGTATCACAGTGTTCGTCGAACCCCAGTCCGGGCGCGATGAACCGATGACCCGCTTTTCGGTGGTCGATACCGGCATCGGCATACCCGCGGAACAGCAGCAACAACTGTTCACCGAGTTCTATCGGGTTGGCCAAAGTGGCGCGCGCGAGCAGGAAGGCAGTGGACTCGGTCTTGCCATCAGTAAACACCTGGTAGAGGCGATGGAAGGAACCATCGGCGTCACCAGCCTGCCGCCGGAAGGTTCGACGTTCTGGTTCACGTTGCCGCTTTGCAGCATGGCGCAAACACCAGTGTCGAACTCGCAGGCACCGGTGTCATCGCTTGAGAGGCAGGGGCGGATTTTTGTCGCCGAAGATCTTCCAATGAACCAGATTGTCATTGCGGAGATGCTCGAGGCGGCCGGGCACGAGGTGACGGTCGTGGCTGACGGCGTAGCGGCGATCGCCGCCATGCGGACCGGCACGTTTGACCTTGTGCTGATGGATATGGAGATGCCGGTGATGGGAGGTTTGGACGCGTCTCGTATTGCGCGATCAATGGAAGAGACCGGAGCGATGCCGATCGTGGCTCTCACCGCCAATGCCATGCCAGCGCAAGTTACCGCTTGTCGGGAGGCCGGCATGGACGATTATCTGTCCAAGCCGATCGATTGCGAGCTGCTGTTGTATACTGTGGACAGATGGATCCGGCAGCGATCACCCATGGCCACTGAGAGTGATTTCGGGGCCGCGCGATTCGGTAGCGGAAAGCGCAGTGAACCGGCTTGAGGCACGCTTCGGCCCGGACAAGGCGCGCCGCTTTGCCAGCATGGCGCGGGGGCAGATGATGCGAATGCTGGAGTGCTTGCCGGCGTGCAGCGATAGAGCCGCATCGACCCAGGGGGCGCACGACCTTGTCTCGGTGGCGGGGAACATTGGCATGCACGAGCTCAGCCAGCAGTCACGCCGGCTTATGGTGGCACTGGAGTCCGATGCGGGTGATGTGGCGTTGGCCGCGAAGGTTCTGCACGCTGCCGTCCAGGCCGCGATACTTGAGCTGGATACATTCAATCCAGCGCAGGGTTAATACCAAAGCTCACCGACCCTGACTCATCTGTCGCCCTGTCGTTATGGCCGGGCTTGACCCGGCCATCAGTGAACATTGGCACCATTGTGTGCCGTTGAGGCTGATGGCCGGCTCGGGGGCCGGCCATGACGCCTAGAGCGAATGGGTCACGGTCAGCGAGTAGTGGTATAATGCGCAATTGGCACGCCGACGTAGGATGTGGTTGAGCGCAGCGAAACCCATCACGTCTTCGATCACGTTGAAAATGCGTCAGCGCTCTGGTTCGAGTACCCGCAGCATGGCGTGCGCCAGTGTGGCGGTGGCCCCGCGGTTGGCTGTCGGGAAAGCGATCCAGTAGATGGTGCAAAGTATCGGGCAGGCGACGGTGTAGGGCGCGAGGGTCGTGAACCAGTCGAACGTCTCCAGCATCGCAATCATGAAACCTTGCAGCACGAGGAACAGAACTGAGATCGCCAGCGGGCTGATGGCGCAGGCGAGTATCAGGCGCCAAACTGAGGTGCGGGTGGAGAACAAGGCCACGAACACGGTGCCGAGCGCCACGCCGAACCCCGCCAACACAATACGGGCAGCAGCTCCGCTGGTCTCGCGGTACAGTTGCAGCAGAGTGTCCGGGACGGCAACACCGACATTCACGATAATTTCGCCGCACATCAGAACCGCTCGGTTGATGGCCCCCGCGAAGTCGGTGGCGATCTCATAACTGTACCATAGGTTGATGTTCATGCGACCGACGGTGTCAATGTAACTCCGCGCCAGGTTGTGCGGAGTGAACCGGCTGATCGCGACATAGATCTCGTTCTGGGTGACGACAGCGTCTTGCAGGTGGGCGCTACTGGCCGACGTCTCGATGAACCAGCCAATGGTCAGCACCACCAGCACCGAGACGATCATGTCTGACGTATAGTGCGCCAGCAGGTGTGTGCCCATCAGCCGTCGGGGGACAGCGATAGGCGCATTTGGGCGTGTGGGTTGGCGCGGACGATCCATAGCGACGCAATTTCACCCTGCGAATACTTACAAAATCCTTTCGCCTTGGTCGGGTCAGCGACAACCTCGCCTGACGACTTAGAGTCTGACTCGGATCGTGGTCGCAACACGTGCTGGCCTGAATTGATTGATGATATTGGCTGACGGGGGAGTATCAGGCGGCCGCCAGACGGCGCGACATCAGCTTGACGCTGGCGATGTAGAGCCAGGTCACCGCGCTCTCGATGGTGGCCTCGAAATCCTTGGCCAGACGACGATTGCGGTTGAGCCAGGCCAGCGTGCGTTCGACCACCCAACGCCGGGGCAGCAGGATAAAGCCCTTGGCGGTGTCGGATCGCTTGACGATCTCGATCGTCCATGTACCGAGCGCTTCAAGCGCACCCTTCAGCTTGTCACCGGCGTAGGCGGCATCAGCGAACACGTGGCGCAGCCAGGGAAACGCGCTGCGCACGCTGTCCAACAACGGTGGCGCACCATCACGATCCTGCACGTCCCCCGGGTGCACGATCGCGCCGACCAGCAGGCCGATCGTGTCGGTGAGGATATGCCGCTTGCGGCCTTTGACCATTTTCTCCGCCGCGTAACCGCGCGGACCGCCGGCCTCGGTTGTCTTGACGGATTGGCTGTCGATGACCCCGGCGGTCGGACTTGCCTCGCGGCCGGCGGCTTCGCGCACATCCATCAGCAGCGCCTGATTGATGATCTGCCATCTTCCGTCATCGCGCCAGGCGTAGAAGTAGCGTTGCACCGTGGTGAACGGCGGGAAGTCCTTGGGCAACATGCGCCATTGGCAGCCAGACTGGGCAATGAAGAAGATGGCATTGACGATGTCCCGCAAGCAGGCCTTGCGGGTTCGACCGCGGCTTGCGGGCGGCGGCAAATGCGGCTCGATCAGAAGCCACTCCTGGTCGGTGGTATCGCTTGCGTAGCGCAGCCCGTCGCGCTGATACTTGCGTCGCGTGATTTCAGTCCAGGCCATCGGTGTGTCCTTCGTGTCTTCGCAACCACGAGAGAATCGTAGCCGCTGGGATCACGCAACTGCTTTTTTGTTCGGCCGATCACGGTCATCGGGGACGACAGGCTCCGTCGGAATAACCCGTTGAAATGACTCCAATCTTCATTCCGATACAGTTCCGGGTCAGCCTCTTAGCTTGACTTTGGCCATTTCCGGGAAGGCGGAGATTTGGTCAGTTGAATACGACGTCGTCCATGACACCGGCGTCGAGGGCGGCACGATAGATGGCGGTTGCAAAGCGTGGATCGTCGCCAACACGCTCTGGATCGGCATGTCGGCAGGCGAGGACGTCGGTCAGAACATCCTCGAGCATTGGGAGATCGACGGGTACGACAACGCCGCTGGTGATAGCAAATAAATCGGCGTCGCACAGCCGACCGGCGAAGCACATGCCGCTCGTGCCGCTCAGCTCCAGGCCCTCATCGACTATCTTCCTGACCGACCTGTTGTGCTGGATTCCCCTGACGGCACCACATATTGTAGATTACCGCCCGCGAAGATGAAACATGGCGGTATGATCTCGATGGCAGCAGCTCGGCGTGTGATAGAGGTTTCGATTGGCGACGCAGAGCTGATGCGACTGGAGGCGATCTCGCGATCGCGCACTGAACCGGCGTGTCGGGTTGAGCGGGCCAGGATCCTGCTGGCCTATCGCGCCGACCCGTCGGCCTACGCAGTCGGTGAGGCAATCGGCGTGACCCATCAGACCGTGCAGCGGTGCCTGGGTCGCGCGGTGCGGTTTGGTGTGATGGCGGCGCTCGATGACAGCCCTCGGCCTGGCAAGTCGCCGGAGATCACCGATGACGCCAAGGCATGGCTTGTTTCGCTGGCCTGCCAGAAAGCCAAGGACCTGGGATATCCGCACGAGCTTTGGACCACGCGGCTGCTGGCGCGCCACGTCCGCGAGCATGCCGCTGCCGCCGGACATCCTTGTCTGCAAAACATCGTTCAAGGGACGGTCTGCAAGATCCTCGCCCGCCACGAGGTGAAGCCGCACAAGGTGCGCTACTATCTCGAACGACGCGACGAGGCGTTCGAGACGAAGATGGCCGACGTGCTCTGCGTCTATCGCGAGGTCGCGGTTCTGCGGGCGAACCAGGACGCCGAGACGAATGTCGCGATCATCTCGTATGACGAGAAGCCGGGCATCCAGGCGATCGGCAATACCGCACCCGACCTGCCGCCGCAGCCGGGGTGTCACGCAAGCTTCGCGCGCGACCATGAATACAAGCGCCACGGCACGCTGAGCCTGCTCGCCGGGATCGATCTGCTCACCGGCAAGGTGCATGCCTGTGTCGAGGATCGCCATCGGTCGCGCGAGTTCGTCGGCTTTCTCAAGCGGCTCGACGCCGCTTATCCACCGGATACCGCCATCAAGCTGATCCTCGACAACCATTCGGCGCACATCTCCAAGGAGACCAAGGCGTGGATCGCCACCCAGCCGGAGGGCCGCTTCTCCTTCGTGTTCACGCCGAAACACGGCTCCTGGCTCAATCTCGTCGAAGGCTTCTTCTCCAAGATGGCGCGCTCCATGCTCCGCCACATCCGTGTCGCCTCCAAGGCCGAACTCAAAGCAAGGATCCTCGCCTATCTTGATGACCTCAACCGCGATCCCGTCATCCATACCTGGACCTACAAGATCAGCGAGGCCGCGTGATAGGAGTCGATCCTTGGAAACGTCTTACTAGGGCCTGTCATCAATTGAGCCAAACGATGCTGGCGACGAGCTGGACGGCAGCCAGGAAGTTCCGCGCGGTCTTCTCGTAGCGGGTGGCGATCGCGCGAAACTGCTTGATCTTGGCGAAGAAGTTCTCGACCAGATGGCGCGCCACATAAAGCTCTCGGTCATAGTCGCGCGGCAAGGACCGGTTGGTTCGCGGCGGGATCACTGCGGTCTTGCCGGCAGCGGCCAGTGGATCGAGGACCCGTTCGTCGGCGTCGAACGCCTTGTCGGCGATCAGCGTATCGGCTGCCATCGTGGGCAGCAGGTGATCGGCCCCGACCAAGTCGTGTGCCTGGCCACCGGTCAGGAAGAGGCCGATCGGGTTGCCCAGCGCGTCGACCAGAGCGTGGATCTTGGTGCTCAGTCCGCCGCGCGAGCGCCCGATGGCCTGGTCGTCACCGGCTTTTTTTGGGCGCCGGCGCTGTGCTGATGAGCGCGCACGATGGTGCTGTCGATCATCGCATATTCGTTGTCGGCGTCTGCGGCGAGATGTTGAAATACCCGCTCCCAGACACCGCTTTTGGCCCAGCGGCTGAACCGAAGGTGGACCTTTGTCCCGTCGCCGAACCACTCCGGCAGATCGCGCCACGGCATCCCGGTACGGTACCGATAGAGCACGGCATCCACGAACAAACGATTGTCTGCCGCGGTCACTCCGACCGAGCCTTCGCGCCCGGGCAGCAGGTCCTTGATCCGCTCCCACTGGTCGTCGCGCAGTCCGAACCGCCGCATTGGTCAGCTCCCCACAAGCTGACCGCCTATGAATTGAAGAAACCGCCGCGCCGGAATTGGCTACGCATCGCGCGGCGCCGATTGAAGGCTGAGTGTGGCAATCAGGACTTACAGGGCCAACACTATGCGCCGATGGCGCACACCGAACGACATCGGCTCAATTGATGACAGGCCCTAGCCAGGCTTCCGCTTGACGGAGCACGTCATTGACCACGAGACCACATGTGTCATGTAGGCGTGCGATCCGCCAGATCGAGAACTGGGCATGGCACATCGCGTCGAGAATTGATCTCTCATCGGAGTCGGGCGGCAGTTGCGCTACTTTCGCGTAGCGATCGATGGCTCGGCTCCGGTCGTCTTTTGCCGTGTAGATAGCCAGGTCGAAGACCAGCGCCATCTCTTCCTCACTGTTGGCAATCAGCGTCCGGCCCATCATCAATCCAAGGCGTCTCGCATGTTCCTCGAAGGCAGGCCGAGCAAGGAATTTCAGGGCTGCACTGTGGTGGTCTGTGCCAATCGCACGCAGATGGCGATACCGGCGCAGGACGTCCTCCCGTTGCATCGTTCTGCCTCCTTTGCTTCGCCTTGTTCTCCATCGACCGCGAAGAACCTGCCGTGATGGCCTCGAGTTCGTCACGCGGGCTTCGGCGACGTTGAATTGAACGTGATCGATCGGTGGATTTGCAGCCGCCTCGGCCCCGGCGAGTTTCTCCCCGGGCACCGATTCGGGGGAATATATGGCGGGTGCAGGTTTAAGCCGGCTCGTGCCAATAAGACTGGCTGCGTGGATGCAGCCATTCCAGAAAGGCTTCACCGCACCGACCTGGCAGCACATGCTGGTGCTGATTGTCGGCGCCATCCTGACCCCGGGACGACGCACCGTCGCCGCCGCCTTGCGCGTCACCGGACTCGCACAGGACCCACATTTCACCAATTACCACCGGGTGCTGAACCGCAACCGCTGGTCCAGTCGTGGGATTGCGCGTTGTCTGCTGCGGCTGCTGATCGACACCCTTGTCCCGGCCGGCCCAGTCGTCATCGGTCTCGATGACACACTCGAACGGCGCTGGGGCGCCAAGATCAAGGCTCGCGGTATCTACCGCGATCCAGTTCGCTCGTCAGATAGCCACTTCGTTAAAGCCAGTGGCTTGCGGTGGCTCTCGGTCATGCTGCTGCCCGAGATCCCCTGGGCCGGGCGCATCTGGGCACTGCCGTTCTTGACCGTCCTGGCACCGTCTGAGCGATATGCGCGCAAACACAAGCAGCGGCATAAGAAGCTCACCGACTGGGGCCGGCAGGTCATGCTGCAGGTCGCACGCTGGCTTCCGGAGCGGAAGATCGTCGCCGTGACCGATAGCGGCTTCGCTGCCATCGAACTGCTCAACGCCGTGAGACATCGGATCAGCATGATCACCCGCCTGCGTCTCGATGCCCGGCTGTTCGACCCGCCGGCGCACCGCCGAGCCGGCACAATCGGTCGCCCACGCGTCGTCGGCAGGCGTCAGCCAACGCTGGCTCAGCGTCTCGCCAATTCGCGGACGCGCTGGCGACGCTTCAAGGTGAATGGATGGTATGGCCGCAGTGAACGGCTGCTACAGATCGTTTCCGGTACCGCCATCTGGCACCATCCCGGCCGTCTCGTGCCGATCCGCTATGTGCTGGTTCGCGACGTCGCCGGTGAATTCAAACCACAGGCTTTTCTGTGCACTGATCTCGATGCCAACCCGCTCGATATCCTTCGCTGGTTCGTCCGCCGCTGGTCCATCGAAGTCACCTTCGCCGAAGTCCGCCGTCACCTCGGCGTCGAGACCCAACGGCAATGGTCCGACCCTGCCATCGCGCGTACCACGCCCGCCCTCCTTGGCCTGTTCTCTCTGATCACCTTGTGGGCCAACGACCTCTATGCCACTGGTGCACCTGCGCCACGCACCGCCAGCTGGTACCCAAAGCCATTGCTCACATTCAGTGATGCTCTGGCCACAGTGCGTCGCGAGCTATGGACACAGGGCAATTTCGAAACATCGAGTTACACACAAGATGATACGAAAATTTCCCTGCCCACGATCGATCGCTTGATTAACCTCGCCTGCTATGCCGCGTAAACGGCCAAAGTCCAGCTTAGTACCCGCCATCATTGAAGGACGATACGTCGAAGACATGGCGTCAGGGTGACTTCACGCTCTTCGGATCGCAGGGTACTAGTCAGGAGGCGGTATGAGTTCGCACGACTTCACCTACCGGACGTCCCTCAGGACGACGGTATATCCATAGGGGACGATCGGGGAAATAAGCGTGCAGGTCAGTCACCGCCCGGCTGACCTCGGCGGGATCGGCGCGCTCTTCCAGGATTTTGCCCGGGTGAGCATAGACCAGATCGCCATCAGGGCCATCGAGGTTCCTTGCCAGATTGCCGAAGCTCAGATGCCAGATTTCTCCTGAACCTGTCGTCATCAGGACAACTGCTTGGTGCAACCCCGCGCGCTCCACTTGCACGTAAGGATCTCGCATCTGCGCCACCGTACTGGCAGCGCCGACCATCAAGTCTGGCAATTGCAGGACCTCGCTGAACAACGCCAGCACAGCGAGTGGCGGAAACCATCGTGCGGCGCCCGTTGCGCGCTGTCGGAGTAAGTCAACAAACACAGCCGCAACTGTCATTGCAGCAAAAGGCAGCGACGGATAGATCTACCTTGGTCCCCAGCAGTTGCCGCCTGCTCCCCAGTACAACCAGTATCCAAGTAGGAACATGAGCGGATAGGTCTCGTAGAACCGGAGCGAGCCGCTTCTGGCGCGTCGGACCAGCGCCCAGCCATAAATCAGGACGAACGCCGGTGAGGTCCATTCGGCGAGTTCGATCACCCGACTGATCGCTAATTCTGTGGCGCCCGTTACGGTGAAATTCGCTCCCAGGAGCTGATCCCAGGGATCCACCAGCGTCATCGGCGTTTGCAGTGGGTAGCCCGTGATCGCATCGTAATATACCAGCAGGGCCGCCATCAGGGGCGCTGCCGCCAGCGCTGCTACGATCAGATAAGGCAGATTGCGGCGGAAATCGAACAAGGCAGCAACACCGAACGGTAGCGCGAACAAGACCGCGTCGTAGTGCCGCGTGACGGCGAGGACTGAAAAGCTGGCACCCAGCA
>CAVTEC010000054.1:0-120778 GCA_963733475.1 uncultured Alphaproteobacteria bacterium | reverse complement strand
TCGATGCTGCCGCCGGTCAGCGTGAGCGGCGTGCCGGCGTTCTGCGCCTTGACCAGCAATTGTCCGCCGCCGGCATCGTACGTTTCCAGGCTGTCGACTGGCCGTGTCGCCGGAAACCATCGCGACTCCGCCGATGCTGATGTTCACCGCGCCGTTGGATTGGGCCGTGGCAGTAATATTCACGTAGTTCGCCAGGTCTTCGATGGCTTGTTCCCGTTCATCCACCAGGTCATTCGCTGAACCGCCATCGGCTTGCGCCTGAATGATCTGCTGGTTCAAAGTTGCAATCTGGGACAGGTCCTGGTTGCTGCTCGTGACGCCGTTTTGAATCGACTGGTTTAACTGAGTGTTGACATTTCCAAGCTGCGAGGAAACCTGATTGAATTGCGTGGCCAATTGTTGGGCGCTTGCGATGACCGATTGGCGTTGGGAAAGATTGGTCGGATCGGTGGACAGGCTTTGAAAAGAATCGAACAGACTGGCGATGTCCGCCGTCAGGCCGCTCGGGCTGCTGGTGCCGTTGCTGGTATTGGTCATTTGCTCGTTGAGATAGGTCTCCGCGTTTTGCAGCGCCTGCTGCTGGGCGTTGAGCGACCCGCTCACGCTGTTTTCGGCCTGAATCTGGCTGTTCAGGAGCGAGTCAGCGGCCTGGGAGATGCCAGTGGCTTCGACGCCGGTGCCTTCCTGGCCGATGGGAGTTTGCAGGGGCGTGGCGGCCTGTGTGGTGAGTGTTTGCCGCGAGTAGGCGGGATTGTTGACATTGGCCAGGTTTTGGCCGGTAATCTCCATCGCCTCCTGCTGAACGGAGAGCGAATGGAGCGCCATGTCTAATGTGCCAAAAAGTCCGAGCATAAATCAATTGGGTCAGCCAACGGCCTCGTAAAATGAACGGGTAACGATGGTGTGCGTGTGCATATTGCCGTGGCCGTTGTAAACCCGCGTTTCGCGCGAGGGCAGCAACGTGTTCAGCAATCCCTGCATCAGTTCCACCGAGCGGCTCAAAAGCAGATGGTTTTGACGCGCCCGCTGACGCACACGGACCAGCAGTTCGTTGTTTTCATCCACCAGCGCCTTGAGCAAGGGACGGTAATCCGGCGGGAGCAAAGGAATGAGGACGGCAAAACCGGCGTGGTCCGGCTGTTGCAAATTCATGGCGATGCCGCGGCGGCATTTCTCGCGGTGCGCGCGCGCGCTTTGGATGACGGAACCCTGCGCCTGGATGGGACCGATGGATTGGAACACCTCCGTCAGCGGCGCGGACCATGATGAACTGCTGCTGCCGGTCCAGCAAGGCGAGCATTTCACCGTACTGCTGCAATTCTTCGCGCAAAGCGTCGATCAAATTTTGGATATGTTCGATCATGAATCAGTGTTTTGAAAGTTTATGAGGCTGGCGCGGCCGGCGGCGCTGGCGTCGGATTTGGCGGCGCTCCGCTGGGGCAAAACCTGATGGACCAATTGGGCCTGCAAGCTTTTGGCCAGTCCAAATGCGCCGGAACGGCTGATGCTGTCGGCCAACTGGTTGTTGATCATGTCGTTGTAAATGCCGCGAGATGGCCGAATCGTGGTTCGCGGAGGAGGAGATCACGGTTTTGCGCGCCTCCCGAAAAATCTGGCGCAGCAAAACCGCCTCAAACTGCCGGCACGCCTGGCCGACCTTGTCGGCGTCGGAAACATTCGGATTCGCCGCCAGTTTTTCGATCGGCAAGTCCGCGGCCTTGACATGAGGTTGGAGCGGCGGAAATATCCATATCAACGGATGATCAATTCCGCCTGCAAAGCGCCGGCTTGTTTCATGGCCTGGAACATCGACATCATGTCGCGCGGCGTGACGCCCGAGGGAATTCAAAGCGGAGGCCACTTTTTCCACCGTGGGCAATTCCGGCAGGGCGACCATGCGCGGCCTTTTCCTCCTTGACCTTGGTGTCGGTGCTGGGGCGTGACGACGGTCTGGCCGCCCTGGCTGAAAGCACTGGGCTGCGAAACATCGAGCGAGGAGGCGATGCTGATGGTCAGGTTGCCGTGGGAAACGGCGCAACTGGCAATGCGGATGCGCGACGGTGGCGACGATGGTGCCGGTGCGTTCGTTGATGACGATGCGCGCGGGAACGTCGGCGTTCACCTCGATCGCTTCAAGTTGCGAAATAAAATCCACGGGCGTGCCTTCCAATTCTTCCGGCATGCGCACGCGCACGGTGGTGGAATCAAGCGCCTGGGAGCTGTTGGGAAATTTCTCGTTGATGGCGGCGGCCATGCGCGACGCGGAAGTGAAATCCGGCTCGCGCAGCAACAGTTCAAGATGGTGGTCGCTGACGATTTCGGCGGGGATTTCCCGTTCCACCAAGGCGCCGTCGCAATCTGGCCGACGGTGGGATGATTTTTTTGGACGGTGGCGCCGCCGCCGCCGTCCGTGCCGGCGGAAACGCCGCCGAGGACAAGCGCGCCCTGGGCAACGGCATAGACCTGGCCATCCGCGCCCAGCAACGGCGTCTGGATCAGCACGCCGCCCTGAATGGACTTGGCGTCGCCCATCGAGGCGACGGTGACATCCAGTCTGGTGCCCGGCTTTTTGAAGGCGGGAATATCGGCGGTGACCATGACCACGGCCACGTTCTTGGCGGAAAGCGTCGCAGACGGGCACGGTCAGGCCATAGCGCTGGAGAATGTTGGCGATGGTTTGGACGGTTTGGATCGGGTTCTTGTCGCCGTCGCCCGCCAGGCCGACGACCAGGCCGTAGCCGACCAATTGGTTGTCCCGCGCGCCGGCAACCATGGCGATGTCCTTGATGCGCGCGCCGCCGGCAAAGGCCGCGCGAGCGAAAGCCATCACGACAGAACCAGAACCAGCAGATCAAACGTGCGGCGCATGATATTACTTAACCTTAGAACGGACTGACTTTGTCCCAGATGCGGGTGAACCAGCCCTTGCGTCTGATTGTCGGTGATGGTGCCCTTGGAGATGAACTGGATGGTGGCGTCGGCGATGTTATAGCTGAGAAGAGTGTTGTTGGCGGCGATGTCATCATGGCCGGACGATGCCGCGCACGATGGCATCCTGTTTTTCACCGGAGAAGGCGGTGTGAAGCCGGCCTTCGATCACCATGTTGCCGTTGGGCAGCACATCAATGACCCGCACGGCCATCTGGGCGGTGATGGTTTCCGAGTTGTTGATCTGGCCGCCGCCGTTGAATTCGCTGTCAGAGTTGTAATTCAGCGCGGGAAGCGTGCCTTTCTTGGTCAACAAACCGCTGGCGGACGGGGCCGTAAAGAAAGCTGGCGATGCTGGCATTGACGGACGCCTTCTTGGAGGTCGTGGTGTTGTTTTGCCGGGTGGCGCCGTTGTTTTCCTGGATGATGATGGTCAGGATGTCGCCGACGGCCTGGGCCTTTTTATCCGCGAACATGGCGCGGCGAGGCTGCCGTCCTGCCAGAGCGAATCGGCCGCCAGATTGCCGAACTGGCAGGTAGATCAGCAGGCAGCGCGAGAGTGGTTGAGTTATAAAGCGATGAGAACAGTCTGCTCATTTTGCACCTTTCCATAGAGTTCACGTTTGGTTTTTGGATTGCGGACGCGAACCGTCTGCCCAGGCAAGCCGTCTTCGAGCGTTTCCACCTTGAGCGAAATGCTCAGGCTGCCGTCCTGGTAAACGCCTTCCACCATCTGGCCGCGCAGGATGATCGGGCCGGATGCGGACGGAGCGATTCAACACCGGCATGCCGGCGGGAATGTTCTCGGCCAGTTCGAGCGGTGTCATCGGCTGGGAAAATTCAGGTAAGGCGTCGCGCAGAACGAGCACGTCGCGGCGTTCCATGGTCACGTCGGCGTCCTTCAACAATTGGCCGCGCGTGAGCGCGCGAATGGGCCACGGGAACTTCGCGCCAAACCGAGGCCTGCACGGCCACGTTGCCAATCGCCGACGCGTTCCTTGCCGTTCCACAATTCACAGCGGACGACGAATCGGGATTGACGCCGGTGGCCGGCAGGTCGAAGACCTTCAAGGTCAGCGGTTCGTCGGGCACCGGCACGGGCGTCCAGGGACGGGTCAGATGGAGTTCCAGTTCGCCCCGGTCCTTGACATATTCCCGCTGCAACGTGGCAGTCAGGAGCTCGGTCAAGTCGGAATCGATCGAATTGGCGGGTGCGGCGGGAGACGCGGACTTGCGCGGCGCCGGACCAGTTGGTCAGTAATCAACTCGGGAGCATGCTTCCGCACCAGTTCGGCAATCTGATCGCGGGAAAAAGAAGCCGTCTGGCCCAGGTTGGGCGCCGGGGCCAGACGGATTTGTGGGAGGACCACTGATGTTGCTAGGAGGGAGTCAACCAGTTGACTGAGAAAAATTCCGGAGCTGTCCACCTGCGCCTGCGGGCAGCAACTGCCAGGCGTCAGGTTCGCCGGCGCGCGACGTCTGAACGAGGCGCCACGCGAGCCAGGACAAGCAGGAACGAAAAGATGTTTTTAAGACGGTTTCATCAGCGGCGCAGGTTGTTGCTTTGTTGCATCATTTCATCGGCGGCCTGGACGGCCTTGGAATTCACTTCGTAGGCGCGCTGGGCGACGATCATGTTCACCATTTCCTCGACGACCTTGACGTTGGACATTTCCACATAGCCCTGCTGAAGGCTGCCGTAGCCGTTTTCGCTCGGGGTGCCGGTTTCGGGCGTGCCGGAGGCGGGCGTTTCGATGTATAAATTGCGGCCGATGCTCTGCAATCCGGCCGGGTTGGCAAAGCGGACCAGCTGCACCTGAAAATTTTGCGTGCCGCTGGCGCCGGTGGTGGTGACTGTGCCGTTGGGGGAAATGGTGATCGACGTGGTGCCGACGGGAATCGGCTGAAAACCGCTTTGGACGGGCAGGCCGTCGCTGGTGGTGATCGCGGCCGTCGGAATCGGTCTTCAAGCGAACCGTCGCGCGTGTAGGCCAGCGTGCCGTCGGGCATCTGCACCTGAAAAAAACCGTCGCCTTGGATGGCGACGTCGAGCCGTTCGCCGGTCTGGGTCAGTTCGCCTTCGGTAAAAACCTTGGAGGTGGCGACGGCGCGCGAGCCGTGGCCGACTTGCATGCCGGTGGGCAATTGCGTTGCCGTTGCCCTGCTCCGCGCCGGGCGGCGCTGGTGTTGTCGTAAAGCAGATCCTGAAATTCGATCTTGCTCTTTTTGAAGCCGGTGGTGTTGACGTTGGCGAGGTTGTTGGAAATGACGTCCAGGTTGAGCTGCTGGGATTCCATGCCGGTGGCGGCGGAGTAAAGGGCGCGTATCATAAATTATGAGTGGGGTTGCCGAGTTCGCTGATGGTTTTGCCCATGCGGTCATCCTGGATTTGGATGATTTGCTGGTTGGCTTCAAAAGACGCGCATGGCGGTCATCATGTTGGCCATTTCGCCGACGACGGAAGTGTTGGACCCTTCCAGATAGCCCTGGCGCACGGTCGAGGTGCTGGGCTGCGCGTTGAGACTTGGATCGTTGGCGATGAAATAGGCGCCGCTGATCTGGGTCAGCAACTCGGGGTTTGTCAAACTCGGTGATTTTCAATTTGCCCTTCTGCTCCGCGCCCTGGCTGACGTCGCCGGTGGCGGAAATGGACATCGGCGCGGGATTGGCTGAGATCCAGATTGATCGGGCCGGCTTCGCCCATGACCGGATAGCCCTCCTTGGTCACCAGCTGGCCCTTGGAGTTGACTTGAAATTCGCCGTCGCGCGTGAAAGCCGTTGGAACCATTGGGCAATTGCACCGAAAAAAAGCCTTTGCCTTCGATGGCCACATCATTCTTGATTGCCGGTGGCATTGCATGTCTCCCGGAAGAAAACTGGTGGAGGTGGTCGCCTTGGGAATGCGTGAAAAACTGCGGGAGATTTGCGGAATTCAGGCCGCCGGAGGGCATCAGTCCGGCCCGGACCGCGGCCAGCGACAACTCCTGTTTCTTGAAACCGGGAACGGAACTCGATGCCAGATTGCCGGAAATCACATCCTGCCAACGGCTGTTGGCATTCAGCGCGGCGGCGGCTTGATAAAGACTGACATTCATGCAAGGAAATCTAAAGCAACGGGTGTGCCACGCAAAAAACCCCTTATTTTAAAGGGTTTTCGGAGAGAGTCGAGGCTTTCCATGCGGCAAAAGCTGCCATCAGGGATGGGAGAAAATTGCCGCAGGCGGAAAGGATCACGACCAAGGGATTGTCGGCTGAAAGCGACGGACAAATGTGTGCCACTGCCCACCCAACGGTTTTGTGAAGGACATGCCTGATAATTCAGTTCAATATATATTCATCCACGGTTTTTGGACATTGACGAATCACCATTCTGACGACTATAAGTAGCACATGACCTTTGCAGAAAATGGCCACAACAAGTCAAAAGCAGCGCAACGCAAGGCAACTGGAGCGCATTACACTCCTCAGGCCCTTGCCTCTTTTGTTGCGAGCCAGATCGTTGGAGCATTGCAATTAGATGATGAAGTCAAGTCGGTCAGAATCCTTGATCCGGCAGTGGGAGACGGCGAACTACTCAACGCAATTCTGAAGGAGCTACCTGCCTCAGTGCTTCAGCACGCTATCGTGGATGGCTTTGACACTGACCATGTCGCGCTCTCCGCTGCCCAAGAGCGACTTTCAAAGTCTTTTCCAACCGTCACGTTTAATCTTTGCAATCATGATTTTCTCGCTGTCGTCGGAGAGCATTACCTAAATTCTCAAGGCGGTCTTTTTGCGCCGACAGCACCACTTTATGATGCTGTCATAGCTAACCCTCCATATGTGCGCACTCAAGTAATCAGCACAGCCAATCCCAGCGACTCTCAAGGCAATTTGGACTGACTGGCCGGGTGGACCTCTATCATGCGTTCCTTGAGTCCATCGCCCTAGTCCTACAGAGTCAATGGGGTTGCTGGCATTATTTGCTCCAACAGGTTTATGACCACGCGATCCGGCGTGACCGTAAGGCAGAGACTTGCTGAAAAGTTCAAAGTTGTTCATATCTGGGACTTCGGGGACACTCGCCTTTTTGAAGCCGCTGTTTTGCCGGGCCGCTGCGATTCGAACGGAACGTATGAAGACGAGCGTGCGCGCTGCCGTGGAAGTGATGTTTCAGCGTGGGGCGTCAGTGCCTCACAGCGGATCAGCTGTTGATAAATCTATAGCGCCGTATCGACAGTGCTCCGGGTGCAGAGATGTGCGGTTACCGTGTTGGCGATCGAGAGCAGTGTGGATACGGCGATTTGGACTAAACTGTGCGGGGATTTGGCAGGACAATTGCTTTATGGAGATTCATTGCAGTGCAGCAATTTCGTGCCGACTTCCACATTGATCTGTGCACAGAAGTTCTGATCGTCACGCGGATTCTGATGGCGTGCAACATGCAATTTGTCCTGCCAAATCGTACTACTTTGCAGCTACCCGCGAAGCGGGTTTAGTCCAAATCGCCTGTGCACTCGCCGACCATCTTAGCCCGATCAGCGGGCTACGGTGGAATATACCTTCGAGGCATGCCAGCGGCATACAGGCCGCTCGTATGCGCAAGAAGAACAGAAGCCCCTTCGCCGGAAGGTCGTCCTCCGTCTGCCCGTCTGATCATGCGAAATCTTCAGTGCTCAACAGCCTGAGTTCACCATCGTCAAGACGCAACTATAAGTTGCTGATGGAGCAGTTCATCACCTGGTACTGTTCCGAACCGCGACTGGCATTGAACCGAACCGTGGTCCTGAGGTTCCGGCTGCATCTTGAGTCGCTCGGCCTGGCGGCGGGCACCATCAACCAGAGACTCGCGGCAGTCAGGCGTCTCGCCTACGAAGCTGCTGATTCAGGACTCCTGAGTCCGGAACTGGCGGCAGGGATCAGACGAGTCAAAGGCGTGAAGCAACTCGGCTCTCGGGCCGGCAACTGGCTGAACCATGATCAAGCTCGTTTGCTTCTTGAGAAATCCGATGGTGAAAGCCTCCGCAGCACCCGAGACGTGGCCATGATCTCGATCCTGCTCGGATTGCTCTACACCGGCCCCGGCGGCATGGTGGCGCATGAGTGCATCATCGACTGCCGCGGGTTTCAGGCCGAGGCGGGGGTAATGGTGGAGGATATCGCCAAGCGGCTGATGGATTTTGGCTTCCATGCGCCGACGATGTCCTGGCCCGTGGCTGGCACGCTGATGATCGAGCCAACGGAAAGCGAGAGCAAAGCCGAGCTCGACCGGTTCTGCGAGGCGATGATTGCGATCCGCGCGGAGATCGCGGCTATTGCGGCGGGCAAGTTGGACAAGGCGGATAATCCGCTGAAACACGCGCCGCATACGGCAGCGGATGTCGATGGCGAGCGTGTGGACGCATGCCTATTCGCGCGAGCAGGCGGCGTTCCCGCTGCCTTGGGTCGCTGCGGCGAAATACTGGCCGCCCGTGAAGCGGGTGGACAATGTCTACGGCGACAGGAATCTGGTTTGCACCTGCGCACCGCTGGAGGCTTACGCGCAGGCGGCGGAGTAGGTTCTCCTCCCCCTGGCCCCCTCCCCCTAACCCCCTCCCGCTAGGGGAGGGGGAAATTTGGCGGGGGAATTTCTCCGTTCAGGTTCCGCATTTTCAGGCAATACCGGCGAACAGTCTCTCCTGTATCGGTGAACGCTTGGCCACGCCTAGGGTGAAGTCACGGCAAAAGGCAGTCGCCTCGCCGAACAACATACCTGGTGGAGAGACAGATGACCTCTTCGATCGCACGCAGCTCCGTCACGAAACGCATTGCCGCAACCTGTGCGGTGCTCGGTCTGGCCGCCGTCGGTGTCGCCGCGGCACCAAAGCCGGCCAATGCCTGGTGGTATCACCACGGTTACGGCTACGGCTGGGGCGTGGGCGTGTTTGTGCCGCCCGTCGTGGTTGCGCCAGCGCCGGCGTACTATCCGGGTCCGGCCTACTACGCGCCGCGCGCCTGGGTGCCGGCTCATTACGCATATGGCTATTACGTCCCGGGCCACTGGAACTGAGCCTGTGACGCGCTTCATACGGGCCACGAGCACTTCCTCGCTATGTGGCCCGTAGTTCTTCCCATTGATGGGAAATGCTCAATCTGAAGGTGGTGCCATGCGACAGTTTCTCATAGCCTCGGCAATGGCGGCTGGCCTGATCGCGCTCTGGGCGGCGATCGTACCGCTGGCCGCGCAGCCCGCACCCGCTCCAGCATTGTCCAAGGCGTTGTTCCTCTGCCGTGGTCCGAACGGGATCGACCGCGCCTGCACGGTCGCACTTGCGCAGGCGCTGGTGCTGGATGAACCGAGTAGCCCGGCGACGCATGTCAGCGACCAGTACTGCCCCGCCAACAGGCAATTCCTCGCCAGCCTGAGCCGCCGCGGCTGAGAAGTGTGTCGCAGATCACTGCGACACACTTCCGGCATAGGTAACTGTTCAAATCATAAGAACTGAGGGAGACCAGCATGCTGGGAGCGTGCCGGATAGGCCGCCTGCGCCCCGACGCGTTCGTCACTGCGCTGGCCGCGACGATCACGATAGCGACCGTACTGCCCTGCGAGGGCGTTACCGCACAGGTCTTCCACGTTGCTGGCATCATCGCCATAGGTTCGCTGTTCTTCCTGCAAGGTGCACGACTGTCACGCGAAGCAGTGCTGGCCGGCCTGACGAATTATCGACTGCATGCGGTGATCGCGGTTGCAACGTTTGTGCTCTTCCCGCTGTTCGGATCGGTGCTTGTTGCGCTGATGCCGCACGTGCTGAACCGGACCCTTCTGCTGGGCGTGCTGTTCCTGTGCGCACTGCCCTCGACGGTGCAGTCATCCATCGCACTGACCTCGATCGCCCGCGGCAATGTGGCGGGAGCGGTGTGTGCAGCGACAGGATCGAGCCTGGTCGGCCTGCTGCTGACGCCGCTGCTGTTCGGCTTGATGTCGCACGTGCATGGCCACGGAAACCTGGATCTCTCGAGCATGTGGCTCGTCGTGCTGCAGCTTCTGATGCCATTCGCCGTCGGCCATCTGTTGCGGCCGTGGATCGGGCCATGGGCCGCACAGAACAAGCGCCTGTTGTCCGTGACCGACCGCGGCTCGATCCTGATCGTCGTTTACACAGCATTCAGCGCGGCAGTGGTGCATGGCATCTGGCACCAGTTGCCACCGGCCGCGCTCGCGACCTTGGGTCTGCTGGTGGCGGTCCTCCTTGCGGCGGGTCTGTTGGTCACGACCGGGGCCGCGCGCATCTGCGGCTTCGATCACGCCAATGAAGTTGCGGCGGTCATCTGCGGGTCGCAGAAGTCGCTGGTGGCCGGCATTCCAATCGCGAGCGTGCTGTTCTCTGGCCAGACGCTCGGCTTCATCGTGCTGCCGATCATGCTGTATCACCCGATGCAGCTTGTCGTCTGCGCGTGGCTGGCGCGCCGGTATGCGACGCGGCCGCAGGCGGTCGCCGTGTCCGAAAAGTTGGTGCCAGCGACTGCCTGATGCAGCTCCAGAATTGAGCGGCAAGCGAAACGCATCGTCGACCTATTCAGGCCACGCTGCGCGGTCGCTCGACGTCTGGCAGGAATGCGGTGAGCAGACCGATCAGCGGCAGGAAGGAGCAGAGCCGATAGACCGTGTCGATGCTGGTCCAGTCGGCAATCTGGCCCAACACTGCCGCGCCGAGGCCGCCAAGTCCGAACGAGACGCCGAAGAACATACCGGCCATCAGGCCGACGCGGCCCGGTACCAGTTCCTGCGCATAGACAATGATCGCGGCAAAGGCCGACGCCAGGATCAGGCCGATCGCCACGCTCAGGATGCCGGTCCAGAACAGGTTCGCATACGGCAGCAAGAGAGCGAACGGGAATGCGCCGAGGATTGAGAACCAGATCACTGGCTTGCGCCCGAAGCGGTCGCCGATGGGGCCTCCGGCGAAGGTGCCCGCGGCGACCGCACCCAGGAAGACGAACAGGTGGAGCTGCGCGCTCTGCACCGACAAGCCGAACTTATGGATCAGGTAGAAGGTGTAGTACGAGCTGAGTGACGAGGTGTAGACGTTCTTCGAGAAGATCAGCGCCACCAGGACCGCAATGGCCATCAGAACGCGCTTGCGTGAAAGGACGGCATAGGCGGCACCTTTGGCACTGCCGCTGCGCACCGTGCGCGGCTTCATGTTGCGGCTGTACCAAAGGCTGACATTGCTCAGCAGCAGGATGGCCAGCAGTGCGGCGGCGGAGAACCAGGCGATGCTGCCCTGTCCTCGCGGCACCACGATGAATGCGGCGAGCAGGGGACCGATGGCGGAGCCGGTGCTGCCGCCCACCTGAAATAGCGATTGCGCAAAACCGTGCCGGCCGCCGGACGCCATGCGCGCGACCCGTGACGCCTCCGGGTGAAACACCGACGAACCGAGCCCCACCAGAGAGGCGGCGAAGAGAATCATCATGTAACTGTTCGCGACGGACAGGAGGAGCAACCCGATCAAGGTGCTTCCCATCCCGATTGGCAGTGAATACGGCTGCGGGCGCCGGTCCGTGACCATGCCCACCACCGGCTGCAGCATGGAGGCAGTAAGCTGAACGGACAATGTAATCAGGCCGATCTGACCAAAGTCGAGGTGATAGTTGTGTTTGAGTACCGGGTAGAGCGCGGGCACCAGCGACTGGTTCATGTCGTTGAGCAGGTGACACACGGAAAGCGATACCAGGATCGCGAAGGTGGTGGTTTCAGTTGTAACCGCGCTGCTCACTGCACGCGGTGCTATAGTATTTTCGCTCACTATTCTGCCTTACGTTCCGCTGCCCGGTGCATTATGAGCCGCTCGGAGGGCGCGACCTATGCGCTGGGATCAGTGCAGCATCCCGCTTCGCCAGAATAATCACAAATTGCGTGCAAAAATCTGCCGCATTCGCGAAATAGCTTGTCCTTGTCGGGGGATGATGATCCGAGCGTGACGGAGCTGATGCCATGATGAGGAGCAGCGGGACTTTCAAGGGCCTGCGGCGGTTGAGCGTCCGAGGCAAACTGTATCGCGGTCCGGTGATCTGGATCGCTGTGCTGCTGGGTGGCTGGCTGGCGATATCGGAATGGCCTGCGGTGGCGTCCTCGGTCCTCAGCCTGACGCGCTAGGTCCCGCTACGCTGATTTGCCTGCGATGGGTGGCAGGTCGGCTGCGCCGACAATCCTGAGGGATGTCGTCTGAAGCAAAATCACCTGACCCTGGCCGGCACTTGCGGTTGGGGTAGCGAATTGGCGTGGGGAGCCGTCCCAATCGGCCAGAATATCCGTGTGCCGCACGATTCTGTATTCGCGTAGGCGTACGCCGCTGTTCTCGCCAGCGCCGACCTCGGTTTCATGTTCCGCATCGTACACGATGCTCAGTGCCCGGAGCGGTTCGGCCGCCGGCCCGACCGAAATTTCTGTGCTGTTGGCTGTGCGGTTCAGGACGACGGGGACGGTCAGCGGCACCGCGGTCCGGAGTGCGCGGTCCACAGCGGACCCATCGGAGCCGACAACAACGTTGGTGCCGTCCACCACCAGAGCCGGGGTGAATACCTCGGAGCCGAGCTGGCGCGCATAAGCCTGTTGCCGCTGAGTTGCCTGCCGGCTCGCGAACTTGTCCAGCCAGCCGAGGCGGTCCCAGTAATCGACGTGCCAGGCAAGCGCGATCACATCAGGCCGCTGGGATAGCTTGCCTAGCAGGGCGTCGGCCGGTGGACAGGACGAACATCCTTGTGAGGTGAACAGCTCGAGGACGACCGAACTGGCCGCTGCGCGAACCTGAAAGGCGGCACAGGTGGCCATGCCACCGAGGACGAAATCGCGACGCCGCATATGGCACTCCTCACCCCTACAACCGGTTGGACCTGTTTCAGCCGATCCCGTTACGGTTCGTCTTGCGCTTTCCTGCCGTAGCGTCTCGATCGGGTGATTCTGGGCGTGGTGACAGTGATCGGGCTGCCTGCATTGCCGATTGTACGTCCGGATATTGGGTCGCGCCACCTAGATCCACCACGAGTTCGAATGCGCCCCTCATGCCGGTGAACAAGGACGCCGGCAGCCTGGCGTTGCCATCGGTCCACCGGACGCCTTCGCGCGGCTCAAAATCGTGAAAACCGTCGATCAGGCGTGAATCTGGCGACTTTATCACTTGGAACCGTGTGCCTTGCCGTATAGCCAACTGCCGAACCGAGACACCCAGTCTGCGCGGATCGCGCTTAAGACCGAGTTCGTCAGGAGCGGCGGCACGAGAATGCAGGCGCAACGTGCCTGGAACGGCAGGGATGGAAAAGGTGTATTTTTGTTCCGCTCGCCAGTGTGGGCCGAGCCGCATGCCATCGGCAATCAGGTGAAGGTCGGGATCGCTGGTCAGCGGTATTGGCTTTGCTGGCCGAGCCCTGTCGAGGAATTGTCGCCATGCCGCATCAACCAGGTTGCCACCGGTAAGGACTGGGGCATAGGGCTTTTGCTGTCGCTCCTTGCGGCGCCCAGTTGAAATCTGGAACAATTACCGGTTGCCATCGTCGCGATAGCTTTCCATCGGGGCACCATTGGCCAACAGAACGTCGTGCGCATCGGCGATTTTGCGGCAGGTAGCCCTGTTGCGCCGCCGTGTCGGCGGGATCCACCGAACCATTCAGCGTCGCGTTGAAGCTGTCGGACATGATGCCGATCTTGATGGGCCATGGCGGTGTCTCCAGCCCGCCGCCGGAATTAGTATCTATTTCATAATAAAGCAATCACTGTGCGGAGGTGACGCGCGGCACAGCAAGGTTTCACACGGAGGCCACGGAGGAAGGAAGCCACGGAGAGCACCGAGAAGGCATTCAATGCGCATCGCGCGCAGGGCATTGCCGCTTCTCGGTGGTTCTCAGTGGCGTTGCTTCTCCGTGGCCTCCGTGTGAAACCTTGCTGTACCGCTCCGCACACCCGGTTCGGGATCGTTCACCCGATTGGCCTAGGACGAGACGGGTTCATAGGGCGCCGCCCCGCCGTCCCGCCATTGCGCCCAGCCGCAGCCGGAGCGCGTTCAGCTTGATGAAGCCCTGGGCATCGAACTGATCATAGGCGCCCTGGTCGTCTTCGAATGTCACAGTCTTTTGTGAGTACAGGCTGTTGGGTGACTCGCGGCCGATAACTGTCGCATTGCCCTTGTAGAGCTTCAACCGCACCCGGCCGGATACGCTGTGCTGGCTGGTATCGATCAGGGCCTGGAGCATTCGTCGCTCCGGGCTGAACCAGAAGCCGTTGTAGATCAGCTCGGCATAGCGCGGCATCAGGCTGTCCTTCAGGTGCGCGGCTTCGCGATCCAGCGTGATGCTTTCGATGCCTCGATGCGCCACGTGCAGGATGGTGCCGCCGGGTGTTTCGTAGACACCGCGGTTCTTCATGCCGACGAAGCGGTTCTCCACGAGGTCGAGTCGGCCAATACCGTTGACCTTGCCGAGTTCGTTCAGTTTCGCCAGCAGTGACGCCGGCGAAAGCGCGGCGCCGTCAATTGCGACTGGATCGCCACGTTCGAAGTCGATCGTAATCACTGTCGGATTGTCAGGAGCATCCTCTGGGCTGACCGTGCGCTGATAGACGATCGGGTCGGGCTCCAGAGCTGGATCCTCGAGGATCTTTCCCTCGGATGATGAGTGGAGCAGGTTGGCATCGACGCTGAACGGCGCTTCGCCGCGCTTGTCCTTGGCGATCGGGATCTGGTTCTGCTCGGCAAACTCGAGAAGCCTGGTGCGGCTCGTCAGGTCCCATTCCCGCCACGGCGCGATGATCTTGATGTCCGGGTTCAGCGAATAATACGACAGCTCGAACCGCACCTGGTCGTTGCCCTTGCCGGTGGCGCCATGTGCGACGGCGTCCGCGCCGACCTGTTCGGCAATCTCGATCTGGCGCTGCGCGATCAGCGGACGGGCGATGGAGGTGCCCAGCAGGTATTCGCCCTCGTATAGCGCGTTGGCGCGGAACATCGGGAAGACGAATTCGCGCACGAAGGTCTCGCGCAGATCGTCCACGAAGATTTCCTTCACGCCGAACATTTCGGCTTTCTGGCGCGCCGGTCCGAGTTCCTCGCCCTGGCCGAGATCGGCCGTGAAGGTCACCACCTCGCAGCGATAGGTCACCTGGAGCCAGCGTAGGATCACGCTGGTGTCCAACCCGCCCGAATAGGCGAGCACGACCTTCTTCACATCCTTCACGCGCATGCAGGCTTCCCCGGGGACTGAATGATCAACAGACCTGGGGAGTAGCCCCGCCTATGACAATTGCGCAAGCGTCGGCAGCCCGGCAAGGTCAGTCCGAATACGCACCGGAGTATCGGCAATGCGGCAATTCATCACGCTATTGGCTACGTTTGGCTGCCTCGTCACGGCGCAGGCAGCGGAACCGGCATTGCCCGTGCTCGACGTTACGGCCGTCCCTAACCTGAAGGCACAGGGCCGCGCCTCCTATGCCGACTTCCTGCTGGCGAATTTGCCGCGTGCCTTCGCGCTTGCGTCGGACGGCCGCTACGGCTGGTTCGGCGGCGGCGGCAGCAGCGAAGACGTGCGAGCGCGGGCATTGAAGTCTTGCAGCGACAAGGGCGGCACAGACTGCGCCATATATGCCGAGGACCTGCAGGTCGTCTGGCGCGGCCGTCCGCCGGTCGCACTGCCGCAGGCACCGGGACCATTGTTGGGCACGCACGACTTCGCCCTGGCGCCTGATCCGCGCTATTACTGGTTCGGCCCAACACAGGCCCGCGGCGTATTTGTCTGGGGCCACGGCAAGTCCGGCGCATTGCGCGATGAGCGCGGCGCGCAGCCGCAGGCGTATGTGCGCGCCTTCAATAACGCAGGCTTCGACGTCATTCGTTTCCAGCGTGCTCCTGACGCGGACTATCCTGACGCCGCTGCTGATTTCCTGCGACAAGGGCTGGCGAAGCTACGCGCGACAGGCTGGCGCATGGTCGTGGTTGCTGGCCAGTCGCGCGGTGCGTGGAACAGCCTACAAATGCTGGACACGCCTAGTCTCGTCGACGCGGTGATCGCCTTGTCACCGGCGAGCTTCGACAGCAGCAATCAGTCGGCGCAGGAGGCCGGCCTGTATCGGATCCTGCATGCCGCGCGTTCGCCGGCAGCGCGGGTGGCAGTCGTCCAGTTCAATGGAGATGTCTACGTGCGCGACATGCCTGGGCGGATTGAGATGCTGCGCGGCCTTGGGCCGCCAAAGGTTGCGGCCATGATGGTCATCGACGAACCGGAGGGGATTACTGGCCATTCTGGCGGTGATTCGGCGACCTTCGCGCGCCGATATGGACGCTGCCTGCTGCGCTTTGTGACCGATCCTTCCCCACCAGCGAGTTGCCCTTGACTTGCAAGCCCGATCGCGTGTGGATTCCTGCGTCTCTTAGACGGAGGCTCGTGATGACGAAGCGTATCTTGCTCGCTTTGCTGGTGCTGATGGGCGTATCTGGTGCAGCGCTGACGACCGCTGGGTTCACTGCTCAACCCGCCGCCGCGTGCGGCGACCCGCATACAAGCTAATTTCGGCCAATGATCTGAAAGGGCCCGGGGCAAGTCTCGGGCCTTTTTCAATCCGGAGGAACGGCCCATGGAAATTCAGGCACTCGGCTACGTCGGTGTTGGCGCCTCAGACCTGAGCGACTGGACGGATTTCGCCAAGAACTGGCTCGGCATGCAGATGGTCGAGCGTGGCAACGCATGCCGAGCGTTTCGCATGGATGATCGCAAGCAGCGGCTGGTGGTCGATCGTTCGCTGGCAGACGGTGAGCGTTACTTCGGGTTCGAGGTCGCCGATGCGGCGGCGCTGGACGCTCTGGCGGCACGGCTGGAGAAGGCAGGCGTCGCGGTGCAGCGGGAGCCGGCAACGCTGGCAGATCAACGTTGCGTGCGTGGGCTGATCAGCTTCAGCGATCCGGGCGGCAACCGGCTGGAGGCGTTCTGGGGTGCGGCAGTCGCGGATGAACCGTTTCGGCCTGGCCGCGCGATCTCTGGTTTCCGAACTGGGCCGTTGGGCATGGGTCATGCGGTGTTCCACGTGAAGAACATCGACGACCTGTTTGGCTTTTATCATGACGTGTTGGGATTCGGCGTCAGCGATTACATCCTGACGCCATTCCGCGCCTATTTCATGCATGTGAACCCGCGGCATCATACGGTTGCGCTGATTGAAACCGGCAAGCAGGACCTGCATCACCTGATGGTGGAGCTGTATTCGCTGGATGATGTGGGGCAGGGTTACGACATCGCATTGGGCGAACCGGAGCGGATTGCCACGACACTCGGGCGGCACCCGAATGATGCGGTCACATCGTATTACCTGAAATCACCGTCCGGCTTCATGCTCGAGTACGGCTGGGGCGGTAGGGAAGTGACACCAGGCAACTGGGAGGCGACAGAGGTTACGGTCGGTCCGAGCCTTTGGGGACATGACCGCACGTGGTTGCCGGACGATCAGCGCCAGAAGGCGCGCGAGATGCGTTTGAAGGCGGCTCAGGACGGCATGCGCGAGCCGGTGCAGGTGATCGACGGCAACTACAGTCGGATGCAGGGCGTGTGCCCCTGGTGGGATGGGATGACGCGCGCTGGCTGAAGGCACCCCCTCGACCCGCCAACCCCGATGCCCTAACCTTGGGTCGTGACGCCCGGACACCAGAAGACGCGAGCCGGGCGGGTTAACGCGCGCAGACATCGGGAGCACGAATGCCAACGCTCAATTACGCCGCACCGTCGACGGTAGACGAGGCTGTTAAACTTTTGGCCGGGTCGTCCGGTCTCGCAAAAGTCCTGTCCGGAGGTACAGACCTGCTGGTCCAGATGCGGTCCGGCCGGCTGAAACCGGAACTGATCGTCGATACCAAGAAAATCCCAGGCATCAGCGAAATTCGCGAAGAACACGGTGGCTTCGTCGTTGGCGCCGCGACACCCGGTGCCGTGCTTGAGGCGCATGCCGGCATGAACAAGGCCTGGCCCGGCGTGGTCGAGGCTTTGGATCTGATCGGTTCGCAGCAGATACAGGGCCGCTGCTCGCTGGCCGGCAATCTCTGCAACGCGTCCCCGGCTGCTGACAGTGTGCCAGCGCTCTACGCGGCCGGCGCGATCGCCGTTGTCGTGGGCAGCAAGGGACGGCGTGAGGTGCCGGTGGAGCAGATCCCAACCAGCCCTGGCCGCACATCGCTCGCGAAGGACGAATTCATCCTGGAGTTCAAGTTCCCGCCGCGTCCGCCGCACTCTGGCGATGCCTACCTGCGGTTCATTCCGCGCACGGAAATGGACATTGCGGTGGTTGGCTGCGGCATCAATGTGACGCTGGATGCGAAGGGCGTCTGCACCGCGGCGCGCGTTGGCCTTGGCGCCGTCGCGCCGACCGTGCTGCTGGTGAAGGATGCAGCCGATGCGCTCATTGGTCACACGCTGGATGAGGCGACGCTGAAGAATCTGGATGCGGCGGCACGTGCGGCGTGCAAGCCGATCAATGACAAGCGCGGAACGATCGAATACCGCACCAAGGTGGCTGGCGTGCTGGCACGCCGGGTAGCGGCGATCGCATTCGACCGCGCCATGGGAAAAGCACAAGGGAAGACTCACTGACATGAGCAAGCACCACGTCACTACCACGATCAATGGCGAACCGACTGAGTTCCTGTGCGAGACGCAGCAGACCATGCTGGACTGCCTGCGCGATGTGCTGGGACTGACCGGCAGCAAGGAAGGCTGTGCCTCGGGCGACTGCGGCGCATGCACGATCATCGCCGACGGCAAGATCGTCTGCTCCTGCCTGATGCTTGGTGTCGAGGCCGAGGGCAAGACCATCACCACGATCGAAGGCATCGCACAGGGCGATCACCTGCATCCGGTACAGCAGAAGTTTTTGGAGCACGCCGCGCTGCAATGCGGGTTTTGCACGCCAGGGTTCATCGTCGCGACGAAAGCACTGCTCGACGAGAACCCCAATCCGACCGAGACCGAGGCGCGTTACTGGCTGGCCGGCAACCTTTGCCGCTGCACCGGCTATGACAAGATCATCCGCGCCGTGATGGATGCCGCTGCTGAAATGCGCAGGGAGGCTGCCCGATGAACTACATTGGCACTGATCTGAAGGTTGTCGGCACGCGACCGGTTCGCCCCGATGGCGTGGACAAGGTGACCGGCCGTGCGATGTTTGGCGCGGATATGGTGATGCCCGGCATGCTGTGGGGCAAGGTGAAGCGCTCGCCGCACGCGCATGCACGCATCGTCTCGATCGATACGTCGAAGGCGCTGGCGCTGCCGGGGGTGAAGGCTGTCATCACCGCGGACGACCTGCCGGACATTCCGTCGGAAGAGGCGTTTGTCGGTGAAGGCCCGATGAACTTCCGCGATCTGTCGCGCAATTGCATGGCGCGCGGCAAGGCCCTGTATGAAGGGCATGCCGTTGCCGCGATTGCCGCGATCTCGCAGGCGATTGCGGATCAGGCGCTGGAACTTATCGACGTTAAGTACGAGGTGCTGCCTTACGTCATCGATGTCGATGCGGCGATGGCGGATGATGCGCCGATCCTGCACGACGATCTGTTCACGGCGAATGTCGATCCGAAGCCGACGAAGCCGTCGAACATCGCCAAGCGGGTGTATTTCCATAAGGGCAACGTGACGGAAGGCTTCAAGGAAGCAGACGTCGTCGTCGAGGGCCATTATACCACCGAGCCAGTGCACCAAGCCTATATCGAGCCGCATGCGTGTTTGTGCTCGTATGGCGCGGACGGGCAGTCGGTGATCTACAGCTCGAGCCAGGGTCACTTCATGGTTCGTGCCTATACCGCGAAGCTGTTGGGTCTGGACCTGTCCAACGTCCGTTGCACGCCGGCCGAGATTGGCGGCGGCTTTGGCGGCAAGACGCTGGTGTATCTGGAGCCGTTGGCGCTCGCGCTGTCGAAGCAGTGCGGCCGTCCGGTGAAGATGCAGATGACGCGCGAGGAGGTGTTCCGCGCCTCTGGTCCGACCTCTGGCGCCACGATGGACGTGAAGATCGGCGCCAAGAAGGACGGCACCATCGTCGCGGCCCAGCACGTGCTGAAGTATCAGGCGGGTGCGTTCCCCGGTTCGCCGATCCAGCCGGGCTGCATGTGCGGCTTCGCGATGTACGATCTGCCGAACGTGGAGATCACCGGCTACGACGTGGTGAGCAATCGTCCGAAGGTTGCCGCCTATCGTGCGCCAGGTGCGCCGATCGCGTCGTTTGCGGTGGAAAGCGCGCTGGATGATCTGGCTCGCAAGCTCAAGATGGATCCGATCGAGCTGCGCGAGAAGAACGGCGCACGCAACGGCACCAAGAACTCACTACGGGCCGACGCACCAGAACATCGGTTTCCTCGCGACGCTGGAGGCTGCGAAGAGCACCGCACATTGGAAGTCGCCGCTGAAGCCAGGGCAGGGCAGGGGCATTGCCTGCGGCTTCTGGTTCAACATTGGCGGTGAGTTCGAGCGCGGCCGTGCACGTGGCCGAGGATGGCACGGTGGTGGCGGTGTCGGGCAGTCCGGACATTGGCGGCTCACGTGCTTCCATCGGCATGATGGTGGCTGAGACGCTGCAAATCCCTGCAGACAAGGTGCGGACCATCGTTGGAGACACCGCCTCAATCGGCTTCACCCACGTCACGGGTGGCAGCCGGGTCACCTTCGCGACCGGTATGGCGGCAACCATGGCGGCCGAGAAGGTGGTGGATCAGCTCAAGCAGCGTGCCGCGATGATTTGGGACATCACACCCGACGCAGTTGATTGGCGTGATGGCGCGGCGCATCCGGCAGGCACCAACGCCGGCGCGTTCGAGTCACTGTCGTTGGCCGAGATTGCTCTGAAGGCTGCGCGTACCGGCGGTCCGGTGACATCGGAAGTGTCAGTGAACGCGCAGGGGGCTGGGCCTGGCTTCGGCTGCCACATTGCGGACGTGGAGGTGGATAAGGAAACTGGCCAGGTCACCATCATTCGGTATACTGCCGTACAGGACGTTGGCCGCGCGATCCACCCAAGCTACGTGGAAGGGCAGATCCAGGGCGGTGCCGTGCAAGGCATCGGCTGGGCGCTGCACGAAGAGTACATCTACGACAAGAACGGCAAGATGGATAATCCGGGCTTCCTCGACTATCGCTGCCCGGTGGCATCCGACCTGCCGATGATAGAAGCCGGTACTGGTCGAGGTGCCGAATCCGCGTCATCCGTTTGGTGCACGCGGCGTAGGCGAGGTGCCGATCATCCCACCGATGGCGGCGGTGGGCAACGCGATCCGCGACGCCGTGGGGCTGCGGATGGACAGTCTGCCGATGTCGCCGCCGAAGGTGCGCAAGGCGCTGGATGTGGCCAACGGCGACGATTGATTGATGCCAAAGGTCGTCTTCTCGGGTTCGGCTTGCCAGCGGTTCACAGGTGGCGAGACCGAACTCGAGGTGGACGCAACCAACTTCCGACGGCTCGTGCTGGAGCTAGAACGCAGATTTCCGGGGTTGGGAAAGCAGGTCGAAGATAGTATGGCGATCGCCATAGACGGCGAAATTTATCAGGACGCGTATTCCGCGCCGCTAAAAGCGGACAGTGAAATTTATCTCATCCCAAAAATTGCCGGGGGTTGACAAGAGTATTTTCATTTGCAACCGCGCAATGATAGATTGGTCGTATGGCTACAAACGGCAAATGGACAGCCATTGAGCGGTGCCCTCGAGGCGCAAAAGCAAGCCGGCAAATGGCCAATGCTCGCGGAGCGTCCGTTTTGATTACGACAATAAATCGGTAACCCCATGTTACATGGACATCTGGACGCAGTTTCCCATCAGTTGGTTCAGGGGTGGGCGGCGGATGATGGAAAGCCGGACGAAGTGGTGGATGTGTCCATTTTCGTTGACGGCCGCAAGGTCGCTCAGGTGGCGTGCGATCACCTGCGAACAGATCTGCAAATGACCGGACATTACGGTGAAGGTCGGCACGGTTTTGTACACAGGTTCGAAGCGCCTCTGTCGGGCGCCACAAATATCAAGATATCCGTGCGCTTCTCCGAGTCTGGCCAGTCCCTGTCGCGCGGGAACTGCATCCTGAATGGAACGGGTGTCAACGTCCTGAAATTCGCTGCCCCTGTTGCGGATGACGAACCGGTCCTCATGGCCGGCCCTCGCAATCCACGTGGATTATTCGAATTGCTTTATTGGTACGATAAGGAATTCGGACTTGGCCCATTACTGGGCAGACTGGAGCTCGATGGCTATACACCTCAGCAGATATTCTACG
Organism: uncultured Alphaproteobacteria bacterium; assembly: GCA_963733475.1. Taxonomy (GTDB): domain Bacteria; phylum Pseudomonadota; class Alphaproteobacteria; order Acetobacterales; family Acetobacteraceae; genus JAMXLO01. Next base: position 98,604 of record CAVTEC010000054.1, on the reverse strand, counting down.
CTACTTTCGGGAGACTGCCCGAGGCGAAGCTGATGACGCGCGGAAACGGGCGCTACTATCCGCACGACCACCTGAACGAATTGCTCCTGGGCGAAGCGTTCCAGGAAAAGCTGTTGCCGATATTGCTGCATGCATATGAGGAAAAGCGGCGTTTGATTTTCCTGCACATTCCAAAATGCGCGGGAACCGATCTCTCGAATAAATTGAAACAGCGATATCCGTGGGTTCATTTCAATATCATGGACAAGAGTTGGACATCCAAGGATGGGATGCTGCGACACTTGTCGCGCCTCGCGGTTCAGCTCCGGTTCGCTGAGACGATCTGCCTGTTCGGCCATGCTACGCCGAACTACTATGTGCGCCATGAATTGGTGCGGCCGACGGATCGCGTCGTTACGGTCGTCCGGCATCCGTTCGAGATAATGATCTCGCAGGTCAATTACGTGCTTACCCGGTTTCAGACTGATGCGGATCGAGGTGTTGCGGAACCCGACACCGAAGAATGGCTGCGGCTGATCGGGATCGAGGCACTACCCGAGCAGTTGTCTGAGGCGTTTATCCTCGATGCCGCTATGCGCGTGCTGCGCAACACCGATACGGTCAAGCCGAACTCACTCTGCTATTGGCTCGGCGGCAATGAAGCGAATGCCCAAACTGCTGTCGGCAGCCTGATCGCCCAGGATGTCGAGGTGACGGACACGGATCGCTACTCCGATTGGCTTCTCCAGCGATGGAACATCAGGTCGGAAACCCGGGACAATTCCTCAACACAATTCATCCGGATGGATATGCTGTCCCAAAGCGACGTCGATTACATGCATTCCATTGCCGTCGAGGACATGAAGCTTTACGAGACCATCCGGGAACGCATTACTCACGCGGGCAGGCCCTTCGTGGTGGGACAGGAATTGATGTGCGGGCGCACGCTCTGACTGACGAAACGCCTTCGGTCCTCCTCTACGACTGGGACAACACCCTGGTGGACGGTTGGGCCGGCATCACCGGTGCGCTGAACGCAGTCTTCGATGCGTTTGCCATGCCGGAATGGACCGTGGAGGACACCCGGTCCCGTGTGCGCGTGTCTCTTCGGGATAGCTTCCCGGCCATGTTTGGCGACGAATGGGAGCGCGCGCGGGACATATTCTACGGCGCTCTGGAAACCCAGCATCTGCAGCATGTGCGACCCATGCCGGGGGCGGGCGACGCACTGATGGCTGGCTCTGCCTGGCCGCAGGGGGTGGTGTCAAACAAGGCCGGGCGCTACCTCCGGAAAGAGGTCGCCCATCTAGGCTGGGCCGGACATTTCGGTGCTGTTGTCGGGGCCGGCGACGCCCCTGCCGACAAGCCGGACCCAGCGCCGATCGCGCTGGCGCTGGAACGGCTCGGCTTCGCCGCGGATAGCTCGGTCTGGTACCTCGGCGACACCGCCCTGGACATGGCCACGGCGCGGGCCGCCGGTGTGACCGCCGTGCTGATTGGCGATGCTTCGCATGATGGTGGGATTGACCGATCGCATTTCGATCTCCATTTCCCTTCCGCGCTCGACCTTGCCGCACGTCTTCGTGCGCTTGCGCGGGATGGACTAGGGCTTGGCTGACTACCCCGGGGCAGCGGTGCCACGCCCGCTCCGGGATCGAACAAAAACAACTGCATAGACAAGAAGGATAAGAACCGTGGCCAACGAGAAGGCGCAAAACGTTCAGGACGTTTTCCTGAACCATGTGCGGAAGCAAAAGACGCCGGTGACCGTGTTTCTGGTGAACGGGGTTAAGCTCCAGGGCATAATCACCTGGTTCGACAACTTTTCCGTCCTGCTTCGTAGGGACGGCCATACGCAGCTTGTCTACAAGCATGCGATCAGCACTGTGATGCCGGGAGCACCGATCCAGTTGTTTGATGCCAGCAAGGCGGAAGGGACAGCAGCGGCGCCGCGGGAGATGACATCTGCCGCAGGCGACTGACGAACGCAGACAGCCCGAGAGGATGAACGGTAGCAGCGCGCCGCCCGTACGGGCTGCGGTGCTGTTGCCGTGGGATCGGAGCGAGCGTGAGCCGGGACGTGCGCCCGATGCGCGCCGTTCAGGCGAACATCGTCTGGCCGAGGCGGTTGGGCTGACAGCATCCATCGGGCTGGTGGTGGTCCACACGGCCATCGTGCCGCTGCGCGAGCGGCGTCCGTCGACGTTGCTTGGTGAGGGACAGGTCTCGCTACAGGGGCGGGCGATCGCCGAGCACGGCGTGACCGTGGCGGTCATCGATGCGGCACTGTCGCCTGTGCAGCAACGCAACCTCGAGCGCGCCTGGGGCTGCAAAGTGATCGACCGCACTGGCCTGATCCTCGACATCTTCGGCGAACGGGCCGCCACCAAGGAGGGCGCGCTCCAGGTGGAACTGGCGCATCTGGATTACCAGCGTTCGCGGCTCGTGCGGTCCTGGACCCACCTGGAACGTCAGCGCGGCGGCTTCGGCTTCCTGGGAGGTCCCGGCGAGACCCAGATCGAGGCGGACAGGCGCCTGATCGGCGAACGGATCGTCCGCTTGAAGAAGGACCTGGAACAGGTCCGCCGCACCCGAGGCTTGCACCGCTTCGCACGGCGCCGGGTGCCGTTCCCGGTTGTCGCCCTCGTTGGCTACACGAATGCTGGCAAATCAACGCTGTTCAATGCGCTGACCGGAGCTGAAGTGACGGCGCGCGACCAGTTGTTTGCCACGCTGGATCCCACGATGCGTGGTCTGCCTCTGCCATCCGGCCGGCGCGCCATCCTGTCCGACACAGTCGGTTTCATCAGCGAGCTTCCGCACGAACTGGTTGCCGCGTTCCGCGCCACGCTGGAAGAGGTCGCCTCGGCCGACGTGATCCTGCACGTGCGCGACGCCGCGCACCCAGACAGCACCGCCCAACGCGCGGATGTGGTCGCTATCCTGGAGGAGATGGTTGCGGATGGTGCGCTGGATGCCTGCTGGCCGTCGCGTACGATCGAGGTGCTGAACAAGGCGGACCTTCTCGGCGGCGTTGACGCGGTGCCGGAGCGTAATGGTGCGGTCGCGGTGTCCGCGATCACCGGCCAAGGTTTGCCGGCGCTGAAGGCCGCGATTGACGCACGGATCGCGGAGGGAATGGAGGTTGCGGACTACGATATCCCGCCGCAGGACGGCGCGCGGCTCGCATGGCTCTACCAACATGGTGAGGTGGTCGAGCGCCATGATGCGCATACGGCGGTGCATGTGACGGTTCGCCTGTTACCGGCAGACCGCGCGCGGTTCGAACGACACGAATGAGGTTCGCGGATCCCGTCGAGCTTATGCGCGACGCCGCCGCCCCCCGGAAATCATGGCCTAGAGCACTTTCAGGCAGACCAGAAACGATGGGTTTCCAGTCACGTTGAAAGTGCTCTAATTCCGCAGATCGCGCGCTGGTGAGGGGGGGGTGGCAACGGAATCGAAGGTTCGATTCAGATCGCCAGGATGGCATTCAACACCAGGTTCGGCCTGATGCCGACCTTTTCCTCCCTGTTGATTTTGCGATGATTTGATCCATGAAAAGACGGGAACTCACCGTTAGAGCTGCCCGTGAGGGCGACGCCTCGGCAGTTGCTGCCGTCTATGCCCCCTACGTGTACGGCACCGCGGTTTCGTTTGAGGTTGAGGCACCGACGGACGAAATGATGGCGCGGCGGATCAGCACCACACTGGACACTCATCCTTGGCTGGTCGCGGAGTTGGACGGTGCGGTTGTCGGATACGCGTATGCCGGCAAACACAGCCAAAGAGCTGCCTACGGTTGGACGGTTGACGTAACGATCTACGTGAACATGAGAGAGCAACGGAATGGTATTGGGCGAAGCCTCTACCGAGTGTTGCTTGAAATGCTGCGGAGGCAGGGTTTCCGTTCGGTTTTCGCTGAGATCGTTTTGCCAAATCCCGGCAGTGTTCGTTTGCACGAGGCGATGGGTTTTCAACATATCGGCGTTCACAAGGACATTGGTTTTAAGCTCACCCGCTGGCGGGACATCGGCTACTGGCGGCTCGGTCTGGCCCATGACATCGAGCCCCCGCGGGAACCCATTCCCTTTATTTCGTTTCAGCTTACTCCCGCCTTTGGCGAACTGCTTGCTTTGGCCGAATAGGCCAGCGACGCGCAAAAATGTGGCCGCTTTCAAACATCCGGCACGCCCGCGGAAAACCACCGTTTGATGCAGTCGCTGATAACCGGCCCGTATCATCTATCTATCGCCAACAAACCCCTCTGGCTTCGGATTTCGTTCAATCGAACTTTCGGTTCCGTTGCTAACGGAACCCCGTGAGGTACGGCAGAAAACCGGGCCGCTCGAAAATGAGTGCCCAGTTGGATTAACCGTTCGTCAGGGAAAACCTGCTCAAACCTCCGATCCAGCGCAACCTGAGAGTCCAGCGGTATGTTCGGATATGGAATTCGCTGTCTGCTCAACGGCGCGTTGGGCATGCTGATCGCAGCCACACCGGCCACCGATGCTTGTACGCGCGTGACCTATATCGGCCCGGACGGGATGGTGATCACCGGACGGAGCATGGACTGGATGGTTCCGATCCACACCAATCTATGGGCCTTTCCAGCCGGAATTGCGCGCAACGGAGCCGTCGCCCGAAACCCGATCACCTGGACTTCGAAATACGGGAGCCTGATTGCTGCCGCCTATGATATCGCCACGGCCGACGGGATGAACGAGAAGGGGCTGGTCGCCAATCTTCTGTATCTCGCGACAGCGGATTACGGTCCGCGCGATCCCAACCGGCCAGGACTCTCGGCCGCCGGTTGGACGCAATATGTGCTCGACAACTTCGCGACCGTCGCAGAGGCCGTCGATGCGCTGAAAACCGAACCGTTTCAGATCGTCGGTCCGGCGGTGCCCGGCGGTTACAGCCCGGCCATGCATCTGTCGATCTCCGATCCGTCGGGAAACTCAGCGATATTCGAATATCTCGGCGGCAAGCTCGTGATCCACCACGGCAAAAAGTACCAGGTGATGACCAACGAGCCCAGCTACGACCAGCAACTCGCCCTCGATGCCTATTGGCGAGATATTGGCGGTCAGGCGATGCTTCCCGGCACAGACCGCCCCGCCGATAGGTTCGTGCGTGCGTCCTACTATCTTGAAGGGCTGCCGGCGACGGCGGACCCGATTGCAGCAGTTGCCGGAATGTTCAGCCTGATACGCAACGCCTCGGTGCCGTTCGGCGTCGCCGCGTCCGGTTCGCCCAACATCGCAGCGACCCTATGGCGCACCGTCGCCGACCAGAAGGACTTGGTTTATTATTTCAATTCAACGACCAGTCCAAACGTGTTCTGGGTGGATATGAGTAAGCTCAACCTTGCCAGAGGCCAGCCAACCCGGGAGCTTGCTGTGGACGGCAGGATATTGGCGGGCGAGACCTCCAGCCAATTCCAGCCGGCTGCACCGTTCATGTTCCTTCCTGGCAGCACGCCATAGAAGGTGCGCGTCGCGGAGGCGATTAACACCAAGGCTCACTGACGAGGACTCACCTGTCGCTGTGTCGTCATGGCTGGGCCGAAGTCTCCGGGCTTGTCCCGGGGATCGGACCCGGCCATCAGTATACATTGGCATCGTCGCGCTGCTGAGGCTGATGGCCGGCTCGGGGGCCGGCCATGACGGTTAGGGCGAACGGGTCACGGTCAGTGAGCTTTGGGATTACACGGGTTCTTAACGCAAACCCGATACATTGCCGTGGCAACGAAGGCGCGGCCGATAGGTCGTTCGGCGGGCGTCATTCGATCCCCCTGAAAGGCGGCGCGACATGGATCGGCGTGATTTCATCCGATTCGCCGGAATCTCGGCGGCGGGCATCGAATTATTGGCGCGTGGTCATGTCGCGCTCGCCAGAGGCATCCCAGGCAGCGTTTTCCCGATAACACCGGAGCGTGGCTACCAGCGGGTTCCCGCCGGAGCGATTGCCGTTCCTTTGAAGGATCTGTTCAAGGTTGGACCCGGGCCGTCCAGCTCCCACACGATTGCGCCGCTGCGGATCGCGGCCGATTTCCGCGCGGCGCTGGAGGCTCGCTCCGACCTCGTGCAGGCCGCCACGACCATCGAGGCCCATCTCTACGGGAGCCTCAGCGCCACCGGCAGGGGACATCGCACCGATCGCGCCATCATCGCCGGTCTGCTCGGGGAGAAGCCGGAAACCTGCAATACGGCGCTCATGGAGGACCTCGGCGACACCAGCCGGACCTACACGATGGCCATTGCCGGCCGAAGCTTCCAGATCGGGGCGTCGACCATTGTCTGGGACAAGGTCCAGCACACTTTCCCCTTCACCAACACCATGGTCATGCGGCTGATGGGCGATGGCACGGTGCTGTTCGAACGCGAGTACTATTCGACAGGCGGCGGCTTCTTCCAGTGGAAGGGGCAGCCTGACGCAGATCGCGGCAAGCCTGTGCACGACTACGCCAACATGGATGATTTCAAACGTCTGGTCGCGGAGACGAAGAAGAACCTCGAGGAGATCGTTCTCGACAACGAGAAGGCCATTCTGAAAGTCGGCGACAGCGAGGTGGTGGCCCACCTCGACCTCGTGCTGTCGACGATGCTGGAGGGAGTTGAACTTGGCCTGGCCGAGGAAGGCGTGCTTCCCGGTCCCTTCGAGTTCCACCGCAAGGCGAAGCAGATTTACCAGCGCTCCCTCAGCCTCGAGGGCGGGGCGCGCTTCATGGGACGGCTGAGTGCCTACGCGCTCGCCGTTTCCGAACGCAACGCCGCCGGCCGCCTTGCGGTCACCGGGCCGACGCTGGGTTCGGCGGGCACCATGCCTGCGGTCGCGTTCATCATGAAGAACGATCTCAAGTTGTCGCAGGACGCCATGCGCCGCGGCCTGCTGGCGGCTGGACTGGTCGGCGTTCTGTGCAAGGCCAACGCCAGCGTGGCGGGGGCCGAAGTCGGATGCCAGGGCGAAATCGGCGTCGCCGCGGCAATGGCGGCGGCCATGATCACCCACGCCACCGGCCATCCGCTGGAGGTAACGGAGATTGCCGCAACTATGGCGCTTGAACACCACCTGGGCATGTCCTGCGATCCGGTCGGCGGTTTCGTGCTGATCCCGTGCATCGAACGCAACGCCTTCGGTGCGATCAAGGCCTACAACGCCTACTTGCTCGCCACCAACGAGATCGCTTCCCAGCATTGGGAGGACCTGGACCGGGTGATTGCGGCGATGCTCGAGACCGGACGCGCACTGCCGCAACCGTTCAAGGAAATGGGCACCGCAGGTCTTGGCGTATCGATGGTCAATTGCTGAGCCGATGAGCAGGTATCGCCGGTTGATCGGCGAAGGCGTGCAAACAGGGAGTTCTCGCTGTGTCACAGGGCAAGACAAGACTGCCCGCCATAGATCTCGCAAGAGGCCTGGCAGTATTCTTCATGATCCTTGTGCACGTGCTGATAACCTATTCCACCTCTGACGTGGAGCACTCCACGTTCGGCGGGATCGTGGGCTTCCTGGGCGGGCCACCTGCGGCGCCGGTGTTCATGGCCCTGATGGGCATATCGTTCTATTATTCCAGGCATACAGAGTTGCGATATGGCATCGAACGAGGTCTTTGGTTGATCCTTCTCGGCTACATATTGAACTTGCTCAGGGGCGTGCTGCCTATTGTCACCATTGATCTGTTCGCTCCCTCCCGAGCCGCGCAGATACCGGACGCCGTCGCCAATCTAGCCGATGCGTCCCTGGAACTCGATATCCTTCAATTCGCCGGTTTGGCGTTCATCGCGATGGCCTTGATCGGGGAAATCCGCCTGAACCGCTATGTTCTGTTGCTGCTCGCGGCCACGACAGCGACGGTCTCTCCGTTTCTTTGGCGGATCGGATCGGATGTTCCCGTGGCGGGCCATCTGCTGGACTACCTGTGGGGTGATATCCCCTCGAAGGAGCATTGCATCGGCAATCTGGTGTCGTTTCCGTTCTTTCCGTGGTTCGCCTACGTTCTGGTCGGCATGTTCCTCGGCGACACCTTGAAGCGGTCGACAGTCCTCGAAAAGACGTTCAGAAAGATCGGGCTGGCTGGCGTTCTGATATCGGTTGCAAGCCTCGCGTTGATCGCGCCCAATTACGGCTATCACGTCGGTGATTACTACCATAGCCGTCCCGGTTTCGTGGCCTTTGTCGTTGGATTCATTTTGGTGTGGATCTACCTATGCCATCTGGCCGTTAAGCATATAAAAGAGAATCCTGCGTTCGAGGTCATTTATTACTGGAGCAGGAACGTCAACATCATTTACCTCGTCCAGTGGGTGCTGATCATGTGGGGAGCGGACGCGATCCTGGGTTTCAACAAGAGCTCGTACTCCAGCACCGTGATCGTGATGCTGTTCATGGTGATAGCCTCGCACGCGGTGACTGAGCTTTATCTGCATCTCAAGAGGGGGGACACACCGCATGTCTCCGCGCAGGCATAGGACGGCAGACCCGGGCTGGCAGGCTGTGCGTGACGTGCTGCTGAGTGCCGGAATCGTCAGGCGCGCGCCCAGGCGATCGCCGCGCGCGCCAGGCCATCAATGGTATCGACCACCGGCAATTCTGGAGCCGGGCCTGCCTGAATGCCAAGCGGGATTTCCGTGCAGCCCAGGACCGACTGCCGCTGCGCCGCGCTTCGACAGGCTGCGCGCAACCTCAACCAACGGTGGATAGGCGTCCGCCACGCGATTCGCCTTCACCAGTGCGATCGCGGGGCTGACCAGGCGATCCATTTCGTCTTGCGAGGGTGTGATGCAGTCCCATCCGAGTGTTCCCAGCCGATCCTGATAGAGGCGCATGGCAAGTGTCGCCTGCGTTCCCATCACGCCGATACGACCATGCGCGATTCCTAGCCGTCGCAGTTCCTCAGCGGCCGCATCCACGATGTGGAGTATTGGCACGCCGGCAATATCCATCATCTCGTCGCACCAGCCGTGCGCCGTGTTGCAGGGGATGGCGATGGCGCCACAGCCGGCGCGCCGTAATCCCCCGATTCCGCGAAGCAGCCAGGGCAGGGGATTGGCGCCGCCGCTCAGACGGCCAACGGTGCGATCCGGCACACGGGGATCGGACCACAGCACGGTCGGGATATGCTCCTGATCGCGCGTGGCTGGCGTGAGCAAGGTCAGCCGCACCATGAATTGGGCACTGGCCAACGGGCCCATGCCGCCCAGTACCCCCAGCACCTTGTCGTTCGATGTCTGCATGGCGCAGCATTGGCCGCATCTCAGCATGGACACAAGCGCATGCGACGCGCGATCGATCTGCAAGGCCATCGCGGCGCGCGGGGCCGGTTTCCCGAGAACACGCTTGCAGGCTTTGCAGGTGCTCTGGCCATGGGGGTGGATACGCTTGAACTCGATGTCAGGCTGACTGCCGATGACGTGGTGGTCGTCACGCATGATGCGTGGCTGAATTGGGACATCACCCGGACGGCCGGTGGGCAATGGCTGCCAGAGCCGGGGCCTTCGGTCAGTTCGCTGCGTCTGGCGGACCTGGCGGCCTATGACGTAGGGCGCATTCGCCCCGGCAGTGCCTATGCGGCGCAATTCCCTGATCAGGCGCCGTGCGATGGCGCGACTATACCGAAACTTGCGGAGGTAATGGCTCTCGAGGCGACGGTCACCTTCAACATAGAGCTGAAGTCATCGCCCGAAACTGCTGATGGTGAAAGGTTGGCGGATGCGGTGCTGGCTGTGGCTGATCAGCTTGGCGCGACGCCAAGGATTATTGTCCAGTCGTTCGATTGGCGTGGTCCGCGCCACGTGAAGCGAACGCGTCCGGAGGTCCGGTTCGCTTGGTTGACCCGATCTGAGATCCTGGATGACGCGCGCCGCTGGTGGGATGGGCCGCATCCAAGTGACTATGGTGGCTCCGTGCCGCGGTCCGTGGCCGCTGAAGGTGGGCCGATCTGGACCCCGATGCATACCGACCTAACGAGAAAAGATCTCGAGGAGGCCCATGGTCTTGGCTTGCGCGTGGTGCCTTGGACGGTGAACCAGCCGGACGACATGCGCCGGCTGCTGTTGTGGGGAGTTGATGGGCTGATTACCGATCGTCCTGATCTGGCTAGGATTGTGCTGGCTGAGCAGGGGTTTCCACTACCGCTGCCTCTTCCTCGTCCCAATCTTCCGGAAGCACAAGGAAGTTGGCGCTCGAGGTAGCCCGTGCCAACATTTCTTGCAGGGCTGGGTCCTTGTCGCCGTCTTCTGCCATCACTGTCTCCATCGGCACGATATATTCGTGAGCATGTGGCATTTGGTGGCGGGCGAAGCCCCGGTACTGATCCCGTTTCAGGGCATACATGACGTGCATGCCGCGGACCGGCACGACGAATGGCGAGGACGGCGGACTGTAGATAAGCCCGGTCGCCTTCCAGCGGGGGGTCGGATCACCGGATGATACTGGCGCCATCAGCCACTCGACCGGACAGACGGCAAGCAGCGAATGGGTGCTGGGGGCGAAGCGGGCGCGTTTGTCGAGCAGGTTCTGGGATGTCCCGCAGGCCTCCACGGCAAAGATTTCCACATAAGGATCCCCAGGCGTGCCACCGAATTTGAGCCACAGGCCGTCGGGCACGGTACGCCACCGTGCACTGCCAGGCAGTTTCAGGAAGGGATGGCAACGTAACTGATCGTCAGTCGGGCGGCCTCGAAGCCAGAATTCACGGACTCGAACGCCGGGCGGGCGCTGCGGCCACTTCTTGAGACGTTCCTTGACGAGCGAATCAAGGGTTCGAGCCCGGTACATCGCACTTCCTCATGGTTGAGATAATAGGTACGTTTCGCAACCCATAGATGTATATCGCGCATACGTCCGCACGTTGCAATCGGATTTTATAACAAGTGGTTAACATCGGGGCACGACTGCTTCATTTTACGCGGTTTGTGTCCGCGTGAAGTTCCGTCAATGCGGGCAGGGCAAGCGTGAAAAGCGCCTGTTTCCGGGCGATTGGCCAGGAGTGCTTAACTGACTTATCAACAGGCTGTGGATAACCACAGCCACGCGCTAATTTCAACAGTCGAAACTAATTGATCGCGGTTGCGATGTAGTTGGGAGCGATCGGGGCGCTATCCCCGCCGTTCTATCGCCAGGTAGTCCCGCTTCGGTGCGCCCGTATAGACCTGACGCGGCCTGCCGATACGCTGCTGGGGGTCTTCCAGCATTTCCTGCCACTGGCTGACCCAGCCCACGGTTCGCGAGACGGCGAACAGGGCGGTGAACATGCTGGTCGGGAAGCCCATCGCCTTCAGGATGATGCCGGAATAGAAGTCGACGTTCGGGTAGAGCTTGCGGTCGACGAAGTACTTGTCGTTCAGCGCGATCTTCTCCAGCTCCATCGCGAGATCCAGCAGCGGGTCGTCCTTGATGCCGAGTTCGGCCAGCACGTCGTGGCAGGCCTTCTGGATGATGCGGGCGCGCGGATCGTAGTTCTTGTAGACGCGATGGCCAAAGCCCATCAGCTTGGCGTGGTTGTTGCGATCCTTCACGTCCTCGAGGAACTCGGGGATGTTTTTCACATGGCCGATCTCGGCCAGCATCTTCAGGACCGCCTCGTTGGCGCCGCCATGCGACGGGCCCCACAGGCTGGCGATGCCGGCGGCGATGCAGGCAAACGGATTGGCGCCGGTCGAACCCGCCAGCCGCACCGTGCTGGTCGACGCGTTCTGCTCGTGGTCCGCGTGCAGGATCATGATCAGGTCCATCGCGCGCGACAGGACCGGGTTGGCCTTCCAGGGCTCCGCCGGCACGGCATGGAACATGTAGAGGAAGTTTTCCGCATAGGTCAGGTCGTTGCGCGGATACATGAACGGCTGGCCAACCGCGTATTTGTGCGCCCAGGCGGCGATTGTCGGCACCTTCGCGATCAGCCGGAACGCACTGATGCGGCGGCTCTCGGGGTCATGGATGTCGAGACTGTCGTGATAGAAGGCGGACAGCGCACCGACCACCCCGCACATGACCGCCATCGGATGGGCGTCGCGGCGGAAGCCATTGTAAAAGGTGCGGAGCTGCTCGTGCAGCATGGTGTGGCGCATGACGCCGAGGTCGAACTCGGCCCGCTGTTCCTTGCTCGGCAGGTCGCCGTTCAGCAGCAGATAGCAGACCTCAAGGAAGTCCGATTTCTCGGCCAACTGCTCGATCGGATAGCCACGATACAGCAGGATGCCCTCATCGCCGTCGATGTAGGTGATCCTGCTTTCACACGACGCGGTGGCGCCGTAGCCCGGATCGTAGGTGAAAATGCCGAGATCGCCGTAGAGCTTGCGGATGTCGGCAACCGCAGGACCGATCGTGCCGTCGATCAGCGGCAGGCTGCTCGACCTGTTGGAGCCATCAAGCGATACGGTAACAGACCGTTTGGCCGAGCCGCTCATGTTTGTGTTCCTGTCTCTTGACGAGGCGTTTGCGTCGCCGATAAGCGCCTGCTTGGCGCCAATGGGAAATTATGGCGGACAGCGGTCGGGTGCAACCTTCGCTATTGCAGCATTAATGTGCCGGTAGTTTTTTCACTCGGTAGGCTGCGGCGCGATGGTGAGCTGGCGGGTTTCCAACTGCCCCTCGCGCATCAGCCGTATTTCCACCTGACGCCCGACGCGCTCCGGTCCCAGGAAGGCGCGCAGTGCGTGGGCGCCGCTCACGCTGTGGCCGTCAAGCGATAGCAGGATGTCGCCTGCCCGAAGGCCTGCCAATTCCGCCGGGCCACTTGGCGCGACGCTGACCACCATGCGTCCCGAGGCCTGGCCGACTGCGCTGCGCATCGACTCGGGCACCGTTATCGGTTGCAGCGCGACGCCGAGCCAACCGCGCCGGCCGTTCAATTGAGCTTGGCCCGGCTCAAGCATTCGCGCCAAGGCGGCATACGGGATCACCGTGGACTTATCACCGGCGCCCATGCTGGCCATGCCAAGCAGGCAACCGGCGGCGTCCAGCACGGGCCCACCGGCGGCAAGCTGACTGGGTGGCATGTCGAGAACCACGTGGTCGGTTCCGTCGCCGCGGTTGCCGGACACTTTATGGATCGCCGTGAGCCGCGCCAGCGGTGCGGCATCCGCGTCAGCCGCAAGTGCCAGCACCAGTGCACCGGCGCGTGGCTCCATTGGCTGAAGGATCTGGAAGGGCCTGGCGGTGCCTTCCAGTCGTAACAACGCCAGATTGCTTACGGCGTTACGCCGTATTGGCCGAGCTGCTGTGAGGATGCCGCCGGACAACACCAGCGTGAAGCTCTCCTGCGCTGGCAAGGCCTGATCGGATGTGACGACCGTGTCCTGTTGCCAGACGATGCCGGTGATATGCCGGTTTGGTCCGGTGCGGATTGCCGCGAGCAGTGGCGCGGCTGCGGCCACTTGCGAGGTAATCGCCTCGGAAAGAGCGGCAAGCGCGGAGAGTGGACCAATGGCCATTCAGGCGTCCTTAAAAGGTCTGGAATTGGGCGTCTTGTGACACACTGTAACGGCAAAGTGAACAACGACAGCGCGGCGGAAAAGCAGTGGCATCAGATAAATGGTTACGTTTCGGTTTTTTGATAGAAATCACGGTATTTGTTGCGCAATTCGGTCTTTAGTAGCTTTCCAGTTGCGGTGTGCGGCAGTTCGTCCACGACGATAACCGCATCCGGCAGCCACCACTTCGCGACCTTGCCCTCGTATGTCCGTAATACCGATGTGGAATCGACGCCGTGCCCAGGCCGCGCCACAACGAGCAGCAGCGGACGCTCATCCCATTTTGGATGCGTTGCTGCGATCACAGCCGCCTCGGCGACATCGGGATGCGAGACCGCAATGTTTTCGAGAGTGATGGAGCTGATCCATTCGCCGCCCGATTTGATCACGTCCTTCGAGCGATCCGTGATTTCCATGAAGCCGTCGGAATCGATCGTTGCGACGTCGCCGGTGGCGAACCATCCCTCGGCGTCGCACGCGCTGCCAGGTGGATCGCCGAAATAGGCGCTGCACACCCAAGGGCCGCGTACCATCAGGTCGCCAAACTGCTTGCCGTCCCAGGGCAATTCCTTGCCGTCGCCATCGACGATCTTCATGTCGATACCTGCGAGCACGCGGCCTTGCTTCAACATGTGCCCCACCGCGTCGGCGCCAGTCAGTTCAGCTTGCGGTGGCTTTGGCGCGTTGTAAGTGCCAACGGGGCTGAGTTCGGTCATGCCCCAGCCGTGCTCCACCACGACGCTGAGTTCGTCACGGAACGCCTCGATCAGCAGCGGCGGTGCGGCGGAACCGCCAGTCATGATGCGCTTCACTGTTGTCAGCTTGTCGCCGCTGCTGCGCGTATGCTGCAACAGGCCGAGCCAGACCGTCGGCACACCGCAGCTCATCGTAACGCGTTCTTCGTTGAACAGGAGCGTAAGACTGGCGCCGTCCAGATGGCGTCCCGGCAGGATCAGCGCGGCGCCGGTGAGCGCTGCTGCATAGGGAATACCCCATGCGTTGACATGGAACATCGGGACGATCGGACAAATGCGCGAGGTCGCACGCATATCCAGCACATCAGGCAACGCGATCGCATAGGCATGCAGCACGGTGGAGCGGTGGCTGTAGAGCGCGCCTTTTGGCCGTCCTGTGGTGCCGGATGTGTAGCAGAGTGCACTCGCCGTGTTTTCATCAAAGTCTGGCCAGACGTAGTCCTCGTCAGCCGCGTCCAGCAATTCGTCGTAACAGAGCAGTCGCATGCCAGATGGCAGTTCGATCTTCGGCATGCCGGCGCTGTCGGTCAGCATGACGACCGCACGCACGGTCTTTGCGATCCTCGGTGCGATGCCGCAGATCAGTTGGGCGAAGCCGGGATCGGCGAACAGCACGCTGTCCTTGGCGTGGTTGATGATGTAGCTGATATCGTCCAACGACAGGCGAGGATTGATCGTGTGGCAGATCGCCTGCATGCCGGAGGCGGCGTAGTAGGTTTCCAGATGCCGGTGATCGTTCCACGCGAGCGTTCCCACGCGATCCTGCGGCTTGATGTCGAGGCTTTGGAGCACGCGTGCCAGACGCCGCGCGCGCCGCTCCGTGCTGGACCAGGTGCCACGATGGAGCACGCCGGGGCCGGTTTGCGATATCACCTCGGCGTTGGCGTGATGCCGCGCCGCGTGCTGCAACAGCCAGGATACTGTCAAATTGCGGGATTGCATTAATCCGAGCATGACGTTGCCTCCTTGTGAAGCGAACAATACGGCAATGCTGTAACAGTGGCACTAGCTATCGGATGATTTCCTGAGATTGTCCTCTTGTCATTCCTGCGAAAGCAGGAACCTAGGGCAAGGTCTGTTTCGGTGGCCCTGGGTTCCTGCGTTCGGGCGCGTAATTAAATCTCAATTCACCGACTGCGGCTTGGTACGCCCGGAAATCGCGATGCGCATGGGCTATTCTTGCGGTCTGTGGTCGAGTTAGCGATGCCCGAGCCCGGAAGATTGTGCCCAAGGTGCCCATTTCCCAACCGCAAAACGTCGGAAGGGGATTGGATTACATCCCCGCTCGCGGGAATGACGATGGTGCATCATCCGCGCGAGCCAGGCTGGCCAACAGAACCGGAAGGGTGTGGACTGGCTGACGAGCGAAATGGAGGCCGGCAATGGAACTGAAGTCAGCTTTGATCGTGGGCGCAGGAAGTGGGCTGAGTGCGTCCTTGGCGCGACTGTTCACCCGCAACGGCTTGCAGGTAGCGCTCGCGTCGCGCAATCCCGATCGGCTGAGTGGGCTTGCACGCGAAATCGCCGCCGCCACGTTTGCCTGCGAGGCAGCCGAACCCGAGGAGGTCGCTGGCTTGTTCGACGCGGTGATCGTGACGCAGGGTGTGCCGGACATTGTCGTCTACAACGCATCGGCGCGCGCACGAGGGCCGGTCACCGACCTGGACCCGCAAGACGTGGCGCGCGCCATCGCGGTGAGCGCATTCGGCGGCTTCCTGGTGAGCCAGCAGGCCGCGCGATACATGCTGCCACGGGGCTCGGGCGCTATTTTGCTCACTGGCGCGTCGGCCAGCGTGAAGGGCTATCCGAATTCGTCATCGTTCGCGATGGGCAAATTCGCGCTGCGCGGCCTGGCCCAGAGCATGGCGCGCGAACTGGCGCCGCTGGGCATCCATGTCGCGCATTTCGTGATCGATGGCGGCATCCGAAACCCTGGCCGGGTCGAGCCGCCGGATAAGCCGGACAGCATGCTCGATCCGGATGCGATCGCTGAGACCTACTGGCACGTGGCGCAGCAGCCGCGCAGCGCCTGGACCTGGGAAGTGGAACTGCGGCCTTGGGTGGAACGGTTCTGAATGGATCGTCGAACGATCGCGTCGATCTGGGTGGGCGGCGCAGTACTGATGGTGGCGCTGTACGTCATCGGACCGCAGCACTTCATCCAGGCGTGCGAGGAGTTCGTTTCGCAATTCTGGTCGTACTTGGCCGACATCATAGACGCCTTGATGCAGCGCGCGTTCGATGCGGTGCGCGCCGCGGCGATCGCGCTGTATGTGGTGTTCATCGTGCTGGCATTGCTGGCAGGCCACCGCGGGATACGCAGCGGCGGTGCGCTGTTCGTTGTCACGATACTGTTCCTGCTGCTCGTGGGGACGCGATGGTACGACCCTGGCACGAGGTGGTTCAGCGCGGCGGTTCTGGCTGGGGTCGGAGCGGCGGTCATGACGGGACGGTTGATGCGTACGCCGGGATCGTCGCGGCGTGATCCGCGGGACCCTTGGGGTGTCAAGCCTTGATCCCGTTGTCGGTGCACAGCAGACTGGATGCTGACCATTGGTAGGGAGGAGATGGCGATGCTGTATGAGCTGCGGATTTATGAGTGCGTGCCGGGAAAGCTGCCCGATCTGCTGAAGCGCTTCGACACGATCACGTTGAAGTTGTGGGAAAAGCACGGGATCAAGCAGGCGGGTTTCTGGACCACGGTGATCGGTGAGTTGAACCAGACGCTGTATTACTTCGTGACGTGGGAATCACTGGCCGAGCGTGAGAAGAAATGGAATGCGTTCCAGTCTGATCCGGATTGGACTTCCGCGCGCGCGAAGACCGAGGAGAACGGCGCTATCGTGGCGAACGTGAAGAACTTTATCCTGACGCCAACGCAGTTTTCGGCGGTCAAATAATTTTCTCGCGTGAAGTGGGGGCGGGTAGGGAGAGGGGTTATGGACGCTTGGCGGCACCCCCTCCCTAACCCTCCCCCGCTGCGCGGGAGAGGGGATTAGGCGGCGGCTCGCGCTATGTCGCCGACATCGGCCGCGGTCTCGACATTCCAGCCGCGGTCGATCATTTCGCGCGTGCGCGCCGGGCCAATGATCGGTTCAGACAATTCTTGGAACTTCTGCGTCAACTGCTGGTCGGTCATCGGATTGGTGGCGCTGCCGATACAGTGATCAATGCGACAGGTGTGGCTACGACCATCCTGTAGCGTGATGGTTACCTCGGTGGCGTCCGCCTTCAGTGTGTCATCACGTTGGGTCGTGACCTTGTCCTGGAAAGCAATGACGGCAGGATCGTGGACTGTGGGATCCTGCAATTCCGCGATGCGTGCAGTTCCGCGGAGTAGCACCGCCGCCGTCCAGTGATACAGGCTGACATGAGCCTGCAGCTCGTCTTGCGGGTTGCGCCGATCGCAGAGGGCCATCGCACCCGGTGAGGCTTTGATCTGCACGCTGGCGACCTGCGACGGATCGATCGCTTGCTCGCGGCGCAGTTGCAGGCAGGCATCGATGATCGGATGGATCACGATGCCGCACGGATACGGCTTGTAGGTGTTGCGCAGGATCTCGAAGCGCTCGCCGAGTTCGTCTGCCAGATAAGGCAGATGCGGTTGTTCGGCAAAGACCTCCAGGAAGCCGTATCTGCCCTCTAACGCCGCGGGCGATGCGGTGAAGCCTCGCTCAGCCAAAATCGCCGCGCGCAGTCCCGTCTGCGCGGCGTGTGCCGGCATGAAGGACGACACCATCGTGGCATGCATCACACGGAAGCCTGCGGCCTCGGACAATGCGATGCCGATGGCGTATTGCAGGCGTGTTGCGTCCAGCTTCAACAGCTTTGCGGCAGCGATCGTCGCGCCGATGCCGGCAGCGATACCAGTCTGCGACCAGGCGACACTGTACTTCGCCGGTGACACTGAAATCGCCTTGGACAGGCGGCAGACGAACTCGATTCCGAGCGCGCAGGCCAGCAGGAAGTCGGCGCCTTTGGCGGGGCGGCGTTCGGTCAACGCCAGCGCCGCGGTTGCGACCGGACCGGACGGGTGCACCACGGCCTCGGCGTGCGTGTCATCATAAGAGTAGATACTGGAACTCAGGCAATTGATCAGGCTGGCGTGCAGTGCATCTGCCTTGCGGCCACGGCCGATCACTGTGGCGTGCGGCGCACCGGCATATTCGCCCAAGCTCCTGTCGGCGAGGTCTACGACTTCATGACGCGCACCGCCGATGGTGCAGCCGAGAATGTTGAAGAAAGAACGCAGCGTTTCGTGGCGGACGTTCTGCGGCAGGTCGGACCAGGTCGCGGACAGGATGTAGTCGGTGATGCGTGCGGTGACGTCACCGGGAGCGTTGACGAATGCATTGGACATGGCTGTTTCCCCCTTACAGCGAGCGTGTTGTGCCGCCGTCGATGTCGATGATGCAGCCTTGGATGTAGTCGGCCTTTTCCGAGGCGAGATAGGCGGTCAGCCAGCCGATCTCCTCCGGCCGTCCCACGCGCGTGACGCCGCCATGCGACTTCAGCAGAAAGGCGATGGCCTGTTCGCGGCTGTTGAAGCCGTGCAGCTTGGTGACGCGCTCGATATTGCGGCCGAAGCGTTCGGTCTCGATCAGGCCGGGATTGATCGCGTTGATGCGTACGCCGTCCTTGATGCCGACATCTGCCATCGCCTTGGTGAAGTTCAGCAGTGCCACGTTGACTGAACCGCCGATGGTGAACTCGGCGGAACCGGCGCGCGAGCCGACACCGACAATGTTCACGATGCAGCCTTTGGCTTCGCGGAGATGCGGCCAGGCGGCGCGTGTGGCGCGAACGTAGCCGTGGAACTTCAGGGCAAAGCCGTCGTGCCAGTCTTCCTCGGTGAGGGTGAAGAAATCGGCACGCTTGGTGGCACCGGCGTTGTTCACGACGATGTCGAGACGGCCGAACGCTAATACAGCCGCGTCAACCGCAGCCTGCGCGCCGGTAGGTTCACGCAGGTCAAGGGCAACGGTGGCGGCGCTGTTCTTGCCGGCGATAGCGGTGACGCTGGCGGCGACTTCTTCCAGCTTCGCCTTGTCACGCGCGGCGAGACAGACGCGGACCCCCTCGCGCGCCAGTTCCTGTGCGATTGACGCGCCGATGCCGCGACTTGCGCCAGTGACCAGCGCTGATTTGCCCTTGAGGCCAAGATCCATCGTATTTCCTCCCCCATCCGCCTGTCATTGCGAGCAAAGCGAAGCAATCCCGCCGGAATTGCGCAACCCTTCAGCGCTGCACGAGGTTGCCCCAGCTTGTCGCGCGTTCGATCCGGAGCGCGATCACCGGAAGGCCAGCAAGCTGCATCGTCCGGTATTGGGGATAGCGTTCGCGCAGCAGATCCTGGGCGCGATCATGCTCCGGCCCTTCGTTGAGGATCTCAGCGCGGCCACGCAGCATCACCCACCCGAGTTGACTCCATTCGTCATGATAGCGATCTGCTACGAACGCGACCGAGGGGTTCTCCGCGATGTTGCGCAGTCGCTTCATCGGCCTGCCGGATTTCGGCTTCTCATCGATGGTGATGTAGAGCGAGTCGTCTGACAGCGCGAAACAGACCGGAATGACGTGCGGATTGGCGCGCGCATCCGCCGTGGCAAGCCGGCCAACGCGCTGGGCAGCAATGAAAGCGGCTTCGTCAGAGGTCATAGCAGGCTCGCCGCGATGTTGACCGTGAGCGCCAGGATGATGGTGTTGAACAGGAAGCTCAGCAGCCCGTGCACCGCGGCAACGCGACGGAACTTGCGAGAGGTGATCTGCACGTCGGACACCTGGAATGTCATGCCGAGCACCAAAGAGAAATACATGAAGTCGAGATAATCCGGTCGTTTCTCTCCGGGGAATTCCAATCCGCCAGAGATGCCCTCGCTGCTGTCATCGACCTCGTAGTATTCGTGGGCATAGCGGAATGCAAAGGTTGTATGCGTCATCAGCCAGGAGACGAATAGCGTGAACGCGACAAGGGACACGTGCAGATTGCGCTGCGCGGCTGGCATGTCCTTGTCGATATTGGCGAACTCGCCGAGGATGGCGGCAAAGCTGAATGTAACCACCGCGACAGTCAGCCAGAAGATCGTCCATTCGCCTTCTTGCTGAGCGGCTGCATCCTCGGCCATGTGATCCAGGTGCTCGGTCGAAAACAGAAAGCCGGCGAGTACCAGGTAGGCAACGACGCCGAAATCCCAGGCGATAATCCATCGCGTGGTAGTCTTGAGTTCGTAAGGCAGGACTGGCCACGCGATCAGCCCACATAGCAAGCCGATGAACAGACGCGGCCGGCCGCGTACTACGCGCCAACAGAAGCTGAAGGGATTACTCACGCGAGTGTTGCCAGCAGGCCTGCCATCAGCTTGCCCCGATAGGCGAGGCTGTCCACCACGATGTGCTCATCGAGTGTATGGGCACCGGCGCCCTGAACACCGAGACCATCCAACGTTGCGATCCCCATCGCGCCGGTGAAGTTGCCGTCCGAGCCGCCGCCGGAACTCTGCGGGGTGATCTGGTAGCCGAGACCTTGGGCGACGGCTCGCGCTTGGTCGTAGAGCGCCATCACCTTGGCATCAGGCTCCCAGACTGGCCGCGTGACACCGCGCGTCACCTTGAACTGCACGTCGTTGGACGAGGCGGTCAGTGCCAGCATTGCAGCGACGCCGCGATCCAGGTCGTCCTGGCGTTTGGCCATCGAGAGCGCTTCGCCGGTGCAGATGGTGGTCACGCAATTCACCCACTGGCCGCCGTGGATCGCGCCGACCGAGAAGGTGCAATCCGCCGTCGTCATGTCCTCGATTTCGATCAGCTTGCGTGCCATTTCCCGAATGGCGGAGCGGCCGTCGGCGAGGCGCGCGCCAGCATGGCTCGGTCGGCCGGTTGCTTCCAGGTTGAAGCGTGCGATCGCATAGCGGCCGGTGACGACACCACCGTCCTGGCGCGCAGGTTCCGGCACCAGCACGTATTTGTGGCGCGATGCTTCGGCTTCGATCAGATCGCGTGTCGAGGGGCTGCCGACTTCCTCATCACTGGTGAACAGAACGGTGATCGGGAGCGGTGTTGCGACATGGGCGCGGGCGAGCTGACGGATAGCTTCCAGCGCCATGTAGTTGCCGCCCTTCATGTCCTGGATGCCAGGGCCCCAGGCGCGGCTGCCATTGCGGCGGAACGGAAGTTTTTCCAGTGTGCCGACCGGATGCACCGTATCGAGGTGGCCCATCACCAGGATGCCGGGGACGTTCGGCGTGGCATGCGGGAAGGTTGCGCGCACACAGTCGCCGAAGCCCATGCAGCCGGCGATGCGCTCAATGCGGGCGCCGGCGATCACAAGATCGCGCGATGCCATGTCCATCATGCGGTTGACCGCGGAGGCGTCGTAGGTCGGACTTTCGCATTCGATCCACGCGCGCAGACCATCCAGCATGGCATCGGCGTCGAACGGCAACTCGGCTGAGTTCACGTGGTTGTCTCCTTGAGAATTGTCATTGCGAGGAGGCGAAGCCGACGAAGTAATCTCGACCCTTTCATGTACGACATACACACCGGGATTGCTTCGTCGGCTTCGCCTCCTCGCAATGACAGTTTGCCTCAAATGCTGAAAATCTTGCCAACGGCGAGGGGTACGACAGAATCCTCACCAAGGGTCTGAACGAGTTTGTTGAGCGCACGCCAGCCGGTGCAGTGACCGGGTGCAACAAGGGTTAGGTCGAAGTCGGCGAGATCGCGCACGGTTTCGGGAATGCAGCGTTCGGTTTCGCCCGAGAGGTGGAAGCCGCCCATCACGCCGTATAGCTTGTGCGTGGGAAAGCAATCGCGCGCGTGGAGCATCACATTTACCACGCCAGCATGCGAGCACGCGGTGAAGACTATCACGCCTTTGTCCTTCACCGCGACGGCGAGGAAGCGCTCATCCATGATCAGCGGGTCGGGCTCCCAGTCACCGGATGCCGTGCGACGGACCTGATTGACCAGGCCGGTTTCGTAGGAAGTGACCCGAGGGATTTCACCGCTGAGATAGAACGTGCCGTCGAGCAGAAGCTGCGGAGCGTCGGTCACTTCCGGGAGCGCGCCAGCCTGCTCCAGGTCGTCCGGCGTCGGCACTTGCGCCATTGGCAGAATGCCGCCGTCTGGTGTGCGCAAGGCGCGTTCGGTGGCCATGCCCGGGTGCAAATAGATCGGAGTTCGGCGGTGCGGTGATGCTGAACGCATCAGTTCGAATGCCTTCAGCAGGCCGCCGGCATGGTCCCAATGGCCGTGTGATAACACCACGGCTTCGATCGCGCCGAAGTCGATGCCGAGGCGCGAGCCGTTGTACTCGACCGCGTAATCGACGGGGCCGGCATCGAACAACACGGTGCGTGTGCTCTGGCCAAAGTAGGCACGCACGACCAGCGACAGGCCGTGGTTGGCGCAGCACAATCCGGCACCGGCGATGCGGCGCATGCCAGCACCCATGAGTGCCGGCCACTCGCGTGTGACGAACGACGGTGCGGTGGACAGCGTATCGGTGACGTTGTCCACCAGTACCTGCACCTCGATCCGATCGGCTTCGATCAATGTCGGCATGGGCGTCCTTTACGGCAATTCGGTGAGGCGCTCGGTCAGCAACGCAAAGAAGCCGTTCGCATCCAGTGTCTCCAGCAGCGTAACATTGTGCGGGGCGCCAGTGCGGTGCCAGCGATCGATTACGGTACGGCCACGGCTTGGGCCACGGCCAAGATCGACACTGGCCGCGCAGTCGCGCTCGGTGAACAGGTCAGGCCGGATCAGCCAGGCTATCGCGCATGGATCGTGCAGGGCCGCGCCTCTTCCGCCGAAGCGTGGACCCAGCGGCACGGTGGCCTGGATGTCGCACAATGCGCGCAGGCATGCACCATTGCCACAGGCGCGCAACGCAGCAAGTCGCTCCGGCGTGCACAGTGCCTGCGCCGTCAGCTCCAGTGTTGCGAGCACGACAGGGCGGCCGCACGCGAGAATAACGGCCAGCGCCTCAGGGTCATTCAGTGCGTTGAATTCGGCGGACGGCGTTGCATTGCCTTCGCCCCATGCGCCGGTCATCAGCACGATGCGCTCGATGTTCGCGGTGATCGCGGGCTCGGTCATCAGCGCGAGCGCGATGTTGGTGGCTGGCGCAATGCCAACCAGCGTGACCGGCCTGGTGGCGCCGCGCAGATAGGTGCGGATCGCATCGGCTGCAACGCCCTGCGCCGCGGCAGCGCCCACCGCCAGCGAGATACCGCCGAGGCCATCGACACCGTGCACACGTGTCTCGTTGACGAAGGCTCCGAGCAGCGGCCGGTCGGCACCGGCATAAACGGGAACTTTGCTGCCGGCCAGCGCAGCCAGCGCGCAAGCGTTCGGCAAGGTACGGTCAAGACCCACATTGCCGCCGGCCACGGTAACCGCCATCACCTCCAGTTCCGGGGAGGCCAGCGCCAGCAGTAGCGCGAAGGCATCGTCCGTGCCGGGGTCACAATCCAGGATTATCGGCGTGGTCACGGCAAAATCCTTGTTTCCTGGCGGTGAGGATGCCACCCTGTGCCGTCATGTCCATGCAGTATTTCTCGGTCCCGACAGAGGACAGCGAAGGCGAGGGCGATCAGGCGGTGATGGTGCCGATGATCGTCCGCAAGCTCGTGCGGAATGCGCCGGAGCGCGCACGGCGATTACGCAAGCACCTTGTGCAGGCGTTGCGTGCCTTGCGCACAATGAAGGATCCGGAGGGGAACGCGTCGCCGCTGCGTCCCGCACCGGAGGGTTTTGCCGCCAAGGTGGCGAATACCGCCTGCACGATGTGCCGCGGCTATTGCTGCAAGGGCGGTAGCGAGCACGCCTATCTGGACGAGCGGGTGATGGCGCGTGTGCGCCTGGCGCAGCCGGAGCTGGATGCGCGCGGGGTGCTGCGGCTGTATCTCGATAGGGTGCCGGAGGTTGGACACGAAGGAACATGCCTGTTCCATGGCGAGAAAGGCTGCACGCTGGACCGCTCGCTGCGATCGGACGTGTGCAATAGCTATTTCTGCGACATGCTGGGCGAGTTCGTGAAGAAGGCTGACAAGGCTACCAGCGTAATCGTCATGTCTGGTGACGGCGATCTTAGCCGTATGTCACCGATCCTGCGGCCGGACCGGAAGTAGTGTCATTGCGAGCAAAGCGAAGCAATCCCGGGATTGCTTCGCTTTGCTTGAAATGACATGTAATCCTAACGTCCCCCATCAACCTGCAAGACCTGTCCGTTGACGAAGTTTGCCAGATCGGAGGCGAAGAACACCACGGCGTTGGCGATGTCCTGCGCGGTGCCGAGGTGCTTCAGCGCGATGCGCTCGACCAGAGCCTTCTGTCCATCTGGGCCGTAGCTTTCCCATTGCCGTTCGGTGGCTTCGTTGGTGCGAATGAAGCCGGGCGCGACGGAATTCGCCGTGATGTTGTAGGGCCCGAATTCGTGCGCGAGCTGCCGCGTCAAGCCGACCACCGCGTGCTTGGCGGCGCAATAGGCCTGGATGCCGGTCAGTGATGGCTGCAGACCTGCGCCGGAGCTGGTGTTGATGATGCGTCCACCACCGGCGCGCTTCATGGCCGATGCGGCGGCGCGGCACAGCGAGAAGGCGGCATTCACGTTGATGTCGAACAGCATGTTCCAGTCTTCGTCGGAGACGTCTTCCAGCGGCTTTGGTCCCTGGCCGCCAACGCCCCCCGCGTTGTTGACCAGCACATGCAGCGGGCCATTGGTCTGAGCCTCGATCTGGTGGATCCAGGCGGTGCCGGCGGCGCGGTCGCGCAGATCAACGACCTTGGTCGTGATGCCACCTTCCTTTGCGGTCTCCGCCAGTTCATCCGCTGAGATATCCGTGGCGAACACGCGCGCGCCAAGGCGGGCGAAAGTCTGCGCGATGCAGCGGCCGAAGCCGTGGCCTGCGCCGGTTACGGCGACCGTCTTGCCGTCGAAGCGGATGTTCATGGCGGGCCCTCGTCTGGATAGTGCCGCCACGCTAGCGAACTACATCCAGTATTGCCAAAGCCGCGCCTTCAGCTCATCGAACCGCTCGCCGACCGGGCGGTGATCCCAGGCCTGGAGCGAGACCGGGGCGGACATGGCGATATCCTGCCGCAACAGCGCCTCTACCTGCGCCGCGGTGTCGGCGCCAAGCACGATGGCATCGACCTCGTTGTTGAACACGACGCTGCGGCGATCGAGGTTGGAGGAGCCGATCGCTGTCCACACGCCATCGACAGTTGCCAACTTTGAATGCAGGACGGCGGTCTGCATCTCGTAGATCTGAACGCCACGTTCCAACAGGTCGCCGTAGGCAGCGCGGCCGGCATAGACGGCAGCTTCGACATCGGTGTGGCTTGGCACAACTATGCGCAGATCAACGCCCCGGCGAGCGGCTTTGCCGAGGTCCTCGCGCTCCTGATGTGGTGGGACGAAGTAGCCGGTGGCCAGCCAGATGCGCTGACGCGCGCCGCGTATCGCCTCCTCCAGTGAGATGAAATACAGCGGCCGTTCATCGCCTGGAGCGCTGCCGATGATGCGAATAGTCTGCACGCCCTCGCGCGGGAGCGGCGGGAAGTAGTTGGCGGATACAACCCGATCACCGTGCTGCTTATGCCAGGTGTCGAAAAACAGCTTTTGCAGTTCAGCCACTGCGGGACCGCGGATTTCCATTGCCGTGTCACGCCAGTACGCGTGCTCGGTATCGCCGTTGGGTGGAACGCCAGCAGATGGCGGGTTCTCATAAGTGCGCGACAGGTTGATCCCACCGACGAAGCCGATACGTCCGTCCACCACCATGATCTTGCGGTGGTCACGGTCATTCGGTGAATGGCCGGTGAGCGCGGCAACCGGATTGATCGGATTGAACTGAACGACCTTTGCACCCGCGCGACGCAGTAGATCGAACAGCGCGCCAGGCGTGGCGTACGAACCATAGGCGTCGTAGATGATGTTAACTGCTACTCCCTCATATAGTTTGGCGATCAACAGGTCGGAGAGCGACACGCCATCGCAGCTCACGTCCTCGAATATGAAGTATTCCAGGTTGATGTGATCGCGCGCCTGTTGCATCGCCTCGAACATGGCGGGGAAAGCCTGCGAGCCGTCCTGGAGCAGTTGCGTCTGATTACCGAAGACCAGCGAGCTGCCATCGAGCGCACTCTGTATCCCGTAATGGCGTTGGAGCGGGTCGGCCTCGCCGACATATTGGTCTACGTCCGGCACGGCGGCGCAGGCTTGCAGCGCTGCGGCACCGGCCAACGCGAGCAAATTCCGTCTGCCGAGCGACATGGCAGCGTGAGGGCAACGGCAATACGGCCTTATTGTGTCGCCGCGCCAATATGTGTGCGGCAAGCTATTGGGCGGGCGGCGGTTCGATAACCGTGCCGGTGTAAGCTTCGACGAACACCAGGTGATCGACGACTTTCTTTACGCCCGGCGTGTTTTCGGCGATCACGCAGATTGCGCGGCGTTCCTGGTCGTTGCTGATGGTGCCCCAGAGGTCCACCACGCCATTTACCACGGTGACATTCAGCGTGGTCTTTGGTGCCCAGTTTTCGCGAATAAGCGTGTCCAGAATGCGTTCGCGGATCGAGCTGTCGTCGGCCGTCGCCGTGCCGCGCTCGCGCGCCGCGACTGACAGCGCCCGCAGCAGGTCGGCGCGGCTGACCACTCCAACCACCTTGTCGCCATCAAGCACAGGCACGCGCTTGATGCGATGCTCCTCCATCAGCGCGACGATGTCGGTGAGCGGCGCGTTCGCGTTCACGCTCATCACCTCGTGGGTCATCACGTCGGCGACCTTGCGGCCGTGGGTGCGCGTAAAATCCGCAGCCTGGCGGCCGGGGGAGGCGATCAGGCGCAGCCACCAGGATCGCTGGCGGCGTGTGCCGATTCGTCGCGCCGCAGCAGGTCGCCTTCCGTGACAATGCCGACCAGCGTGCCCGAATTGTCCACGACCAGCAGGCCGGAGATGCCGCGCTCCAGCATCAGTTCGACCGCGTCGGCGATCGTGGCATCAGGCGGACACCGAGATCACGTTGCGGGTCATGACGTCGGAGGCGATCATGGGCGCTGTTCCCTTGGCTTTGGCGGTCAGCCGGTCGATGCGGAGCCGCTGGCGATCATCGGTCAATCGCATTGCCGCAAGGTAAACCACAGCGACGGCGGCAAGGCCACTGCCGCCGGATAGAAGGAAAATCAACAGGATCTGGTATTTGGCCGCCTCCAGCGGGTCCATGCCGGCGAGGATCTGACCGGTCATGATGCCAGGCAGCGTGACTACGCCCGCGGCCGACATCTGATTAATGATTGGCAGCAGCGCGCGGCGCACGGAGGTGCGGATCAGGCCGCGCATCGCCTGGAAGAAGCTGGCGCCGAGGGCAAGTTGCGCCTCGATCGCGGGCCGCTCGCGCACGACGCCGCTGAGCATCGCGTCGAGCGCCAGGGAGCCACCGTTCAGGACATTGCCCAGAATGATGCCGGCCAGCGGAATGGCATAGCGCGCATCGTACCAAGGTTGCGGGCGGATCGCCGTGGTCAGTGCCAGGATTGCAGTGAGGAAGGTGGCAATGGCGACCGCGGATGCACCAACCGCGTAGTTGCCAAAGCGGCCGAGGCGCTGTTCAGGGCGCGCGGCGACCTCGCGGCCGGCGATCGCCACCATCACCAGCACGACCGCCAACGTCGCCACCGGCGAGGCTATGGCAAACAGCAAACGCAGGATGTAGCCGATCAAAACGAGCTGGACGACCATGCGAATGGCGGCGATGGCAAGCTGCTTGTGCAGGTTCAAGCGCAGCACGAGCGACAGCACCCCATCCAACACGATGAGCACGGCTGCGATGGCGACGTCGAATGGGGTGAGCAGGATGGGGTTCATGCGGGGGCCAAATGCCGCTTTTCCATCCGCATGTGCCGGCTGCCAAGGCGTTCTGCCTGAGCTGTGCTGTGCGTGACCATCGCGATGCTAACGCCGGTAGCGAGGCGTTCCCGAAGCAGTGCTTCGACGCGATCGGTGCTTTCCTGATCGAGGGCGCCAGTTGGTTCATCGAGCAGCATGACAGGAGATGCAAGCGCCAGGGCGCGGATCAGTGCCATGCGTTGGCGCTCGCCGGTGGATAGCTGAACGACTGGTGCGTTCAGCAGGTCGGGCGCGAGCGCCAGCCTTGGGGCAAGATCGCGGGCCAATTGCAAAGCATCGCCGAGGAAATGATCGGCGACGTTGTCGCGCCACCAGCCTGGTTCGGCGGCGTTGTAGACGACGCGCCGGCGCCAGGTGGGCGCGGGCATGGTATGGCGCCCGGTGCCATCAAGGAAGATTTCGCCCTGGTTCGGGTCCAGATCGGCGATCATGCGCAGGAACAGGCTCTTGCCGGCGCCGGATGGGCCGGTGATGGCGAGACATTCGCCCTGCGCCAAGTCGAGGGTGAATGGTCCGGCCAGCGCGCTGCCAAGGTTGACGAGACGAAGACGGGGTGTGGGCATGCACCCTCTCCCTAACCCTCCCCCGCTGCGCGGGGGAGGGGATACACGTCAGCCACCCGCGAACTTTGCCAACAGGCGGGCGTGGGAGCGGATACCGTGGTGGAAACAGCGCTGCTCGAACTTCTCGTTCGGGCTGTGCACCTGGTCGTCATCCAGGCCGAAGCCCATCAGCAGGCTGTCCAGGCCGAGCACGCCGCGTAGCGAGGTTACCACCGGGATGGATCCACCACAGCCCATTAGGATCGCCGGTTTGCCGTATTCCTCGGCAAGGATCGCCTGAGCGGCGCGGACCCAGGGACTGTCGAGGTTCGACCTCGATCCCGGGTGAGCGGGAGTAGCCCTCGAATTCTACCGTTGCGCCCGGCGGGAGCCGATCGTTCACGAACTGTTTGAACTGCTCGAAGACCTCGTTGGGGTCCTGGTCGGGCACCAGGCGGAATGAGACCTTGGCACTGGCCTCCGCGGCGATCACGGTCTTGCTGCCGGCGCCGGTATAGCCACCCCAGATGCCGTTGATGTCGGCTGTCGGCCGCGCCCAGAGCCGCTCCAACGCCGAGTAGCCTCTTTCCCCTGACGGCTCGGTGAGACCGACCTTGCCGAGAAAGGCGCGCTCGTCGAAGCCAAGCGCGTCCCATTGCGCACGCTGCGCATTGGTGAGGGGCTTCACCTTGTCATAGAAACCCGGAAGCTGGGTGCGGCCGTTCTCGTCCTGCAAACTTCCCAGGATCTTTGCCAGCGCGTTGATCGGATTCAGCGCCGAACCACCGAACAGACCGGAATGCAGGTCGCGGTTGGCGGCTTTCAGCGTCACCTGGGTATAGGTCATGCCGCGCAGCGTGGTGCTGATAGCGGGCGTATCGATGTCCCACATGCCGGTGTCGCTGATCAATGCCAGGTCTGCCGCCAGTTCGTTTTTGTTAGCGATAAGGAATGGTTCCAGGTTGGCGCTGCCGACTTCTTCTTCGCCTTCGATGATCGCGGTGATGTGGGCAGGGATGCCGCCGCCAGCTTCCTTCCAGGCACGCAGCGCCTCGATGAACATCATCACCTGGCCTTTGTCATCCACCGCACCACGGGCGACAAACCGCTTGCCGTGCGGACCATCGGCGAGCTGCGGGTCGAACGGCGGGCTGCGCCACAGTTCCAGCGGATCGACCGGCTGCACGTCGTAATGGCCGTAGAACAGGATGCGCGGCCCCTGATAATCCGGCGGCGCGGGATGGTGGCCAACGACGACGGGGTGGCCCGCGGTGGGGCGCACCTCGGCGCGGAAGCCTAGGCCGGTGAGCTGGTCGCGCACCCATTCGGCCGCGCGGATGCAGTCCTGCCGATGGTCCGGCTGCGCACTGATCGAGGGGATGCGCAGTAGGTCGAACAGGCGGCCACGCGAGGCCTCGAGCGACGCATCAGCATGGTGCAACACCGCGGCGAGTGTGTCGGGGGAGGGGGTTGGCATTGACGAAGCTCCGCGAGGGTTGGGGCGGCAACATGCCATGCATTAACGCGCGGTCAATGACTGTAAGCGCCTATGCGCTCTGATGTCCGCGCCAAGTGCCGCTGTCTACGATACGTGCCCGTGGTTTCTGCTGGCGGTGATTGCGGTCTTTGTCGTCGCGGAGCTGGGTGCGGCGGCGTTCGATCTGCCGGCGCCGCACGATGCGGTATCATTGGTCAGTGTGGGACTGGGCGGTGGTCTGGTCGGTTACTTGTTTGCCTGGATTTCGCGCGCAAAGACGACCTGGGACTGGATCTGCTGCTTGTCGGCTGGGCTGATACTGCCGCTTGGCAATGCGATCATGCCCGCCGCACTCGCCGAAACCTCTTTCATCCTCCCAAAAGTCTTTGATGATAATGTTGTGCGGCTCGACGCGGCGTTTGGCCTGCAAGCCTCATTCGCGCTGGCACACGTGCTGGCTGATCATGCCACTGTCAAATGGATTTGTGGCATCGTCTATGCGCTGGTCTTGTTGCCGCCAGCCTTGCTCGCACTCATGGAAGGGCGCTCCGGGCGGCGCACCGGTATAGGGGCATTGCCGACATTCCTGGCGATCGCCGGTGCTGGCTTCAGCATCTACCATGCGTTGCCCGTGATCGGACCCCGCGCCTGGTTCGGAGACGCATTTCCACTTCACTCAGTGCGGCATGATCTCATCGAGCCGCGCAATGCGATGCCGTCGCTACACACGGCCTGGGTACTGATGGCATTTCTGTGCGCGCGCGGGATGCGGGTGACGCGGTTGGTGATCGGAGTGTGGCTGGTGCTCATGCTGGTCGCGACGCTGGGTCTGGGTGAGCACTATCTGGTCGATCTGATCTGCGCGGTGCCCTTCGTCCTGCTGTTACGTGCCGTGTGCGCGAGCGACGTTCCGTGGTCGGCCAGAGCAAGATGGCGTGGCGTGATCGCTGGCGGATCAATCTTTCTCGTTTGGGGACTGGCGGTGCGAGGTGTCATCCGTCCCTCCGGCTTCCCGGGCGCGGTTCCTGCCTTGGCGGCTTGCACCGTGATTCTTTCGGCAATCTGGGAACAACGGTTGGCGAGAGCACAGGGGATCCTGCCCGCACCCGCTGGGTTTCGTGAACCACGGTTGACCTGAGGATGAATGCGCTCAGGCGTCCGTGATCGCCTGTGGAGTCAAACCGCAGCGCTGCTGACCGTTATTAAGTTTGATGGACGACATTCATTCAATCGTGGAGCGCGATCGCGCGACGTGGCAGAGCGAGGCCGAACGGCGGTCGGACCACGGACCGCAGCGCTGGCGGCGTCCGCTGCTGATCGCGCTCGGCGTGCTGGTGGGGCTGGCGGTCATCGGCGCCGGAATCGCGTATTGGCTATATCAGCGGCATTACGAAACCACGGATGACGCATTCGTGGACGGCTACGTGACGCAAGTCGCACCGCGGGTTGCCGGTCAGGTCATCGAACTGAAATTCGTCGATAACGAACATGTGCAGGCTGGCCAGACGCTGGTGCAGATCGATCCGCGTGACTACCAGGTGAAGCTGGATCAGGCGAAGGCGCAGCAGGCCAACGCCGAGGCGACTACGCAGCAGGCGAACGCGCAATTTGGCGTGCAGCGGGCGAACCTCGACCAGTCGCGAGCGAACGTGACGGTCGCCGAGGCGGAGTTCGTGCAGGCCAGACAGGACTACGACCGGTTCACCTCGATTAATCCACATGCGGTGACCCAACAGCAAATCGATAATGCGATCGCGACATTCCGTTCGGCGCAGGCGAAGCTGGATTCCGCACATCAGGCGGTGGAAGGTGCGAACGCGCAACTTCAGTCAGCGCAGGCGCAGGTGCGTGCGGCAGAGACGCAGGTGCAGCAGGCGGATGCCAACGTCGCGGCGGCCGAGCTGCAATTATCCTATTGCACGATCAAGGCGCCGGTCAGTGGGCGCATCGGACACCGGACGCTGGATGTCGGCAACTACGTCAATCCCGGGCAAGCGCTGTTCGGGATAGTGCAGGACGACATGTGGGTGACGGCGAACTTCGAGGAGACGCAGCTCGCCGGAGTGCGGCCAGGTCAGCCGGTCGATATCTACATCGATGCCATTCCGTCAGTGACGTTCCATGGACACGTGGACAGTTTCCAACCTGGCACCGGGTCTGAGTTCAGTGTGCTGCCGGCGGAGAATGCCACGGGCAATTATGTGAAGATCGTGCAGCGCGTGCCGGTGAAGATGGATTTCGATCCTGGGCAGTTAGGGAAATATCAGATCTCGCCGGGGATGTCGGTCGAGCCGTATGTTCGGGTTCGGTGAGCCGTTGGTCGGCCCCCTCCCCCTAGCCCCCTCCCGCGAGGGGAGGGGGGACTGATGGCAAACAACACGAGCCTGCCTCGTTCGGCTGCGGGTGATCGCAGCCCTTGGCTCATCGCCGTCATCGTGTCGATCGCCACCTTCATGGAGGTGCTCGACGTCACGATCGTGAACGTCGCGTTGCGGCATATCGCAGGGAGTCTCGCCGCAAGTCTGGATGAGAGCACGTGGATCGTGACGAGCTATCTGGTGTCGAACGCGATTGTGCTGCCGATCAGCGGGTGGCTGGCAAATGTCATCGGACGCAAGCGGTTCTACATGGGCTGCGTTGCGCTGTTCACGCTGAGCTCGCTGATGTGCGCCATGTCTACCTCGCTGACGATGATGCTGATCGCGCGGGTGATCCAGGGCATCGGCGGCGGAGGGTTGGCGCCGACGGAGCAGTCGATCTTCGCCGACACGTTTCCGCAGGAAAAACGCGCGCAGGCGTTCGCGCTATACGGGCTCACGGTGGTGACGGCGCCGGCGGTAGGACCAACGCTGGGCGGCTGGCTTACCGACGCTTATTCCTGGCACTGGTGCTTCCTGATCAACCTTCCTGTCGGCGCGCTTTCGCTGTTCCTGGTGCACATGTTCATCGTGGAACCGGAGGCGCTGAAACGGGATCGCAAACGGCTGCTGGCTGGAGGACTGAGGGTCGATTACATCGGGTTTGGATTGGTGGCGCTGGGGTTTGGCGCGCTGCAGATCATGCTCGACCGGTACGAGCGGGACGACGGGTTCTCATCGAACTTCATCACCGAAACTGCGCTGATCGCGCTGATCAGTCTGCTGATCCTGGTGGTGTGGGAGCTGTTCCATCCGCAGCCAGCGATGAACGTGCGGTTATTTCGATCGCATGCGTTTGCCATCTCGTGCACCGTGATGTTCCTGTTCGGCTTCATGCTGATCAGCATGACGCAATTGCTGCCGCAGCTTTCGCAGACGCTGATGGGCTATGACGCGACGCTGTCGGGGCTCACGCTTGGTTTGGGCGGGATCGCGACGGTCTTCCTGATGCCGATCGCGGGGTTCATCACTGGACGGTACGTGCAGCCGAAGTGGCTGATCATGGCTTCTATGGCAGGTACTGGCTGGGCGCTCTGGGCAAGCGCGCATCTGGACCTCGACATCGCGTTCTGGAACCTGGCGATGGTGCGCGTGACGCAGGTGGTCTGGCTGCCGTTCCTGTTCATTCCGTTGAGCGCGGTGTCGTATGTCGGTGTGCCTTCGGATCGCACCAACGAGGCCTCGGCGATCATCAACCTGATGCGCAACCTGGGGGGCAGTGTGGGGGTGTCGTTCACCACGACGATGCTGCAGCAGCGCGAGCAGTTCCATCATGAGCGGCTGGCCGAGCACATCACCGCGTATAATGGCTATGCCTGGAATACGCCGTTGCCGCCAGTGGATGCGATAATTCAGGCTCAGTCCGGGATCATGAGCTATCTCGACATATTCTGGATTCTGGGCGTGGTAGGACTTTGCGTTTGGCCGCTCGCGTTGTTCCTGCCGCGCATGCCGAAGGGTGCGGCGCCCGCGCATTAACGTCTGATCGCTACTTCGTGATCTCCATGGGTGCCTGGGGGGATGCTTGCCAGACAGCTTCCGCATGTGATGAACTGATGGTCGAGGGTTCGACTTTTCTCCGCGCGACAGCGCCTCATGTCATTCAACGACGATGCCGAAAGATGCCATGGGGACCTGATTGCCCTGGTCAATTCAGACAATCGAGCACCTGATGAGGATTCCTCGATATGCCTGAGGCCAGGTGAAGTGCCGCTAGTCAAGAGGAGATGGTAGCAATGGGGATTGTCCGTAACATAGGCGTGACAGCGCAATCGGAGGTCAGCTTCGATGACGCGTGTCGTATAGCGGTTTCGGAAGCAGCCAAGACCTTGCGCGGCATCATGTCGTTCCGTGTCGAGGAATCCGAATGCGTGGTCGAGCACGACAAGATCATCGCTTATCGCGTCACCGGAAAGATCGTCTTTCAGGTCGAGCGGTAATTCTGCTGGTACCTATCCGTCGTGGCCGGCCACAGTGCCGGCCATGACGAATGCGGTTATGCGTCATCATTACAGAGTGCTGGTATAAGGGAGCCCAGGGCCCTGGGTCCCTTGGCGCCTTGCGGTGAATTGGCCGCTCTTCCCTTCGTCTTCCATCGCATTATGCTGACCTTCATGGCACTGAAGGATCGTATTCCGTTCGGAATGTCTTTGCCGCATCGCTCGCCGGCCGCGATCGATGTGGCTGTCGTGCGGACAGTGGCGCAGCGCGCCGAGGCGCTGGGCTTCCGCGATCTGTGGGTCACTGAGAACACGCTGGATCACGTCACCAGCTTCGATCCGATCTCGGTGCTGACCTATGCGGCGGCGGTGACCTCGCGCATTCGGTTGGGTGCGTCGGTGGTGGTGCTGGCGATCCATAGCCCGATCAATGTGGCGCATGGCTGGGCAACGCTGGATGTCTTGAGCGGCGGACGGGCGGTGCTCGGCGTAGGGTTGGGACGCGAGCATCACTATCGGCAGTTCGAGGTGCCGGAGGCAGGACGTGTGCGCCGGTTCCGCGAGGAGGTCGAACTGATCCGCGCGTTGTGGACGCAGGAGCGGGTGGATTACCAGGGGCGGTTCTACTCACTGGCAGATGGCACGATGCCGCTGAAGCCGGTGCAGAAGCCGTTGCCGATATGGATGGGGGTCGGTCATCCGGACGCGGTGCGGCGCGCGGCGTCGCTGGCGGACGGGTGGATGGGTTCGGGTGGTTCCAGCATTGAGGAGTTTGGGCGGTCGGTGCCGATACTGCGTGAGGCGCTGGAGAAGGCGGGGCGCGATCCTGCGACGTTCCCGATCTCGAAGCGGATTTTCATGGCGGTGGATGAGCGGCCTGAACGGGCGCGGGCCGAGCTGCATCGGTGGTTCACGGAGGTTTACCACAATCCTGAGGGGACGGACGCGTCCGGGATTCATGGGACGCCGGAGCAGGTAAGGCAGAAGCTGGAGGCGGTCGTGGCGATGGGGGCCAATCACCTGCTGCTCAATCCGGTGTCGCGATATGCGGAGCAGGTTGAGGCGGTCGCAGAGGTCGTTGGGTTGAAGTGAAGATCGTCAGCATCAGCGAGGTACGGGCGAATTTGTCGCAGCTCGTCGAGGCCGCGGCGAAGGGAGAGCCGTTTATCAACGCCAAGGCTGGGAAGACGTTGGTCAAAGTTACGGCGGTCGACGCTCCTGCTGACGGTCGAACCAGGCGGCTTTGATTTCTGAACCATCAGATCAAGGTGCCGGACGACTTCGACCGGATGGGCAGCAAGGAGATTGAAACGCTGTTCGGGATTGAGGGCGGATAGGCCCCCTCCCCCTAACCCCCTCCCGCAAGGGGAGGGGGGACTTCTCGGGAATTACTCGGCTGCTCGGGGTTCGCGGCGGGTGAGTATTTCGCGATCTAGCTTGTGGACGTCGCCGCCCTTCAATATCGCGACCAGGCGGTGCTTGTTTTGGAGTAACGCAACGTCGGCTACCGGATCGCCATCGACCAGCAACAGATCGGCAAGATAGCCTTCGCGTATCTGGCCGGCCTCGATGCCCATCAGTTCGGCGCCGTAGCGGGTGGCGCAGACCAGCGCTTCACTTGGGCTGTAGCCGAGATAGCGGACGAAATGCTCGATGTCGCGCGCATTCTCGCCTTGCGGCGTGCGAGCGAAGCCGTAATCGCCGCCAATGACAACGCGGATGCCGCGCTTTTTCATCTTTGGATACGCACGTGACGCGGCTGCCAGACCAAGCTCGATGCCGCGGCGGATGCCGGTTTGGATAGTACCTTCCGGCGCCTCGTGGACGGCGGCGTGCAGCAGGCCGATGGCGGGTCCGACGAAGACACGGTCCTTGACGCTCTCCAGCATGTCGAGCGCTTCCTCGTCGGCGTGTTCGCAGTGATAGATCACGTCTACGCCGCAGCGCACCGCACGCTTCACGCTTTCAGCCGCGCGGCAATGCGCATTTACCATGCGATGGAAGTCGCGCGCGACGGTGACGCCGGCGCGGATCTCCTCCTCGCTCATCACCGTGCGGGGCAGGGCGCCGGTGCGAGTGTGGTCGTCACCGGAGATGTTCAGCTTGATGCTGTCCACGCCCTCACGCACGCAAAGGCGTGCAAGCTTCGTCACCTCCACCGGTCCGTCGGCGAAAATGGCAAAGCTGTCGCGGAATTGGTGCGCCTGGCGATCGTCGCCGAGGCCGCCGGTGACAGTGATCTCCGGGCCACAGGCGCGCATGCGAGGTCCGGGAAGTTCACCGGCCTCGATCGCGTTGCGGATCACCACGTCGATGCGCAGCTTGGCCGATGCTGCGCTGTAGGCGGACGTGAAGCCGTGATCGAGCAGCAGCTTCGCGTTGCGGGCCGCGATCAGCGTGTGTTCCTCGGGTGGCGTGTCGCCGAGGTCGGTGGCGCGGGCGCCGTTGATGAAAGTGATGTGGGCATGGCCTTCGACCAAACCGGGCATCAGCGTCATTCCGGCAGCTTCGATCACCTCGGCGCCGGCGGCTTCGAGCTGGCCGGTCTGCGTCGCCACGGCGCGGATGCGGTCGCCTTCGACCAAGACATCGGCTGGATGGCTCGGCGCACCCGAGCCGTCCCACACGCGACAGTTACGGAACAGGATACGGGCCATACGTCGCCTCCACCAGATGTTGGTTGTATCCTAGCCCGGTCTGGTGTCTCGGACGATTCCCGCTATAGAAGCCGGCGGGGGCAGCGCCGGGGTGCGGCCGGAGGATGATGTTGAGACGATTTCCAGCCGCGCCAGCGTTATTGCTGGCGCTGAGCGCATGCACCGTCGGGCCTGATTTCTCACCGCCCGAGTGGCTTTCACCAGCGTCCTGGTTTGCGACCAAAGCCGAACCGATCCCCAAGGAACCGAGCATTCCGGTAGCCGAACCGATCGATCCGAACTGGTGGAACGTGCTCGGTGATCCGGAGCTGACGGCACTGGAGCATCGGGTTGCCGGCGAGAACCTGGACGTGCAGGTCGCGACGGCGCGGCTGGCGGAATCTCGGCCCAGCTTGGTATCGCCGGAGCGGCGCAATATCCGAACCTGGGTGCCAACGCGTCGTACGAAAAGGAGAAGGCAAGCAATGTCGGTGTATTCGCCAACGCACCGAATCCACTTGGCGCGAACGGCGCGGAAGGGAACACCACCGGCGGCCTCAAGAGCAGCAAGCTGGGGGCATTCGACATCTATCAGATGGGATTCGATGCCTCGTGGGAGCTCGATTTGTGGGGCAATGTCCGGCGGTCGGTGGAGTCGGCCAAGGCGTCAGTGGAGGCATCCGCTGAGGCGCGCCGGGCGACCCTGATCAGCAGCCAGGCAGAGCTGGCACGTGACTACATCGAGCTGCGTGGCACACAATTGCAACTGCATATCGCGCGCGACAATCTGCAGACGGCAGAGCAGGGTTTGCAGCTTACACAGCAGCGTGCGGCGGGGGGGGTGACAACAGACCTCGATGTGGCCAATGCAGCAGCGCAGGCGCGCACGACCGCGGCGCAAATTCCGCCACTTGAGCAGCGGGAATCGGAGTTCATCAACGCGATCAGTCTGCTGTTGGGTCTGCCGCCAAACGCGTTGCAGGCGGAGCTGATCACGACGAAGCCAGTGCCCCCTGTGCCGCCCCGCGTGCCGGTTGGCCTTCCGTCGGAGTTGGCATTGCGCCGCCCCGATATCCGCCAGGCCGAGGCGCAGTTGCATGCCGCGACCGCGAATATCGGGGTGGCCGTGGCGAACTTTTATCCGTCGGTAACGCTGAGCGGCAGCCTTGGCTTGCAAGCGCTGCAGCCGTGGAAGGTGTTTGACGTCAACGCGCTGCAGTTCGGAGCGGGGCCTGGTATCACCATCCCGATCTTCGAGGGTGGACAGCTCAGGGCCACGCTCGAGCTGGACAAGGCGCAGCAGAAGGAAGCGGCGATCAACTACCAGAAGACGGTGCTAAGCGCCTGGCACGACGTGGACAATGCACTGACCGCGT
This sequence comes from uncultured Alphaproteobacteria bacterium, assembly GCA_963733475.1. Lineage (GTDB taxonomy): Bacteria > Pseudomonadota > Alphaproteobacteria > Acetobacterales > Acetobacteraceae > JAMXLO01. Next base: position 60,094 of record CAVTEC010000054.1, on the reverse strand, counting down.
ATCAGACCGAGCAGGCGCGCCGCGACCAACTGACCCAGGCGGTGGCACAAAATGAGCGCGCGCTGAGCCTGGCGCAGAGCCGCTACCAGGATGGCGTGGCGGACTTCCTCCAGGTGCTGACGGCGGAAGAGAATTTGCTGTCAACGCAACAGCAACTGGCAATCAGCACAACCAACGTCTCAGCCAATCTTGTGGCGCTGTACAAGGCGCTGGGTGGCGGATGGGAGACGCAGATGCCGCGGGCCAATGACGATCTGGGCCCGCTCGGCGCACCGAGCTGGCCAAAACTTTAGCCGCGTTAAGACGATCGTAGGTGATCGTCGTCATGGTTTGGCGCCATGGCGAGATGGCACAGATGGGCGTGTGCAGGATTGGGTTGTGCGGTTGCATGCAGCGGTGTGCGCGCGGAGCTGCTGTCAACTTACTTCCCTGATGGCGTGCCAGGATATGGCACGGCGCCCGGCGTCACTGTCGCCTCGCGAGCGCGGCCGGAATACGACGCGCCTGGCGTGCGGATGGATACTTTTCTCCTGCATCCGACGGTGGAAGAAAGCACGGGCTACGACAGCAATGTGCTGGGTGCAGCGAGCGGAGGGCAGGGTAGTTGGCTGATCGGGACCAAACCGTCGCTGCTGGTGAACTCCGATTGGTCGCGCGACAGCCTTGGCGGCTATCTGGGCCTGGATAACGAACGCTATCTGGAATTGCCGGCGCAGAGCTTTACCAACTGGACCGCGTCGCTGGGTGGCGCCGTGGCGGTGGGGCGCGATCAGCTTACCATCGGGGTGTCGCATTTCGCCTTGCATGAGCTACGCACTGATCTCGATGCGCTGCCGTCGGACACGCCGATTGGCTACCAGGTGGAGGATGCGCGCGCCGGCTATACGATTGCGCTGGATCGCCTGTCGATCACACCGGGCGTGGCATTCTCGGCGTACCGCTATGATGCGACGACGATATTTGGCGTGCCGGCCTCGCAGACGTATCGCAATCGGGATGTGCTGCAAGGCGATGTCACCGCGCGATATGAGCTGTCGCCGCAGCGCGATGCACTGGTGGTGACGCGCGTGCTGGGCGTGCATTACCTGGCGCCGCAGGCGGGGCAGCCGACGCGGGATTCCACTGGATATCAGGTGCTGGTGGGGTTGAGCGACGACAGCGACGGCATGTGGCGATATCGCGTGCTCGTGGGATGGGAGGAGCGTGCCTTCCGTGCCTCGGTATATCAGGCGCATCAGGCGCCAACAGCAGAGGCCGCGGTGATTTTCAGTCCGAGCGGGATGACGACGGTGACCGCGAAGGTTAACCGCAGCATCGAGGATGCGGCGCAGGAGGGCGTCGCTGGCTACACCTACACCGGCGCGCGGCTGATATTGGACCACGAGTACATGCGGCTCAGGGTAGAGGGTGCGCGCTACCGGATTTCTTCAATTAAATCAGTATGATGGACGGTTCGGCTGGCGGTGGAAACTATGGCGGGTAGCATCTGGGGTAACACACGAAGGGGGAACGCGCCGGGTGCCGCTGCTGGGGCCGGAGGCGGTGGGTTAGGACGGCTTCCCGGCAAGACGTCAGGGTGTTTCCGCCGGAAAATCCCTGGGGGACAATCCTCGTAGCGAATTGCGCACTCTCGGCCCAAGTATCGCGCCGCGCGACATGGGGGATAGTGGCATGATCGCTGAGGCGTTTTGGATAATGATTCTGCTGGGTGTGATCCTGTTATCGCTCATGCTCGCCAACCACTACTAGGATCCGCGCTATTCAAGAAAACAAAAGGGCCGCCCTAAGGCGGCCCGAGGTGAGGAAATCATGTAGGTCAACGTCTGCTTATAGCTCAGCCGGTGCGGCGTGTCACGCAGCCGGGTGCCAGTTCTGAATGCCGCCGAGCATCTCCCCCACGGTTTGCCAGCCTTCGGCTCTCAGCTCATCGGGCAGGCGCGCCAATCTGAGCCCGAGTATGCCGGCCAGCATCGCGATCTTCTCCATGTCCGGGGTCACGGTTAGCGTACGGGGTGCGTCAGGTTGACGCACCTTCTCCCGGTATTCAGCCAGTGAGACGACATTCGTCGGTTTCTTCCGCGCGCTCATAGTCGTCACCACCTCTTCCGCTCGGGTTGCGGTTCGGGCTCGGGTGCCGGTTCGCGCTCAGGCGTGGCGCTGACGGCCTGCACCAGCCCCACGGGCGCGTTGTCGAGGTTGCTGTTGATCATCGTCGCCATGCCTCGCAGCATCCGCTCCAACCATAGCAACTCCTCCAGACGTGTGCCGGACAATGGCCCGGCCTCGGCCTCCGCTGCCTTCGCTTCCGCCTTCGCCTCGGCCAGCGCCGCATCGTGCTTTGCGTCGGTGGCGTTCAGTTGGTCCCATGCGCGCTTCCATAACGCATCGATGCGGTCCACGTAGGCGTTCAGGTCGTCCTCGATTTTGACCCACTGCGACTCCTGCACATGGAAGGGGGACTGGATCATGTGGCCGAAGATGCCGATCGTCGCCTTCAGCCCGTAGATCTCCGGCTCAAGATCGGTCAGCGCCCAGTCGGTGATGATTTCGGTTTCGGTGGTGCTCATGCTGGCATCTCCTCGCCGAATGCCACCAGGTCGGTCGCCAGGGCGGTGGCGAACTCGCCAAGGTCCGGGCCATCGCAATGGGACGTGCCGTCAACGAAATCGCGCAGAGCCACAGCCTTCGCACGAAATCCGGCCCAAGTTGTCGGCCTGATTGGCATGATGCGGCGAGCCAGCCGCCACCACAGATGCATTAGTGCTTCGCTGTGCTTTTCGTCATCGTATCGAGGCGCAAGCCCGGCATTCCAGCGTTGCCGCGTCACCTCGACACGCGCGAACGCCGTGCATTGGAGAAGCAGCTCGGCGTCTGGATTGGTGGTGGGTGTTGGAGGCATTGAGTGGTTCTCCGTGTAGGCGCACGGGACCACCGTCTGGTAGATATGGTGTAGCCCATGGTGCATCCTCTGAGTGCGCCTGGGTCAGGGTCGGCTGGGTGCTTCGAACCACCCGGTCGGCCCGCCTTCCAGCGGAAGGCACCGGAACGTTGCGCCCGGATTAAGTCCGGCGTCAAGCATTCCCGACGCGTGGTAGTGTCTCACTTTGAATAAAATCCTATCCACCGATCCGCAGACAGGCGTTGCGCCGGCCCGTGGAGCGTAGCCATATTGGCAGGATGAAAACTTACAAAGTCGTGCAGGTACAGGAGGACGGCATTTGGCGCTGGACCGTCCAGACAACCTATCCGGACGGTGCCATAGCCGTGGGGCCAAACTTTCCTTCTGAGGGTGCCGCGCAAGCCGAAGCTGACAAGCTCTCGGCGGTTGAGCGAATGGGCAAGCCATGAAGTATCCCAAGCGCCCCCGCGATCCTAACCAGCTCGGCAAGCTGATTGTCGATCTGGCGACGGGGGCGGTGACCGAGGAGAAGCCGGAGCCGCCTACTCCGGCACAGGAGTTCGCGCGCTCCGGCGGCTTGAAGGGCGGCGTCGCACGGCGCGAGGCTTTGTCTCCGGAGCGGCGGACGGAGATTGCTCGGAAGGCGGCGGCGAAGCGGTGGGAGAAATAGAATTAGCTTCTGCCAAAGCGCCGGTTCCGGTGTCTGGTCGTCCTGGTATAATTACCCGCAACCGACCTGCTATAAGTGCCCCCTGTTCAGTTTCCGCAACAACTTCAAAAAACCCGCCGCAGGGGATCGCCAAGTTCTGAAACGTAAAAATGGATTTCGCTCGGAATACGCGCGCGCCCTCTGTAGGAGGGGTTGATGCAAACTGTTCCCCAAGCGCCTCAAGCCGACCAATCTCCGTCCGGCCAGGAGGTCCGTACATCGAGAAGGCAATAGTCTTCGGCTTATCATTGATGTCTGTAATTAGTGACGCGACGGCCACCAGCTTTGGTATCGCTATCATAGCCCCTTCTGGGACGTTTGGCGGAAATGTCATATCGACATCGTATATCCCCATGAGGGAGTACTTGTTTCCTGCCTCCATTCGCAAATCGTCACAAAACAAACAGTACGCGTGACGCGGCTCGCTCATGCTGCGTCACGCAGCTCGATTCTTCCGCTTGGATCAATGGTTCCGCGCGAGGTAATTGGAACGAGCGTACCATGTGGTTGTATATTCTTTACAACATCCATTTGTGGAGCATTCGATGACGGCGTGGGTGTCGTATCTGAAGCTTCGGGCTGTATTGCAGCAGTATGCTGCTGTGGATAGGTTACTTCGTAGCGCAATTCACCACCCGTGCTTGCGAAAACCAATTCGGCCATCGTATCGATGGTGATATTCCCAGGTTGGCCCATAAGGCGGGATATCTGATCCCTCCCTTTGCCCGACCTATTTGCCAGTTCAGCGCGGTTCATCCCACTTTTCTGAAATTCCTCCTTCACTTTATCGAAGGCGCGCCTCCGGTTTCTGACCTTAACATAACTAAACGTTGCGTCTGGAATTCGGCCATCGCTTGGGCGCGTTAACAACTTCGACATTGGATGAGACGTAGTCATTGATATCACTCCCTTTGTGAGGCGCAAATCCGGGGAAGAGATCACGCCAAGCTAATTGGCATTCGCGCACAAGGTCATCCCACGCGTCGTCTTCGTTAAGGTTTTCGCGGTAGTCCCATGCGAGACCTACGAAGCAGTTAGGTTCCACGAAGCAACCTAGCAACCGCATTCCGTCTCCTGGCCATCTGCAACGGAATGACCATATCTCCGCGTTAACAGGATCGACGCGTGAGATCATAGCGTGCGCGGGCTTAGCGTGAGGTTGATGGGATGCTGTCAAATGACCATGCAGCGAAAATCCATCCAGGAAATCTCGCAACGCCATGTGTCGCTGATCGACATAGGTGCCGGTAATCTCGTTCAGAACCCCTAGCAGACCAGAATCCACGTAGATCGTCCTTTGCGCCTTCATTCCTTCATCTGGCGGCTCCAGTAGGTACAAGCGTCGCCCACTCTGAGCACCCAGCATCTCTCCTATTGACTTATAAGTCAACATCCCATTGATAGGCAAGAGCCTCCAAGCGCAAGACGCCAGCATAGTCGGAGAAAAGCCCGACTCGGAAGTGAATGTTATGCTTGGCAGATAAGAATAAAGTTCATATTGTGCGGGGCATGAACAAGCTCCCCCGCGACAAGTGCATTCAGATCATCGGCCAACTGGTCGAAGGCATGAGCCTGCGCGCGATCACCCGGACTACGGGCGTGAGCATCAACACCGTCACGAAGCTGCTGGTCGATGCCGGGCAGGCTTGCTCCGACTATCAGGACAAGACGTTCCGCAACCTGACGTGCAAGCGCATTCAGGTCGATGAGATTTGGGCGTTTTGCTACGCCAAGCAGAAGAACGTGGCAGGCGCCAAGGCCGCGCCGGAACAGGCTGGCGATATCTGGACCTGGACCGCGATTGACGCTGATACCAAGCTGATCCCGTCATGGCTCGTCGGTTCGCGCGATGCGTATGCAGCGCAGGCTTTCATCGGTGATTTGGCCATGCGGCTCGCGCACCGTGTGCAGCTTACCAGCGACGGGCATGGGCCATACCTACAGGCGGTTGAGGAAGCCTTCGGAGCCGATATCGACTATGCCATGCTGGTGAAGCACTACGGCACGCCAGAGGGTCCGGTAGGCCGCTACAGCCCGGGCGAGTGCATTGGTGCGGAGAAGCGCCGCGTTGAGGGTCGCCCCGATCCTGACCACATCAGCACGTCGTATGCCGAGCGCAGCAACCTCACGATCCGGATGCATACGCGCCGGTTCACTCGGCTGACGAACGCATTCAGCAAGAAAGCCGAGAACCATGCTTACGCGGTCGCACTGCACTGCATGGCCTACAACTTCGTCCGCATCCATGGCACGCTACGTTGCTCGCCCGCGATGGCGGCAGGCGTCACCACGAAGCTGTGGGATATTTCCGATGTCGTGACGATGATTGAGGAATGGGAAAACAATCAGCGGGATGCGGCAAACTGAGACACTACCCGACGCGTCGGTTCAGAGCGCGCTACAGGCCGTCCAGCTTTCCGCGTCCATTTCCTCGCCCGAAGCCCGCGGCGCCGCTTCCGTTATTGCTTCACGCCGTTAACTGCAACGACGGTGAACTTGGCGTACTTCTCGCCGTTCTTATGCGCCGCCGTGTATTCTGGTGAATCGCGCCAGCCCTTTAATTGCTCCAGGCTGTCCCACCGAAGAATGACAAAACGTGATCCGGGTGGCGTTCCTTCTATCACCGTTCCTGCACCTGCTGCCAAGGTGACACCGCCATGCGCTTTAATCGACGCTGCAGCGGGTGGTAGATACTCCTTCGCATAGCCGTCTGCGTTGCTGACGTCGACCACTCCGATCATGTAGACAGGCGGATTAGTCTGAGCTTGGAGACTATGCGCGCCAATCGCACCCATTCCCATGCCGGCGAGTATCGCAATCGCGACAGCGTAACTTGTTTTCATGGTTCTTTCCCCTTGGATCATTCTACACGCAAATGATCGCTCGCTGCATGCGCCTATTGTAACAGCGAGTCAAAGCGATTTCATGCGCTATAGCAGATTGATCCTTTGATAATTTGACGGTCGGTCAAGAAACGAGAATTTTCGGGCGGCGGCGGAGCAGCCACGACAGCCGCCCCGCCCATCGCTACCCTGCGGTTGCCACACCTACAGGGAGCGAGATCAGTGGACGATATAATACAATTTCGATGTCCGTCATGCGGCGCGCAACACTTCCGCGTCGGGCACGAGGTCAAGACTTACAAGGACTTTCTGGGTGCCGTTTGCACTGGATGTGGTCGCACTATGACGGATGAAGATATCCGGAGCAAAATTCGTCAGATCACCGTCGACCAGTTGAAGGAGGCGCTCAAGCGATGATCGAGGCTGCCGCCCGAGGGCCGAGCAGCGGTGTGTTCAGCGTTGTGCCGCAGCATGCGGTCGAATTGATGGCGCTGCACTGCGCCCAGGCCAGCGATGGCGCCAGTAGAACTACGGGGAACCGAGAGCTCAGGTTGCGATGTCATTGAACCGTGATCGATTTTATTGAAACGTTCCCCGCGGGCACTGGCGCCGGGGCTTCCTTCAACTGTGCAGCCGCCTGGAAAGTCGTCACCCACGAATCCGCCGATGGTTGGCGGAAGTTCCCGTAATGCTGGGCGCCCTGCACGACGAAGCGGCCAGTGAAGGTAGTTCGATCTTGGTTGCGGAGCGCAACGGCAGCCGCTGCCGTTTGTTGGATGATCGTTGGCGGAAGCTGGATGACGCTTTGCAGGTCGATATCCGCGCGCATGACGGTCTGGAAGGTGAGTGCGTTGCTGTCGAGCCACGTCGGTTGCCCGATCAGATCCCACGGCTGTATTTGGATCGTGCCAGACTGCGCCTGTGTACCGTCCCAGACCTGGATCGTGTTGCCCTTGGTCGATATCTGCACGCCTTGATAGGCGCCTCCGATGATCGCCTGCGAACGCTGATTGATCCATTGCGCGAACTGCTGAAGGTTCGTGTAGTAGCCCGTCTCGGTGTAGCCCAGCACAAGGTTTGGCGAGATGTTGATGGATGGCGTCAGCGTCGGCACCGCCACCTGAAGTGTGGCTCGGATCGCCGCAGCGAGCGATTGGCCCTTGGTCCAGGTGAACGGCACGTTAAGCGGAGTATCACTTGTGCCAACCGGCGGCAGGATCAGGAACACAATCGACTGTTCCGTGCCAACCCAGTTGCCGTATGCCTGAAAAACACTGCCGCTCACAAGCAAACCGGATTGACTTGGCGTTGCGAGCGGCAACCCCTTCGACATGCCGCCGTAGATTTTGATGTTCAGGCCGTTGTAGTCGGATTGTCGTTGGATATCGGCGAGGCTAACGCCCCACACCTTGACGTACAGTTCCAGCCCCCGCTTGGTGCATCGGGTAAACCGGGATGTTCATCTCGACCTGCAATGAACCTGGATTGAAAGTTCCATCCGGCGCAAGGCTTGTCAGAGGTTGGCCATTCAGACTTTTCAAGTAGACGGGATTGCCATCTGCCCGGGAAAAATCAACCCTGTAGTACCGCATGTCTCACCAAGGTCCGAAGCGCAATCGGTGGATCTCGGCCTCGATCCGGTCGGAAAGCCGGGCATCAGAGATCAGCATGCTGCCAAGAACGCAAACCAGCTCGAAAACGCGTGCGCGTTCTTCCTGCGTCAACGCAGGGCCGTAGCTCAACATTCGCTGAAGCGCAGCGAGGGCGGAGGCTGGCGTTTCAGTAGTGTCAGTCATCCAATCTCACCCGGCTGGCAACCCATCTGCGTGCGCGCCGATGCCTCACGAATTTCACCTTCTGGCCGACTTGCAGACCATCCAGATCGACAAGTGCGCTCCAGTGGACGCATACAGGAGTGTCAGCGGCGTGAGACATGATCGTCCCAAGCCCCCAACGCAAGTCGTAAGCAGTGACCACGCCAGTTTCTGGACTACCCGAATGGATGGCGGTGGCGCTCATCGGCGCGCCGCTTCCACAAAGCGCAAGTGCCCAGCGCGCGGCCTACCGTCGCGGCTTTGCTCGCGGACAAACTCAATACGATCGCCAATCTGGACATCATCGATGGCAGCCAGGTCGAGCGCGACACCAGAAAAAAATAGATCGTCGCCAGCATCGCAAACGATGAAACCGAAATTCTTTTCGGGGCTGAAGAATTTTATGCGGCCTTCCTCGGCCATCTCGTTAGTCCTTTGTGACCACGACGCGCTCGCCATGCCGTAGGCGGACGGTTTGAGGTTTGCCGCTCTTCGCTTCGTCAAGCAGTTGAGGATCAATGCGACCAACAATCGGACCCGTCTGGAAGGCTCTCATCCAAACAGAGGAATCCCCTGTCCAGGTCGTCATTTTGCGCCCGGAGTCGTCTCCCATGTCGATTTTGTGAGCGAACAATTTGCCAGAGCGGGAAAGCTCGTCGGTCTGGACCAGCCCCTTGCGGTCGATCGCAGCCCGAACTTCCGCAACGCGTGCGGAGTCATGCCGAGCGGCGTATTTGTCGCGCAACGCTTCGAGCTGCGATAAGTCGCATGCTTCGAGCACAGCTATTGTGTCTTCGTTCATGTGCGTCCCTTGGGTGTCGGGTTGCGGTTGATCGCCCCGAGCGCGCCGGACATGGCGAAATGATCCCAGAGGGCGCCCATGTAATCGGAACCAACCCAACGAGTGATCAATCGGCCGGCGGCATCACGCTCGCGAATTACGCGCATCTGTCCTGCAGGTACAGTGCTGGGATCTTCCGCCGCCAGGGCGGCGTCGGCATATATCGTGCTCTTCCACGATAGCCAACGCGTCGCCGAGCGTGGAATAGGTCTTGCCCTTGAACTTAGGCGATTTGTCCTGCACCGCTTTCAGCACCCTGCGCCGATATTCGCGGGAAGATTCCTGCGCCAGCGGCTGGGAAGCCCGGTCCCCCCAGAGGTTAAGCACGCTATCAGCGCGTGCCCTGGCGGCATCGATGGCGGCAACTTCTTCGCCGGAAAAGCGCTCGTCATATTGGCGAATGCGGTCGCGTGATCCGTCGATCGCAGCGCGCATGCTCCAGTCGCGCATTTAACCATTCACCGGTAAGTCACGGCGGTGCGCAGCCGAGCGTTCCAGCGCGTCGCTCTTGGCCTTCGCCTCGGTATTGCGTGCGTTCGCCTGCGCAGCCATCGTCGGGACAGCGGCGTGTCGATGCCAGCTATCGGTGGTTCGCTTCGACACTTCGGCGTGCCGAGTGGCGGCTTCAGTGGTGTTCATGGTGTGGTGGTTCCTAGGTCATTCATGTAATCGGCGTTCTGGTGCGCTACACGCTCGCGATTCTGCCGATCGGTTTCGGCGCGCTCGGCGGCAATCTTCTGCGAGCGGAGCAACGTGCCGATATGAAGGGCCGCTGCCGGGAAAGGGGTGCCGCCCGGCACAGATGGAGCACCAGACCGGGCGGCCTCTGGCATGACCGGGGGGGTTAAACCCGGCGGCCGGAGTTCGAAATCCTCGCAATAGCGTTCCAGCGCACGCGTCACGATGAACGAACGCGAGCGTTCATCGGCTTCCGCAAGCCGGTCGGCTCGCTCAATCAGCGATGGCGGGAGGGTGACGCAAACAGGAACACGAGCAGCAGCAGACATGCCGATGATATGACGTATAACCGGCTAATATTCAACTGCAAATTTGCCGACCAATCAATAGAACGCTCACGAACAACAATGCACAACTACGCATAACAACGCACAACTAGGAACATTACTAGGCGGCTGTTGGCTTACGAAAATCCGCAGCCGGGCCATCCAGTTTTCCGGTGTTGCAGGGGCAGCACAAGATTTGAACGTTCGTCGGATCGAGTCGGCGCGACCAGTTCCGCGACACCGCTTCAATATGATCGGCATGCAATTCGGCGCCGCTCGATTGTGCGGTTGCGCCGCATAGCTCGCATTTGGCAATGCCGCCGTTGCGCTCGGCGTTCGCGGCCAACGCAGCGAAACGCACCCTTCGCCAGGCGAGCGATGATCGAAACTCCCGCTTCGCCGCACGAGATGGCCGCCGGGCCGCGCGTTCGGCATCCCGAGCCTCATGCTCCGCCGCAATTAACTGGTCGAGTAATGACCGCGGCGCGGCAAGGTCAATCGGCTGCGACATCAGCGCGCGCCAGCCTCTTCGCCATCGCGGCGCGGTCCTGCTCGGCCCAACGAACAAGATTCGCGCCGATCCAGTGTGCCAAGTCGGCGCTGGTATATCCGCTGCCCAGCGACGCAACATCAATCACCGCGCCAACGCTGACCAGCGTTTGGAGCAGCAATAACTTGTTGTTCGTGACGCTGCGGCGCGGTTCGACGGCGGAGCCTTGGGGGATGCCGGGATTGGTCGGTGGTCGGGTCAGCATGTCGTGTTCCTATCGCGGTTCGGGTAATCCCATCGCCAGCACAACGCCCAGCATGAACGACATTGCCAGCGCGTCGGGCTGCTTCATCCATCCTTCCAGCGACCCAGCAAACGCGGTGCCACGCGCTTTCTCCGCAGCCACGGTCGATAGCTTCACGTTGTTGGCAGCCGTCAGTGTGCCAACCGCCAGACGCAGCGCATTGATGTCCGCCAGCCAAGCGTGGGGCACACCATCGACACGAAGCGTAGCGTATTGCCCAGCCAGTACAGGGGGAACATAAAGGCGGCCGTCGTAGGCCATGCAGCATTGCTCGGCGTAGCGGTTCGCCTCTCGGTATGCGTCCGGTACCGTGTCGGGGCCAATCTGCGCCACAGCGAAATCAAGCAGCACTAGCGGAGGTGTGCCATGCGTCCAACGCGACCACCAGGTTGTCGCCGCAACGCCGTCACCATCCGCCCATACCACGGCATCAAGGTTTTCGCACCAGCGCGGCATCGGCACGCCAATACCTTCCTGCAAGAGCTGCGCCGCTCGGATCAGCGCCGGCTTTGCCTCACTCGCCGCAAGCAAAAGGGCGCCGGCCACGCTATTACATGCATCGTCCGCGCCGTCCGACTGTGGTCCAACTCTGTCACGGCCGAACTTCGTCACTCGCCTTTCAAGGCTCGCGAACTGATGCGCCAACCGCGCATTATCGAGCAGCCGCGCCCGGCCCGAAGTGAACAATGGCAGCGCGCTCAAATAGACTTGGCTGCGATCCTGTTCGGCGTTCTGGTATCGGATACCTGCGGCGGCAAATGCTTCCGTAACCCAGTCCGCCGCATATCGATCGCCTGTAGCCGAGACCACGTTGTAACGATGCAGAAGATCCGCCACCTCCCCCACAACCTCAGACGGATTGAAGGGCGCGCGTCGCTCGTACAGCGCATCGAGCACAACCGCGTCACCGGCCGCACTCGCCACAGCAGCGGTGAATGCGCTGCCTCGTCCACCAGCGGCATCAATCCAAGCTACGTACTGGACATCCCGCCGCGGAGGGCGAACCGTGACACCGCGATCGACCGCTGCATCAATAAGCGCGCGGTCGAACAGATCGCTGATGTCGCTGCGCCATTCGGCGAGATATTCAGCCGCGCCGGCTTCGGGATCTTCCTCAAGGCGTGCATCGATGATCCGCTGCGGCAGTTTCGGGTTGAACGTCGTGCTCGGCCCACGTACCACTAGCACGTCGTCATCGTTCTTGCCGTAGTGCTTGCGCCACTTCTCGAACAGCAACCCCTTGCGGCGATACGGCGAGCTGATTCCAATCATCATTGCCGATGGAATGGTCAGCGTCGCCGGCTCGATCGCGGCAAACACTTCGATGTCGGGAGATGCCGAGTCCTCGCTACTGCGCCAGTAGGCCACCTCGTCAAAAATTGCGACTGCGACGGTTCGACCTCGCGGTGCCCGAAGGCTGTTCGTGGCGATCAGGATTTCCACGCCGTTCCGCAGCTCCAGCGTGTCATCGGTCTGGCGCAATACCAACGGGCGCAATGCTGGCAGTGACTCAAAGCTTGCCGTCACGTAGCGGTGCACAATCAGTGCCTGCGTCCTGTCAGTCGCCAGGCACATGACGGTGGCGCGCTCGCCGCTGCGCAGATACGGGCTGTAATCGTCCAGCGCGGCAACAGTGGCGATGGCTGCTGCAATGCTGTCCTTGCCACCGCGTCGGCCCGCTATCACCCACAATTCGCGAACACGTCGCGTCGGCGGATCTCGATCTGCCACCTCGCGGAACAGCGCCACCTCATCCGCCGTCATCGGTTCGGCGTATGCCGCCTTCAGGATTGCCCGCCAGCGCGCCCACGAGGCGCCCCGGAAGTCATGGGCGAGCAAACCACCCTCCGCTATGGCCTGTGCCGGCGTGGTGGCCCGTAGCGGCGCCTGGGCGGCCTTACGCGCCATCGTCGGTATCGGGGCGTTGGTGCATGGCGTGGATCGCTGCCAGCGTCTCCTCCACCGTGGGCGGGCGCGGTGGAGGTGATTGGATGCCGAGCTGGGCGAGCGTGCGGCAAAACGAATTGGACCAAGCCAGGTAGGTGTTGCTGTCGCACTCCGTCATCTCGGCGCCGGCTTCGGACCACTTCCTGTCCATGACTGCCAATCGCAACCGGAGCTGCACCGCCTGTTCGATCAATGCGCGCTGAACCGCCGAGGGCATCCCACCAACATGTTCGGCCAATTCCGCTCGCGTCTCGCGCATCACCCGCGCTTCCTTCGTGCGCTGGTCTAGCTTCGCGAGTGTGGTGCGGTTGCTGTAGGGACGCACGTCCCGAATTTTCGCCACGTCAGTTACCCGTATGTTACCCAAGCGGTAAGTCGCCGATGTCGGGAGGATACAATATCGAGGGTTTCCAATGGAATACTAACAGGGCGGAACACTACAGCACGTGATCACCTATCAGGTGCCGTGCATCACACGCCAGCGCGGCGGGTAGAAGCATTGGCAGCAGTCAGGCGGTGAATGCGTTGGCTCGGGTCGGACCCGAGCCTCGCTCCTCCCTTACCAAATGGTAAGGCGACGGTAGATGTCACGCGCGCTCGGCTCCCTTCTCCTTCATGTCCGCCTACCAAGAAGGTGCGTGCATGGCGTCCAGGGCGGCTACGGCCATTGTGCGGTAGCGTATGCGTGCTGGTTCGGATCGTTCTGCCCACGGCCACGGGATGCCTAGGATTATCTGACATCCGTCGGCCGTAGCGATTGCCATTGCCACGCGCTCGATCAGGTTGGGATCGTGGGTTGGTGGCACGGCGGGCTGACGTGTGCGCCAAGCCTCGGTGATCAGGTTGCTCCACCATCTGGGTGGTTGGTCTAGCTGCCTCACGTGCTGCGTCATCAGATATACCTCATGGTAGAAGTCTATAAAGGGAGTGCCAAATGGTACCCAAGCGCTGCCGTGTTTTGAGTACCATTTGGCACTCAAAAGGCGGGGTTTTGGGTACCATTTGGCACTCCCCTTTGGGTACCATTTGGCACCTAGATTTTTTCCCATTGGTGGGTGGGTGGTTTGCCGTCATGGGTTGGTAGGTATGTCAGGCCATAGAGGCTGGCGACGCGTCGGCCACCCCTGCACACGGTGATCAAGCCGAGGGATTCCCCTTCTTCGATGGCGGCGCTTATGTCGCGGCGGTGGATGCCCCAGGTGGCGAGTTGTGACCTCGTCGCCATGAGCCGGCCGTTTTTCTTGCCGCTGTGCGCCATGTGCTCTTCTTCGAGGAAGCGGACCAGGCTTTGCAGGCCGGCGCCGCTTTGCTGTAGCACCCGGTTCAGTCCGCGCGGTCTCGCGACGAATTGCCGATCTATCTTGTTCTTTTTCACGACGGCATTTCCTCGATCAGGAAATTCAGCCAGTCGGTATCGGGGGTCAGCGGGATGTGCACCTTGGTTGCCAGGCCGTTGTTACTCAGGCGCTTGGCCAAGGCGTAGGCTGCGGCTTGTCCGACGTTGTTAGCATCGTTGTCGGCGAAGATGTGAAGCGTGGTGACGCCGTCCGGCGGGACGAAGTTCTCTAGCCCCCACGCGGAGATCGCCGCCCAGGTGGGCACACCAACCATCTGGTTTGCGGCCAACGCTGTCTCGATTCCTTCAGCCGCACCGAGTTCGCCATTGACTGGATCGTGGAGGCGAACGGCAGCGCCTTTCATCGTCCCCACCACCGGCATGAGCTTCTTCCGCGGCGACACGTCGGCGTCATAAATCCGGGCAGCGCTTTGAAGCGTGCCATCCGGGCCGAGCACTGGCGCTATGATGGCTGGGAAGCGGCCGACCAATCCGCCCTTCTCGAAGTACGGGCAGGCATCGTGACCGAGGAGGATTGGGCTGGTGACGCGAAGGCCGCGCTTTTCCAGGTAGCGCTTCACCACTTCCGGATTGGTCGCGCGCTGCAACAGGCCGTTGATCTTCGCCAGCCGGGCGCGGGCTTGGCTATCTTGATTGCCGCCGCCACTGACACGGCACGGGGCGGCCGGTGGCGCCTTGCCGATGATCTCGTCCACCTTCCGGCAAGCCGTGGCATGGTCCCAACCATACAGCTTTCGGAGCAGGATGATCCCTGTTCCCGCTCCGCACTGATTGCAGAAGTACGTTCCAGCGCCTTCCTTGTCGTCATACCTGAATCGATCCTTCCCGCCACAGATTGGGCACGGGCCATGCCGGTGGGTCAGGTACCTGTGGGCAACGCCCAACGCCGGCAGGATGTTACGCCACCGGCCGCGCGCACGTTCCACGGTGTTGCCGATCATGGCGCACCCCGCTGCGCCTGCCTTGCCTTGGCGAAAGCAATCTGCCTGGATCGGACCCATGCGCGTGTCGCCGGATCAGGTGGTTCAGATTCAGGCAGCGCCCAAGGCTTGGACGCCGGGAAGGTGCCGAACCGCTCTTTGTATTTCATTGCAGCCCAACCGGGCTTGTAGTTCTTTTCTTTCGCGATCCAAAGGAGTTGGCGGTGGAACCGCACCCGTTCCTGCGCGGTCCATTCGTTTGGCCGAACGCTGCGATCACGTTGGACTCGGACTAGTTCACCATCAGTTACCGCGAATGCCTCGGCCTTGCGCTGGGGACGCCATCCGCATGCACCGCATGGCTTACCGCGCATCATGACGGCCGAGCACTCGGGGCAATTGGTCAGGGCTCCAGCCGTCTCTCCTGAGCCCCGCGCGGCATGTGCCTTGTTATCTGCCCGATGGTCTTCGCTGAGGGTCCAGTCGATGGGGTCTTCGGCGAACCCATGCATGAACGTCGCGCCGGAATGGTCAAGGATCAGCGCATCGATCTTACCGGGTGCCGGTCGCAGCGCGCGCCCTACCATCTGTCGATACAGGCCCAGAGACTTCGTCGGCCGCGCCAAGATCAAGCATGAAACTGACGGCTGATCCCAGCCTTCCGTCAGCACCATGGCGTTGCAGACGACCTCGATCTGACCTTTGGACAATTGGTCCAGGATACGGTCGCGTTCATCTACCGGAGTGCCGCCGTCTATGTGTTCGGCCAAGACATCGGCACGGCGAAACTCGTCCCGGATGTGAAGCGAGTGCTGCACCCCAGTGGCGAATACTACGGTCCTGCGCCGTTCAGCGAGCCGAAGCCAGTGTTCGACCACATCACCAACTAGCTTGGCATCGTCCATCCGTCCCGCGAGCTGCGATTCGTCGTAATCCCCGCGCTCGACCTTGACGCCGCGCAGGTCTGGCGTGGTTGGCGCGTAGACCTTGGTCGGCACCAAGAACCCATCCCCGATCAACTCGGCCACGGAGGGGCATTCGACGATCGCCTGAAATGCGGTACCGAGGCCACGCCCATCTCCGCGGCACGGCGTCGCGGTAAGGCCGAGCACCATGGCGTTTGGATAGGATTCCAAGATGCGCATGTAGGAGCGGGCGCGGACGTGGTGGGCCTCGTCGACGATCACCATGTCAGCCGGCGGCATCTCGATCAGGTTGCTGCGCACCGCCCGGGCATGCAGCGTGGCGATGCTGGCCACCTGCACCGGCTCGTGTAGACGGACCGGATAGCCTGGCAAGAGAATGCCATGATCGATCCCGAGTTCGTACAACTTGCGCGAAGTCTGCAGGATCAGTTCCCGCCGATGCGCCAGGAACAGGACGCGCCCGGTCATCGATGCGTTGTCTCGGTCGGAGCCGGCCGCACAGCGGCCGCGATGATCGCCGCCGCGATGACTGTTTTTCCAGCGCCGGTAGGAGCGACGAGGAGAATTCGGCGGATACCCGCTGCAATTTTCTCATCGACGCGAGCGATTACCTCGCGCTGATAAGGTCGAAGATCAAGTTGCGCCATTTCGATCCCATTGGGGGCCGCGGCGCTTGCATCGGTACGTGTAGGCTCGTATATGCACGTGTCGTCAGCCAGACAACACAAGCCTAACCACCACTTCCGATGTCGCCGCGTCGGTTGTGGTGGTTAGGCTGCTACCTTGGTGGCGCGCTCGGCTTTCCAGCGACGGATGGTGCTAGCGTACCAATAGTTCCGGGTATTGATGACCACATCCGGAACGGGGAACTTCACACGCGGATCTCGTGTCCAACGCCACAAACACATTGAGGACACGTTGCCGCAGCTCCGTCGGACCGCGGCGCTGTCCATGAGTGCTTCGTCCTCGAGCGCCGCCGGCCGGGCGACTGCTGTGCGCTGTCCGGCATATTCCTGGGGTTGCATCCCGCCTCCATCCAAAACTGTGCCGCAAGTTGCCCCCCAATGGGGCGCGGCGCTGGATGGTTATGTAGCGTTATGACGGGTGCGGGTCAGAACTTTGGCGGCGATGACTGATCGAAAATCCTTAGTTCCTGTCTATACTTTTTCCATAGTTCAGTTTTTAGGCCAACGTCGCACCCAATTACTGAACTTGTTGTGAAGTCGTTACCAGACCGTCGTCCGTTCCCCCTAAATCAATCCTCGCTGAGCGCTGGATCAGCCAGACCGGACGTTGCCTTTTTCACCAGATTACCATCGTCCTTCAGCTCAATACCAAGAGTCACCTCGGTCAACCGCTTTAGCGCAAGATGATCTAAGGTGCGACGGTTCAGGCGGTTTAGGAAACCACGTATGAACCCGTATTCCAGCTTGTGCGCGCCAATCAACCGATCCGGCATCGCCTGATAGTTTGCGGCGAGTGCCAACCGCTCGTCGCGGATCTGTGCCAATGCGATGCGGGAGGCCAGTGGCAATAATAGCGGGTCTTTCAGAGGGTCGATCGGATTGCCTTCGGCGATCGGATTGCCTTTGGCGTCGTGCAGTTGCAGGAGGTCATCTATTGTCTTGGCCTGCTTCCTGAGTTTCTCGGCGATGGAGGTGCTGTGCTTGCGGATCCAGTCTTGATGGAGCGCCACGGTGGCAGACTGTATCAAATTGAAAATGAATGGCACGGCGTGGTTGGCAGGCATGCGCAGGCGGATTAACGCGCTTTCAAGCACGCCGCGGCCGTCCTTTTCCAGATCGGCCTCCAGCCGACGAACTACAGCCTTGTCCGCCCATGGGCATTCGACGACGGCGCAGTCAAGCGCTGCCTTATAATCTTGCCGGGACGGCTTTTCCCATTCACCGCCCATCACGCCACCACCCGCTCAGCGCCTCGTATTTCCACAACGTTATCGGGCGCCGGGCTGGTCAATGTCTGCACGCGCCGCGCCCAAGCCTCCAGAGCATGCCGTCGCTCGGGAAGCTGCTCCGATCGGTTGTAAACCTTGGTTATGCCACCCTCTACATGGTTCAGGATCTTGCTGATAAGTGAGCCGGCAACACCGAGGTCGCCCATGCCAGTTGCCGCAGTGCGCCTCAAATCGTGGAACCGCCAGTCGTTCTGTTTCTCCCCCTTCCGATCGATGCGCTCGATCTTTGCCAGCGCCTCGATCCGCTCCTTGATCTTGCTGTAACCGGAGATCGGATGCTTGCCGTCAGTGGTGAACACGAATTCCCCTTCACCAAGCCGTGGCAGACTGGAAAGCAATTCAACAGCAGGGGCGGGGAGGGGCACTCGGTGCGGTCGGCCGGACTTCGTCGATTTAGCGGGAAGCGTCCACACAGCGTTGACCAGATCGACATCGGCCCACCGCATCTTCGCAGTCTCATCGCGACGCTGGGCCAGCAAGATGAGCATTCGCACGAACGCTCCGGAGGTGCCCCCGGCTGTCTCCGCAGCGCGCCATACCCGGACCAGCTCATCGTCGGTCAGCACGCGGTCGCGTTCCTTCTCGACCCCGAGCGGTTTGGCACCCTCTACGGGCGACTTCTCGATGACGCGCTGCGGACGCTGAGTGGCCCATCGAAACATGGTTCGGACGGTCGCCAGGACGCGGTTGGAAGCAGTAGGACCAGCGTTCCGCACATCCGCCAGCAGCCTGTCCACATCGTCTTCGGTGATGCTGGCCATCTCCCGATCGCCCCAGCGCGACACGACGTGATTGCGAAGGTTGCGCTCCGTGCTGGGCCAGGACCGATGCTCATTCGCCTTGCAGTAATCCTCAACGAATCGCGTTGCTACGGCCCGCACAGTCGTCTTGCTTTCCCCGGCGGCAGCCACGACCTTTGCGGCTTTCTTTTGGGCGCCGGGATCCTTGCCCGTCCGCGCATCGTGTATGACCTGACGGGCCAGCTTTCGCGCTACCTCGACCTCGGGATACTGCTTGATCGTGCCTATCGTATAGCGGAACGGTTTCAACCGCCCCTTGTCGTCGCGGACCCCCGGCATCCGGTACATCACTACCCAGGACTTATGCCCCTCTGATGTCACCCGAAGGCCAAAGCCGGGAAGCAGTTTGTCCCATGTCTCGACGCGGCCGGCCTTCGGGATCTCGATCCGATCGACGGTCAACTGCGTTAGTTTCTTGCTCGGCATGTTCGCCTCCAGGGTAGCTCAGGGGTAACATATGTTGGTGTTATTCAGTGTTACCCAGCGATACGCCTTGTGCGCCTGTTCGGGCAGGTATGCAAGGTAAAATGCGGGTATCGGCGGCCTTGGCCACGAGCTTTGTGACGCCCTGATATGCAACGGCACAAGCACATGCGGAACGTGCTGCTGGAGGGAACGGTAGGGATACAGCACGCCGATTACTTGCAGGGCGGGGGGGCGACAACAGCGGTGTCGCTGGGTGGCGGGGTTACTTGGCTGCTGAACCGGCATGTGCGGGTGGCGGCTGAATATGAGTTCACCGACCAGCGGGGAAACAGTCCGTCGGGGACCCTGCTGCCTGGCAATTATACGCGTAGTACTGGGCTGCTGACGCTGCGGCTCGGGATGTAGTGCGGCGGGCGCATCGGTTCGCATCGACTTGCGACAAATTGCATTGCTACTGATTGCAGAATTTCGGATTTACCATGGCATCGAGCCGGCCATCACTCTGAGTGGCACAATCGTGCCGATGTATACCGATGGCCGGGACATGCCCTGCCATGACGACAAAACGACAGATGAGTTAGCGTCTGAGAGCTTTGATATGAGTGTGATCGGCGGAACGGCCGGCCACGCTCAGACACCGAGAAAACATTTCCTCACCTATACCCGGAATCATTGAAGGACGATACGTCGAAGACTGTCATTGCGAGGAGCGAAGCGACGAAGCAATCTCGGACGAATTGCGCGATCTCGCCGAGATTGCTTCGTCGCTTCGCTCCTCGCAATGACATGGCGTCAGGGTGCCTCACGCTCTTCCGATTGCGGGTACTAGTCCGATGGCGCGGGACCGATGTCCTTCACCATCTCGTCGTGAGGCGGCGCGCGCGGCCGGACCATCAAGTCAGCGGCAGAGTGAATTGCTTGACTTGGTGAGCGTAGCGTAGCTGCCGCCTTGGTCATGCATATCCCCGCAGATCTTGTCACGTAGATCGGGCGGCAGAGTGAATTGCACGTCCGTCACAACAGGCGCTGGTTCATATTGCGCGGGCGCTGACGCGGGTGTGGGCGCCGGTTCACGGGTGGCCATGTTCCTTGCCGGGGAACAGCTCATCAGAGACGCGGCAACGGCTAGCACTACGGGGCGCGGCATCGGCGTACCCTCCGGTCTTCAGAATGCTCACGTTAGGATGCTGACACAAGTTCTTGTTTTTCGGTTGCTACCGCTCATCCTTCTGGTCGGACGTGTTCCACGGCTACCGAGGAGCCAGTCGAATTTCGTCATGCCGTGGCTTGCCGGTTGACCTACTCCGCGGCAGCCTGCTCGGATGCAAATCAGGGATGCCAAACCCGACGACGCGCTCGCGGGCAGCGATGTTTTGCGGCGCTCCATTGTTGAGCTGTGTGCGGCCGATCATGGGAATGACCCGACGATTTTGGCGCGCTGGCTGAGCAACAAGACGCCGGAGGCGTTCGTGTCGTGGCTTGCGCAGCCGGGGAACTCAGTGCTGGTCGTCGTTGAAAGCGGAAATGTGCTTGCGGTCGGATCGGTGACCGATGCAGGCAAGATCACGCTCAATTACGTCTCGCCGGATGCCAGGTTTCGTGGCGTGACCCGGGCATTGCTGCGAGCGCTGGAGACGCGCGCTGCCGAACGCGGCAACGAACGGTGCGTGCTGATCAGCACCGAGACGGCGCGGCGGTTCTATCACGCGAACGGCTATGCAGAGACCGGCCCGCCAGTGGGGGAATTTGGGACGGTGGCGGGGTATCCGATGGAGAAATGGCTGCGGGACGTTACGGCGTAGGTTCCACATCCAGCCGGACGACGATACCCTCCAGCCCAGGCTTCGCCGCCGGATAGCGCGCCAGCACCAGCGGATCGTGACCCGGTATGATGGCATTCGGCGTACTTGCCAGCTTCCGCATCGTCTCGTAGCCACTCAGCGTATCCTCGTGGCTGTGCAGGATGGGAAACGCGCGGCCTTCCTTCATGTTGGCGTAGAAGTGGCTGGCATCCGACGCCAGCACCATCCAGCCACGCCGCGTCCACACGCGGATCACCTGCAAGCCTTTCGAATGCCCGCCGACATGGTGCACCGTCAATCCCGGCGCCAATTCATCCACACCGTCGTGGAAGACGACCCGGCCGGCGAAAAGCTTGCGCACCATCGCGATGACGTCTTCTTCCTCGAACGGGCCGCGCAGGCCGGTATGGCACATGCATCGACCGGTGCAATACGCCATCTCGATGTCCTGCACATGGTAACGCGCGTGCGGGAACAGATCGTAGTTGCCGCAATGGTCGTAGTGCATGTGCGACAGGATCACGTCCCGCACATCGGCGGGCTCCACGCCGATCGCCTTCAGCCCCACCGAGGGCGACCGCACGAACTGCCGGTTCCGCTTCTCGCCCATCGGCGCGTCGAAGCCGGTATCGAAGACGAAGCATCGATCCGGCCCCTTGATCGCCCACACGAAGTAGTCGAGCGGCATCGGTCCGTCGTGCGGATCACCACCGATGAAGTTGTTGGCACGCCGTGCATTGGGATTGTGCGCGTAATGCACGGCGTAGAGTTCGTAAGGCGCCAGGTCTGCCATTACGACACCTTTGGCCAGAGCGCGTCGGACGTTGCGATCTCCGCCGGATACACTGGCGTCGGCCTGCCCTTCTGCCATTGCACGATGCACAGCTTGGCGCCGACGCGTCGGCCCTTGTCGTCGTATTGCAGATGGTGATCCGGGAAGAACAGCGCCGGACCATCGGTCATGTTGAGCTGGCGGATCGCGTCGGCGACCTTGTGACGTTCGGCAACGCCGGCACGCTCCAGCGCTTCCTTCAGGATCAGCACGTGCACATAGGCGAAGATGGAATCATGGCCGAACCACGGCTCCTTGGTGCGTTCGACGAAGCGTTGCGCCACGTCGGCGACCGACTTGCCGGGCCAGTTCGCCAAGCCAACCAGCACGCCTTCAAGATTGTCGGCGCCAGCGACCTTCAGCAGTTCCGGGACGCACCAATGACCACCGCCACCAATCAGCGGCAGTTTGTCCGCCCGCAGATTGTACTCGGCGAAACCGTCCACCAGCAGCTTGTCATCCGGCACGTTGGTAGACTGGATCAGCATGAAATCGGGCCGCGACGAACGCACCTTCTGCACCAGCGTGGTCGCGTCGGTGAGCGGCGGCGTATAGACCTCGTCCACCACCAGATCGAGTTTCGCATTCTTCAGGATGTGGTCGTGCAGCGGCTTGTAGAAGCTCACGCTGGCCGCGGTGTTATCGCCCAGGATGCCAACCTTCGTCGGGCGCTTGCCGCTCGCCTTGGTGGCGAGATCGATCACCATCGGCACAAGGTCCTCGGCCTGCTTGTCAGCGGTGGGCGAGGACTGGAACACATAGTGGAAGCCGCGATTTGTGATCAGGTCGGAGTAGGACAGCGTCAGCCACGGCAGTTCGGCGCGCTCGGTCACTTCGGTGGCGGCCAGCGTGAAGGTGGAGAGCCAGCAACCGAAGCCGCCCACGAGGTCCGGCTCCTGCGCCAGCATACGCTGTGCGGCATCCTTCGCCTTCTCGGCGCTATCACCGGTATCGTATTCCATCAGCTTCAGTTTTGCGCCGCCCAGAGACTTGATGCCGCCGGCATTGTTCACATCGTCGATCGCCATCTCGGCGCCGAGCTTCTCCAGGATGCCCTGGCGCGCCCACGGGCCGGACAATGGCACCAGCATCGCGATCTTCACTTCCTTCGGCGCCTGCGCGAGCGCCCGACGCGGGGCGATGGCGGCGGCACCGGTGGCTATCCCCAATCCCAATGCGGTCCGGCGGCCGATTGTCGATACATTCGTCATTGTGGCGTTCTCCCTTATGCTTCGGTTAATCCCAGATAGGAGCGGCGAACCCGATCATCTGCCAGCAGCGTCTCGTACGACCCCTCCAGCACCATCCGGCCGGTTTCCAGCACGTAGCCATGATCGGACAGTTCCAACGCTTCGGCGACGCGCTGTTCCACCAGCAGGATCGTTACGCCGTCCTCGCGATGGATCTGCGAGATGCGCTCGAAGATCGTATCCGCGACGGCGGGTGCCAGACCCATCGAGGGTTCATCCAGCATCAGCAGCCGTGGCGCCGACGCAAGGCCCCGTCCGATCGCCAGCATCTGCTGCTCGCCGCCGGATAGCGTGCCAGCAAGCTGTGTAGCGCGCTCGAACAGGATCGGAAACAGCGTGTGGATACGATCCAGCGTGTGTTGCCACTGCGCGCGCCCTGCCTTGGTGTAGGCGCCCATCTCGAGATTTTCCCGCACGGTCAGTGTGCGGAACACCTGCCGTCCCTCCGGGACATGCGCGATGCCGAGATGCGCGCGTGCTGCTGCTGGCCGCGCGAACAGGTTGTCGCCCTGAAAGGTGATCGTGCCCGATACTGGAGGCACCACGCCACAGATGGTCTTGAACAGCGTCGATTTCCCGGCGCCATTCGGGCCGACAACCGTGACGAACTGTCCTTCTGCCACTGACAGCGATACTTCATTGAGCGCGCGCAGGCCACCATAGGCGACGGACAGATTTCGGATCTCAAGCATGGTACATCGTGTGCCCGGGTACAGGAGGGTCTTCCCCCTCCCCTTGCGGGAGGGGGTTAGGGGGAGGGGGTTGCGGGTCGATCGCCCCCTCCCCCTAACCCCCTCCCGCAAGGGGAGGGGGAAGTATCCACCTTTCAACCCCTCAAGCATTCTGCCGCGCCAGCCATTTCTTCCCGAGATACGCCTCGATCACGGCGCGGTCTTCCACCACGTCGCGCGGTGCGCCACTGGCCAGCACGGCCCCATGATCCAGCACCACGAACCGGTCGGCGATCCGCATCATCGCGTGCATCGTGTGTTCGATGATCGCGATCGTCATGCCGTTCTCACGCAGGCGCTGCAGCACATCCAGCACTTCGTCGCACTCGTCGCGCCCAAGGCCCGCCAACGTCTCATCCAACAGCAGCAGACGTGGCCCGCCAGCCAGTGCGCGCGCCAGCTCCATCAACCGCAGCTCCTTGTTGGTGAGCTGACCGGCCAACGTTCCGGCTTGCCGATGCAAACCAACCCGCGCCAACGAGTGTACTGCTGCATCCACCGCTGCCCGATCCGGCAGCCCCGCGCCGTACGCGCCGACCACCACATTGTCGAGCAATGGCAGCCGAGGAAAACTGCGAACCACCTGGAACGAGCGGCCCACGCCCATGCGGCAGACCTGGTGGACCTTGCGTCCAAGCATCGAGCGTCCACCCAGCAACGCGCTTCCTTCATCCGCCGCCAGGACGCCGCTCAGCACGTTGAACAGCGTGGTCTTGCCCGCACCGTTTGGCCCGATGATGCCGAGGATCTCACCCTCCGCAACCGAGAACGACACCTGGCTGACCGCGCGCAACCCACCAAATGAGCGCGACAGCCCCTCCACGCGCAACAAGTTAGCCCCAGCAGAGCTCGATCGGCGCGCAGCAGGCGGCGCATGTGCGGCGACCACCGGCGCAGGCTCCGGCAATGCCCGTCGGAACCAGCGGTCGCGGATCGTCCAGAACAGTCCGTCTGGCGATGCCAGCATGATCGCGATGATCGCCGCTCCGTAGACCACGCCCTGGATACCGGGAATGATATTCCCCAGCTCCGCATTCAGGGATTTAGCGAGTGGCACCAGGATCGCGGCACCAATCACCGGTCCCCAGATCGAGGCAACGCCGCCGAACAGCGTCACCACCACGGGCTGCGCCGACACCAGAATTCCGAACACAAAGTCGGGCGTCAGCACCAGCAATACGCAGGCGTACAGCCCACCGGCTGTCGCGGCGATCGCGCCCGACGTCACCAGCGCTCGCATCTTCCAGCGGCGGGCATCGATACCGGCGGCTTCGGCTGCCAGCTCGTTCTGGCGGATCGCCATCAGTGCCAGGCCGAAGCGCGAATTCTCCACCAGCATGCAGATCAACAAGCCCGCCGACAGCAAGACCACCGCCAACAGCGTGTAGTACCGCTGATCACTGAATTCGAGATAGTACAGCGGATGTTCCCGATGCATCGGGAACGACACTTCCTGGAACCCAAGGTATTCGAGCACGTACAGAATCGCCAGCGGATAAGCGAGCATCGCCAGCGCGAAGTAGTGCCCACGTAGCCGGAACGTCGGGATGCCGATGATAATGCCGGCCACCGCGCCCATCGCCGCGCCAAGCGGAATCCCCAGCCACGGCGTCAGATTGAAATACAGCAGCGCCAGCGTGACCGTATAGGCGCCGATGCCAAAGAACGACGCATGCCCGAACGAAAGCTGCCCCCCATACCCCGATAGCAAATTCCACGAGACGCCGAACAGTGCCCAGATTGGCACCAACGATAGGATCAACTGGTAGTAGGTGTTGGTAACGAAGCTCGCGGCCGCCAGGTACACCAGCGCCAGAACTGCCACCGCGATCCCATCCCGACGCAGCCGATTGCCCGCACCTTGCCTCATGCCCGTTCCGCCGAGCGGCCGAACAATCCCTGCGGGCGTAGCATTACGATCAGCAGAAACACCACGAAGATCGCTGCATTCTGCAACTGCGGCGGCAACACCAGCGCGGAGCATTGCTGCACGAAGCCGACAGTCAGCCCTCCCCAGAATGCGCCCAGGATGCTGCCCATGCCACCCAGGACAACGCCAGAATACATGATGATGACGTAGTCCAGTCCGATGAATGGTCCGAACGACAGATAAGTCGCCATCAATCCACCGGCGACCGCTGTAATGCCGCTACCAATGCCGAACGCGATGCGATAGGCACGATCGACATCGATTCCCATATACGTCGCCGCAGTGGGATTGTCCGCCGCGGCGCGCAGTGACTTTCCCAGCCGCGTGTATTCAAGCAGCAGATACAGTGTCGCCGCCGTGATGATCGCCACCGCACACGCGATCAGTCGGGCCTTGTTCAGGAAGATCGTCGCATCGCCGTAGAATCCGCTGATTTCGAAGGCGCGCGAGGCAAGCGGCGTGCGCACGGCCTGCGGTGTGGAACCAAACAGGATCAGCCCACCGTTCTGCAGGATCAGCGAAATGCCCAGCGTGACGATAAGCTGGCCAAAGTGCCCGTCGTCCAGGCTGCCAGTGGTCCGCATCCCTGATACGCGGCTGATGAGGAACTTGTGCAGCAGCGCGCCGCCGCAGAACACGATCGGGCCCGCGCACAAGGCGCCAACGAAAGGACCCGCGTAAGGTCCCAGGAACGCAAGCACGCCTCCGCCAGTGACCAGGTACAGGCTGCCGTACATACCCAGCATCAACAGCTCGCCCTGAGCGAAATTGACGATACGCATGATGCCAAAGATCAACCCAAGCCCGATGCACATCAGGCCGTAGATGCAACCGATGGTAATGCCGGCCGCCAGCGCGTTCGCCACGTTCTCGATCAGGACTTCGAAGTCCACTTGGTTCGTTTTCCTCCCCGTTGTTGTCTTACTGGCTTGACTGGCATCACCTCAAGCGACCATCCACCGATTAATGTGCCCAGATGACGTGGCGCTTCGCCGCTCCAGAGCGTCTGGCCATCGATCGTACAACCCCATGCGGCGCCTACTCCCATCGCACGCAACCCGTCTGGCGCTACCGCACGATAGGGCGTGTGATGGTGACCATGCACAATCAGCTTCACGCCCATTGCCCGGGCAAGTGCATCCAGAGCGGCATTGCCGGCAGGATGGCTGCGCGGCGCCTCGTGCGTCACCAACACATCGGCGCGCTGTGTCGCCAGGTAGTCATAATCTTCAGGCCAGATCGCTGTGGCGCCGAGCGAATGTTCCAGCGCGGCGAGATGTGTCGCGAGCTCCAGTTCAGGCTGGCGAGATCAGCCGGCAAATCAGTGCGACGATGGACGCGAGGCGGCTCGGGCGGCTCCCATATCCGCGGCCGGAATGTCCCTCCAAGCCCGGCGATGCGCAATCCGCCAATTTCCACCACCTTGGCGTGCAGTGCGCCTGGCGCCGTGCGCGGATTGCGGTCGGGCTCGACCAGATTGGCCCACATCTCCGGTCCGCCATCATTGTCGTGATTGCCGAAGATCCAGTGCACGTCGATACCGCGATCCAGCAGCGGCGCGGCGAGTTCATCCAGCGGAAGTTCGCACTGCATATCGCCCAGCAAGACGGCCGCGCGCGGCAAGGGTTCCAGCGCATCGAGGCCGCGCTCGACCTGCTGCCATTGCTGATGAATGTCGCCGACAAAGACGATCGTCATGACCGGCTTGTTCCGTGCTGGCCTTGACGATGTCGCCGCGGCGTTCGCACAATTTCATGAAAACGTGCCGATGGGAACCCGATGAACGATTGGATCGAGCAACGGCCGGAGGATTTCCTCGACCGGTTGGAGCAGTCTGCGTCCCGGACGGAAACGCCGTGTGGCGATGGGACGATGGTGTGGCGCCAGTGGGGCGCAGCCCACTTGCCGGCGCTGGTGTTGTTCCATGGTGGCGCCGGGTCATGGCGCCATTGGGCGCACAACATCGATGTACTGTCGCAGAGCTATCGCCTGTTGATCCCGGATCTGCCCGGACTCGGCGAGTCCGCGTTTCCGCCTGTCGGTGATGATGCCATGGCGGTGGCGGCCATTGTCGCGGCCGGTATCGATCAGATCCTTGGCGCGGATACCCGATACGATGTGGCGGGATTCTCCTTTGGCGGTACGATGGCGACATGCGTCGGCGCCATCCATGGTCCGCGCGCGCGCTCCGTCACGATCATCGGTTCCAGCGGAGTTGGGCCGTTGGGCAGTGCCGTGGAACTGATGAAGGTGCGCCATCTGATGGGCGAGGAACGCGTTGCCGCGCATCGGACCAATCTGAACCGCCTGATGATCGCGGAGCCCGGGAAGATCGACGATCTCGCGCTGGCAATCCAGGAATGGAACACGCGCCACTCGCGCCTTAAGACGCCAAGTCTTTCGCGCAGCGGTGCCTTGCCGCAGGCGCTGGCGAAGGTGGTGTCGCCGGTGAACGGAATTTGGGGCGAGCGCGATGCCCCCGCCAACCCTCGGGCACCGCAACGTGTCGCGGCGTTGCGCGAGCTGCGCCCTGATGCCGATGTGCGGATCATTCCGGGCGCCGGCCACTGGGTGGCGTACGAGGCGCCGGAGCAGTTCAATGCCATGCTGTTGGAGATGCTGGCACGCACCCGACCGTAGGGAGGAACAGCACATGACAGCCAACTGTGACCTTGGTCCAATGCTGGGCGACAAGGGGCCAGGCATGTTGGCCGGCCTGCGCGTGGTTGAAGTCGCGGATGAGCGCGCGGAATACACTGGATTGCTGCTGGCGGGGCTTGGCGCGGAGGTGGTGAAGATCGAGCCGCCAGAGGGCAACGCCACCCGACGCATCGGTCCGTTCTTCGAAGATCAGCCTGGCCTGGATCGCTCACTGTTCTTCTGGAACTACAATCGGAACAAGAAATCCGTTGTTCTCGATCTGCGCGAAATGCTGGCGCGCGAGCACATGCTACGCCTGCTCGAAGGCGCCGACGTGTTGCTGGATGCAAGCTGCGGTGCGCTTAATCATGCGCTTGGCCTGGACCGCACGGCGTTGAATGCGCGCTTCCCTTCGCTGGTGACTGCGCGCATGACGCCGTTCGGGGATGATGGGCCATGGGCTGATTTCAAAGGTTCAGACCTGATCCATCTCGCGCTTGGCGGGATCATGATGAATTGCGGCTACGATCCTGATCCCAATCTCCAGTACGACACACCGCCGATCGCACCGCAGATCTGGCATGCGTATCACATCGCCGGCGAGCAGCTCGCCACGGGTGTCATCGCCGCACTGATCTGGCGCCATCGGACGGGGCAGGGGCAGGACGTCTCGGTCGCGATCCACGAGGCGGTGTCGAAGAATCCAGAGCTCGACATCATGCATTGGGTAATGCGGCGCGTGCCGCTCTGGCGGCTGACCAATCGCCATGCCGTGGAGACACCGAACCACTCGCCCAGCATCTGTCACACCAAGGATGGCCGTTGGTTCATCTCGCATGGTATGGGCGCACGCGATCTAAAGAATCTGGTGCCGCTGCTGAGCAAATACGGCATGCAAGCCGATCTACAGCCGCCGCCACCGGATGCTGATTTGAAAGCGCGCCAGGTGCCCGGTTCGGCGGCCGGCGACGAAACGCGTGCGCACATGCTGGATGTCGTGCAGCGCTTTATCCGCGCCTGGACCTACAGCGACATGCCCTGGCGCGAGGCACAGGATGCCGGTCTGCTTTGGGCGCCATTGCGCAAACCGCATGAAAATGCGCTTGATGAGCATTGGCTGAAACGAAAGAGTTTTGCCGACATTCCGCACCCTGAGTACGGACGAAGCTTCCGCTATCCCACCAGTAAGTGGCTGGCGACGAAGACTAGTTGGCAGGTGGGGCGTCGTGCGCCGTTGCTGGGTGAAGATACCGAAGCGGTTCTGCGTGAGACGATGCGCCGGCCGCTCGTCCCGGCACAGCCGAGGGGCATGGAGCGGCCTGTCTTGTCGGCGCTGCATAACAAGCCGTTCCCGCTGCAAGGGGTAAAAATCCTCGACTTCGCCTGGTTCCTTGCCTCTGCCGGCGGCACGCGTTTCCTCGCTGCGCTGGGCGCGGAAAGTTACAAAGTCGAATGGAAGGACAATCCGGACACGCGCCTAGCCGCAATGGCCCCGGTTGGTGGACGCGCCGTGCGTGATGCCGCAATGGGACCGTTGCCTGGCGTGAAGGACCCCGACATGGGCGGCCAGTTCAACAACAAAAACGCGGGCAAGCGTGGCATTTCGCTGAACATCCGTCATCCGAAGGGATTGCAGATCGCGAAAGACCTTGTGCGCATCTGCGATGTTGTCGCCGAGGGCTTTTCGCCAGGCGTGCTGCAACGGCTGGGCCTTGGCTATGATGTGATGAAGAGCATCCGTCCCGACATCATCTACATCCAGCAATCGGGCATGGGCGCGCACGGCACGTATGGCCGGATGCGCACGGTCGGTCCCGTCGCCGCGGCGTTCGGCGGGCAGGGGGACATGTCGGGCCTGCCCGAACCCGCCATGCCCGTTGGCTGGGGCTACTCCTATCTCGATTGGATGGGCGCCTATGGCTACGCGCTTGCACTGCTCGGCGCCATCTATCATCGCGAGCGCACCGGCGAGGGCCAATGGATCGACGCCTCGCAGTGCGAGTCAGGGTTGTTCCTGACTGGCACGACAATCCTCGACTGGTCGGCCAACGAACGCGAATGGCGACGTTACGGCAACCGCTCGCCGTACATGCCGGCCGCGCCACACGGTGCCTATCGCTGCGGCGGTGATGACCGCTGGATCGCGATCGCCTGCTTCACCGACGCCGAGTGGCACACGCTCGCCCAACTCTCGGGTATCAACGATCGGCGCTTCGATACGCTGGAGCATCGCCTGCTGCATCAGGATTCGCTCGATGGAGCGATCGAAGTCCTGGACCCGCACGCAGGACCGCTACGAGCTGATGCTGAAGCTGCAAAGGGCCGGCGTGCCAGCCGGCGTCTGCCAGAATGCCGAGGATCGCTGCGACTACGACCCGCAGCTTCGCCACCTCAAATGGCTCACCGAGGTCACTGGCACCAAGATCGGCACTTGGCCCGTGTATGAGCTGCCCGATGAAGTTCACCGCTACACCCGCCTATATCGGCGGCCCGATCAACCGCGGCGCCCCCGGCTACGGCGAGGACAACGAGTGGCTGCTAACCAACCTGCTTGGCATGTCCCGCGGCGACGTGGAAAAGCTAGCCGAAGATGGCGTGATCTAACCCACGAAGCAAAGTGCAAAGTATCCCCTCCCCCCTTGCGGGGGAGGGTTAGGGAGAGGGGCCGTCACTCGTTCATCTTGCTCAGATCAATGTGCAGCACCTGCACCACATCGCGTATCCCATCAAAGTCCGTGTCGTTCACCGCCACCAGCCCGTGGCTCCCCGCCCGCCCAAGTATCTTCATATCCCGCTCCGGCAGGCTGCTCAGATCGAGTGTCCGCAGCACCTCGATCAGCCGCGCCTTGAACCCCGCCGGCAGGTTGCCGCGTACCGTGAATGGCCCACCCGGTATCGGATCAGACAGCCACAGCCGCACGTAATCCTCCGGGTGGTAAATCCCCTGCACCGTCGCCGCGGAGATCACCGTGCTGTTCATCTCCCCCACCAGCACCTTGTGATTGCGCAGCGCCTCAAAGCTCGCCGTATGTGTCCCCGTATACACCGGCCTAATATCATGATCCGGGTCGATGCCGTTCTTCCGCAGTCCGTACGCCGGGATCAAGTGGCCGGAAGTGGACGCCGGATCGGAAAACGCGAAGCTCTTCCCCACGATATCCTTCAGCGAGGCAATCCCGCTGCCCGGCCACGTCACGATGCTCGCGGTGTACGTCGAAGGCTTACCGGCCGCGTTGGCATAGCCCGCCACCGCTTCCGCCCCTGCCATCTGATGCGCCAGCACATAGCTGAAAGCGCCATACACCCCGATCTCCACTCTCCCTGCGCGCATCGCCTCGATCGTCGCCGTGTAGCTCGTGCCGAACTGCACGTTCACTGCGCAATCCAGCCGCGCCGCCATCAACGCCGCGATGCGGTCATAGATCGGCGTCAGCGTCATCGTGTCCTCACCAGGCACCACGCCGAACCGCACCGTTCCGCCATCCGGACAATCTGGCGCCGCCGCACGCGCACTGCCACTGCATAGCAACACCGCGCACACCGCTACCGCGAGAAGCCGAACCATGTCTGCCTCCGTCCTTGCAAGCCATCCAGCTTGCGTGCGTAGGACCTAAGCGTGACACCTTGCATGTCGTGGCTGTGACGATTGTCGGTCTCGACGACGGCGACGCGGCCAAGGCGTCAGGCCGTACGACACCGGTAAACTTGCGCCTGAAGCCTTGCCTTGATGGCGGGTGCCACACCCTTGCAAAGCTCCTGCCAGCGCCGCGATCGGTCAGGACGTTGCCAGCAAGACCAAACGATGCCTACCGTTTCCAAAAGACCGTCGAAACTGACGGGAAATGCCTGCACAACATTCCGGGATGTAACCTCGGCTGAGGCCCAATGCCCCACAAGCTCCGCTTCTTCACTATGATCCTGCCGAACCAGCCGTGGGTCGAATTGGTGCGTCGGTACAAGTCTCTCGAAGACCTCGGCTTCGACCTTGCCGCCTTCGCCGATCATTTCGTGGACTGGACCAGCGCACCCGGGCCGTGGTTCGAGTGTTGGACCCTGCTCACCGCGATCGCAGCTCACACCAGTCGGATCAGGCTGGCCGCTTATGTTGCTCAGATCCCGTTCCGTAATCCGGCGCTGCTCGCACATCAGGCACTAACCGCCGATCACGTCTCAAACGGTCGGCTCGAACTGGGGCTCGGCCTGGGACTGCCCGCCGACCCGTCCTACGCAATGATGGGACTGCCGAATTGGAGCAATCGAGAACGCGCAGCTCGCTTCAAGGAATACATCGAACTCGTCGATCGCCTACTGACCAATGATGTCACGACCTATGACGGACAATTCTACCAAGCCGATCGCGCTGCCACGAACCCGCGCCCACTACAGCAGCCACGGCCTCCGATCATCATCGCCGCAATGGGTCCGACAATGCTGAAGCGCGCAGCGGAATATGCGGACACCTGGAACAGCATCAGTTTCGCCCACACCTTCGACGAGCAGCTCGTAGAAACGCGCGATCGCATCCGCCTCGTCGACGAACACTGCGCCAGGATCGGCCGCGACCCGGCGTCACTCCGGCGCTCCTACCTGATGCTCGACATGCAGGCTCGGCGAACCGGCGGATCGGTCAACTACTATCGGTCCGCCGAAGCCTTTTCTGACATGGCACAACGATTGATCGATCTCGGGATCTCCGAACTCGGTCTCTACTATCCAAGACGCGACGAAGAGATGCCGATCTTCGAAAAGATCGCGGCTGAAGTCATACCTTCGCTGAAGGCCAAGTACGTCGTGCCATGAAGATCGTCATCGTTGGAGAAAGCCGCTTGCGCCCTGGGGTTGACGTGATGTTGTCATCGTCATAGCCGGCTACGGCGATCAGAAGGACTATGTTGCATATGATCCTCCTTACCAACAACGAAGGCACGCTCGGCGTTCCCACCACCGCGCGCTTGCTCGCGGAAGGAGCCCACGCGCTCGACGCGATCGAGGCCGGCATCCGGATCATTGAGGCGGATCCATCGGTGCGCACCGTCGGCCGGGGCGGCTGGCCCAACCTGCTGTGCGAGATGGAACTCGATGCCTGCATGATGGACGGCACCACGCTGCGCTCCGGCGCCGTCGGTGCACTGCAAGGCTACCTGCATCCGGTCAGCGTCGCACGTGAGATCATGCGCCGGCTGCCACACGAATTGCTGGTAGGGCAGGGGGCAGCACGCTTCGCTCACGAGATTGGCGCGGAACCGGCTGACAATCTGATAGACGATTCACGGCGCGCCTGGCAGGCATGGTTCGATAACGAAGTGTCCGAAACCGCGAGGCGTTCCTGGCCTGATACGGAGCTTGCGCCGCTCTGTCGCCATGCGATCGACCCCGAAGTTGGGCGTGACACGACCGTGTTTTTGGCCCACGACCAGGCGGGCAATATCTGTTGCGGGACAAGCACCTCAGGGTGGGGCTGGAAGTATCCCGGCCGCCTAGGAGACAGTCCGATCGTCGGAGCCGGTTCCTACGCGGACACCCGTTATGGCGCCGCCGCTTGCACGGGCGCCGGCGAGATGACCATCCGCTGCTGTACGGCGCGTTCTATCGTCCTCTATATGAAGAGCGGCGCTGGTGTGACCGACGCAGTCTACGAAGCAGTCGAAGACATGCGGGCGCTGAAGGGTGGGCTGATCAGCCGCGTCACGGTCCACGCGATCGATATGAAAGGCAACCACAAGACGGTCGCGGTGAACGGGGCCGGTGACAACAAGTACTGGCTGTGGGAAGGGCAGGGGGAGCCACGGTCGCTGTCCGCGGAACCGGTTGTTATTACGTCTGTAGCTACACGACCGACGACGACAACGAGGTATACGCGCGTGTAGGCGGAAGCAATCACAAGCTCCAGTCTTCCCCCTCCCCTTGCGGGAGGGGGTCAGGGGGAGGGGGCAGTCGGTCCTCGTTCCCCTCCCCCCTCCCGCAAGGGGAGGGGGGACGGGGTACCGGCTAAACGACCCCGCGTTCCCTTAGTCCCGCGATCTCATCATCGCCGAAGCCCAGTTCCCGCAGCACTTCGCCGGTGTGCTCTCCAGACTCCGGCGTCGCAGTCCTCACACTCCACGGCGTGCGCGACAACTCGATGGCCTGTCCGACTACCTCGACGTCACCGAGCACCTTATGCTGCACATGCCGTGTCACGTTCAGGTGCTTCACCTGCGGATCCGCAAACACCTCGTTGATCTTATAGATCGGCCCGCACGGCACGCCCGCCTCGTTCAGCAGGGCGATCCACTCCGCCGTCGTCCGCTTGCGTGTGATCGCGCCAATCGCCTCATGCAGGCGCGCGCGGTTCTTCGACCGATCGGCATTGGTCGCGAAGGCCGGATCGCTCGCCAGTTCGGGCGCGTCCAGCACTTTGCAGAAGCGCTGATAGATCGCCTCGCCTGCCGCACCGATATTCATGTACCCATCAGCCGTTTCAAACACGCCGGTCGGAATGCTGGTCGGATGGTCGTTCCCCGCCTGACCCGGCACTTCGTGTCCGATCGTCCAGCGTGCCGCCTGGAAATCCAGCATCGCGATCTGCGCCGCCAGCAGGTTGCTCTGCACCCATTGGCCTTCGCCTGACTGCTCGCGCTCCAGCAGCGCGACCAGAATGCCCATCGCACAGAATATCCCAGCCGTCAGATCGGCCACCGGAATGCCAACGCGCACCGGTCCTTGTCCCGGCAGACCGGTGATCGACATCAGTCCGCCCATGCCCTGTGCGATCTGATCGAACCCCGGACGTTCGCGATACGGACCGTCCTGGCCAAATCCGGAAATACTTCCATATACAAGCCGAGGATTCACCTTACGGAGCGTCTCGTAGTCGATGCCCAAACGGAACTTCACATCCGGCCGGTAATTCTCCACCAGCACATCGGCATCACGCACCAGCCGTTTCAGGATGTCCACACCCTCCGGCGACTTCAGGTTCAGCGTCATGCTCCGCTTGTTGCGATGCAGGTTCTGGAAGTCTGGACCGTGCCGTTCACCGCCCATGCCGGCGTCGCCTTCCGGCGACTCAACCTTGATCACTGACGCACCCCAATCCGCGAGCTGACGCACAGCGGTTGGGCCAGCGCGCACGCGCGACAGATCGATCACCTTGAAGCGGGCGAGGGGACCTGAACCACTCATTGCACCATCCTCATGGCCTGAGATTATCGTTAAAAACCCATCGCACGGATCGCTTGCGCCGTCGAGTTCCTGCAACTACTGCGCAAGCATTTCGTCAGTCGCAGGTTTGTGATGGATTGTCACGTCGCGTCACCATGATCGACATATTCTGTTGATGCCTCACGATGGTAATGACGCCAATAGGCGCAAGTGGCGGACCTACCGACTGCGGCGCGTGGTGCACCGAACCGGGAATGGGGGCTCTGTCTTGTACGGGGAAGCAACTGTGGGCTGCTCGACGGATGGGGAGGCCGACACGCCAGACCCGGCGCGTAAGGACCAGGTTAAGCTAATGGTCGTCGATGATGACCCAGAAGTGCGGGTCGTCGTCGCCGAGTTCCTGGAGGATTTCGGCTATCAGGTGATCCAGGCAAACAGCGCTGCCCAGGCCCTGGAACTACTTGCCTCCACAGCCGATCTTCGGATGATCATTACCGACATCCGCATGCCCGACATGTCAGGCATCGAATTGGCCAACGTCGCGACGCAGCGCCATAACAATCTGAAGATCATTCTGATTTCAGGTTATTTCGTCTCGCAAAATGTCGACCGACGGTTCCTTCGCAAGCCTTTCCGCATGAGAGAACTGGAGGCGGCGGTACGGGCCGAACTTGAGGCTTGAACTGAGCCAAGCCCTATTACCTCAGGTTCCATGCGCTTTATTGTGTTTGATTTGCTGCCACTCTGCCTCCATCGCTTCAAGCGACATCTCTGACAGTCCAAGCCCTCTGGTAGCAGCGCTTGCTTCCATTCGGTTGAACCTCCTTACGAACTTACCGTTGGCGCGCCGCAAACAATCCTCCGGATCCAGTTCCAGCTTGCGCGCGAGGTTCGCCAGCACAAACAGCAAGTCGCCAACCTCATCCGCCAACCGCTCGGGATCCGCCGCAGGCAGTTCCGCGCGAAGCTCCGCGACCTCCTCATCCAGTTTTTGCAGGACAGCGTCAGCATTGGGCCAATCGAAGCCGACGCGGGCCGCGCGCGACGTGAGCTTGGCCGCGCGGGACAGGGCAGGGAGGCCCAACGGCACGCCCGCCAGTGCCCCGACCTCTGCCCTGGCCGTCCGCTCCGCCGTCTTCTGCGCCTCCCAGGCAACCGACTGCTCTGCCGCGTCCCGCGCCGCAGCGTCGCCAAAGACGTGAGGATGCCTCCGGATCATCTTGTCGGCGATTGCCCGTGCCACATCGGCAAACGCGAAGTGACCGGCTTCCTCGGCCATCCGCGCGTGATAGACGACCTGGAACAGCAGATCGCCAAGTTCGTCCGGCAGAGACGCGAGGTCGCGCCGCATGATGGCATCCGCCACCTCGTAGGCTTCCTCGATCGTGTACGGAGCGATCGTCTCGAAGGTCTGCTGCAAGTCCCACGGACAGCCGCCTTGGGGAGCGCGGAGCGCAGCCATGATGTCGAGCAGGCGGCGTAGTTCGGCCTCTGGGCTATTGGCATCCATCGCGCCGCGCCTCCATTTGTCGCAGAAGATATATTATGTTAAGTCGAGGACCATCCCATCGTGGCCAGGTTCGACGCCGGCCGGCAGGTTTGCCGTCATCCATGTCCAGTCCATGTCGGTGCCCATGTGCGTCAGCACCGTTCGACGAGGTCGCAACCGGTCCTGCCACTCCAGCACCTGTCGTAAGTCTGCATGCGTCCTGTGTGGGCCTTTCCGCAGAAAGCAGCCGACAACCCAGGTGTCCACGCCGTCCAGTGCTGCCAGCGCCATTTCGTCCAAAGCAACCACATCGGTCGAATAGCCGAACCTGCCGATACGCAGACCCAGCGAATGGCTCATACCGTGGTCCTGATCGAACAGCCGGATCTGCATGCCGGCGGCTTCGAAAGTGTCGCCAGGCGCGATCTCGCGCGGCGACAGCACCGGCCGGAAGAACCCTGGTGGCTGCCATGGGCGGAATGCGTAGCCAAAGCGCCGCATGAGCTCGTCGAGCGTCGTACGTGTGGCAAATGCGTCCAATGGCCGCTCGGCGATGCGGTTCAGGATACGGACGTCATCGAGGCCGGTGATGTGGTCGGCATGCGGATGCGTGTACAGCACCGCATCGACCCTCGGAACGTGGCAATCCAGCAACTGCGTTCGCATGTCTGGCGACGTGTCCACCAGCAGGCGGGTTCCGGCATCGCTTTCGACCACGATGCTGGCCCGGGTACGCCGATTGCGTGGTTCGGTGGGATCGCAGACCCCCCAGTCGCCACTGCCGTCCACC
Organism: uncultured Alphaproteobacteria bacterium; assembly: GCA_963733475.1. Classification (GTDB taxonomy): domain Bacteria; phylum Pseudomonadota; class Alphaproteobacteria; order Acetobacterales; family Acetobacteraceae; genus JAMXLO01. The sequence goes on along the minus strand of CAVTEC010000054.1, from coordinate 22,232 downwards.
CCCCCGATGAGCGGCACTCCCGCGGAGCCACCCGTGCCGAGCAGAATGACTCGCACCCGTCAGGCCGCCTTGCGGAACAGCCGGCGGAAGTTCTCCGTCGTAAGATCGGCCAATTCATCCGGCTCCAAGCCACGAACCGCAGCCAGCACCTTGGCCGTATGGGCAACGTACGCCGGTTCATTGCGCTTACCGCGGAACGGAACCGGGGCGAGATAGGGCGCGTCGGTCTCCACCAGCAGACGTTCTGCCGGAAGATCGCGCGCTATTTCCCTCAATTCAGTGGATTTTGGGAAGCTAAGAATTCCGGAGAAGCTGACATAGCCGCCCATAACGATAGCCCGCTCCGCCAGCACTCGCGTGGAGCTGAAGCAGTGCAAGAGGAACATGAAGTCACCGCCACTATCTCGTTCATCTTGCAGGATGTTAGCGATGTCGTTATCGGCGTCGCGCGCGTGGATGGCGAGTGGCAGCCCAGCCAGTCTCGCGGCTCGGATGTGCGCCCGGAAGTTCTCTTTTTGTATTTCTCTCGGGGCGCGGTCATAGAAATAGTCCAGGCCTGACTTGCCCATACCAATAACCCGTGGGTGTTCAGTCATTGCCGCGATCACCTCGGGCGAAGGGATCGGTGCCTCCGCAGCATGATGCGGATGTACCCCAATTGTGCACCAGATGTTCTCGCGTCCAGTGGCAAGGGCTGGCAACCCACGCGACTGCTCCAGGGTCGTGCCAATGGTCACCATTTCGCTGACGCCTGCTGCGGCTGCCCGGTCCAGTACGGCGGGGCGCTCTGCGTCGGTGAAGTAATCGAGGTGACAGTGCGAATCGATCAGCATTCGGGACTACGCCGCCGGTTCGACATAGCGGGGGAATACCCCCTGAGGCGCCGGCAGTGGAATTCCGTCTGGCAACGGCGTCGCCAGATGGGCAAGCATCCGAGACCCCTCTGGCACGCCAAGCTGATCCAGCATCCGCGCCATGCTCCCAGGCATGAACGGCTGGAGCACCGTTGCGACCACCCGCAGCGCATCCGCCAATACCCGCAGCACCACTACCATGCGCTCCTGATCGGTTCGACGCAGAGCCCATGGCGCCTGGCGGTCGACGTAGCCATTGGCGGCTCGCACGACTTTCCAGACCTCCTCGAGCGCGTCGTGAAAAACCTGTCGGTCCAGCCGCTCGCGGAGAACACCAGGCAGCGCCTCCGCCATGCCGAGCAGCTCCCGATCGTCGTCGGTAGCAGCCCCCCTACCCGGCAGCCGCCCGTCGCAGTTCCGCGCGATCAGCGACAACGACCGCTGCGCCAGATTGCCCAGGTCGTTCGCCAGTTCCACGTTGATGCGCGTGATCAGCGCCTGGTGCGACAGTGTACCATCGCCACCGAACGACTTCTCCCGCAGCAGGAAGTACCGCACCTGGTCCAGCCCGAACGCTGCCACCAACTGCCGCGGCTCGATGACGTTGCCCAGCGACTTGGACATCTTCTCGCCGTCTACCGTCCACCAGCCATTCGAGGTCACCCGCTTCGGCACCGGCAGCCCCGCCGCCATCAGCAGCGCCGGCCAATAGACCGCATGGAACCGAATGATGTCCTTGCCGACAAAATGCGCGTCCGCAGGCCAGAACGCCCAACGCTCAACCTTCTCGTCCGGAAAGCCGCACGCAGTCACGTAGTTGTTCAGCGCGTCCACCCAGACATACATCACGTGCCCTGGCGCATCCGGCACCGGGATGCCCCAGGTGAAGCTGGTCCGGCTGATCGACAGGTCCCGCAATCCGCCGCGGACGAAGCTCATTACCTCGTTACGTCGCGACGTCGGTGCAATGAAGTCCGGCTGCGTTTCGTATAATTCCAGCAGCTTGTCCTGCCATTTCGACAGGTCCAGGAAGTACGAGGGTTCCCTCACCCACTCCACCGGCGCTCCGCTCGGCGCCACCTTGCTGCCGTCCGGCCTGACCGTCAGCTCCTCTTCATCATAAAAAGCCTCATCTCGAACGGCATACCAGCCCTCGTAATAGCCCAGATAGATGTGCCCGTTCGCCTCGATCCGCCGCCACAGCTCGGCGCATGACACCTTGTGGCGTTCCTCGGTGGTGCGGATCCAGTCGTCGTAGGACACGCCCATCTTGTCGGCCATGTCACGGAAATCGGCTGACACCTTGTCGGTAAAGGATTGTGGATCCATGCCGGCGTCGCGCGCGGCTTTTTCCACCTTCTGCCCGTGCTCGTCCGTGCCGGTCAGGAAGAACACGTCGAACCCGTCCAGTCGCTTCCAGCGCGCCATTACGTCGGCCGCGATCGAGGTGTAGGCGTGCCCTATATGCGGCGCACCGTTCACATAATAGATCGGGGTTGTGATGTAGTATCTTCGGGTCATTACATTCTTCCGAGCGTCAGCCCGGCCATCATTGCATATTTCCGCCGAGCATCCCGAGCCCGGCGACGACAGCCTGGCGCTTATCCAGGTTGAACCGTTCCGTCTCGTCCTGCAGCCGGGTCAGCGCGTGCCACACGTCGCCCCAGGCATCAAGGGGACGCAATGCAACCAGCCGCGACTGCTCCTCGTCCCCCTGCCCCTTCGCCACGTCGCGCACGGCCGCCGCGATCCCTGCCCGCAGAAGATCGAAGAAGTTGCTGAACGCCGTGTCGCCGCGGGTCACCGCGTCGGCCACGGCATAGGCCTTGGCCGGCTTCAGCCCCGGCAGTGCCGTGAGCACTTCATCGACCAAGCCGGCGACCTTGAGGCCGTCTTCATGTGCCAGCATCAGGGCCCGCCCTGGCGAGCCTTCCGCTACCGTCACCAGCCGCCCGCGCTCGTCGGCGCTCTGTCCCGGCAGATAGATCGACAGCAGTTGGTCCATCGCCTCCGGCCTCAGTGGATCCAGCCTCAGCCGGCGGCACCGACTGCGTATCGTCGGCAGCAGGCGGCCGGGTGCGGCGCAGGTCAGGACCAGCAAGGCCCGCCGCGGCGGTTCCTCCAGGATCTTCAGCAGCGCGTTGGACGAGGACTGGTTCATCTCCTCCGCCCCATCGACGATGGCGACGCGCCAGCCGCCCTCCGCCGGCGTCAGGCTCATGAATGAGCTGATCCCACGCACGTCGTCCACCGCGATCCGGGTTCGCATGCGCCGGCGCTTCTCGTCGTAGGCGAGTTCGACCGTGTGAAGGTCGGCATGCGCGCCGGCAGCGACGCGGCGAAACACCGGATGGTTCGGGTCCAATGCCAGACTGTCTTCCGCGGGCGTGCCGGCAAGCAGTCGCCGCGCAAACCGATAGGCGAGTGTCGCCTTGCCGACGCCGTCCGGTCCGGTGATCAGCCAGGCATGGTGCATACGCCCGGAGCGCATGGCGTCGAGCAGCGTTGCTTCGGCGACTTCGTGGCCTAGCAGATGCGGATTGGCGCGAGGTTCAGGGGCCATCGGGCGACTATAGCAAGCGCAGGCCGGTTGCGAGCATCGGCAGGAGCTCTACGCCGCCATCGGCACGACCTGCCCGCCGGGCACGTGGTCGAGGTGGCACGCCGAGACGTGCCCCTCGCCGACTGTCCGCAACACCGGTTCCTCTACACGGCAGCGATCGAATGCGAACGGACAGCGTGTATGAAAGCGGCAGCCGGTCGGCGGATTGATCGGGCTTGGCACGTCGCCGGTCAGGATGATGCGTTGCCGCTTCGCCGTTGGATCGGGGACTGGCACCGCTGACAATAGCGCACGCGTATACGGGTGGTGCGACTTCGCGAACAAGGTTCGCCGATCGGCAAGCTCGACGATCTTGCCGAGATACATAACAGCGACGCGGTGCGTCAGATGTTCAACGATCGCCAGGTCGTGGCTGATGAACAGCAGAGCCAGCCCCAGCTCATCCTGCAGATCGACCAGCAGGTTGATGATCTGTGCCTTGACGGAGACATCCAGTGCCGACACCGCCTCATCGCAGATGATCAGATCGGAGCCGGGCGCCAATGCGCGCGCGATGCCGATACGCTGCCGCTGACCACCGGAGAACTCGTGTGGAAACCGGTTGATCGCATCGCGCGGAAGCTGCACCTTGGCCATCAGCTCCTCGACGCGTTTGGTCAGTTCTCGATTGCCACGCGCCAAGCCGAAATTGATCAGTGGTTCGGCAAGGATGTCGCGCACCCGCATGCGCGGATTAAGCGACGAGAACGGGTCCTGGAACACCACCTGCACACGGCGCCGCATTGGCCGCAGCCGAGATGCGGGCAGATTGTCAATCCGCTCACCGGCCAGATAGACCTCGCCATCGGTCGGCGGATAAAGCCGCAGGATCGCCTTGCCGACGGTCGATTTGCCGCAACCTGACTCGCCGACCAGCGACAAAGTTTCGCCGCGATTGATCGAAAAGGTCACCCCGTCCACCGCGTAAACCTTCGCGGTTTCCTGCCCAAGCACACCGCCGTAGATCGGGAAGTGCTTCTTCAAGCCGTTGACCTCGAGCAACGGGCGATCGGTGTTCATCAGCATGAAGAGCTCACGCCGCCATGCGGCGTTCGGCGTAGTGACACGCCACCAAATGGCCAGGCGCCTTGATCTCGATCGCCGGCGCGACGCGACTGCACAACTCCGTCGCCATCGGGCACCGCCCTGCAAACGGGCAACCAACGATCCGCTGTCGCAAGCTCGGCACCAGTCCTTCGATTTCCGCCAGCTTGCCGCGACCGCCATCGACCAGCGACGAACCCAACTTCGGCACTGATCCCAGCAGCCCGCGCGTATAGGGATGCAGCGGACGCGCGAAAATCTCCCCAACCGCCGCTTCTTCCACTTTGCGTCCCGCGTACATCACCACCACGCGCTCGCACATTTCGGCCACGACACCAAGATCGTGGGTGATGAGCATGATCGCGGACCCCAGCCGCCGATTCAGATCGCGCATCAGATCCAGAATCTGCGCCTGGATCGTGACATCCAGCGCCGTTGTCGGTTCATCCGCGATCAGCAGCTTCGGATTGCAGGCCAGCGCCATGGCAATCATCACCCGCTGTCGCATGCCACCCGACAATTGATGTGGATACTCGCGGACGCGTCGCTGCGGTGCGGGAATGCCGACCAGGATCAGCATGTCGATCGCCTTCTTCTCGGCGTCGCGCGCTGAGAGGCCCTGGTGCAGTTGCAGCGTCTCGCCGATCTGCCGACCGACTGTCAGCACCGGGTTCAGGCTGGTCATCGGCTCCTGGAAGATCATCGAAATCGCGTTGCCGCGGATGTCCCGCATCTCGTCTTCGGGTACTTCCAGGAGGTTGCGTCCCTCGAACCGGATCGCACCCGCGATCTTGCCCGGTGGTTCGGGGATCAGCCGCAGGATGGACATCGCGGTCACGGACTTGCCGCAGCCAGACTCACCAACGATCCCCAGCGTCTCGCCGGCGTTGATGTAGAAGGACACGCCCTCCACCGCGCGCACGACGCCATCCGGCGTACCGAAATGCGTTTGCAGGTGGTCGACTTCGAGCAGCGCCATATCAGAGCCGCTTGGCCAGCCGCGGGTCGAGCGCGTCGCGCAAGCCGTCGCCCAGCAGGTTCACAGACAGCACGGTGATGCAGAGGAATATAGCCGGAAAGAATACGATATACGGTTTGATCTGCCAGAGTGCCCTGCCCTCTGCCATGATATTGCCCCAGCTCGGGATGATCGGCGGAGTGCCGGCGCCGATGAACGACAGCGCGGCCTCGGTGATCATCGCCGAGGCGCAGATGAACGTCGCGTTCACCATCAACGGCGCCAGCGTGTTCGGCAGGATGTGCTTCCAGATGATCTTCGGCACGCGCGTGCCGGACGCGATGGCCGCTTCGACGAATGGTTGCTCGCGGAGGCTCAGCACGACGCCGCGGATCAAGCGCGACACGCGCGGGAACTCGCCCACGCTGACGGCGATGACCACGTTCTCCACCGAGGCGCCCAGCAGCGCCATTAACGCAATGGCCAACAGGATGGATGGGATAGACATCAGCCCATCCATCACGCGCATCAGGACGGCATCGAGCGGCCGGATGAAGCCGGACACCAGTCCAATGAATGTACCGATGGCCGAGGCGATCGTCGCCACGGCGAAGCCGACGATGAGCGAAATCCGCGCGCCGTAGATCACGCGCGAATAGACATCGCGGCCCAGCGCGTCGGTGCCGAACCAGTACTGCGCCGATGGCTGCACGCAGCCGCTTGATGGGCGCAAGCGCGGTTGGGTCCACTGTGCCCAGAAATGGGGCCAGGATCGCGATCAGGATCATGATGCTAGCAGCAACCCTCCCGCCACGATCGTCGGGTGGCGGCGGATGAAGGTCATCGACCTTGCCGCGCTGCTTGACTGGCGGCAGGACGTCCGCCAACTCCGGCGCAGCGGTGTAGCCAGATTCCGTTGTGGTGACGGTGCTCATCTGGCGGCGCCCTGATCCCCTCTCCGCCCCTGGGGGCGGAGAGGATGGGAGAGTTGGGGGGACAGTGCCCTAATCAATACCGGATCCTCGGATCGAATAGCGTGTACAGCAGATCGACCAGCAGGTTCACCAGCACGTAGGAGAAGCTGAACAGCAGCACGACGCCCTGGATGACCGGATAATCGCGCCGCAGGATCGCATCCAGCGTCAGGCGGCCCAGGCCAGGAATGGCGAAGACGCTCTCGGTGACCACGGCGCCGCCGATCAACAGCGCGACACCATTGCCGATCACAGTGATGATCGGCACCGCCGCGTTCTTCAATGCGTGCACGAACAGCACGGCGCGTTGCCCGACGCCTTTCGCCTTCGCCGTTCGGACGTAGTCCTGGCTCAACACGTCCAGCATCGTTGCTCGCGTGATGCGGGCCAGCAATGCGATAAAGATCAACCCCAACGCGACTGTCGGCAAGATCAGGTTTTCCAGGAATGGGCCAATCCCATCGCTGATCGAGTTGAAACCCTGCACCGGCAGCCAGTCGAGCTGCAGCGCGAAGACATAGGCCAGGATATATCCCATGACGAACACCGGCGTGGAGAAGCCGAACACCGCCAGCACCATGACAGCGCTGTCGATCCAGGTTCCCTGTTTCCATGCCGCCACGACGCCCAGCGGAATTGCCACCACGATCGAAAATACGATGGTCAGCACCATCAGCGACAGTGTCGGTTCGATCCGCTGCGCGATCATGTGGCTGACCGGCAGGTTGGTGAAAATCGAAGTACCCAGGTCGCCGTGGATGATTTGCCAAAGCCATTCGCCGAACCGCACCAGGAATGGCCTGTCGAGCCCTAGCGAAATCCGTATGCGCTCGACGTCGGCTGGTGTCGCCTGGTCGCCGGCGATGATCGCCGCCGGATCACCTGGCGCGATGTAGAGCAGACTGAACACGAAGAAGGCGACCAGCAGCATGACAGGAATGGTCGCCAGGATGCGACGCGCCGCGTACGCAAGCATTCAGTCAGGTCCACGCCGTCGTGGTGGAAACCCGCGAGAATTTCTGGCAACGCATCGTCCGTTCGTGCCTCCGCCTGATTGTTGTGCTGGGTCGCCGGGCTCCCAGCCCCGGCATCCGTAGCCTGCCCTAGCCGGCCAGGAAAGGCCAGCACCCCGTGCTTGCCGGATGCAAAGTTCAGGCCGGTTCTTAAGAGGATTGACGGATCGCTGCCCGGCGGCGATGTGGAGTGACATGCATGCATTGCTGCTCCGTGTCGCCAGCCGACTTCCCATGTCGGCGCGACGCTTCGCGACCCCGGCGCGCCTATTCGTGCTGGCGCAGTTCATGAAGTTCGGCACCGTCGGCACCCTTGGCTTCGTGACGGACACGGTGACGGTTTATTCATTACGCTATTCGCTTGGCTTGTACGGTGCTGGGGCCGCCGCCTACCTGGTCGGCGCGACCACCACCTGGCTGTTCAACCGTGTCTGGACATTCCGGGGCATGGGCGGCGGCCCGGTCCATCAGCAATGGGCTCGATTCCTGTATTTCAACATCTTCGGTTTCGTACTGAATCGCGGCACATACGCGATCTTGGTGACGTTCGTGCCGCTGTGTACCCGGCAGCCAGTGTTTGCCACCGGTGCGGGCGCAATCGCTGGTATGTTCCTGAATTTTAGCCTTTCTCGCACGATGGTATTTCGCTGAATGGGGAACCGCTCGGTTCCGCATGAGATAAGTTCCTCGGTCAAACGCAATCGTAGTCGCGCTGTTAACGCGGCAGTCAATCTTCAGAGCGATAAATTACAACCATAAGTAATCATCCTCGGGAAAAACACAATCGATCCCGGTTGGCTTGGAAGTTCCATCATGTTCCAGCCCAGTCCCAGATTGATCAGCCAGGGCACGCTGACGGTAACGGACTATGCCCTCATCCCAATTTCCTATGCCGAGCCCACCTACTCGACGATCAGCGGCTGTAACGGAGCGGCAAAGCGCGTGTTCGACGTGGTTTGCGCTCTGATTGCGCTGCCATTCGCCGCCCTGTTAATGGCGCCGATCGCAGTGGCGATCCGGTGCGACAGCCCAGGCCCGATTTTGTTCCGCCAAGACCGCATAGGTTACGGCAACCTCGCTTTCGAAACCCTGAAGTTCCGTACAATGCGCGATCAACCTGCTCCGAGGGGGTTGATACAGCAGGCGGCACGAAACGACCCCAGAACAACTCGCGTCGGCGCGTTTCTGCGCAAATGGTCGCTCGACGAGTTGCCGCAATTATTCAATGTGCTGCGCGGCGAAATGTCGTTGGTTGGGCCGCGGCCACATGCGCCCGGTACGCGCGCAGGTGGTAAGCCGTTTGAAATGGTGACGCCGCGCTATTTTGCCCGCCATCGCGTGCGCCCTGGCATAACCGGCCTCGCTCAGGTTCGTGGTCAGCGCGGCGCGACGGAAACTGAAGACAAGCTACTCCAGAGGGTCACATCCGATCTGGAGTACATTGAGAACTGGTCGTTCTGGCTCGATCTGACCATTCTCGCGCGAACCGTAATATCGGTCGCTGGACAGCGGAATGCCTACTAAGGAGGAGCACCGGGCCATGCTTCACTCCCATGTTGCAGGACCTGCCTCTGTCACCGCAGAACTTTGTGACAGTGCCATTTGCCGGATACAGCGTCGGCGTCGTCATCCCCTGCTACAATGAGGAACTCGCGGTAGCGAATGTCGTAGCGGGATTTCGCCGTAGTCTGCCGAGCGCGAGTATTTACGTTTACGATAACAATTCATCCGATCGCACCCGGCTGGCCGCGATGACCGCTGGTGCGATCGTGCGGAGTGAGTTGTTGCAGGGCAAGGGCCATGTCGTGCGACGCATGTTCGCGGACGTCGAGGCGGATATTTACGTCCTCGTGGACGGCGACGATACCTACGATCCAGCCGCCGCACCGATCATGGTGCGCGATCTGATCGAGCATCAGCTCGATATGGTTACCGCGATCCGCATATCCGAAGTGGACGCCTTTCCTTTCGGGCATCGGTTCGGCAACTGCGTTCTCAGCTTTCTGGTGCACCGGGTTTTCGGCGACAGAGTGAGCGACGTGCTTTCCGGCTATCGGGTGTTCAGCCGGCGGTTCGTCAAGTCCTTTCCCGCGTTGGCGTCAGGATTTGAGACCGAGACAGAATTCACCGTCCACGCGCTGGACCTGAAAATGCCAATCGGTGAACTGCCCACCCGCTACCGCGGGCGCTGTGTCGGTTCGCGATCCAAGTTGCACACGCTGTCCGACGGCGTCCGCATTCTTCATACGATCCTGATCCTGGTGAAGCAGGAGCGGCCGCTGCAGTCGTTTGGCCTCACAGGTGCTGCGCTGCTATCGGCAGCGTTGGGGCTGGGGGCGCCAGTCATTCTCGCATTTGTGCGTTCGGGTATGGTTCTCCGGATGCCGATGGCACTGCTGGCGACCGGATTGGTGCTGGCATCCTCGCTATCGTTCGTCTGTGGCCTGGTGCTGGAACAGGTCGCGCGCGGCCGCAGGGAGCTGAAACGGCTGGCCTACCTGGCAATTCCTGCCATCGGTAGCATCCAATGAGCATGCGCCACATCGCGGGGGCAATTGCCGCTCCTATGGACGACTATGATGCGGATGTCGTCATCCTCGCACTTGACCGGGTCAAGGAAACACTGGCCGCCGTTCGTTCGGCGCTGTCCCAAACCGGCATCTCGAAGCATGCCTTTGTCGTGGATCAGGGATCGCGGCCGGACGTGCTCGGGGAGCTTGCAGGACTGATCGACGGACGGTCCGATGTAACTTTGATTGCACTCGATCACAATTATGGCGTCGCCGGAGGACGTAATCGGGGGTCCATACTGGGCCACGGCAGGGTCATCTTCGGGCTCGACAACGACGCGGAGTTTGGCGACAGCAAGACGCTGGCGAGAGCTGTTGCTACCTTTGACCACGATGCGAGTTCTGGCTGCGATCGGTTGCCGCATCGTGCTGCACTCCGACGGCACGGATGATCTTTCATCCTGGGGCTATCCAGCGCGTCTGCTGATGCGGGCCGCGGACCAGTTCGATGCAGTCACTTTCGTCGGAGCTGGCCACGCCATTCGCCGGGCTGCCTGGGATGCGTGCGGTGGCTATGATGATGCGTTGTACTTCTGTTGGGAGGAGTTCGACTTCTGTCTTCGTGCCATCGAACAGGGTTGGCATATCCGCTATTGCGGCGACATCGTGGTGCGCCACAAGGTCAGCGCAGAGCGCCGTTTTGCATGGTCCGGAACCCGCTGGTTCCACTTCGTGCGCAACCGGCTCTATATCGGACACAAGTGGAGCCACGGCTGGCTACCTTTGGTGCCGCGTTATATATTCTACCTGTTCAGAGGGGCGCGCAATGGCGTGCTCGGGCAGACTCTGCACGCGCTACCCGCCGCTCTCGCAATGTCACGCGGCTTGCAAGTGCACCACCTCTCAGCGGCCGCACGGCGCTATCTGTATCTGAACGACACGGCGTACCGCAGGCTCTTGCCGACCGAAGTTTTTCATCTGCTGCCAGGCGCTGACAGCCGTTCGCGCAGCAACATTGGGATGACAGCGGGACTATCGACCAGATAGCGGTGCGCCATGCGCAGTGGATCGCTGGCCAGCCGATACAGCCACTCGAGGTCGCAGCGTCGCATCCACCAAGGTGCCCGGCGGTGCGCTCCTGCCAGGAACTCAAGGCTTGCGCCGACGCACAATCCGATACCCGCTGCGTGCCCCGTCTGGCGAATGGCGTCCGCCAGCATTTCCTGTCGCGGCGAACCGACGGCGAGGAAGACGAAGCGTGCGGGATGTGCCAGCACGAAATCAACTGTCATTCTCGTCGCCGCAGGGCTGCGCTCGAAGCCGCGTGGCGGATCGTAATGGGCCGGCGGCGCAATACCGCACCTTGCGACGAGTTCGGGCAACCATTCGGGCGTCAAGCCGATGATCGTGACACGCTCACCCCGAGCAACGTGGTGTCGCAGCAAGGCTTCGGTCAGATCGCTACCGGGAGCCACTTGTGGCGTTCGCACGCCCATCAGGCGCGCCATCAGCGCGACGACACGCGAGTCAAGCAGACGCAGCTTTGCATGCTCGTATAGCGGCCGCAGTTCCGGGCGCCGCCGCAAGCGCACGAGATGATCGGCGTTCGGTGTCACGACGTATGCGAATGGTGCTGTAGCTGAACGGGCAGCCAGAAGTGCCGCGGCAGACTCCGTGCCGATATCCGCAAAGTCCAGGCCCAGCAGGTGTACGGAGCCGCACATGCTCCGTATTGAACGCGCAATTGATTAAGGAACTCTGGAGCCCATAGCCAATCCAGTTTGCACTGACATCGCTTTATACCACTACTCGCTGACCGCGACCCATTCGCCTTAACCATCATGGCCGGACTTGATCCGGCCATCAGTCTCAACGGCACAACGGTGCCAATGTGCCCTGATGGCCGGGTCCGATCCCCGGGACAAGCCCGAGGACTTCGGCCCGGCCATGACGACAGGGCGACAGATGAGTTAGGGTCAGTGAGCTTTGGTATTAGTCGCTCGCCGGGCTCTCCAGCATCCGTTGAACCCCCTTGACATGCAAGGTGGCACTTGCCTATTTATAGGCAAGCAATGACTTGCATATAGGAAATGGCAAGGCGCCGCGACCCCGACCTGCTGTTCAAGGCCCTGGCCGATCCCAGTCGGCGCAAGCTGCTGGACGTGTTGCATGCGCACGACGGCCGTACACTCAACGAGCTGTGCGAGCACCTCGACATGACGCGGCAGGGCGTGACGCAGCACTTGGACGTGCTGGAGACGGCGAACCTGGTCGCCACCGTGCGGCGCGGACGCGAAAAGCTGCACTTCCTCAATCCAGTGCCGCTTCAGCAAATCTATGAGCGCTGGATTGCCAAGTTTGAAAAGCCGCGCCTCAAGGCTCTTTCGGATCTGAAACAACGACTGGAGAAAGCCAATGGCTAGATCGACCTTTGTCTACGTGACGTACATCCGAACCACGCCGGAGAAGCTCTGGTCAGCACTGACCGACGCGGACTTCATGAAGCAATACTGGTTCGGCGTGCATTGCGAGAGCCAGTGGACGGCAGGAGCCTCCTGGAAAATGGTGGATCCCGGTGGTCGAATTTCCGACTCGGGCGAAATCGTCGAGGCCGATCCGCCACGGCGCCTGGTGATCCGCTGGCAGCACCAGAACAGGCCCGAGCTCAAGGCCGAAGGCGAGTTAGAATGCACGATGGAACTTGAACCAATGGGAACTGCGGTCAAGCTTTCCATCACCCACACCATCGAGCGCGAGCCCTCGAAATTCATCGAAGCGGTATCCGGCGGCTGGCCAAAGATCATCTCCAACCTGAAGTCCCTGTTGGAGACTGGCTCCACTGTTCTACAGGACGCCTACCCTAATGAGAGCGCCCACTCTGCAAAGGAGTAACCAGGAGACATCAGGAGCCGGCGCCGATGGCTCTTGCCAGGACGTCGCCGGCGCGCCGGCATTCCGCGACATCGACGTTCAGATGCGTCACCGCTCGCACGGTGCGCGTCGCGAAGGCCGAGACCAGCACGCCGTCTTCCTGCGCGCGCCGTACGACCGTCGCGGCGTCAGGGAGCGGCGCCGGAACGCGGAAGATGACGATATTGGTCTGCACCGTCGCCAGATCGATCTCGGCCTTGGTGCCTGCTACGTATTCGCCGATGATTCGTGCGTTGGCATGATCTTCGGCCAACCGCGCGATGTTGTTGTCGAACGCATAGAGCCCTGCGGCAGCGAGAATGCCAGACTGCCGCATCGCGCCGCCAAACATGCGCCGCGCGCGCACGGCCCGCTGCATCGCAGCCGTACTCCCTGCGATCACACTGCCCACTGGACAGCCCAGCCCTTTCGACAGCGCGACCGACACCACGTCGAATGGAGTGGCCAATGCGGCCAGCGGTGTCCCGGTTGCCACCGACGTGTTGAACAGCCGCGCACCATCCAGATAGGTCGCAAGTCCCAGCTCGCGTGAGGCCGCGCAAATCGCCTCGGCTTCCGTCTGAGGAAACACCACGCCACCGCCACGGTTATGTGTGTTCTCGACGGCCACCAGCGTGGTCGGCGGAAAAATGATGTGTCCTGGCGGTTTGAACGCCGCACGCAGGTCTGCCGCGGTGAACAGCCCGCCACGTCCCACCACGGTGAACTGCACGCCTGAATTGGCCGCCGCAGCACCGGATTCATGCCAGACGATGTGTGCCTCATCGCCGACCACCACGTCGTCGCCCGGTCGCGTCAGGATTTTCAGGGCAATTTGGTTGGCCATTGTGCCACTCGGCACAAACAGGGCCGCCTCCTTTCCGAGCAAGTTCGCGACCCGATCCTGCAATGCGCGCACCGTTGGATCTTCACCATATTGGTCATCCCCGACCGGCGCATTCGCCATTGCCGAACGCATCGGAGCGCTGGGCAGCGTCACTGTATCTGAACGCAGATCGATCCGTGCCATTGGTAATCCTCCCTCAAGCCTGTTTGGCGATGAGCGCCGTGTCTCCCAGGTAGTCGCGCGACAGGCGACCCAGTGAGAACGCAAAAGCTGCACTCAGTAATAGCGGGATCGCCGCGAAATAGAACAACTGGTAACCGGGCAGGTGCATGCCGAGCAGCACTCCGCCAATCACTGGCCCTGCGATCGAGCCGATCTTCGCGACCGCCAGGGCCCATCCTTCCGCGTTGGCGCGATAGTGAGGTCGGGTAAAAAACCGGTGCGATCGCCGTGCATGCGAATTGCGCACCGACGACGAAAAAGCCCAGCGCAAAAACCGACAACTCCAGCGGCGTTACAGAGATAGGCAAGCCAACCATCACGCAGAGCGCTACACCCGCCAGCGGCAGGATCGCAACCGCCGACAAGCCGAGCCGGTCGATAATCTGTCCCGTCACCAATCCACCGATCGTCCCGCCGAGCGAATACACCGACGTCGTCAGCGCAGCATTGGACTCGGACAGGCCGATACCGTGGATCAGTACCGGCATCCAGCTCTGCATGAAGAACACGGCCGCCGAATTGAAGATGTAAAACAACCAGAGCAGCGGCGTGATGAACAGCAAGCTGCCGGCGAACAGCAGACGCGGCGTGAAGCTGTCTTCGCGCGCTCCCTCATGGATCACAAATCTTGCGTTCTCCGGCACGTTGTGTCCTGGCAGCATGCGTTGGATCACGCTCCGCAGTTCACCCCATCCATGCTCGCGCAATGTCAGGAAACGCACGGACTCTGGCAGCACGAACCACAGAAAGATCGAGATCACGAAGGGAAGAACACCCCCCACGGCAAACATGGCTTGCCAGCCGAAGCGCGGGATCAGCGTGGCGCCTGCAATGCCGGCCAGCACGGCGCCGATGGTGAAGCCGGTGAACATCAGCACGACCCAGGTCGCCCGTAGCCGGCGCGGCGCAAACTCGCTGACCAGTACGATCGCATTCGGCACCGCGGCGTAAAGTCCAACCCCGGCCAGGAAGCGCAGCCACAGGAGGGCGCCCACCGATGGCGCCCAGATCGAGGCCAGCGTAACCCTCCGAACAGCCAGCAGCCGAGGATGATCGTCGTTCGGCGTCCGATGCGATCGCCCACCCAACCGAATACGATGGAACCGACCATCAACCCGGCCACGCCGAAGCCAAACACCGAGCCAAAGCTGCCGACCGGCGCATGCCATTTTCTCGCCAGCGCCGGCACGACGAATGAGATCGCGGCGAAATCGAAGCCATCGAGCAGCATGCACAGGAACGTCCAGCCCAGCAGACTCACTGCAAAGCGGCCAGGCTTCTGGAGCTCAATCAGCGAAGTGACGTCGATGATGGGTCGTTCCATGAACGCTCCTGTCACCGCCAGGCGAGGAGCGCCCGCTCTGCCCGGCCGATGATCCACGATACCCCCAACCCCAGCAGCGACAAGACGACGATGCCGGCCAGCAGGTTGTCCGTATCGTAAAGATTGCCGGCCGACAGCACGAACGCGCCGATGCCACGATCTGCGCCGATCATCTCGGCCGCGACCAGCAGCACGATGGCGATCGAGGACGTCACGCGGAAGCCGTTCAGGATCGCGGGCAGCGCAGCTGGCAGCACGACCTTTCGCACGATCGCCCAATGCGACAGTCCGAAGCTTTGTGCCATGCGGATCAGCGAGCGAGGCACATTGTCAACGCCGCCCGCTGTCGCGATGACCGTCGGGAAGAAAACGCCGAAGCCCAGCGTGGCAATCTTCGATCCCTCGCCGATGCCGAACCATATTATGAACAGCGGGACCAGCGCGATCTTTGGGATGGGAAACAGCGCGGATACGATCGCCATGCCGGATGAACGCATCGACGACCACAGTCCGACCGCCAGCCCCATGCCAATACCGAATACCGTGCCAACGACCCAGCCAATTGCGAGGCGCGTCAGTGATGCGCTGAGGTGCTTCCAGAGCTCCCCGCTGATCGTCAAATGGTAGAGTGCGACGGCGATATCTGCTGGTGCCGGCAGGAACAAGGTCGGAATCAAGCCGGCCGAATCTCCACCCTGCCACAGTGCGATCAGCCCAAGCAGAGTCGCTGCACCAGCCCATGGCAGATTGCGTGGTGCAAACCCGCCACCGCGGAACGGCACCTCAGGCATAGGAGCACTCAGGCTGCTTTGTTGAAGAACTCATGCAGGGGCATGTTTGGTTGCGCATAATGTTCTTCCGGACTGCCGTCCTCACAGTCTATATCGCCGCCGCGCACAATGGGAAAAATCTGCTCATAGCGCCGCTCGAGCTCGATCGCGATCCCCTTGGCCTTTTCCCAGTCTGGGGCCGACTCATCCCGCACTTTGGCAAGCAGCTTTGGCACCAGAAGGAGATAACCGTCCTCCCGCGCCTCAAGCCGTCGGCGCCGAAGATCGTCGGTAAAGACCGTGCGCAGATGCGCATACGCTGTGAGCTCGCTTAGCAGGATCGTGATCGAATCCTCCGCATGTGTCGGCTGGAATTCGACCAATTCCCCCATCGATTTGCGAGCGCTCTCCAGCGCCAAGAACAGCATGTACATGATGTTGCCGATGGCAGCCTGCCACTTTGCGAGCGCGTTCGGAGCATCCGGCCTGATATCAGCCAGCTTGCGCATGTAGTCACGCGAAACCTTCATGTAGGTGTAGAATTCGGTGACGTTTTTCACGACCTTTTCTTCAAGCTGCTGCAAGTCCTTGGTCGTTGCATCAAATACCGGAAAATACTGCTCTGTCGAGGTGAAGCGCATGGTGTCCCCAGGAACCGCGCGGTTTAGCACTATGAAGTGCTGTACCGTATCCGCGACCACGGTGACTCGGCACAGCGTGGCGATTTCGCAGGCGAACAAGTCGACAACACCCAGCCGCGCGCTGCCGGTCTGATAGGTCCACGCCAGCACACCGCAGCCGACGGCACCGACTGCGCCGATAAATCCACCGCAGTCGACCAACGCGGCAAACACCAAAACGTCCCAGCTCGCCTTGGGATTGGCCAGGTACTCATGCATATAGCTGAACAACACCGCAAACGTGATCGCCGCCACCACGATCACGATTGTGCAGGAGAAGATCAGCCGCAAATCAGCGACATGGCGAGACGTCGTCAGACGCTCCAGCGTGGCCGATTCCTTGTCACGCTTGAGCTGCCGCCAATTGGTCAGCGGGGATATTGCCGACAGGAGCTCCATGGCATCCTCGGTCGTTGCCAGGCCTTATGCCAGCACACGGCACGGCAGTTTGCTGTGAACTACCTCTCTGCCGGCCCCGAATTGTCGAGGTCTCGTTCCGCCGCGGCAGCATCGCTGCGAATCAGCCGCCAGAGCTCGGCTTCCATCGTCCGCAAATCGACATCGGTTGAGGTTCGGCCGGTCAACGGACGATCGATACGCCGAATGGCGCGCACCCTGCCTGGCCGGCGCGACAGCACGACGATCTGGTGGCCAAGCCGCACCGCTTCGGCGAGGTTATGCGTGACATAGACGGTCATGGTGGCGCTGCGTTCGATCAGCGCGGCGAATTCGTCAAGCAGCAGATCGCGTGTTTGCGCGTCAAGCGCCGATAGCGGTTCGTCCATCAGCAGACACGCAGGCCGTACCGCCAGCGCCCGCGCAATGCCTACCCGTTGCCGCATGCCACCGGAGAGCTGGCGCGGCCAGGCATTGGCAAAATCGCTGAGCCCTGTCAGTGCCAGGACCTCTGTCACCCTGGCCTCACGTTGCGCGCGTGGCAGGCGATCCTCGACGACCAGCGCGACGTTGCCTGCGACGGTGCGCCACGGCAGCAAGGCGAAGTCCTGAAACACGTAGGTCAACGCATTCAGGCAGTCAGCCGCGATCTCGCCTTCACAGGCGACGCTGCCCGCCGTTGCAGCCAGCAGACCGCCCATAATGCCAAGCAACGTCGATTTGCCACAGCCCGAGGGGCCGACCAAGACGGTTACCTCGCCGGGCTCGGCGACCAGATCGATATCTTGCAGTGCCGTCAGATCGCCATAGGCGTGTGTCACGCCACGCACCATCAAGCGCAGGCCGGAGCCTGGCATCAGTCATCCAAAAAAGTATTGAACCGCAAATGGACGCAGATGGACGCAGATAAGAATTCGGTAGCGAAGGAATATCTGCGTCCATCTGCGTCCATCTGCGGTTCCAAATTTCTTCAGCGAGCCGGCAGAAACTGCGTGTCGATCACCGAGTTCGGATCCGCCTCACCCTTCACCAGCCCCTGCGCCCTGAACCAGTTGAGCTGCGCGATCACGTCCGCCACATCGAGCGCCCCGCCCGCATCGTAATACCCCGCGCCACCGATGATCTTCTCGCGCGCCTTCGGATCGCCGGTGAACACATACTTCTCGATCAGCGGAATTGCCGCATCGGTCTTCGCATCAACGATCGGTTTGCCTTGCGCATCGAGACGCAGGAACGCCTCCCGATAATCGGCCACCCCCTTTTGATAGGCCAGCGCGAACCGCTTCAGCACGTCCGCATGCTGCGCGATCGTCGGAGCCGTGGTGAACAGTGCGGTGATCTGATACGGCACGATATCGCCGGCCCAGCCAATGATATGCCCCTGCCCCGCCGCAGCCACCGGCTTCGCCATCGAGGCGATCGCGATCGTCGCATCGACCTGGTTGCTGCTGACCGCTGCCATCATGTTGGCGATCTGCTGCACCGGCCGCAGCGTCACCGAGGCCATGTCGAAATGCTCGACCTCGGCAATGCGCCCCAACATGTAGTGGAACGACGAACCATACTGCGTGATGGCGAAGCTGTGGCCAGCAAGTTTTGCCGGCGAGGTCAGCCCTGCATCGAACGCCTGGTTGGAAACGAAAATGGCGGAGCCTTCGTAGCCGCGCTCCTCATGCAGCCCGCCACCGATCACTTTCAGCGTGCCCTTCTCCGCCAGATTGAAGAACCCCCCGGTCAACGCAGTGACGCCCACATCAATATCACCTGCCACCGCAGCCGCGGCGATCGGCTGCGCCGCCTCGAAGAAGCGAAACGTCAGGTCGATGCCTTCGTCGCGGAAATAGCCCCGCTCTTGCGCGATATAGAACGGCGCCGGCGATAGTGTGTGCAGCAGGCCCAGCCGCACCGGATCCGCCGCATGCGCTTCTGCACTTGTCAGCAGCGCGATCAGGAGTGCGAGCAGTCTCATCGGCGCAAAGGCAGCGTGCCCAGCAGCCCGACGACACCGCCGGCCATCACATAATAAGCCGGAATCATGTTGCTGCCGGTAAGCGAGATCAGCCAGGTGATCATC
The DNA here is from genome assembly GCA_963733475.1 of uncultured Alphaproteobacteria bacterium. Lineage (GTDB taxonomy): Bacteria > Pseudomonadota > Alphaproteobacteria > Acetobacterales > Acetobacteraceae > JAMXLO01. Next base: position 3,054 of record CAVTEC010000054.1, on the reverse strand, counting down.
AGCGCTGCGGTGCCGCCAAAGATCGACACAGCCAGATTGTCCGAAAGCCCCAGGCCGGTCGCCAGCGCGCGGTTCGGGAACATATCGCCGATGCCCGTCAGGATCGGCCCCTGATACAGCGCAATCACCACACCGAGCACGATCTGGTACACCAGCAAGGTGGTCAGGCTCGGCATCGCGTTGATCAGAGCGAACATTGGATAGACCAGGACCATCAGCAGCACTGCTGCGGTGCGCAGCAATACCTTGGCCCCGACACGATCGACGAAGTGTCCCACTACCGGGATCAACGCCCCGGCGGTGATGGTGCCGACCATCGTGGCAGTGAAGCCCGACGCCTGCGGCAGTTTCAGCGTGTGTGTCGCATAGGTCGGCGTGTAAATCAGGATCGTGTAGGTGCAGATCGTGGAAAGCGTGATCAATGCACCTGACGCAAATGCTTCCTTTGGATGCTTGGTAATGACGTCGATGAACGGTCTGCCGCTGCGCTCATGCGTGCGCTTGTGTTCCGGCGGCTCCGCGATGCGCGTCCGCAGCAGATAGCCGACCGGCCCGATCAGCAGCCCAAGCAGGAACGGCACACGCCAGCCCCAGGTCTCGAGATCTGCCGCGCTGAAACTGTTGGATACGATCGCACCGACCGCGGCTCCCAGTGCAATGAACAGACTGCTGGAAGCGTAGACCCAGCTTACGTAATAGCCCGTGCGGCCATCAGGCGCGTATTCGCGCATGAAAGCGGTTGCGTTACCCATCTCGCCGCCGGTGGAAAAGCCCTGCAACAGACGCGCCAACACCAGCAGCAGCGGTGCCGCCATGCCGATCTGCGCGTAGGTCGGCATCAGCGCGATCATCGCCGTGCCGATGCACATCAGCATGATGGTCAGCGACAGTGCCGCCTTGCGGCCCACCTTGTCGGAATACATGCCCAACAGCGTGCCGCCGAGCGGTCGCATGAAAAACCCGACGCTGAATGTCGCGAACGACAACAGCAGACGTGTCAGTTCGTCAGCGGCCGGAAAATACAGCTTCCCGATGATGGCGGCGAACACGCCATACAGCATGAAGTTGTACCACTCGAGTCCGTTGCCGATCACGGCAGCGGCAACGGCACGCGGTCCGGTGATGGCAATCGTTCCTGCGCCGACAGCGACCTGTTGCTGCATGCCCTGCTCCCCCTTGCCGGGGAGAGCCTAGACCGTCACTTGCATTTCGCCCAGATACGCTTCGCGGATCAGCGGATTTTGCCGCAGTTCCGCTGCGGTTCCGGACAACACCACCTGCCCGGTTTGCAGCACATAAGCACGATGCGCGATGGACAGCGCCATATTGGCATTCTGTTCCACCATGAATATCGTCGTGCCTTGCTTGTTGATTTCCTGGATGATGTCGAAGGTCTGCTCGACGTACAGAGGCGATAGTCCCATCGACGGTTCATCCATGCAGAGCAGCTTTGGCCGTGCCATCAATGCGCGACCCATGGCCACCATCTGCTGTTCACCACCTGACAGAGTGCCGGCGATCTGGGTCCGGCGCTCCTTGACGCGGGGGAACAGCGAATACACCCGCTCCAGGTCCTGATCGAATTCTGGCCCACGCTTGCGCAGGTAGGCGCCCATTTCCAAGTTCTCGTAGACCGTCATGCGAGGGAACAGACGCCGCGCCTCCAGCACCGGGGCGATGCCACGACGCACGCGCTCGGCCGTCGGCATGCGTTCGATCGGCACGCCCTGATAGATGACAGAGCCACGTGTTGGCCGGACCACCCCCATGATTGTCTTCATCGTGGTGGACTTGCCACAGGCGTTGCCGCCGAGAAGGGAGACGATCTCGCCTTCTTCGATCTTATAGTTGACCTGCTTCAGGACGTGCAGATCGCCGTAATGGGTGTCGATGTCCTTGAATTCCAGCAGCATCTCAGTCCCTCTAGACTAAGAAATAACACGGATTACACGGATTTATGCACGGATTACGCAGAGAAGATTTTATGCGCTTCACGCGGACCTTGATCCGCACCGGCGCACAGCGCCCAACATTCTTCTCTCCGTGTAATCCGTGCATAAATCCGTGTAATCCGTGTTAAATTCTTGCTTCCCTAAGCCACACTCGCCGCCGCGGCCTGCGCATTGCGCCCCAAGTACGCCCGCAGCACCTCCTCATCACGCCGCACCTCGTCCGGCTTGCCATGAGCGATCACCTCGCCATGGTCGAGCACATACACAGTATCGGCCAGCGTAGTCACCACATCCAGCTTGTGCTCGATCAGCAGCACCGTCAGGCCAAGCGCATTGAGGCTCTTCACCTGCTCCGCAAGCTCCAACGTCTCCGCCGGATTCATCCCGGCCGTCGGTTCATCCAGCAGCAGGATGCGCGGCCGCGCAGCCAATGCGCGCGCGATCTCGATGCGTCGCCGATTGGCGTAGGAGAGCCCCGCTACCATCTGCGTAGCGCGCGGCGTCAGGCGGTTGCCGAAAATCGAGAAGATTTCCATTGCCCACTCACGGGCGTGCCGTTCCTCGGCGATCGTGCCGGGTGGGCGAAAGATTGCCGCGAGCACACCGGTCTTCAGCAATGCATGTTGCCCGATCAGTGCGTTCTCCATCACCGTCAGGTTCGGGAACAACCGCAGGTTCTGGAACGTGCGTGCGACGCCCTTTTCCAGGATCTGGTAGTCCGGCAGGCCCATCAGTTCTTCACCGTGGAAACGGATCGAGCCTTCCTCCGCCTCCACCAGCCCGGTGATCACGTTGAACAGCGTCGATTTGCCGGAACCGTTCGGCCCGATCACCGCGACCACGCTGCCTGTCGGCACTACCAGATCGACCTTGTTGAGTGCGATCAGGCCACCGAACTTCACGGTGACACCTTTGATCTCCAGCGCCGCGGCGCCAGTGCGCACGTCGCCGCCAAGGCCTTGCAGCTTCAGGTCAGTGAAGCCACCGCGGCGTATCTCCGCGTGCTGCTGGTCGAACGACAGCGCCGCCTGCTGCCGTGTCGCCGGGATCAGGCCCTGACGTCGGAACAGCATCATGAATACCAGGATGACGCCGAAGATCA
>CAVTEC010000053.1:0-78000 GCA_963733475.1 uncultured Alphaproteobacteria bacterium | reverse complement strand
AGGGCGTCCGCCAGCGCTGATCCGCCGACGCGGGGCGAGGCGATGTTCGCGTGCCACAGCGCGAGATCGGTTACGGATGAAACCAGTCCACCTTCGCCATGCAGGGGGAAGCCGTGCTGCGCGCGTGTCCAGCCGCCGTGCGCGGGAAGGTAGCCGGTGGCAAGATCGGGCACGATCTCGTTGGTGCGCTCCACGTGACGTGTCGCGTTCATGCCGAGCGGCGCGAAGATGCGGCGATCGAGGAAGTCGCGGAATGGTTCACCACTGACCTGCTCGACGATGCGACCGAGCAGCATGAAGTTGGAGTTGCTGTAAAGGTAGCGCGAGCCGGGCGCGAAATTCAGGCCGCGCTGGCGGCAGACACCTTCGAGCAGGTCCTGTGGTTCGCAGGGCTGGCTCAGATCGACGCCTCCCAGACGCATGATCTCCAGCATGTCGCGGATGCCGGAGGTGTTGTGCATCAGGTGATCGAGCGAGATGCCGTGGTCGAGGTCGGGGAAAGCGGGGAGGTGATCACGAACGTCGTCGTCGACGGAGAGCTTGCCCTCGACGGCGAGCAGAAGGATGGCGGCACAGGTGAACTGCTTGCTGACGGAAGCGATGCGGAAGGTGGTCTCCAGGTGGATCGGCACGGCGAGTTCGATGCTGGCCAGGCCGGCGCTTTCGTGGATGACGAGGTCGTTATCCAGGACGATGCCAATGGTCGCGCCGGGGCCGTTTGTGTGGCGCCATGGCGCGAGCAGATGGGCGGCGCGGTTGCGCAGGAGCAGATGGTTCAGGTTAGCCATGCGCCAACGTACCGCTCCGGGTGGCCGGGGCACTCCCCGGGTCAGGCCCGAGGACATGGCCCGGCCATGACGGGGGAGGGGAAGGGAAGGCGCCTTACGCTTCGATCTCTTCGCGGTCGAAGCCGCCGTCGCCGTCTTCGTCGGGCTTCGGCAGGGCGGGCAACTGGGCCTCGACGATGTCGAATTCGAGCTTGCCGTCCTTCAGAGTGACCTTGACGGAGCCGCCTTTCACCAGCTTGCCGAACAGCAGTTCCTCGGCGAGCGGCTTCTTGATGTACTCCTGGATCACGCGCGCCAGTGGCCGTGCGCCATACAGCTTGTCGTAGCCGCGCTCGGCCAGCCACTCCTTCGCCGCCGACGACAGTTCTATCGTCACGTTCCGGTCGGCGAGTTGCGCTTCGAGCTGCATGACGAACTTTTCCACGACGCGGCCGACGATCTCGGGCGTCAGGCCGGCGAAGGCAATCGTGGCGTCGAGGCGGTTGCGGAACTCCGGCGTGAAGAGGCGCTTGATCGCGTCCTCATCCTCGCCTTCGCGGCTATCGCGGCCGAAGCCGATGGCTTCCTTCGCCAGATCGGACGCACCGGCATTGGTGGTCATAATCAGGACGACGTTGCGGAAATCGACCGTCTTGCCGTTGTGGTCGGTGAGCTTCCCGTGATCCATCACCTGCAGCAGGATGTTGAACAGGTCCTGATGCGCCTTCTCGATCTCGTCGAGCAGCAGCACGGCATGCGGATGCTGGTCGATCGCGTCGGTCAGCAGGCCGCCCTGGTCAAACCCGACATAACCGGGCGGCGCGCCGATCAGACGCGACACCGAATGCCGCTCCATGTACTCGGACATGTCGAAGCGGATCAGCTCGATGCCCATGGTCGAGGCCAACTGCCGCGCGACCTCGGTCTTGCCGACGCCGGTGGGGCCGCAGAACAGGTAGTTGCCGATCGGCTTCTCCGGCTCGCGCAGGCCGGCGCGTGCCAGCTTGATCGCCGCCGACAGTGCCTCGATCGCCCTGTCCTGGCCGAACACCATCGACTTCAGGTCGCGCTCCAGGTTGCGCAGCGTCTCCTTGTCGTCGGCCGACACGCTCTTGGGAGGAATGCGGGCGATCTTCGCCACGATCTCCTCAACGTCGCGCAGCGTCACGGTCTTGCGGCGCTTGTGCTCGGGCAGCAGCATGCGGGATGCGCCGACTTCGTCGATCACGTCGATCGCCTTGTCGGGCAGCTTGCGGTCGTTGATGTATTTCGCGGACAGCTCCACCGCGGCGCGGATCGCTTCATCCGTGTAGCGCACCTTGTGGTGCTTCTCGTAGTTCGCCTTCAGGCCGCGCAGGATCTTCACGCTGTCTTCCAGGGTTGGCTCGTTCACGTCGATCTTCTGGAAGCGGCGGACCAGGGCGCGGTCCTTCTCGAAGTAGTTGCGGAATTCCTTGTAGGTGGTGGAGCCGATGCAGCGCAGATTGCCGGAAGCCAGCGCCGGCTTCAGCAGGTTCGACGCATCCATCGCGCCGCCGGATGTCGCGCCGGCGCCGATCACGGTGTGGATCTCGTCGATGAACAGAATGGCGCCCTGCTGGTTTTCGAGTTCGGAGACGACGGCCTTCAGCCGCTCCTCGAAGTCGCCGCGGTAACGGGTTCCCGCCAGCAGCGCGCCCATGTCGAGCGCGTAGATGGTGGATTTCGCCAGAACCTCGGGGACGTCGCCTTCGACGATGCGCTTGGCCAAGCCCTCTGCGATCGCCGTCTTGCCGACGCCGGGATCGCCCACATACAGCGGGTTGTTCTTGGTGCGGCGGCACAGGATCTGGATGGTCCGCTCGATCTCCGGCTCGCGGCCGATGAGCGGATCGATCTTTCCGGCCATCGCCTTCTTGTTCAGGTTCACGCAGTAGTTGGACAGCGCGTCCTGGTTGCGGCGGTTCGGCTTTTCCTCACGCTCCTGCTCCTGATGGGCTTCGGGCTGGCTGCCGGTACCCTGGACAGGACGCTGGGCGGAGCGGCCCGGCGCCTTGGCGATGCCGTGGCTGATGAAGTTCACCGCGTCGAGGCGGGTCATGTCCTGCAATTGCAGGAAGTAGACGGCGTGGCTCTCGCGCTCGGAGAACAGCGCGACCAGCACGTTGGCGCCGGTCACCTCATCGCGACCGGAGGACTGCACGTGGATCGCGGCGCGCTGCACGACACGCTGGAAGCCGGCCGTGGGCTTCGGATCGCCGGCGCGGTCGGTGGCAAGGCCGGCCAGATCCTTGTCCAGGAATTCGGACAGGTCGGTGCGCAGCTTGTCGAGATCGACGCCGCAGGCGCGCAGCACGGTGGCGGCGTCTGTGTCGTCGGCCAATCCCAACAGAAGATGCTCCAGCGTCGCATATTCGTGGCGGCGTTCGCTGGCGAGCGAAAGCGCGCGGTGCAGCGTCTGTTCGAGGTTTCGTGATAGCATCGTCGTCGCCGCTCCTACGCGCTGAAGTCCAGAAACCAATCCCGATCTTCTCTGCCGGTCTGGCGTGTCGTCAACTCAGGCAAATTCCGTACTCGAAGATTGTGGCAACGGAAGTCTACTCCACCGAAGCTTACAATCATTCCTTCTCGATCGTGCATTGCAGAGGATGCTGGTTCTGTCGGGCCAGGTCCATGACCTGGGTCACCTTGGTCTCAGCAACCTCATATGTATAAACGCCACAGACGCCGACACCCCGGCGATGGACATGAAGCATGATCCGGGTGGCTTCCTCACGCGATTTCTGGAAGAATCGTTCCAAAACGTGCACGACAAATTCCATCGGGGTGTAGTCGTCATTCAGCATCAAAACCTTGTACATGGCGGGCTTCCGCGTTTTCGGACGTGCCCGCACCACCACACCGGTGTTCGGGCCCTCGGTGTTGCCGCTGCCGCCACGCCTGTCGCTCATCGTTCTTCCGCGTCCACCCTCACCGGCGACACCCCGCTTACTGGGCGCTCCCGTCAATCCTGCCGGGGCAAGGTCCCCACCTGGCCACCTGCCGAGGCACGAACCATATCGGAAGGCAGTGGCAGGTTAAAAGAGCATTGACGCGCAAAGATTAAGTTCGAGTGTCAGTCCACGAAAAAAGCCCTGGCCAGACGGCCAGGGCTTGTTTTCTGTCAGCCGTTACAACTGTGGGTTCAGGCGGACTTGGCGAATTTCTCCATCGCCAGGCTGAACCGCGCGGTGAGCGGGGCGAGGGTCTGCTCGGTCAGCTTGACCGAGGCGTCGGTCAGCTTGCCCGACTCGGCGAGGGTCTTCTCGATCGTCGCGCGTGCCAGGCTGGCCTGCAGATCGAAAGCGTCCTTCACCGACTTCACCGAGGTCAGCGCCTTGAACATGGACATCGTCTCGTCGAACGATGCCTGCGCATTGGCTGCCATCTGCTTGCCGATGTCCTGGACGCCGGCGGTCCAGATCTGCCCGGACTTCATCATTGCCTCGAGGTTTCCCTGGCTGAATGCCACGAGTTCCTCGGCGGTCTTCATTGCTTTTTCCATACCTTCCTTCACCTTTGCCTGTGTGTCGGCGAACCCTGCGGCCGCCTTTGACATGCCGTCCTTCAGGCCCGAAACCGTGGCTTCGAAGCCCTTGCCGGCCACGCTCGCCGTCTGATCTTCGACTGGGGCGGCGGCAGCCTCGATGGTCTTTGCCTTGCTCGTCATGCACGTGATCTCCTGCGTGGACGGCCCGAATGGCTCGCCCAGGGTGCGTCCCTGTCGACCCGAACCGTTTTGCTGCAATGCAGCACAACCAGAGATATATACCCGCACCCGGATGGCATCAAGCGGTTTATTGTGCGGTGCACAAAAAAAGTTTTGCAGGAATTCCGGTGCCTAACCGTGCCGCTCCGGCTGTGAAAGGTTTCCACTGTAAGCCGTTCAATTTTTTCTGTTTTCATGCTGATTTCGGCTGGACAGCCACGCAAGGCGAACCGTAGAATCGGCGCGAGTTGATGGAGGGGGATGACGGAATGGTCGCTTGGACGCGCCATGCACGCAGAGTTGTGATGCGTCTGGTGGCTCTGGGGGCTGTTGTGATCTTCCTCGCCGCCGTTCCGACGGCCGCACAGGCGCAAATCGGTTCGGATCGCTACTCGTCGATCGTGGTTGATGCTGGCACCGGCAACGTGCTGGAGGCAGCCAATCCCGACGCGCCCCGTCATCCAGCCAGCCTCGCCAAGCTGATGACTCTGTATATGACGTTCGAGGCGCTGCGCGACCGGCGGATCACCGAGGTCGCGCTGGTGCCTGTTTCGGCGCATGCGGCCTCGATGGAGCCGACCAAGTTGGGGCTGGTGCCCGGGATGCGGCTGACGGTGGAGGAAGCGGTCCTGGCGCTGGTCACGAAGTCGGCCAACGACGCGGCGTCAGCGTTGGCGGAACTGCTTGGCGGCTCAGAGGACCGGTTCGCGCAGATGATGACGCTGCGGGCGCGAGCGTTGGGGATGAACCACACCACGTTCACCAATGCTTCTGGCTTGCCGGATCCGGACCAGTGGACGACAGCGCGCGACCTGGCGATCCTGGCGCGGCATATCCTGACTGATTTCCCCGACGATTATGCGTTGTTCAGCGACGAAGAGCTTCGTTTACCAGCGGCGGGTCATCTACAACCATGATGGGATGCTGCGGTCCTATCCTGGCGCTGACGGGATGAAGACCGGCTATACCGAGGCATCGGGGCATAATCTGGTCACCAGCGCGGTGCATGGCGGAGTGCGGCTGATTGGGGTGGTGCTGGGGGCGGCGTCGAATCCCGAGCGCGATGTGCACATGGCGATGCTGCTGAACCAGGGGTTCGATGAGATGGGTGTGGCGCCGGAGCGCGCGACCACGGTGGCGAGCCATCTGCCGAGCCTGGTCTCCACGGCCCATGCAGCGACCTTGATTGACCAGCCGGCGCATCCGGCCGCGCGCACCCGCGTCGCTGCGGCGAGTGCGGGTTGGGGTATCCAGGTGGGAAGTTTCGCCAACGAGCACCAGGCGCGCGATGCCGCGATCAATGCGCTGCGCACGGCGGATGGCGGCGAGGCGCGTGTGGAAACGGTCAATGACCGTGGGCGGAAGCTCTGGCGCGCCCAAGTCACCGGGCTGACGGCATCGGAGGCGCAGAGCGCGTGCAGTGTGCTGGGGAAGCACCGTGGCGGCGCATGTGTCGTGTTGCGTCCGGACGCGCGGCAGGTGGCTAGCCGCTGACCAGCCGGCGGATGCCGGTTGCCTCCGCTACCAGAGCCATGCGTGCCATGCCGATGAACAGGCCGGTTTCCACCACGCCGATCGATCTGACCGATCGACTGATCCAGGGCGGCCGGGATCGACGATCGGGCCGAAACCGGCAATCGAGGATCAGGTTGCCGCCGTCGGTCCGAAATGGCTGGCCCGCCTGGGTCCGGCGCAGGGCAGGCTCGGTCGCCGAGCGCGGCGCAGGCGTGCCGCGGTGGTTTCCCAGCCGAAGGGCACGATTTCGATCGGCACGGGGGTGGTGCTGCCAAGCTGGTCCACCAGCTTTGGTTCGTCGGCGACGATGATCAGGCGTTCGGAGGCGGCGGCGACGATCTTCTCGCGCAGGAGGGCGCCGCCGAGACCCTTGATGAGGTTGAGCGTGCCGAGCTCGATTTCGTCAGCGCCATCGATGGTCAGGTCGAGGTGCGGATGCTCGGCGAAGGTGGTCATCGGAATGCCGCCGTTGCGCGCCTGCGTCGGCGCTTCGCTCGGAGGTGGGGATGGCCAGGATGTGCAGGCCTTCGCGGACCCGGCGGATCAGCGCCTCGATGGCAAAATAGGCTGTCGAGCCGGTGCCGAGGCCGATGGCCATGCCGTCCTCGACGAGCGCCGCGGCAGCTTCGGCGGCTGCGCGCTTCTGCGTATCGCGATCGCTCACGCGCGCACCGCGCTGAATACGCGCAGCCAGTTGCCAGCGCAGACTTTTGCCACCTCGGCTTCGGTCAGGCCGCGGGCGCGCAGGGCGGCGGCGATCTCGGCGTGACGGGAAAAGTTGGGCATTTCAGCCTTGGCGGCACCTGCGGGCAGGTCGGTGCCGATGCCGACGTGGTCGATGCCGACTGCGTCGATCAGGCGGAACAGATGGCGGATCATGCCGGGCAGTTTCTCCTCCCAGAGGACTGCGATCCAAGCGCCGATGACGCCGCCTGTGTCTTTTACCATTCTCGCATAATCGGGGCTGAGGTAGCGCGGATGGTCGCCGTCCGGATGGCCCGGCTCCTTCAGGTTGGCGTGGGTGCAGAGGATGGGCCTGGTTGTGGCGTTCACGACGCCGGCCACGGTTGCCTCGGAGCAGTGTGCGACATCGACGATGATGCCGAGGCGATTCATGCGGCGTACGGCGTCGGCGCCAAATGGGGTCAGGCCGTGGTGTACCGGCGGCGCGGTCTGGATGTCGCCTGTTTCGTTGACGAGGTAGTGGGTGAGCTGGATCGAACGGACGCCGCGGGCTTCCAGCGCGTCGAGGCGGTCGAGATCGCCTTCCAGGAAATCGCAGCCTTCGACGGCGAGGACGAGGGCGGGATCGTTGGCGTAGATCTCGGCTGGTTCGCGGGCGATGCGCATGCCGGTTGCTTCGAAGGTGCCCAGGTACTCGTTGACGCAGGTCAGGCATTCGCCCGGCTCTGGGTCCCGCACCTTTTCCAGCCGCTTGGTGGCCGGGTTGCGGCGGATCATGGGCAAATCGGCGATGGCCGAGACCACGGCGGCGGCCACACCACCGGGCGCCATGGTGGCGAGGACCGCTTGGTCGACGGGGCCGACGCGATTCGGGCGGCCAGCGTGGGTGTGCATATCGATGATCATGACAGGCGGTAGATAGCTGGAGAGAAGGAGGCCCGCCAGCAGTGAACCACGGCAATCGGGTGAACGATCCCCGTGCGCGTGCGGCAAAGCAAGGTTTCACACGGAGGCCACGGAGGAATGAAGCCACGGAGCACACTGAGAAGGAATCCAACGCGCCTCACGCGAAGCGCACAGCGGTTTCCTGGTGGCAGAGGTGGGCGCATAAATCCGGGGAGCGGCCCGGCGCCGCCCTGGCATGCCGCCAATTGGCCTTGCGCGGCGCCTCTCTGTTGCGCATGTTTCAGGACTAACCTGTGAGTTCGAGACGGAGACCAGCAAGCCATGGACGGCGGCGCCGACGCGAGACGAATTACCATCCATGCGCCGGAGGATTTCGCCGGGATGCGAGAGGCTGGGCGGCTGGCGGCCGAGACGCTGGATATGATCACGCCGCACGTCCAGCCGGGCGTGTCCACGGGCGAGCTGGATACAATTTGCCATGAGTTCATCACCGCGCATGGGGCGGTGCCGGCGCCGCTGCACTACAGGGGTTATCCGAAGTCGATCTGCACCTCGATCAATCACGTCGTGTGCCATGGCATTCCGGGCGAGCGGAAGCTGGAGAACGGCGACATCTTGAACATCGACGTGACGGTGATCCTGAACGGATGGCACGGCGACTCATCGCGGATGTATGTCGCGGGCACGGCGTCGACGCGGGCGCGCAATCTGATGGACGTGACCTATGAGGCGATGATGCGCGGCGTGCGGGCGGTGAAGCCGGGGATGACGCTGGGCGACATCGGCCACATCATCCAGAACTACGTCGAGGGGCAGCGCTTCAGCGTTGTGCGGGATTTCTGTGGGCACGGCATCGGGCGGCGCTTTCACGAGCCGCCGAACGTGCTGCATTTCGGCAAGCCGGGGGAGGGGCCGCTGCTGCGGCCTGGCATGTTCTTCACGATCGAGCCGATGGTGAACGCGGGGCGGCCGGAGGTGAAGGTGCTGGACGATGGCTGGACTGCCGTCACGCGCGATCGCAGCCTGTCGGCGCAGTTCGAGCACATGATTGGGGTGACGGAGAGCGGGTGCGAGATCTTTACTCTGTCGCCGGCGGGATACAGCAAGCCGCCGTACGCGATCTAAGCCCTTGGATGCCGCCTGTTCGCGGGCGCGAGCGGATTGCGCCAGTTCAGCCCGGCAAAGCGCGCGAAATCGCCGTCGGTGGAGTTGAGTTCGAGCCCATGCTCGATCGCCAGCGCCGCGAGGTGCGCGTCGGGAACCAAATTGCCGTGCACGCCGGGCGCAGCGAGTAGTTCCGTCAGGATTTGACAGCGTAGATCAGCAGGTTTCACACGGAGGCCACGGAGAAGCGAAGCCACTGAGAACCACCGAGAAACGGTTATGCGCTTCGCGCGAAGCGCATTGAATTCCTGTTCGGTGCCCTCCGTGGCTTTGTTCCTCCGCGGCCTCCGTGTGAAACCTTGCTTTGCCGCGCGCACTGATCCGATTGCCCTGGGGCAGAGGGTGGCGACTATTGCGGGCCAGGGAAGTGGCTCATAGGCTCATGATCGGAAGTGTGGAGGAAAGCCATGAACGATCAGACAATGACCATGCCGAGCATGAAGGTCGCTGTGGCGACCAAGGAGAATGCGAAGTACGTCGCCGGCCGGCGCGCTTTCTTCAGGTACCGCGACCTTGGCGTCACCGAGGGCACCAATGGGTTCATGCGCGCACAGGTCACATCGGCTGAGCAGGGCATGTCGCAGCCGACGGGTTGGCATGTTCATAAGTGCCAGGCGCAGTTGGTGTATATGCTGAGCGGCTGGATCGACCTGGAGTTCGAGGATCGCAAGGTCCGCATCCAGGCGGGGGACTCGATCATGATTCCTGGCAATACACCGCATAACGAGATCGGCACGTCGGACACGTTCGAACTGCTGGAAGTTTCGGTGCCGGCGGACATGGGCACCGAACCCTGCGCGGCGCCGGCGGGCCGTTAACCCTCGTTCAAGGTGCTTCGGCCACAATCGGTGTGTGGCAGAGGTAGCGGACCTGTTTGATGTAGCGCGGGCCGAAGCGCAGGCGACGCTGGGCGTTGAGGGTCATCGGAAGCGGCTGCGTGAGCGCTTGCTGAAGGCTGGGCCTGACGCGCTGGGCGATCACGAGATGCTGGAAATCGTGCTGTTCGCATTGCCCCGGCGCGATACCAAGGGGCTCGCACGAGTGTTGCTGTCGCGCTTTGGCAGTTTTGGCCTTGTCATTGCGGCGCCCATCCAGGATCTGCGGTCGGTCGAGGGGCTTGGCGAAGCTGGGGTGGCGGCTCTCAAGTCGGTGCATGCGGCGGCGCTGCGACTGATGCGGGCGGAGTTGATTGGCCAGCCTGTCCTCGGCAGTTGGGATCGGCTGATGGATTACTTGAACGCCGAAGTGTCGCGTGAACGGGTGGAGCAGTTCCGAATCCTGTTCCTCGACAATCGGAATCGGCTGCTGGCCGATGAGGCGCAGCAGCGTGGCACTGTCAATCACACGCCGGTCTATCCACGCGAGGTGGCGAAGCGGGCGCTGGAATTGCACGCGACGGCGATCATCGTGGTCCACAATCATCCAAGCGGCGAGCCAAAGCCGTCACGCGACGACATCGCGATGACGCAGCAGATCAAGGCGGCCACGGAGACGTTGTCGATTGCGCTGCACGATCATGTTGTGGTGGGGAATGGGAGGTGGCTCAGCTTTCGGTCGGAGGGGCTGCTGTAGGGGCGGCGCCCAGTGTTAATGGTGCCATAGCGTAATTATAGCGCCGCCTGTCCCGATGAACAGGCCACCGACCACGATCGGCAAGGTTGGAGCGGTCCGGAAAACGACGAGATTGATGATCTGCCCGACGACGAAGAAGGTCGCGACATAGGCGCCAATCAGGCGGCCCCAGTCCAACGGTGCCAGATTGAGCGTCAGGCCGTAACCATAGAGCACCACCGCGCCCGTCAGCATCAGCATGGCGCGAACCGGGATTGCGTCAGACCGCAGGCCTACGCGGATGATCGCGTCTCCGCCAGCTTCGAGCGTAGTGGCCACAACCAGCAGAGCGAACGGGATGAGATAACGCACAGGCGCTGCCTTACCTTCAGGCGTGTATGGGCCGTCGGGTTTTGATTAAGCCGGCCGATCACCGGCGAGCGTGATGCGCTGCATGATGCGGCGGTGGCCCGCGTAATCGTTGATCGCATAGTGCTGCGCGCAGCGATTGTCCCAGATCGCCAGGGCACCGGGCGTCCAGCGAAAGCGGGACGTGAATTCGGGACGGATCTGGTGCTTGAACAGGAAGTTCAGCAGCGGGGCGCTTTCCTGTTCGGTCATGCCGGCGAAGCCGACCGTGTGGGCGCGATTGACGTAGAGGGCTTTCCGGCCAGTCTCGGGATGCGTGCGGACCACGGGGTGTTCGGCGATCAGCAACTTGCGCGCGTCGGCGCTGCCGTCGGTGCGGATGCGGTCCTCGCGCGTGCGGCTGGCATCGGCTTTGGCAGAGCTGGATACGCCTTTCAGGTTGGCGAGCAGGAAGCGTAGCTGCTCGGAGAGTGTTTCGTAGGCGAGATACTGGTTGGCGAAGAGCGTGTCGCCGCCAGCCTCGGGGACTTCGCGGGCGACCAGCAGCGTCGCCATTGGCGGTTCTTGCAGGTAGGTCGTGTCGGAATGCCAGACGCCACCGAAGTTGATTTTCTCGTCCTCGAGCTTGGCGACGTTGATGATCTCGGGGAAGCCTTCGATGCCTTTCACGAACGGGTATTCGATTGGCGTGCCGAAGCGGCGGGCCAGGGCGAGGAAGCGGTCAGGCCGCAGGTCCTGATCGCGGAAGAAGATGACGCAGTGATCCAGGAGCGCTTGGCGGATCTGGGTGATGGTGCTGTCCGGCAGATCGGCCGACAGGTCGATGCCGCGCAGTTCGGCGCCCAGTGCGCCTCCGATTGGCTTGATCTGGAAGGGCATACGACACAGTAGCATTCTACGTGCTAGGCGCGAAGCGGTACGTTAAAGCCGCGAGATTGCTTCGTCGCGACGCTCCTCGCAATGACAATGGTCAGTCGCAGGTCACGATACTACAGACGCCGCCTGCGACACCTGCCGCAACAGTCAGAGAGCAGACGATCACCACGATCAGGAGGTATGTGCCGCGCAGGCGTCTCGCCTCAGGCAGAGCTTTGGTGGATAGCGTGATCAGCACGCCCAGGATGATCGGCAGCATGAACGCGTTCATTACCTGGACACTGATGTTGAGCGCGACCAGGTTGGGCCATAGTGCGACGGCAGCCGTCGAGCCGATGATCACGACGATGTACAGCGCCCTGAACCATCGCGACGGATAGCGTTCGAGTGCGTGGCGATAGCCGGTGATCTCGCCCAGGCCCCAGGCGAAGCCGAGCGAGCAGACGATGGCGGCGACCATGCCGGCGCCCAGCACGCCGGCGCTGAACACGAAGCGTCCAAAGGCGACGCCGAGAAACGGGGTGAGCGCCTGACTCATTTCGCCGACCGACTGCAATGACAGGTGTTTGCCACCCAGCGTCGCAGCGCAGGCGATCAGCACGGCGCACATGATGAGCTGGGTGATGATCGCGCCGATGGCGGTGTCGGAACGTGCCATCGCGTAGTGCTCGGGGAGAAGCTTCTTGTCCGCCACGGCCGACTGCTGGTAGAAGATCATCCATGGCATCACCACTGACCCAATATTGGCCGCGGCGAGATAGAGGTAGCCTTTGTCGCCATAGGCGATGTCAAGACTGCCGCTAAGCAGCTCGCGGATGTCTGGGCGTGCGGCCCAGGCGACGAAAAAGAACGCCAGCTCGAACAAGCCGACAATGATGGCGACGCGCTCCACCCGGCGATAGGAGCCGGTCAGCACGACGACGAGCAGGCCGGCCGCGGCGAACGGCAGGGTCGCGACGCGCGGCAGGCCATACAGTTCGCCGATGCCGGCCACACCGGAGAGTTCGGTCAGCAGCGCGCCGATTGTCGCGATGGTGAGGCTGGTGAGCGTGATCCAGGCCCAGATCGGGCCGAGCACTTCGCGCACCAGCTCGCCGTGGCCACGTCCGGTGAAGATGCCGAGGCGGACGGTCAGTTCCTGCACGATGTAAAGTACCGGCATCAGCAGGATTTGCAGGCCGAGCAGCCGATAGCCCCATTGCACGCCCGACTGGCCGGCGGTGATCACGGACCCAACATCACTGTCGGCGAGCATCACGATCAGCCCCGGACCGAACACTGTCAGGAAGCGACGCGTTGATTTACCGGCCGGTTTCGTCGAGAACGCCTGATTCTTGGAGAAAGGTTCCATGCACACGCTCTTTCTGCACAACAGCCTGAGCCGCCGCAAGGAGCGGTTCGAGCCGCTCGATCATCAGCATGTGCGGATGTACGTGTGCGGTCCGACGGTGTACGACCTGGCGCATATCGGCAATGCGCGCACGATGGTGGTGTTCGACGTGCTGACACGCGTGCTGCGGCTGCTGTATCCGCGCGTGAGCTACGTGCGCAACATCACCGACGTGGATGACAAGATCAACGCACGGTCGAAAGAGAGCGGCGAGCCGATCGGGTCGATTACCGCGCGGACCTCGGCGGATTTTCATGCGGATATGGCGAGCCTTGGCGTGCTGCCGCCGGACCAGGAGCCTCGCGCGACGCAGCACATCGTGCAGATGATCGAGATCATCGAGCGGCTGATTGCGTCGGGGCATGCTTATGCGGCGGATGGGCATGTGCTGTTCTCGGTGCCTAGCTTCGATGCGTATGGACGGCTGTCCGGACGCGCGCCGGACGAGTTGCTGGCTGGGGCGCGGATCGATGTTGCTCCCTACAAGCGCGATGCGGGTGATTTCGTGCTGTGGAAGCCGTCGCCGCCGGATCTGCCTGGTTGGGATAGTCCGTGGGGGCGTGGCCGGCCCGGGTGGCATATCGAGTGCAGCGCGATGTCGTGGGAGTATCTTGGGGAGACTTTCGATATCCATGGTGGCGGCAGTGACCTGATTTTTCCGCATCATGAGAATGAACTGGCGCAAAGTGTCTGCGCGTTTCCTGGCAGCCATTTCGCCCGCTATTGGGTGCATAGCGGGATGCTGCAGGTGAATGACGAGAAGATGTCGAAGAGCCTGGGGAATTTCTACACGGTGCGAGAGGTGCTCGCGATGGCACCGGCCGAGGCGATACGGCTGGCGTTGATCCGGACGCACTATCGCTCGGTGGCGGATTTTTCCGAGGCGGCGTTGGCGGAGGCTAGGCGCGAGCTGGACCGGTTCTATCGGGCGCTGGAGAGGTACCCGGATATCGCGGCAGTGGATGTACCGGCGGCTGTCATGGAGGCGCTGTGCGATGATCTGAATACGCCTTTGGCGTTGTCGGCGATGCATGCGCTGGCGGATCGCGCACTGGCTGGCGATTTTGATGCGGCGTGCGGGTTGCGTGCGGCTGGGATGGCGATTGGATTGCTGGAGCAGGATGCGGGTGCGTGGTTCCGCGGTGGTGATGCCGACGGGGCGGCTGTCGAGGCGGCGATTGCGGAGCGGTTGGCGGCGCGCAGGGCGCGTGATTTCGCGCGGGCGGATGCGATCAGGGCGGAGTGGGCTGCCAAGGGGATTGCGTTTGAGGATGGGCCCCAAGGGACGACGTGGCGCAGGGTCAATTAAGGAGGGAGAAGGAAGAGAAGTGAGCTTGCGTGCGGTGGAGAGACCCTCACCCGGCGCTTCGCGCCGACCTCCCCCGCGAAGCGGGGGAGGTGGACTGTACTTGCGATGACAGGTCGGGAGGGTGGGGCGGAGATTGCGCCGATCGGCAATTCGCCGGTCGTTGTGCTGGTGCGGCCGCAGCTTGCGGACAATATCGGTGCGTGTGCGCGGGCGATGGCGAACGGTGGGCTGTTCCATTTGCGTCTGGTCGCACCACGGGATGGTTGGCCACAGGAGAAGGCGTGGCGCAATTCTTCTGGCGCTGATCGCATTCTGGATGCGGCGACGGTGTTCGCGTCAGTGCAGGAGGCGGTGGCCGATGTGCATCATGTGTTCGCGACGTGTCCTCGGCCGCGGCATATCATCAAGCCGGTGCTGACTGCGCGTGGTGCGGCAGTTGAGCTGCGCGAGATCTGCGGACGCGGGCTACGCGCCGGGCTGTTGTTTGGGCCGGAACGCGCGGGATTGGACAATGATGATATGGCTTGTGCCGATGCGCTGGTGCGGTATCCGCTTAATCCGGCGTTCATGTCGTTGAATCTCGCACAGGCCGTCATGGTGATGGCGTATGAGTGGTGGACCGCCGGCGATGCGACGCCGCCTCGCGAGCTGATGACGAATGAAACGCGAGTGGCGACGAAGGCGGAGCTGGAGAATTTTCTGACGCATCTGGTGGATCAGCTCGATGCGTGCGGGTTCCTGCGCAATCTGCCGAAGCGGCCGGGGATGGTGCGGAATATCCGGCATTTCTTTGAGCGCGGGGAGATTACGGAGCAGGAGCTGCGCACGCTGCATGGCGTCGTCACGGAGTTGGCGATCGGGAGAAGGCGAATGGGGAGGTTGGAACGTGAGTGAGGTGCTATTTCCCACATTCGATGACGACGGTGCCCACTTTGTCTCCGCGCTCTACTGCTTCGTGGGCGGCGGCGGCTTCGTTGAGGGGAAAGCGCGCTGCGACTGACAACATGCGTGAGCCGGTGGCGATCCATTGCGCGATGTCGCTCTGGGCCCGTTTGCGCGCCGCGTGCGGTGTGCCGGGAAGGGACATAGGATAGAGGGTGACGTTACGCTGCATCAGCTCGCCAACAGGAAGCTTGGGCGTGCGATCGCCGTTCGAGGCGTAGATCGCGATGCTGCCATTGGCGCGAACGCAGCGGAGCGTTGCCGCGAGATTGCCGCCGAAGTCTACATCGACGACGTGATGCACACCCTCGCTGTTGGTGATGTCGCGGACACGGGCGGCGACATCCTCGGTGCGATAGTTGATGACGTGGTCGGCGCCACCGGCACGTGCTCGCTCGGCCTTTGCGTCGGAACTGACTGTGGCGATGACCGTCGCGCCGGCCCATTTGGCTAGCTGCAACGCATAGTGACCGACGGCGCCAGCCGCGCCGGTGACCAGCAGCGTCCGGCCTTGCACGGGACCCGCGACGAAGACGCAGTAATGCGCGGTCATGGCGGGGACGCCGAGCGTCGCGCCCTCGGCGAATGATACTTGGGGCGGGAGTTCGGTCACCAGATCGACGTTGAGTGCGATGTGTTCCGCCGCTGTGCCCATCCAGCGTCCGTTGCGCTGGCCGTTGTAGAGCCAGACGCGTTTGCCGACCCAGTTTTGCGGCACCATCGGGCCGACGCGATCGATGACGCCGGCGCCGTCGCTACTGGTGATGACGCGCGGATACTCCATGGCTGGTGTCGGGCCGCGGCGGCGATAGGTGTCGGATGGGTTGACGCCTGCCGCTTCCAGCTTCACGCGCACTTCGTAGGTGCCAGGCTCTGGAGTGGGCAGCTCGCCACACACCAACACGTCATTGGCCGGTCCTTGTCGATCGTACCAGACAGCGCGCATGGTCCGTTCCCCTCAATGTTGTCGCGCGTAAGGGTGGACCGATGGACGGACAACGCAAGCCGGTGCTGACCGGAGGCTGCCAGTGCGGCACCGTGCGCTATGTGCTGTTTGCCAAGCCAGAGCGCGTTGGGATCTGTCATTGCCGCATGTGCCAGAAGGCGGTCGGTGGGCCGTTCTTCGCGTGGGCGGCGTCAAATGTGACGGACCTTGAGTGGACGCGTGGGGCGCCGGCGTGGTTTGCCAGTTCGTCCGCAGCGGATCGCGGGTTCTGTTCGCGCTGCGGGACGCCGCTGCATTTCCGCTATCGCAAGCGGCCGGAGCAGATCGATGTCACGATCGGCAGCCTCGATGAGCCGGCGGCGGTGACGCCGACGATGGTGATGGGGATTGAGAGCCGATTGGATTGGTGCACGACGGTGCTGGCGGGTGCGAAGGCGACTGCGACGGAGGATGGGGATCCGCCGGAGGATTTGTCACGGGTTATCAACTATCAGCATCCGGATTACGATACGGCGTAGGGGGTAGGAATAGTGCCTCGCGGTCGCTTGTCGTGCCATTTCGAGGTAGAAGAATTATCAACCGCAGATGCACGCAAATAAACGCAGATGCGTTCGGTGCTGCTGCACTACCTGAGTTGGGTCACCGGTGGTTATGAAGCGATGGCGGTTCGACTTACTCTGATTTTCAGTCTCTTGATTTATTCCGAAGTGGGATGGTCGCAGGAATCAACAGTTGTCCACATTGGGAACATAGCAACTCTGGTGGCCATCCCAGACATGTCCTTGACCAGAGACCCGCAGAACCTACCGGATTTCTCATTGGTACCATTTGCGTCAAGGACAGAGGATTCTGCTGGGTGTATATGTTGGGAATGCCCCGGAGGTGGACGTTTCTGCCTTAACGTCCCGCATTCCGATCGGAGTTTGCACGGCCACTGCCAAATCGCTACGAGTAGATGCCTCGATCGATTTTGATGCCATCCTCCAGTTGTCGGGTAGCAATTTTCCACGTTACCTGCACTTTTTCTCGCGTAAGCTGTCAATATCGCAGTTTGAGGCCGTCCAAAGCGCTCTGACGACGCTCGATCTGACACCTCCCTATCATTGTCAGGCCGGATGAAAGGTCGGCTAGTGGGCCCACCTCGCTCTCCAGCTTCTTCCGTGCAGCTTCCAGCGCCGTCTGCTGAGCCTTCGTCAGTTCGGGCAGCTTCAGGTTGAGCGCTTCCCGGACGGAGGATGCAGATCGGCCCCTTCATACAGCCATACATCCTGTATGAAGGGTCTTGGTCGTGAGCTTGGTTCCATCCAGTCAGCCAGCCTCCCCCTCCAGCTTCTTCCGTGCAGCCCCCAGCGCCGTCTGCTGGTCCTTTGTCAGTTCGGGCAGCTTCAGGTTGAGCGCTTCCAGCGCCTCGATCATCGCGGCTACGACGATCAGCCGGGTGAACCATTTGTTATCCGCGGGCACGACGAACCAGGGCGCGTGCGGCGTGGCGGTGGCGGCGATCGCTTCCTGGTAGGCGCGCTGGTAGTCGTCCCAGAACGCGCGCTCGACGAGGTCGCTGGGGCTGAACTTCCAGTGCTTGTCGCGCTGCTCCAGGCGGTCGAGGAAGCGGTGCTTCTGCTCCTCTTTCGAGACATGCAGGAAGAACTTCAGGATCACGGTGCCCTGGCGCGTCAGGTGGCGCTCGAAGTCGCGGATCGATTCGAAGCGATGCTCCCACACGTCCTTGCCGACGAGCGTCTTCGGCAGATGCTGGTGCGCGAGCAGTTCCGGATGAATGCGGACCGCCAGCACCTCCTCGTAGTGGCTACGATTGAATATACCGACGGTGCCGCGCTCGGGCAGCGCGCGGCTGATGCGCCAGAGGAAGTCGTGCGCCAGTTCCTCGGGGCCGGGAACCTTGAACGAGGTGACAGTCACGCCTTGCGGGTTCACGCCGCTCATCACGTGCTTGATCGTGCTGTCCTTGCCGCCGGCATCCATCGCCTGGAACGCACAGAGCAGCGACCATTCGTTCTGGGCGTAGAGATGATCATGCAGATTCGAGAGGCGATGAACGTCCTGGGCGACCATGGCGTCGGCCTGCTCGTGCGTCAGCAGGTGGCCAGCGGTGTCGGTGGGGTCGTAATCCTGCAGGCGAAAGTTCTTGCCGGACGTGACCCGATAACGGTCGAGGATCGGGCGTATTGGCACTTCCATTCGCTGTCTCCCTATAACCGGCAGGTCATGCCGAGATGAAATTCGGGCAACCTATTGTTACGACACTTGCCCGATCGGGCAGGTAGGATGACAATATTTAGACCATGCCGCGGGATGACCAAATTTTGTCCGAACCTGCTGTGCTCAGGGCGAGTGAACCGCGGCGCTTTCAGGGGCCGGCGTTTGCCGCGCTCGATCTGGGCACCAACAACTGCCGCATGCTGGTGGCTACGCCGTCGGGCGACGGATTCCGCGTGCTGGATAGTTTCAGCCGGATCGTGCGGCTGGGTGAAGGGCTGCATCACACCGGCGAGCTGAGCGCGGTGGCGATGGAGCGGGCGATGGCGGCGCTGCACGCCTGCGCGGCGCGGCTGGAGCGGCGGCCGGTGCGGCGGCTGCGCGCGATCGCGACCGAGGCTTGCCGGCGGGCAGCCAACGGCCCCGCGTTCCTGGCGCGCGTGAAGAGCGAGACCGGGCTGGATGTCGGTGTCATCTCCTCGCGCGAGGAAGCCGAGCTGGCGCTGGAGAGCTGCGCGCCGCTGCTGGCCGGCTGGGGGCGGCGGGCGCTGCTGTTCGATATCGGCGGCGGGTCGACCGAGCTGGCCTGGGTGCGGCTGGATGCCGACGGCCGGCCGGCGCTGATCGGCTATAACTCGCTGCCGGTGGGCGTGGTGACGCTGTCGGAGCGGTTCGGGCCAGGTGGGTTTCGATCCCGATGGGTTCGAGGCGATGGTCGAGCGACGTCGCTGGCGCGGCTCGCGAGCTTCGAGGCGGTCCATTGCATCGCCCGCGAGATCCGCGACGGCGGCGTGCAGCTGCTCGGCACCAGCGGCACGGTGACGACACTGGCGGGCGTGGCGCTGGGGCTGCCTCGGTATCGGCGGCTGCTGGTGGATGGCACCGTGCTGAGCGGCGATGCGGCGGATGCAGGCGCTGGCCAGTCTGCGCGCGCTGGGGCGGGCTGGGCTGGAGGCACATCCCTGTGTCGGGCCGGACCGGGTGGATTTCGTGCTGCCGGGTTGCGCGGTGTTTGCCGCGCTGGTCCGGATGTGGCCGGCGCCTCGCGTGGTGGTGGCCGACCGCGGGCTGCGCGAGGGCATGCTGCTGCGCATGATGCGCGCCGACCGGCAGGCGCGGCCGGCGCGGCTGAAGCATGGCCGAAGGCGCCGCGCACCCCGCGCGGGCTGTCGGTGGCGGTGCGGACGGCGAAGGGCCGCAGCGGGGCGTCGCAGCGCTGGCTGGCCCGGCAGTTGAACGATCCGTATGTGGCGGCGGCGAGGCAGCAGGGCTGGCGGTCGCGCGCGGCGTTCAAGCTGATCGAGCTGGATGAGCGGTTCCATCTGATCCGGCCTGGCGCGCGGGTGGTGGATCTGGGGGCGGCGCCTGGCGGGTGGACGCAGGTGGCGGTGAAGCGGGGCGCGGCGTCGGTGGTGGCGGTGGATCTGCTGCCGATGGATCCGGTGAGCGGGGCGGTGGTGCTGCAAGGGGATTTCACCGACGAGGCGGTGCAGGCGCGGCTGGCGGCGGAGCTCGGGGGGAAGGCTGATCTGGTGCTGTCGGATATGGCGCCGAACACCACGGGGCATGCGGCGACCGATCATCTGCGGATCGTGGCGCTGGCCGAGGCGGCGCTGGAGTTTGCGCTGGAGGTGCTGGCGGAGGGCGGCGCGTTCGTCGCGCAAGGTGTTCCAGGGGGGCGCGGAGCGGGCGATGCTGGAGCGGTTGAAGCGGCATTTCGCGTCGGTGCGGCATGCCAAGCCGCCGGCGAGCCGGAAGGAGTCCTCGGAGCTTTATGTGGTGGCGATGGGGTTTAAGGGGGGTGTTTAGCCTGGCGGCACCCTCACCCTGACCCTCCCGCGCAAGGCGCGGGAGGGGAATGCGTCACTCCAGCTTTAACGCCATGCCGTCCAGGTCTTCGGCGCGCTCGACCTTGATCAGGACGGCGAAGCCCTTCTTGTCGGGATCGCGGTCCTTTTCGGGTTGGACCAGTTTGCGCCAGACCTCGTCGTACTGTGGGCCGGACTTCACGACCTGGGCGGTGCCGTAGAAGCGGGCGATGCCGCCTTTGGGCAGGACGCCGTCGGCGCGCAGTTGCGGCTTGCGGAAGTAGACCGTGACCTTCGTGCCGTCGCGCAATGCGGCGGTGGTGGAGCCTTTGCCACGCTCCCAAAGCGCCAGGTGCTCGTCGTCGAACACCATTGTGCTGCCGCGCGGGACTGATCTGCGCGTAGCCGTCGGGCTGCACCGTGCCGACGAGGCAGACGAAGTCGGGGAAGGCGGTGTTGATATGCGGCTGGAGCGTCTTGGGGATCGTTGCCACGTGTTTGTCTCTCTTTTGGTTGATCAGGCTACCTTGGGCACGAACGGGCGGCTGGTAAAGTGCTCGCCGCCGCTCGCGAAGCGCAGGCCCGCGGCCTTCACCGCGCTGTCGGGCACCTTGTCGAGGGGCACGTAAAAGCGATCGTGGTCACGGACCACGGTGTCGTTGTCTATGCGATTGTAGCAACAGATCAGCGTCCAGCGGCGATCTGGCGAGCGGTTCTGGTCGGACCGATGCAGCGTGTTGGCTGTGGAAGAATACGGCGTCACCGGGTTCCAGTTCGCACGGCACGATCTTCAGGCGTTGCGGATGTGCTGCATGCGGGCGGGATCGGCGACGTTCTGGCCCTCGCCCGGGACGGGAACGTGGTCGATGCGGCCGAGATGGTGCGAGCCTTGCACCATCTGCAGGCAGCCGTTGGCCGACGTGGAGCGGTCGAGCGCGACCTGGCAGCTCGCGAGGTGCGGGAACAGGCAGCCGTTGTGGTACCAGTAGCCGTAGTCCTGGTGCCATTCCCAGGCGCCGCCGACGAACGGCTCCTTCGCGGTCAGCTTGGACTGGAAGTGATAGACCGGGCCGCCGAGGATGGCCTCCATCGTGTCCACCATGCGGGCGCAGCGCGCGGCCATGCCGTAGACGCTGTCGCCGGCGCGGTTCCATAGCGCGATGCGCGTGGCGGCGCCCTGGGCGTCAAGCCGATCGAGGAGGTGGGAGGCGACTTCGGGGTCCTGCTCCATGGCGGTGCGGAGCAGGGCGGTTTCGTGCTGCATCGAACATGGCGCGGACGATGATGAAGCCGTCGGCGTGGAACTGCGCGAGTTGCGCGGGGGAGAGAAGGGAGGGCATGGCGCTTCCTCGGGGGAGAGAGGTTCCTCGCAGGCTACTCCGGAATAGGAGGCCAGCGAAGTGGCGCCATGCCCTGGCTGAAATCAGCGGTAGTAGTAACCGTAAGCGGTAGTTGTAGCCGTAATAGGGGTGGTGGTAGCGCCATGCATGCCGCTCTTCCCACCGGCGGTGATGCCAATATTCGCAGCGCGGACCGCAATACCAGTCGGCCTTCTGGACCGCTGTGGTCTGCGGTGCCGGCTGCGCGGCGACGACAGGCGCGGCCGAGGCGCCGAAACTGCCCAGGCCGATCAGGCCGGTGGTCGGCCGCGAGAGCGATCAAGGTCTTCCGCACGGTTCCTTCCTTTCGGTTGTTGCCGTTGATGTCATAAAGGGCAGGCGGCGCGTCGGCTTGGCGGCGGCATCGCGGCGGAAGTTTGGTAATGGATGAATTGTTGGTAATGCGCCTTTTCGGCGCGCCGGCGCTTTCGCTGTCGCGGGGGCGTGATTAAGTGACAGGGCGTTCAGAAGGAGATCCGAGATGGCCGAGGCGAAGCTTGCTCCCAATCTGCCGGGTTGGATGGTGGAGCATGCGAACCGCTACCTCTCGAGCGGCGGCACCGAGGGGCACATGTACAAGATGACGCAGCCGGGGCGGCCGGAGATCACGGTGCCCTCGCTGCTGCTGACGACGACGGGGCGGAAGTCGGGCGAGAAGTTCGTCTTCCCGCTGTTCTATGGGGAGACGGGGAAGGGGTATTTCGTGATCGCCTCGAAGGGCGGGGCGCCGGAGCATCCGGGCTGGTACCGCAATATCCTCGCGCATCCGGAGGTCGAGGTGCAGGTGGGGACGAAGAAGGTGAAGGCGCGGGCGCGGACGGCAAGCGGCGAGGAACGCGCGCGGCTGTGGGAGAAGTCACTGGAGTTCTGGCCGCCGTATGCGGATTACCAGAAGAAGACCGAGCGGGAGATACCGGTAGTGGTGCTGCAGTCGGCGTAAACGTCCGTTACCAACCGACTGCCGCGACGGGTGGCCGGGACATGCCCGGCCATGACGCATCAGGTGCCACGACGCATCAGATGTAGGTCCGTCGCATCAGCCGGGTCGCGATCGCGCTCACGATGCAGCCGATGAGTAGATAGGTGGCCAGATACCACGGCTGATTGCCGTTCCACGCAACCAGCAGTGTCGCGAGGATCGGCACCGGCGCAAGGAAGATGATCGCGCCGAACTGGTAGACCAGCGAAACACCAGTGTAGCGGACTGACGTCGGGAACAGTTCACAGAACAGCGCTGCCTCTGGTCCATAGACCGGTGCCCACAAGATGCCGATGGAAAGCACGATGGCGAGAGCCGCCAGTTCGGGAACGCCGGATTGCACCATCCATAACAGCGGGAATGCCGCGAGGCCGTTCACGACCGTGGCGATGCCGAACAGCTTGCGCCTGCCGACCCGGTCGGACCACGCGGATGCCAGTGGCACGGTGAACATCAGTGCCAATGCTGCCACCGTGACCGAACTCAATACCAGCGTGCGCGGCAGATGCATGATGGTGATGAGATACGAAAACATATACAGCGTATAGACTGTGAACACGCCGCCTTCACCCATCCGGGCGAGCCAGCCCAGCACCACGTTCCATCCATACTCGCGCGCCACCACGCCGATGGGCAGCCTGGTGACATGATAGCTGCCGCGGATGCGTTCGAACTCGGGCGTCTCGAACAGCTTCAGTCGGACGAACAATCCCACACCCAGCAGCACGATGCTGACGAGGAAGGCGCAGCGCCAGCCCCAGGAGAGGAATGCCTGATCCGACAGCAGCCACGATAGGAGAGTGATGGCGCCGGTGCTGAGGCACAGGCCGATGGCAAAGCCGATCTGCGGGAAGCAGGCGTAGAAGCCGCGGCGCTCGGGCGGTGCATATTCGAATGCCATCAGCACGGCGCCGCCCCACTCGCCGCCCATGGCGAAGCCCTGGGTCAGGCGCAACACGACCACTATCAGCGGCGACGCAATGCCAATCGAAGCGTAGCTCGGCACGAGGCCGATCAGGAATGTCACCGCGCCCATCATAGTCAGGGTCAGGACAAGCAGCGGCTTGCGGCCGATCCGATCGCCGAAATGTCCGAAGAAGGCTCCGCCGATGGGGCGGGTAATGAAGCCGACTGCGAACGTCGCGTAGGCGAGCAGCAGCGATACTGTCGGGTTGTTGGCTGGAAAGAAGATCTTGTTGAAGATCAGGCCCGACAGCGAGGTGTAGAGGATGAAATCATACCACTCGATGGTGGTGCCGATCAGGCTGGCGGTCGCGGTCAGCCGGATCGCATGAAGTCGTTGTCGTTTATCGGCTGGCGTTGCATCCAGCGGAATGGTGGCTTCATTGGCCATGTTGCTTCGCCCCGAATTGATTGAAGCATGAGTTGCGTCCAACTGTCATTGCGAGGCGCGCAGCGACGCGTATCAGCTCATCGTATTCACCAGGGCCGCGCCGGCGGCCAAGGATTTCAGCTTGCCTTCAGCGGCCTTGCGGGACAGCGGCAGCATTCCGCAATCGGTGCAGGCATAGAGATGCTCCGGATCGGTATAGCGCAGCGCGGCGTGCAGACGCTGGGCCACGAGCTCGGGTGTTTCCACTGTCTCGCTGCCAACATCGACAACGCCGAGCAGCACGTCCTTGCCGCGCAGAGCCTCGATCACTGAGACATCGACACCGCTTGCCGCGGTTTCCACCGAGACCTGGTCGATCGATGATTTGGCCAGCAAAGGCAGAGTCGCCTCGTAGTGGCTCCAATCGGTATTGGCAGACTTCCAACGCTTCACGTCCGGCGTGCCGTAGCCATAACAGATGTGGACCGCCGTCTTGGCGGTGATACCCTGCGCCGCCCGCTCCAACGCGGCGATGCCCCAGTCCCTCACCTTATCGACATAGACATTGAAGCACGGTTCATCGAACTGGATGACGTCGGCGCCTGCATCAGCCAGCGCGCGCGCTTCAGTGTTCAGCAACTCGGCAAAGTGCATCGCGAGCTGCGCCTCGGTGCGGCCGCCGACGGTATCGACGATGCTGTCGACGATGGTCATCGGGCCGGGCAGCGTTACCTTCACCGGCAGGCGGGTCATCGCCTTGGTGGCGCGCAATGCATCGACGAAGATCGGGCCACGATAGGTCGGACCGCCTATCAGGCGCGCCGCGGCAATCTCCTTGTGGTAGCGCTGGCCGCGCTGCGCCCGCATGCCGAGATTGACCGTGTCGATCCCGTCGAGCCCCTGGAAGAAGCCCCAGATGTAATGGCGCCTGCGCTGTTCCCCATCGGTTAGGACGTGGAGACCAGCTTGCTCCTGCGCCGCGATCCAGACGCGCACGGCGTCTTCCTTGCCTTCCTCGAGCAGCGGGCCGTCGAGGCGCCATGGAGGGAACATTTCGCCTGGCGCTGCCAGCCATCCAGGTTTGGGCAGGCTCCCTACGATCGTTGCTTGGACCATTGGTTTCCTCCGGGCGGGCAGATGGAGTGAGTATGCAGCCTACTCGCGCGGCCCGCCCAGCCTGCCGGTCAGGTCCTGGATGAACTGCCACGCCACGCGCCCTGAGCGCGAACCGCGCGTCATCGACCATTCGACGGCTTGTGCATGCAATTCGTCGATACCGATCGGCAGTTGCATGGACGCGGCATAGCCATCGACCATGGCGAAGAACGTGTCCTGATCGCAGTTGTGGAAGCCGAGCCAGAGTCCGAAGCGATCCGACAAGGACACCTTTTCCTCGGTTGCTTCGGTGGGATTGATCGAGGTCTGCCTTTCGTTCTCGATCATGTCGCGCGGCATCAGGTGCCGGCGGTTGGATGTGGCGTAGAACAACACGTTTTCGGGACGGCCCTCGATGCCGCCTTCCAGCACCGACTTCAGCGCCTTGTAGTCGGAATCCTCGCGCTCGAACGACAGATCGTCGCACAGGATCAGACAGCGCCGCGGCTGGCCGCGCAGCACATTCAGGAGTTCGGGCAGGGAGCGCACGTCCTCGCGATGGATTTCGACCAGGGCGAGGTAGCCCGGATCGTCTTGGTTCGCGACTGCGTGCACGGCCTTGACCAGCGATGACTTCCCCATGCCGCGGGCGCCCCACAGCATGGCGTTGTTGGCTGGCAAGCCGCGGGCGAAGCGCAGCGTGTTCTCCAGCAGGATCTGCTTCTGGCGCTCCACGCCTTGCAGCAGCGCGATATCCACCCGCGAGACCTTCGCGACCGGCGCGAGATGGGGCGGGGACGGATGCCAGACGAAGGCGTCGGCCGCCTTCAGGTCCACGGCGTCGGGCGGGGGCGGGGCCAGGCGTTCCAGCGCCTCAGCGATGCGGGTAGCGAGGTCGAGCAGGCGCTGGTCCATTTGACAAAGGTCCGAAGAGCTTGACGGGAAGGGGGCGCAAACTATGGTCCCGGCCCAATCCAGGCAACCCGGGACACCCAGATGCTTATTTCCCCCGCCTATGCGCAGGACTTGGCCGGCATTACCAGCATGTTCGGCAGCGCGACACAGTTCCTGCCGCTGGTGCTGATCTTCGTCGTCTTCTACTTCCTGCTGATCCGGCCGCAGCAGCAGAAGCAGAAGGAGACGCGCAGCATGCTCTCGCAATTGAAGCGCGGCGATCGGGTGGTGACCGGCGGCGGCATCATCGGAACGGTGCAGCGTGTGCCGATGGTGCAGGACAAGGACGGCAAGCAGGTCGCCTCGAACGAGATCGAGGTGGAGATCGCTCCCAATATCCGCGTGACGGTGCTGCGCGAGACGATCACCAGCGTGGTGAAGCCGACGGCGGCGAATGACAGCAGGCCGGTGAAGGATAAGGCGTCGTAGGGGAGATCAGTCACGGGAACGGACGCGCCGTCACGAACCAAAAGTCGCCTGCGCGGTGTAGCCAAACGGTCAGGATACAGGGATCGCGCCCGTCGGGTGTCGGGAATCCGCACTGGTAAATGTAATTGCGGAGCTTTGGCGGATCGACGCGCCAATCATCCACGTTCGGGGCGGATATCGCCGGCAGTCAGCGTAATGACCCGAAAGCGGGGGCGCTCGAATTCCACCTCATAACCGACGCCATCGGCATGCTGGTGAACAGTGACCCCGCGACTATCCTGTGGATAGGTAACGCCGCCGGCCTCGACGGCGGACGGAATCGGCAAGTGGCTGAGCGGGCGGCTGGTGGTCATCCAGAACCTGGCCTGCCACATGACAGCCGAGCCGTTTTGCTTGGAATTGTTGAGTTAATCGAGGTTCCTCGTGCAGCGGTCACATCGATGCCGGCACCACCAGTGGAGGTCCTACTGCTCTGCCGCTGTATATACGGCGGCTTCTAGGCTGAAGGAGTTGATCCTCCCTAGCTGCGAGCCAGGACCACGCTGACGCCAGCCCGATTATCGGCAGTGGTCACCCATCCGACGTGCCTTCCATCATTGGAAACCTCGGCACCAAGATGGTGCGCCAGAAGGCCAGCGGCCCAGTCCAACGCCTGCTGATCACCGACACAGATGGCATCTATTGGCGGCCGTCCCAGCGCGCCGCCACCGACAAACTCGATTTGATAGTTTGGCATGACTGTCCCCCACCCCGGATGGACAGGAGGAGCGCATTGTCTCCCAGTCGCCGACGTCCTGGCTCAGACCGGTGGCCGACGATGAGGGTGACGGTACGCTTCCAGACAGAGCGATGCAAGGGCATCCAATGACTCAACTCGACGTGGATCATTGTTCCCTTTACGTTCTCACATCATGGCAGCCGCCAACGCCTCCCCGCGCGGCCGGCGAACCGCGATCCTGGCCAGCCCACTGGCTGAGCTGACCGGCTTCGCGCTGGCGGTTGATTGCCGCTCACCTGGTTGCCAGGGCGAGCGTTCCTATTCCGTCCCGGCGCTGGCAGCATGCTACGGCACCGGCATGACGGTAGGGGACGTGCTGCGTCTGATGCGGTGTGCGCGCGGCTGCCGTGGGCGCGTGGCGGCGGCATGGCTGGTGACAGGGCCGGTGCTCAATCAGCGTGTCAGGCCGCGAAGGGTGGCGTTGCTCGGGCCGGATGCGAGGGAGTGAGAGACTGAATAATAGCGCAGTTGAAGCATTACGCGCCCGTGACGTATAAGTCCTGCCGGATGGTCAACAAGCTGCTGGACGAACTCATGCGCAAGCCGAAGTTGACACCGCACCAGAAGCGGGAGGCGCTCAAGCGCCACGGCGCTGGCGCACCGGTGCGCGAGATCGCGCGCAGCTTCAACGTCCATCACGCGACGATTTCGAGGTTGGCATCTGTGAGTTTGTGTGCGTGAGGATACCAAATTGACCAGCAATCAGCGGTATGTATCGCATGAGTTATCGCACTTTGTAGGCAGAGGCCTGACGGAGCAGGACCAGTATGACATTCTTGTAAATAAGATTCTGAAGACAGGCTGGATGACCCATGGGCCAAATCATGACCCTTCCGTCTCTCGACAAGTCGGGCTTGACCTTTCCCGACCGATTAGCACCGACGAGGCAATCAGATATCAGGTAGTTTGCTTCTGCGACATACCCGAAGGCGACCTCGAAATACATACCCGGAAATATAGTAAATTCGGACTAGCCTTCAAAAAGGAATTTTTGATCGACAAAGGGGCATGCCCGGTATTCTACGTTGCGAACGAGAAGTCCAGTTCCGACAAGAGAGCTATTTGCCGTACCAGAATATATGGACAGGATAAAAGCAGCCGTTGCGAAGGGGATAGCCGATAGAGCACTGTATTTTGACACATTGGTGCGGGTCATAACTGACCTGCTAGCCGCCTTGGATGCGGTTATATGCCGTGAACCGGAAAGATACTTCAAAGGGCTACCAATCACTGATTGCAAGAGCAGATTGAGCGTGTTGTTCGGTCTGACTGATGCACAAATCACGTCCCTAGAATCCGAGATTAAGGGGAATCAGCAGGCGGCAAAATCCGTCAGGATGTGCACAGACTTTCTTATAAACTACGTGTTTACCTACATAAAATGCTTTGATGCCAAGCGCCTCGTTGACGATGAGAACAACTACTACATGGAAAGGGAATGGCGGATTGCAAATAACGTAGACTTTGCTTTGGCCGATGTCCATCGGGTGCTCTTTCCACAGAAATATGCCGCTCAGTTCCGGGCTGACTTGCCTGCCTATATAGGGCAGATCACGTTCCTCGACTGAGCAGGGCCAATTCTTGACGGCAGCCACTAACCATAAAGCGCCTTTCTGCGACAGGCAGACGAACCAGGGCAGGTCCTGCTGTTCTGCCGCTGCATATGCGGCGGCTTCTCAAGGGAATCCAGCGACTCGACCTGAATTCGGGTTCCCTTTCGTCGTCCATCTTAGTGTATAACAGCGAGTAGCCGAATCAAGAACACAAGGGGGAAGCCCAATGGAACACGGTATCATTGCATGGCTCATAATCGGCGTAATAGCCGGCTGGCTGGCTGGCAAAATCGTGGAAGGCGCTGGCTTCGGTCTGATTGTCGATATCATCGTCGGTATCGTCGGTGCATTCATCGGCGGCTGGCTGGCTGGCGTATTGGGGATCAGCATCGGCGGTGGCTTGATTAGCTCCATCATCGTCGCCGTTGTTGGTGCCGTGGTTCTTCTAATCGTGCTTCGCCTGATCAAGCGCGTGATGTGATCTAAGAGGCTGACCCGGAACTGTATCGGAATGAAGATTGGAGTCATTTCAACGGGTTATTCCGACGGAGCCTGTCGTCCCCGATGACCGTGATCGGCCGAACAAAAAAGCAGTTGCGTGATCCCAGCGGCTACGATTCTCTCGTGGTTGCGAAGACACGAAGGACACACCGATGGCCTGGACTGAAATCACGCGACGCAAGTATCAGCGCGACGGGCTGCGCTACGCAAGCGATACCACCGACCAGGAGTGGCTTCTGATCGAGCCGCATTTGCCGCCGCCCGCAAGCCGCGGTCGAACCCGCAAGGCCTGCTTGCGGGACATCGTCAATGCCATCTTCTTCATTGCCCAGTCTGGCTGCCAATGGCGCATGTTGCCCAAGGACTTCCCGCCGTTCACCACGGTGCAACGCTACTTCTACGCCTGGCGCGATGACGGAAGATGGCAGATCATCAATCAGGCGCTGCTGATGGATGTGCGCGAAGCCGCCGGCCGCGAGGCAAGTCCGACCGCCGGGGTCATCGACAGCCAATCCGTCAAGACAACCGAGGCCGGCGGTCCGCGCGGTTACGCGGCGGAGAAAATGGTCAAAGGCCGCAAGCGGCATATCCTCACCGACACGATCGGCCTGCTGGTCGGCGCGATCGTGCACCCGGGGGACGTGCAGGATCGTGATGGTGCGCCACCGTTGTTGGACAGCGTGCGCAGCGCGTTTCCCTGGCTGCGCCACGTGTTCGCTGATGCCGCCTACGCCGGTGACAAGCTGAAGGGTGCGCTTGAAGCGCTCGGTACATGGACGATCGAGATCGTCAAGCGATCCGACACCGCCAAGGGCTTTATCCTGCTGCCCCGGCGTTGGGTGGTCGAACGCACGCTGGCCTGGCTCAACCGCAATCGTCGTCTGGCCAAGGATTTCGAGGCCACCATCGAGAGCGCGGTGACCTGGCTCTACATCGCCAGCGTCAAGCTGATGTCGCGCCGTCTGGCGGCCGCCTGATACTCCCCCGTCAGCCAATATCATCAATCAATTCAGGCCAGCACGTGTTGCGACCACGATCCGAGTCGAACTCTGAACGGTAAGATACGCACGGGGCTGTGGCAGGGCGGCGTAGCTGACACTGCGGGGGCGCCCGGCTATGACCATGATTTGGACGGCGCAGGAATGCATTCCGACGTTATGATAGCCGATGTCCCTGGGACAACCCGGGGACATGGGCCGGCCATGACGCCTCGGCGCCGCGGACGCACCTTGGCACACCTGCGGCGCCTGTGCGTTATGTGCGACCGAGACGAGGGGCTCACCTTTGCACGCATTTCGTTAACCGCGACTCAATACAATTCCGGGTTCGGCACCGGAGAGACCCACCATGGCAGACCTTGCTGCTCGCCGTTCCCGCATGGCCGCGGATCCGACTGTGGGGAGGTTCCTTTATCGAATTCTCCTCGCCGCGTCCGTGCTGGTCGTAGGCGCCATCGGCTGTTTCGCATTCTGGAGCTACGAGCAACAGAGCGGCAGCGTCCAGCGGCAGGTCAGCGCTCAACTGCGGGCGGTCGGCCAGGCCAGCGCGGACGGCATCGGCAAGTGGCTGAGCGGGCGGCTGGTGGTTATCCAGAACCTGGCGGACAACCTGCGTGACACGGACGCGACGGAGGAGAAACGGCTGCTGGAGCAACCCACGCTCGCGGCCACGTTCAAGGCAACCTATTTCGGCGATGAGGCCGGGCATTTCACCATCTGGCCGGCCGAACAATTGCCGGCGGACTTCGATCCCCGCACGCGTCCTTGGTACAAGCTCGCCGGTGCGATGCACGGCGTGGCTCTGACCGAGCCCTACGCTGACGCGGCGGGAGGCGGACTGATCATCACCGCGGCCGCGCCGGTGACGAGCCACGGTAGCTTCGCGGGGGTGGCCGGGGCCGATCTGGATCTGGGAACGATCGCGTCGATGCTGGCAGGGCTCGACATGGGGGGTAAAGGCTATGCCTTCCTGGTCGAGGAGAACGGCCGGGTTCTGGTGCATCCCGACAAGGCCAGGATCCTGCACGGTCTGGCCGAAGCGCTTCCGGCCGCGGCAGTGCAACTGAACGGCAGCGCAGTGATGGGTGGCGACGCCAGCACCATCTTCGGCCTGTTTCCCATCGCCGGGCTGCCAGGAGCAAAATGGTATGTCGGCATCGCGCTGGACCGGCAGGCCGTGCTGCAACCGCTGGCGAGCTTCCGCACCTCGGCAATCGTCGCGGCGGTGGTGGCGGTTCTGCTGATTGTTCCGCTGCTTGGCCTGCTGATCAACGAACTCGTTGCGCGTCCGATCGTGCGGATGACGGGCATCATGAAGCAACTCGCCGGCGGCCACACCGAGGTTGTGGTCCCCGAACAGCAACGACGCGACGAGATAGGCGAGATGGCCAGGGCGGTCCAGGTGTTCAAGACGAACATGTCCAAGACCGACAGGCTGGTTGCCGAACAAGAGGCCGAGCACGCAGTGAAGGATCAGCGCACCGCGCATGTTGAAATGCTGGTCCGGGCCTTCGAGGCGAAGGTGACGCAGCTTGTTGGCGTTCTGTCGTCTGCTGCGGAGGGATTGCAGACGACCGCGCAGTCGATGACTGGGATCGCAGGGCAGACCGGTCAGCGGATCGGTGCCGTGGTCGCGGTGGTGGAAGGAACTCGGCGCCCGTGTGCATACGGCAAGCTCGGCGGGCGAGGAACTGAGTTCGTCGATCAACGAGATCAGCCGCCAGGTGCAAAAGTCAGCCTCGGTTGCCCAACAGGCGGTGGATGAGGCCGTGCGCACTGACGCCGTGGTGCAGGCCCTGGCCAGCGGCGCGCAAAAGATCGGCGAGATCGTTGGTCTGATCAGGAACATTGCCGGTCAGACCAATTTACTGGCGTTGAACGCGACCATCGAGGCGGCGCGCGCCGGCGATGCGGGCAAGGGCTTCGCCGTGGTTGCCTCCGAGGTGAAGGGGCTTGCCAACCAGACGGCACGGGCGACCGAGGATATCAGCACGCAGATCGGCCAGATGCAGGCTGCCACCCAGGAGGCGGTGGACGCCATCCAGGGGATCACGCGCATCATCGGTGAAGTCAGTGCTATTGCCACCGCGATTGCCTCGGCGGTGGAGGAGCAGGGAGCGGCGACGGCCGAGATCACCCGCAACGTGCAGCAGACCGCAGCCGGAATTCAGGACGTCACGGCGAACATCGAAGGGGTCAACGTTGCGGCTGGCGAGACAGGGGCCGCGGCTGCGCAGGTGCTTGGGGCGGCGTCCGAATTGTCGGGGCAGGCGAGAGAGTTGACCGGCGAGGTGCAGACCTTCGCCGCCGGGATCAGGGCGGCATAGCTGGCACTGCGGGCGCGCCCTCGATACGCGCTAGCACCCGCGATCGGAAGAGCGCGAAGTCACCCCGACGCCATGTCATTGCGAGGAGCGAAGCGACGAAGCAATCCCGGCGAGATCGCCCAATTCGTCCGAGATTGCTTCGTCGCTTCGCTCCTCGCAATGACAGTCTAGCGTAAGGACGACGGCGTCGAAATCATCATCCGTTATGGTAGCCCATGTCCCCGGGACAAGCCCGGGGATATGGGCCGGCCATGACGCCTAGAGCGAATGGGTCGCGGTCAGCGAATAGTGGTATCAGGCGGACTTCAACTGCGCTTCGGCGTGCTCGTAGTTCGCCAGCTTATCCAGCCAGTTCTGTAGGTAGTCGGGACGGCGATTGCGGAAGTCCAGGTAGTAGCTGTGCTCCCACACGTCGCAGCCGAGCAGCACCTTGCCCTCGCCGGTCGCCAGCGGATTGGAGCCGTTCGGCGTCTTGGTCACCTTCAGCTTGCCGTCCTTGCCGATGACCAGCCACGCCCAGCCGGAGCCGAACTGGGTGGCGCCGGCCGCCTTGAAGGCGTCCTTGAACTGCGTGACGCCGCCGAGGTCCTCGGTGATCTTCTTCTCCAGCGTGCCGGGAAGCTTGCCGCCGTTCGGGCTCATGCACTGCCAGAAGATGATGTGGTTCCAATGCTGGCCGGCATTGTTGAACACCGGCGCCTTGTCAGCGCTGCCATGCGTCATTGTGACAATCTGGTCGAGCGACTTGCCTTGCAGCGAAGGGTCCTTCTCGACGAAGCCGTTCAGCGCCGTCACATAGGCCTGGTGATGCTTGCCGTGATGCAGCTCCAGGGTTTCCTGGCACATCTCTTTTGCCGCGAGCGCGGACGTGGAATAGGGGAGTGAGGGAAGTTCGAAAGCCATGAAGCGTCCTCCGCTGGTTGCAGTGAAGCGATACCGTTCGACGGGAGCCGCCTTTAGCTATGACCCGTGCCGGGACCCGTCAAGCTGGCCCGGTCTGGCCGCATGAATGAGGCGATTGCCGCTTTTGTCCGGCGGCATGATCCGGATCGCTTTCTCACCGCGCTATTTGCCCCGCCACAAAAGCGTGACGCCTTGCTGACGCTATACGCGTTCAACCACGAGATCGCGCGGGCGCGCGAGGTGGTATCGGAGCCGCCGCTGGCGCTGATCCGGCTGCAATGGTGGCGCGAAGTGGTGGAAGGTGCGCGCCGGCGGCACGAGGTCGCCGAACCGCTGGCCGCTGCGATCGATAGCGGTGAATTGCAGGCTGGCGATCTGTTGGCGCTGATCGACGCGCGCGAGGCGGAAGCGGAACCGGCCATCGAAACGCTTGATGATTGGCGCGACTATTTGATGGGCAGTGCGGGGGGACTTGCTGTCGCTGCCGCGCGGCTGTTGGGTGCGGACGATCCCGAAATTGTGCGGGCGCGTGGCGCGGCCTATGGCGCTGCGGGTGTGCTGCGCAGCGTCCCCATTCTGGCGCGGCAGGGTCGCTGCCTGTTGCCCAGGGACATATTGGCCGAGCACGGGCTATCGCCCGAGGCGGTGATAGCGCGGCCAAATGTGCCGGCCGTGGTGCGGCAGCTTGGCGCTGTTGCCATCGGCTGGCTGTCCGGTTCGCCACGGGTTCCTCGCATCGCGATTGCGGCAGCGCTGCCGGCTGTGCTGGCCCGACGCGATCTCCGCCGCTTGCCCTACGCTCGGCTCCAGCGCGGCTTCGGCGATCGGCTGGCGGTGATTGTTGCGGGTCTTGCAGGGCGCATCTGACTGCCTCACGATCGGGTGACATGGCGGCGATCATCATCGATGCGGCCGAGGTCTATCTCGCGCTCGGCGCGGTGGTGGCGGCTGCGTTCCTGGTGTGGGGGATCGACCGTGTGGATCCGTCGGCCAATGGGGCCTATGCGTTCCGGCCCTTGTTGATCCCCGGCATCGTCCTGCTGTGGCCGCTGGTGGCGCTGCGCTGGGTTGTGCTGGAGCGCGCTCGCTGATGCGGCGGCGCCATCGAACCGCGCACCGCGCTGTCTGGATTGCGCTTGCGGTGGTTCTGCCGCTTATCCTGATTGTGGCGATGACGGTTCGCCGCAACGGTCCGCTCGAGGCGCCGGCCATACAGCTCGCCCCACCGCGATGAGCGCCCGCTATAAGCCGGTTGGCTGGAATCCAACCAAGATCGCCTACGACGCGGTGCTGCTTGGCGCGATCGTGCTTTATGCGGTGGTGTTTCTGTACGTCAGCCCACGCTTCCAGCATGTCACCGCGCCGCTGGATGACTGGACGATCAGGATCGACGCATTTGGCACGTGCGCATTCCTGTTGCTGTCCATGGTTTTGTGTATCGGGCCGCTGGCGCGTCTGGACCCGCGCTTCCTGCCGCTGCTCTACAATCGCCGCCACTTCGGTGTGTTGATCTGTGGCGTCGCACTGACGCACGCGTATGTGGCGTTCGACTGGTACTTCACTGCCAGTCCGACTGATCCTTTCGTGGCATTGCTGACGGCGAATACCAGCTTCGATCGTTTGCACGGCTTTCCGTTTGAGTTGTTCGGTGTCGGTGCGCTGCTGGTCCTTCTGCTGCTGGCCGCCACCAGCCATGATTTTTGGCTGGCATTTCTTGGTCCGGCGGTGTGGAAGGCGCTGCACATGGCAGTGTACGCCGCGTATACGCTGGTCGTGCTGCATGCTGCGTTTGGCGCATTGCAGGATGCGCGTAATCCCCTGCTTGCCGTTGTGGTGGCCATGGCGGTTGTCACCGTCATCACACTGCATCTGCTGGCCGCGCGACGTGAGCGTGCCCGGGATCGCACTGTCGCATTGCCACACAACGCGTCCCCATGGGTTGTGGCGGGGCCTCCTGGCGTCATTGACGAAGGCCGGGCCATTGTTGTGCACGTCGCCGATGGCGAGCCGATCGCGATCTTCCGTCACAACGGCCGTCTGTCCGCGGTGAGCAATCTCTGCGCGCATCAGAATGGGCCGTTGGGTGAGGGCCGTATTGTGGACGGCTGCATCACCTGCCCGTGGCACGGTTATCAGTATCGTCCCGAAGACGGCTGTGCGCCTCCTCCGTTCAGCGAGAGATTGGCGACCTACAATCTGCGGATCGAGGACGGCCAGGTGCTGCTCGATCCGCGCCCCAACGCACCTGGTACCCGCGTCGAACCGGTGAGCGTGGCATGACCCCGGACCGCTTCTTCATTGGCTGGTCCTGGCGAAGCGCGCGTGGGTCGGTCGCATGGCTGGCGTCGATCGCGGTGCTATTCGTCATCGCACTGGCATGCGCTGGCTTTGTGCTTGGCAGCAGTGTGGATGATCCGGGCGGCGGTCACTTCGTTGGAAACCGCACGGTGACGGGCGTGCTGGTGGCGGAGCCGTATCCGATCCTGGTCGCGGACGGTCATGCGATGCTGTTGGTCGGCGGCGGCAAGTTCGGTGTTCAGGCGCAGGCTACGTCGCTGGATGGCAAGCATGTCACGGTCGACGGTTTCTCGGTGCAGCGTGGCTCGATCGAGATGCTCCTTGTGTGGGGCATGCATACGGCCGATGGCATTGCTGAGCCGCCGGTTGTTCAATCGCTGGGTCGCTGGCGACTCACTGGCGAGATTTGCGATGGCAAATGTTATTCCGGTGTCATGCGACCAGGCAGCGGGCTGGCACACAAGGCATGCGCCAATATTTGCCTGATCAATGGTGTGCCGCCGGTGCTGGTCACCACGGCGCCAGTTCAGGGTAGGGAGTTCCTGTTGCTGGCAGGGCCGGATGGACATGCGGTCCCAGATGCGCTGCGCGACCATGTCGCGATCCTGCAACGCATGGATGGCATGGTTGATCGGATTGCCGATCTGCTGATCTTTCGCACTGATATCACCGCGGCGCGCGAACCATGAGGTGGCGGTCAATGACCACGGCGGGCGGTCTGATCGTGCTGACAGTGCTGCTGTGGGAATACTCGGGGTATGCGTTCGAATGGCTCGGTCTTGATGCGTTCGATCCGCTGGACCGGATCTGTCTGATATTCCTGATGCTATCGGCCGCTGAATTCCTGCTCGCGTGGCAGGCGCAACGGCAGCAGCAATAGCGCTGCCAGCGCTGCCGCTCCCGCCGCGAGCAACAACACATGCAATGCTGGCAGTGATGTGACCAGAGGGGCAGTGACTGTTGGCGATATTGCCTGTGCCAACAGGACGGGGACTGCGAGCCAACCGAGCAATGTCGCATAACCGCGCGAACCAAGGAGCGCGAGCGGCAACGTGCCTCGATTGATGGTGAGGATGCCGTTGCTCATGCCGTAGAACACGGCAAACAACACGGCCGCTATAGGACCGCCGACGAGCAGGATGAGCGTGCCGATGGGAAACAGCATCGCACCCAGTCGCGCGCGCAACAGCAGACCGAAGCGATCGCCGATGCTCCATTCCAGGATGCGGCCGGCGACCTGACCGGGGCCGATCAAGGCGGCAACGAGCACTGCCTCGCCAACGGTCAGGCCGATGCCTTGCAGCAGGTGCAGTACGTTCACCGCGATCATTGATGTGATGAACCATCGTATGGTGAAGAAGCTTGCGAGGCAGGTGGCCACCAGGGGGCGCGGCTGTGCTGCCTCGTTCTTGCTTTCGTCGTGCGGGATCTCGATCGGTGTGGGCATCTTGCGGGGCAGTAAGAGAAGCACCATCGGCAAGTTCACTGCGATCTGGAGCGCCGCGTACAACAGCAGGAGGCCACGCCAGCCGAGCGCGCCGATCAGCGCCGCGCCGAGGGACCAGAACACGGTGCTGGCAAAGCCAGCGAACAAGGTGATGCCGGTGATTGCTGGTCCGGCATCCTTGCCGAGCAAGACGCCGGCGGTGGCGAAGGCTGCATCGTACAGGCCGCACGCCATGCCGGCACCAATCACTGTCCAGCCGACGTACCACAGGATCAGGCTTGGCGCGGTGGCCAGCATCACCTGACCGGCGGCTGTCACTGCGATGCTCAATGCGAGGGGGGTGCGTCCGCCCGCGCTATCGATCCAACGGCCGACACGCGGCGCGAGCATGCCGGTCACCAGCAGCGCCCAGGTGAATGCGCCCAGCAAGGCAAATGACGATGCGCCCAGGCTCTTCGCCACTGGTGCGGCAATGACGGCGGGTAGGTAGAACGTCATGCCCCAGGTCATCGTCTGGTTCAGGCCGAGAACGACTGCGAGGCGGCGACGCGGGATCACGGTGCTCCTTTCACTGGGAGCGGTTACATTTCAGTTCGTCACGGGCACCCACACCGGTCTTGTCCCCTTGGGTTCCCGCATTCGCGGGAATGACGAGTGGTGGGTGCGGGTGTTGGCTTCAGCTTGCGCTTGACCACGTTAGGGCAGAAGGAAAATCTTTGAATACGCGGCATTAGGATAATCTTCTCTTATGGCCCAACCGACCATCCGTCAGCTCCGGACGTTTCTCGCGGTTGTCGAGGCGGGCAGCATCTCGACGGCCGCACGGTCGCTGAACCTGACACAGCCTGCGGCAAGCCAGCAGTTGCGAGAGTTGGAGCGGGTGCTGCGCGTGCGGCTGCTGGAGCGCGCGGCGGGCAAGGTGCAGCCGACTGCCGCAGGCGTGGCGCTGCTTGAACCGGCACGGCGGGCTCAGACGGCGATCGACGATGCGGTCGCCGCGGCGGCGCATCGCTCCGGCGAGACTGGACGGGTGCGGCTGGGGACAGGCGCGACGGCCTGTATCTACCTGCTGCCGCCCGTGCTTGCGGCGGTGAAGCAGCGCATGCCGGCCCTGGAGATTGTTATCGCCACGGGCAACAGCGCCGAGATGGCGCATCGGGTGGAGATTGGGGAGCTTGACATTGCTTTGATCACCTTGCCGGCCCCGGCAAGCCGCTCGCTCGCGGTGACGCCGCTGGTGACGGACCCGCTGGTCGCGCTACTGCCGGCCGATGTGCTGCCGACTGCGGCGGCTGTCTCGGCGAGACAAATCGCCAGGCTGCCGCTGATCCTCTACGAGGTGGGCGGCACCACGCGGGGCGTCATCGATGCGTGGTTCCGGCGTGCCGGCGTCAGGCCGTCGCCGATCATGCAGCTCGACAGCATCGAGACGATCAAGGTGCTGGTCAGCGGTGGGCTCGGCGTCTCGATCATGCCGGCCCTGGCTGTGGGCGTGCCGCCGTCGGCCACGTTGGTCAGGCCGCTGCGGCCGGCCGTCGCGCGCCAGCTTGGGATCGTGCTGCGGCGGGAGAAGGTGCTGGATCGCGGCCTGCGCGTCGTGCTGGACGTGCTGCGTGGCGGGGGGTTGGGCGCGGCGCCCCGCGTTGCG
The DNA here is from genome assembly GCA_963733475.1 of uncultured Alphaproteobacteria bacterium. Taxonomy (GTDB): domain Bacteria; phylum Pseudomonadota; class Alphaproteobacteria; order Acetobacterales; family Acetobacteraceae; genus JAMXLO01. Next base: position 39,207 of record CAVTEC010000053.1, on the reverse strand, counting down.
ATATGATGACGTTATGGCAGAGACAAAGACGAAGAAGGGCCTGATCTCGCACGGGATCGCCGCCCAGAACCGCAAGGCGCGGTTCAATTACTCGATCAAGGATACCGTGGAAGCCGGCCTTGTGCTGAAGGGGCCGGAGGTCAAGTCGTTGCGGCACGGTCGCGCGACGCTGTCCGAAGCATGGGCGGGCGAGCGCGACGGCGAACTGTGGCTGTTCAACGCCTACATCCCCGAATACCAGGGCGGGGTGCTGTCGCGCTTCGAGCCTCGCGCGCCGCGCAAGCTGCTGCTGAAGCAGAAACAGATACGCACACTGGCGGGGGCGGTGGCTCGCGAGGGTGTCACGCTGGTGCCGCTGCAAATCCATTTCAACGACCGCGGACGCGCCAAGGTGCTGCTGGGGCTTGGGGAAGGCAGAAAGAAGCATGACAAGCGCCATGCGATCGCCGATCGGGACTGGCAGCGCGACAAGGCGCGGCTGATGCGGGCGAGGGGATAGTGGCGAACGACAAGCTGATCGAGGCGAAGGAGAAGTGGGCACGCGAGGGCCGGCTGCTGACGGGGACCGTCGGCGATCCGGAGCAGGATCGGCTGCCTCCGGGTCAGCGGTTGACACGCGACTGGCCGGTGCTGGATCTGGGCGCGGAACCGGATGTCACGCCGCAGAAATTCCGGCTGGATGTGGATGGGGCGGTGGAGAACCCGCTCAGTCTGTCACTCGATGAGTTCATGGCGTTGCCGATGAGCGAGAGTGTGTCCGATATCCACTGCGTGACGCAGTGGTCGCGCTATGATAACCACTGGAAGGGCGTGTCGGCGCAAGCATTGCTGGCTGTCGTGCAGCCGAAGCCGGACGCGAAACACGTCGTGTTCCATAGCTTCGACGGATACGCGACGAATGTGCGGCTGGAGCAGTTCGATCAGCCGGATGTGTTCCTGGTGTACGAGTGGGAGGGCAAGCCACTGACGCGCGCACATGGCGGGCCGGTGCGGATGCTGATGCCTCGGCTGTATTTCTGGAAGTCGGCGAAGTGGCTGCGGCGGATTCAGTTCACGATCAGCGATCATCGGGGGTTCTGGGAGCGGCGCGGATATCATAACAATGGCGATCCTTGGGCAGAGGAACGCTATAGTTGAAGGCTGATTTGTCATTGCGAGAAGCGAAGTGACGAAGCAGTACCGATCGAGATTGCTTCGTCGCTTCGCTTCTCGCAATGACAGTTTGTAGTTACTCCGCGGCGACCAGCGCCGGCATTGTGATTTCGGGCGCAACCTGGACCCGGTTGCGGCCCTCTCGCTTCGCCCGATAGAGCGCCGCATCAACGCGCGCCAGCATGTCATCCGCCGTGTCGCCTGGCTGATGGGCCGTGACGCCGATGCTGACCGTCACCCGCGTGCCGTCGTCTGGATTGAACAGAGGTTGCGCGGCGATGGCGGCGCGCAGCATCTCGGCTAGATCGCACCCATCGTCGACCTCGCAGTTGTGCGCCAGCACAATCAGCTCCTCGCCGCCCCAGCGGCACACAATGTCGGTCTCGCGCAGGGTGGCGCGCGTCGTTTCGGCGATCCTGCGGATCGCGTCATCGCCGCGCAGGTGGCCGAGCGTGTCGTTGATGTTTTTGAAGTGGTCGATATCGCACAGCATCAACGCGAACGGCTTCGCGCCGCGGCGGCGCGACTTCAGCATATGACTGATCGATGCATCGAAGACCTGACGGTTGGCGAGACCGGTCAGCTTGTCGGTCGTCGCCATCGCATCGAGCTTGCGGTGATATACGGTGACGGCGGCGGCGATCGTCGCGGCGGTCAGCAGCGTGATGCCAAAGCCGAGCCAAAGGTTGGTTACCAGCGAGGACCACAGGCCGTAGGTGGCATCGGCTTCGGGCTGCTCGACGAAGACATACCAGCCGAGCTCGGGAATGAAGCGGGTATCGAGCAGATAGTTCTCGCCATTCCGCTGGTATTCGAACTGGCCTTCCTGTGAACCGAGAATGCGATCAGCAATCGTGTTGATGCCGGGCAGCGTGCTGATGCGGGTTCCAGTGTGCGGACCGGTGCCAGATGTGATCGTGACCGCGCCCGCTTTCGTGACGAAGTAGACGTTGCGGTGGAAGTTGTCGCGGTAGCGTTCGACGATGCGCTGCACCGAATCGATGTTCAGGCCGACGCCGGTCACGCCGATGAAGTTGCCGTTGTAATCGACCACCCGGTAGTTCACGAAGATCGTCACGGTGCGATTGGACAATTCGTCGTAGTCGATATTGATCTCGTATGGCGCGGTCATCCGCTTGACACGGAAATACCATGCATCGTCGGGATTGGTTTCGCTCAGCGTGCGGAACTTGCCGTCGAAGTGGTAGTAGGTGCGCGTCTTGTCCGAGATCAGGAAACTGGCGAACACGCCGTATTTCTGCCGGATCGCGTCGAGGTAGCGAACCACTTGGTCGCTGCCCTGCTCGCCGGCCAGCAGCCAGTCCTTGACGAATGGGTTGTTGGCCATCTGCGAGGAGATGAAAACCGGACGGATCAGGTCCGACTGCACCTCGGAGTAGATGTTGCTGCCGGTCAGGGGCAGCTCGCTATGCAGGATGGTGTGCTTCAATGCCTTGACCGCGTCGCGGTAGCCCATGGCGTCGGTGGTAACGAAGCCTGCGAGCAATATCGCCACGATGATACCGATGAGGCGAAACCGCAGCCAACCGTTAGGAGTGTGAACCGATCGGGGTCGAATGTGGCCGGAGAGGGCGGGCAGCCAAAACGGCATTGGCAGGCGGACATCCATGCGATGTGTGTACGGTGTGGTCCCTTGCGTCCTGGTTCCAAACTGCCGAACAAAGCGCGAATTGAGCGGGGCGACGGGCCTGGGCTAAACTGCTGGCGACCGCATTGATCGATGGGACCATGGCCGGGCATTCGCAGTTCAAGAACATCATGCACCGCAAGGGCGCGCAGGACGCACGCCGAGGGCGGCAGTTCGCCAAGCTGATTCGCGAAATCACCGTGTCAGCGCGGCAGGGGTTGCCCGATCCGGGCTCCAACCCTCGCTTGCGGGCGGCGATGGTGGCGGCGCGGCAGGCCAACATGCCGAAGGACACGGTGGACCGCGCGATCAAGAAGGCGACGGGCGGAGGAGGGGGCGAGGACTACGCCGAGGTCCGTTATGAGGGCTACGGTCCGGCTGGGGTGGCCATCATCGTCGAGGCACTGACCGATAATCGTAATCGGACAGCATCGGATATCCGTTCGGCGTTCGCCAAGTACGGCGGCGCCTTGGGCGAGACGAATTCCGTCAGCTTCCTGTTCAACCGGCTGGGGGTGATCCGCTATCCGGCATCGGTCGCGAGCGCCGACGACATGCTGGAGGCGGCGATCGAGGCGGGCGCCGACAATGTCGCGAGCGACGACGAAGCGCATGAGGTCACGGCGGCGGTGGACGACTTCTTTGCCGTGCGCGATGCGCTGGAGGCGCGGTTCGGTGCGCCGGAGAGCGCGCGTCTGGACTGGCGGCCGACGACCAGCGTGACGCTGGACGAGGAGCGGGCGGCTTCCGTGTTGAAGCTGATCGACGTGCTGGACGACAGCGACGATGTGCAGAACGTGTATGCGAACTTCGATATCCCCGACGCCGTGATGCAGAAGCTGTCAGCCTGACTTCTTGGAGTGCATTCAGGCAAACGGAAATCGATGGATTTCGCTGCGCTCAACCACATCCTACGGTGCCACGCCATCCGACGCGCTATGTCTTTTGTAGGATGGGTTGAGCGGTAAGCGAAACCCATCAGCTTTTCAGTCCTGCCGATTTATACCAAAGCTCACTGATCCTGAACTCATCTGTCGCCCTGTCGTCATGGCCGGACTTGACCCGGCCATCAGTGTACATTGGCACCGTTGTGTGCCGTTGAGGCTGATGGCCGGCTCGGGGGCCGGCCATGACGGTTAGAGCGAATGGGTCGTGGTCAGCGGGTAGTGGTATTAGGCCGCGGCCGCGTCATCGAGTTGCTTTGCCCTTACCGCGGCGGGGCGGGCGCTGAGGCGGCCGACATATTCGACGAACGCCGGACGTTTTTCGATCATGCCGAACTGCAAGCCGAAACCCAGTTGTGCCCCGATATAAAGATCTGCTGCGGTGAAGTTGTCGCCCGCGAGGTAGGGCGCGTCCGATATCACGGCCTCCAGCGTGTCGAGCACCAGAGTGAAGTTGCCGTAGCCGGCCATCCGCTGCTTGTCGGGTGGGGTGACGAAGCCCATCGCCTGATTGGTCCAGGCTGCCTCCAGTGGGCCGGCGCCGAAGAACAGCCAACGATAGTAAGGGCCGCGAAGTCGGTGCGCGTGCGGAGGCGCAAGACCAGCGGACGGGAAGGCATCGGCAAGATAGGCGCAGATTGCGGCGCATTCGGTAATGACCGTGTCGCCGTGACGCAACGCCGGCACCTTGCCCATTGGGTTGATCGCCAGGTACTCGGGCGCCTTCATCGTTGAGGCGTAGTCGAGGACCTCGGTGCGGTACGGCTGGCCGACTTCTTCCAGCATCCAGCGGATGATGCGTCCTCGGGACATCGGGTTGGTGTAGAATATCAGGTCGTCGGCCACGGGGGGTTCCTCCGGGGTTATCAGGTGGGAACGATGGAATTGATGCCGAGTTCATGGGCGGCTGTGGCAAGGCGGCGATCGAGCGTAACAAGCTGGAGCTGCAGACGCTGGCAGATCGCGGCATGGAGCGCGTCCGGTGCGCGGAGCTTCAGATTGAAGCGGCGGACGAAGCCGTTTGCGAGGTGATAGTCGGACGAGGTCACGTCGCGATCCTGCACGGCGTTTGCCCGCCAATCATCGAAGTGTCCCAGCAACTCGGTGGCTTGGGCGCCTGTTAGCCGGTCCATTCGCACGAGGCGTGACACGGCAGATGCGACCTCGATCACCACGAACGCACTGACCATCAGATCGCCGGCGTGCGCCATGAGGATTTCTCTGACGGCCCTGGTCGACTCCTCGGCGATCAGCGTCGGTATCAAGACGCTCGTATCGAGATAGAGCGTCACCCCTGTGGGTCTGCATCGTAGATCAGGTCGAGCAATTCGACAGATGTGATGCCGGCGCTCGGGTGTGTGCGCGCGAGCAACCGTTCGGTGGCCGCTCTGGCAGTCTTGGGATCGATCTGCCGGCGTGGATGCAGCTCCGCGACGGGCTTGCCGTGGCGGGTGATGACGACTTCCTCGCCCTCGAGGGCCTTGTCGATCAACGAGGGGAGGCGGTTCTTGGCTTCGGCGACGCTGTAGGACGCCATGGTGCGCCTCGGGGTGAATTATGGCTATCGATATAGCCATGGATTGGCGCGTGCGTCCATTCTATAGCGGTACAAGACAGGAACAGGGAGCCGATTCGGCCATGCCTCGACTGCTCGGCATCGATCCGGGGCTGCGGTTCACCGGCTGGGGTGTGATCGAGGCCGATGGCAACCGGCTGCGCCATGTCGCCGATGGAGTAATTGCGACCGACAGCGCCACGGGCGTGCCGGAGCGGCTGAAGGTGCTGCATGACGCGCTGGCGGCGCTGCTGGCGGAGCTGCGGCCGGACGAGGCGGCAGTCGAGGAGACATATGTCAACCGCAACGGGACCGCGACGCTGAAGCTGGGCTATGCGCGGGGGGTGGCGCTGCTGGCGCCAGCGCTGGTTGGCGTTCCGGTCACGGAGTATGCGGCGAAGTCCGTGAAGCTGTCGGTGGTGGGGACCGGCGGGGCGGAGAAGGCGCAGGTGCAGATGATGGTGCGCCGGCTGCTGCCGGGGGCGGAGATCCGGCGGGCCGATGCGGCGGACGCGTTGGCAGTGGCGATCTGCCACGCACATCACCGGGCGAGCAGGCTGGCGTGGGCGGTGGTGGCGCGGGTAAAGTCATGATCACGTTCTCGTCGCCGGCGCCTCCTTCGAGGCAAGGGGATCCATCCAGCCCTGATCCTGAACAAACTGCTCGACCGACATATCGATGAAGGTACGGACCGTTGCCGCCAGGTAGCGCCGGTGCGGGTAGATTGCGTTGATTGCGAACTCGACTGGCCGGTATTCGGGTAAGACCGAGACTAATGTGCCGGCTCTCAGTTCCTGCTCCGCGACAAAGGGAGCGGCGAGCGCAATACCACCACCGTTGACAAGGACCGAGCGAAATACTGCGGCGCTGCTGGTGACGAGATTGCCGGATACACGCACGGCGGCCGGCTTTCCGTCCCGGTCGGTGAAATGCCATTCATCGCCGAATGGGTAATACGCATATCGCAGGCAATTATGTGTGGCGAGATCGGCGAGGCGCGTGGGCGCCGGATGGTTTTCGAGGTAGCGCGGCGCGCAGCACAGCGTATGGCGCCACTCGGCCAGCCGGTGCACGATCACGCTCGAATCCCGCGGCACGACCGCGCGGATGGCGAGATCGAAGCCTTCTTCGACAAGATCGGTCATCCGATCGCCGGCCCGCAGATCGATTGCCGCTTCGGGAAAATCCTCCAGGAAGCGCGCCACGACCGGCGCGATGAAGCGGGCGATATTCGTGTCGCAAAAGACCCGCAAGCGGCCGCGTGGCGTCACCTGCAATGCGCTCGCGATCCGATCGGCCTCGTCGAGCTCGGTCAGGATCTGGGTGCAGCGCTCGTAATATTCGCGTCCGATCTCGGTCAGGCCCACTTTGCGCGTGGTGCGATTGAGTAGACGTACGCCAAGGCTCTCCTCCAGGTCCTTGACGTGCTGACTGACCATGCTCGGCGAGATATCGAGCCGCGTCGCGGCGCCGGCGAAGCTGCCGATTTCCGCGACCTTGGCGAAGACCCGCATGTTATCGAAGCGATCCATTTCGTCTCCAGACTATGAAGCGATGGCGGATAGTCTATGTGGCGAAACCGCTATTATCAGACAACAGCGCAGCTTCCATGTCGTGGCCGGAGCCCAGGGTTTGTCGCGTGTCCGGCAGTTTCCGGCGCCCCTGGGCGGCTGGAGGTGCGATATGGACGTTGGCGAAGCTGCTGTTGAGATCAGGACCTTTCCCGAGGGAAGAGCGTTTCGCGCGAACGCCGACGTTGAACTTCGCGTGACGCCAGCCCCTCGGGTCAAGGCCGACATCAGGCCCCGCCGTTGGCCACTGAAGCGGCTGCTGATCGCGGCCGCGGCACTGCCGTTCCTTGCGGCAGCCGGTGGGTACGGCGACTACTACTGGACGACAGGGCAGTTTCTGGTCTCGACCGATGACGCTTATGTGCAGGCGCATTCAGTCCTGATCAGCCCGAAGGTGTCGGGCTATATTTCCGAAGTGCCGGTCGACGACAACCAGGTGGTCAAAGCCGGCCAGGTGCTCGCGCGCATTGATCCGCGGGATTACCAGACCGCGCTTGCCCAGGCCCGCGCGAATGTCGCTGCCGCGCAGGCCGCCATCGATAACCTGGACGACAGGATCACCCAACAGCGACTTGCGATCGAGGAAGCACAAGCGACAGTCACCACCGATCAGGCGGCGTTGGCATTCTCGCGGCAGCAGGACGGGCGCTATTCCAGCCTCGCGCGCACCGGCGCGGCTACCGTGCAGGACTCGCAGCAATGGCAGACGGATCTACGTGAAAGACAGGCCGCGCTGGCGCGTGACAGCGCGGGGGTCGGCGTCGCACGGGAGCAAGTCGACGTCTTGGGCACGCAGCTTTTGCAGGCGAAGGCTGCCCTCGCGCAACAACAGGCGATGCTGCAACAGGCTGAGCTCAATGTCAGCTATACGACTGTTGTTGCACCAGTTGATGGCACTGTCGGCGATCGCACACTGCGCGTTGGGCAGTATGTGCAGGCCGGGACACAGTTGATGGCGGTGGTGCCGCTGCAGGCGGTTTACATCACCGCGAACTACAAAGAGACCCAGTTGACCGATGTGCGTCCCGGTCAGCCGGTGACAATCGACGTTGACACCTTCCCGGATGCCACGGTGCACGGGCATGTGGACAGCCTCGCGCCGGCGAGCGGCCAGGAATTCGCGCTGCTGCCGCCAGACAACGCGACTGGCAACTTCACCAAGATCGTCCAGCGCATCCCGGTCAAGATCGTGCTCAATACCAATGACCCGCTGGCCAACATGTTGCGCCCCGGTATGTCGGTGGAGCCGACGATCGATGTGAAACCGGCCGCACCGGTCCAGGCCGTGGCGGGGGTGTCGTGAGCGGGACCGGTGACCGCGCTGGCGAGCCGGCAGTCACGCTGAGGACCTCGATCGCTGTCGCCGGCGCGATCATCGGCGCCTTCATGGCGGTGCTCAACATCCAGATCACCAACGCGTCGCTGCCCTATATCGAAGGCGGCATCGGCACCGGCGGTGTATACGGCACGTGGATATCGACTGCCTATCTGATCGGCGAGATCATCGTCATCCCGCTCACTGACTTCCTCAGCCGGGTATTTTCCCTGCGGCGCTACCTGCTCGTCAACGTAGTGCTGTTCCTGTTGTTCTCGGCGCTGTGCGGCCAGGCGAGCAGCCTCGGCGAGATGATCGTGCTGCGGGCTCTGCAGGGTTTCGCTGGTGGAGTCATGATCCCACTCGCCTTCACCATCATCATGACCATGCTGCCGCGCTCGAAGCACCCAATCGGGCTGGCCGGTTATGCGGTGACGGCGACCTTCGCGCCAGCGATCGGTCCGACCATTGGCGGCTATTTCACCGACAATTACGGCTGGCCCTGGATTTTCTACATCAACCTGGTCCCTGGCGTGGTCATGATCGCCGCACTCTGGTACGGCCTGCCGAAGTCGCCGATGCAATTCGGCTTGCTCCGCCGGGGTGATTGGCGGGGTATCGCGCTGATGGCTGTTGGTCTCGCCGCGTTACAGACCGTGCTCGACGACGGCAATGTCTATGATTGGTTCGGCTCGCCGTTCATCGTCAAACTGAGCCTCGTGGCGGCGCTGGCGCTGGGTGCTTTTGTGGTGCTCGAATTCGTCACGCCGCAGCCGCTGGTCAATTTCCGGCTGCTCGGCCGGCGCAACTTCGGCCTTGGGACATTGGGCAACTTCCTGCTTGGCTTTGCGCTCTACGCTTCCGCGTATCTGCTGCCGCAATACCTTGCTGTCACGCAAGGCTTTGACTCGGAGCAGGCAGGCGAGGTGATAGCCTGGACCGGGCTGCCGCAGTTGCTGCTGATCCCGATGGTGCCGCTGTTGATGAAGCGGTTCGATGCGCGCTTGCTCGTCGGTACCGGCCTGGTGATCTTTGCTGTCAGTTGCTTCATGAATATGGAGCTCGACCAGAACTACGGCGGGCCGCAGCTCTTTTGGCCGAACATTGTTCGCGCGATCGGCCAGGCGATCGTGATGACTCCGCTTTCGGCGATCGCGATGCTTGGGATCGCGCCGCAAGAGGCGGGCGCTGCATCCGGTCTGTTCAACATGATGCGCAATCTCGGTGGCGCGATCGGCACCGCGGCGATCGAGACGTTCTTCACCAAACGCGAGCAGTTCCACTCGGCCATCATCACCCCGGATGTCTCGCTGCTCGATCCTGCGACGCGCGGCCGGCTGACTTACTTGCAGCAGTACTTCATGTCGCACGGCTTCCCCGATCCAGCGAGTGCGATGCACCGGGCCATCATCGCGGTCGGTGACACGATTCGCGCCCAGGCGACCATCATGGGCTACGCCGACTGCTTCGCATTGCTTGGTGTCGTGCTGCTGCTTGCCACAGTCATGGTGGTGCTGCTGAAGAAGGGTGCCGCATCCGGCGCCGGCGCGCATTAGAGTGTGTTCAGCCTACTTGGAAAGGTGATGGGTTTCGCTTACCGCTCAACCCATCCTACGAATGGCATAGCGCCATCGAGTGGCGTAGCGGCATAGGATGGTGTTGAGCGCAGCGAAACGCATCAGGATGCCGGCCTGCGCCCGGCATGACGCGTCGGCTAATCTGGCGAGTGAGTTGTCATCAGCCGATCAGGTGTGGTTCACTCGTCGGGCCTTCAGAAGGAATGGTTCCGATCTTCGCAACCGATACACCCAAGCGGTTCCGGCTCGTTCTTATCAAGCCATCGCATTATGACGATGACGGCTATGTCATACAGTGGTTCCGATCGTCGATGCCGTCCAACAGCCTGGCCGCAATCTATGGACTGGCCATGGATTGCGCGGAGCAGCAGATTTTGGGCAGCGACACGCGCCTCATCGTTGATGCGTATGACGAGACAAACACGAGACTTCGGCCGGAACGCATTGCACGCGACATTGCAGCGGCTGGCGCCGGCATGGTGGGGATGGTCGGTGTGCAATCCAACCAGTATCCACGCGCCATGGACCTGGGCCGTCGATTCCGGGCACTCGGCGTCAATGTTGCCATCGGCGGGTTCCATGTCTCCGGGACGCTCGCGATGCTGCCCGCCATCACGCCGGAGCTTCAGGAGGCGATCGACCTTGGCATCGTGCTTTATGCGGGCGAAGCGGAAGACGGGCTGAAGACACTGCTGTGCGACGCGGCGCAGGGCACGCTGCGGCCTCTTTATAACCACATGGACAAGCTGCCAAATCTGGCTGGGGTGCCGATACCTTATCTTCCTCACGATCGCATCGCGCGCACGGCGGGACGCATGACGACCTTCGATGCCGGTCGCGGCTGTCCCTTCCAGTGCAGCTTCTGCACGATCATCAATGTCCAAGGGCGCATTTCGCGGCGGCGTACGGCAGATGACGTGGAGGCGATCATACGCCTTAACGCCTCGCAGGGTGTGCAGAGCTTCTTCATTACTGACGATAACTTCGCCCGCAACAAGGATTGGGAGCCGATATTTGATCGGCTGATCGTGCTGCGCGAGCAGGAAGGGTTCAGCCTGAAACTGACCATTCAGGTTGACACGCTGTGCCACCGCATTCCGCGCTTTATCGAGAAGGCTGGTCGCGCGGGCGTTGTGCGTGTTTTTATCGGTCTGGAATCGATCAATCCAGACAGCCTGCTTGCGGCCAAGAAAAAGCAGAACCGTATCGCCGAGTATCGCGATATGCTGTTGGCCTGGAAGCGCATTCGCGCCGTGATCTGGGCCGGGTACATCATCGGCTTCCCTGCCGATACTCCGGCAACGGTGATGCGTGATATCCAGACCATTCAGAAAGAACTGCCGATCGATTTCCTTGAGTTCTTTGTTCTGACGCCGCTGCCAGGGTCCGAGGATCATCAGAAACTGGCTCTTGGCGGGGTTGAGATGGATGACGATCTCAATCTTTATGACACGTTTCATGTTGTGACAGCGCATGCATCGATGAGCCGCACGGAGTGGGAACAGACCTATTGGGCTGCGTGGCGCACCTACTATACGTATTCACATATGTGCACACTGATGCGCCGGGCGGCGGCCTGTCGCATTTCGCTGGGCAAGATGCTGAGTATGCTGATCAGCTTCTGGAGCCTTAGTCTGATCGAGCACATGCATCCGCTGGAAGGCGGCTATTTTCGCCGCAAGGTGCGCACCGATCGCCGGCCTGGACTGCCTATTGTGCCTGCATGGCGCTTCTGGCCGATGTTTGCCGTCGACTTTGCGAGCAAGCTCGCGCGCATCGGGGTGATGACGACGCGCTTTCTGATACTGCGCTATCGGTTGAAGCATGATCCTGGCGCGCGCGATTATCGCGACCTGGCACTCACGCCGGTCAGCGATAACAGCGCGCTGGAGCTACTCACGGTAACGGAGAGCGCCCGCAATGCGGCGCGTGCCAGATTGCGCCCATTGAGTGTGACCACCTGATTCCGCGCGCCGCAGCCGCGGCGCCTCAGCGGACCCGCGCGCCAGGAATGATGAAATTCTCAGCGATCAGCTTCAGGCGAGCGTCCTCGCTGTTCAACAGTGCGGCTCGTAGCTCATGAATGGCCGCCCCTGTCCCTGTGTCGTTCCACAACCAGTCACTGAGCTGTCTGCTCGACGGCTTGGCCATGCCTGCGGCCGCGGCTTCCAATGCGTAAGCCTTGAGATCGTCGATCGTGAAGCGCAGCAGCAATGGTGCCGAGAAGCCGTCGCGCGGGCTTTCAGGGCTGTGCCCGCGTAGCCATTCGGCGACGTAATGCGCGGCGTCCGCGATCGACAAGCCACTGATACCGACCGTGGTGCGGCCATGCTGCTCGATCCAGCGCTGATGCGCGTCGTGCAGTGCCTGCACTTCAGCTTCCAGGCGTGATGAGAGCGATGCACGAACGAGTGGCGGCTGCCAGTTGGGATCCGGAGACCAGCGCGGATCGTCATCCGGGAAGTCTTCGATCAGCACGGGCCCGTCCTCCCGCTCCAGCAGTCGCAGAGCGGCAAGCACGACGCGCCGCTGGAATTCAGCGTCACTCGGTGGGCCGAAGGGGCGTCCCAGCTCGAACGGTACCCAGAGCGCGCGTGGCGGCTTGGTGTTCTCGGTCTGCGGCCGGATCAGGCTGATCGCGACCGTCGCCAGACCTTCTTCCTCCAGGTAATGTCCAAGCGCGCTCACGGCGCGCGTGCAGATGGGTCAGACAGGGGTAAGAAGAACCGAATCAACCTGTTCCTGCTTGAGGCGTCCCGCGAGTTCGCGCGCATACGGCTCCATCGAGATCGGATCGCCGGCGCCCATGAACGAATAATGCGTATCGGCGACCGAGCCGATCACGCCTTGCGCCGCCAGCTCCTTCAACCGGTCGCGCGGAAATGCGACGTTCCAATCTTCTTGCAGCCCGGTACGGTCGAAATTGACCGAGATGTGGCTGGTCAGCAGTTCATCCCATTGGATGTCGCCAGGGATAGCCCGATAATCGGAATCGCGGCCGCGAAACGGATCGCCCCCGCGCCTGAACAGCCCCGCTGAAGAGACAATCGCGATTCGTCGCTCCGATAACGCAGGCCCCGAAACCCAAGGTCGCGTCGCGAAGTCGGGACATTCGATTTCAGCCAGACGCTTGGCTTGCGCCGGTGGCAGGTCAGACAGCCGCGTCACCGTATTCTCCCTGTTTCTGCCTATGCAGCGGCCGGATAGTTCGACGGGTAGAGAGCGCGCTTCGACTCGTCATCGGAGACTTTTTTGAAGTCGTGATCCTGGCCGACCGCACGCGCCCGTGCAACCGCGGGCCGCGCATCCACCATCTGAAACAGACGCTTCAAATTCGGAAAGCCTTCGAGCGGATCGTCCTTGCCCTTCATCACGCGCGAGGCACGATCCAGCCACCCCCAAGCCGACATATCCGCGATCGTATAGCTATTCCCGACAATGAATTCGCGGCCGGCGAGATGGTCGTCCAACACTTGGTAGTGCCGCTCGGCCTCACGCCGATAGCGGTTTACCGCGTAGTCAAGGCCTGCGGGCGCGACGAACTGAAAGTGGACAGCCTGTCCCGAGAATGGACCAAGCCCGGATGCGATGAACAGCAGCCAGGAGAGCAGTTCTGGACGATCTTCCGGCGTGCCGAGGAGCTTCCCCGTCTTTTCGGCTAGATAGATCAGGATCGCCGTGGAATCGAATACGCGGGCCTCCTTGCCGCCCGGCCCGTCGGTATCGACGATGGCTGGAACTTTCCCATTCGGATTGATCGCACGGAACTCGCGCGTGTGCTGCTCGCCTTTGCTGGTATCGACGGGGAAGATTTCATAAGGCAGCCCTGCCTCTTCCAGGAAGAGGGCGACCTTCGCCGGGTTCGGCGTGGGGTGGAAGTAAAAGCGGATCATGCGCGCGTCCTTCGTCAAGCCACTCCAATATGATCCATGCATTGACATCGGAACACGGCTGTTGTGTGGATGGCAGCGATACGCCCAACGTATGCATGAGATGTCATGGACCTTTTGTCCGGCATGCGGCTGTTCGCGCGCGTTGTGGAGACTGGCGGGTTCACGACGGTCGCGCGTGAGAGCCGAACTTCCCAGCCGACAATCAGCCGGACCATTGCCGCGCTCGAAGCGCATCTGGGAGTGCGCCTGCTGAACCGGTCAAGCCGCGCCGTGACGCTGACCGACGATGGGAGGCAGTTTTACGAACGTGCCCGCACTGCCCTGGAGGCGATAGACGAAGCCGAAGGCAGCGTCGGTCGGCGGCGAAGTGAGCCGAGTGGCTTGCTTCGGTTGGGGACCCCGGTGGCGTTTGGACGTCTTCATGTGGTTCCGCTCATCCCGATATTCCTTGGGCGTTACCCCAGCGTCGGTGTCGAGCTGGTGATGAACGATGGCTTCGTTGATCTCGTGGGCGAAGGTCTCGACCTCGCCGTGCGGGTCGGCCACCTGGCGGACCCTTCACTCGTCGCACGGCCCATCGGCATGACGCGGCGGGTCACCGTGGCCGCCAGCTCGTATCTGGAGCAATGCGGCATCCCGGCGACGCCGCTCGACCTCGCTCACCATGACTGTGTCATCTACACACGCCTGTCGACCGGCCAACGCTGGCACTTCGAGGGCAGCGATGGTCCGGTCCAGGTCGATGTCCACGGCCGCTTCTCCGCTGATAACTCCGAGGCGGTGCGTGAAGCAGTTATCGGCGGAGCCGGCATCGCCGTGCTCCCCGTATGGCTGTTCAAGGACGAGATAGACCGTGGGCTCGTTCAGCTTGTTCTGGAACAGTTTGAACCGACGCCGTTACCCATTCACGCGGTGTACCCATCGCGTCGTCTGCTCTCCGCCAAGGTCCGCGCCATGATCGACTTCCTTGCCGTGGAGTTCGCCAAAATTCGGCTGCTGTCGATCAGATGACGAGGCAGCGCCGTGTCACCCACCTCGTGACGCGTCAACGCGGCCCCTCAATCTGCGACAAGGCGTAGTCGAATGGGGCCGTCGAGACCCGAAAGTCGCCGCGGAACGGGTTGCTCAACGCGATGATCAGCACCAACACCAGGACTCCCGACACAGCCAGCAAGGAGCACATACCGACGTGCATGCGCAGGCTTGGCGAGCCCAGAAACGAACCAAAGGCTATCGTGATCGCTCCACCAACGATGAGCACGAACCAAACGATCCTGCGCGCCGCGCTTAGGACGCTCCTCACTGCATCTCGTTGCCTGGGATGAGAATGCCTGATCGGATCACCGTTGCCATAGGATGCGCGCGTCCTCCAATGGGATCGCGACGCCGGCACACAAAAGTAGCGGACGCAAGATTGCGCGAATTGTCGGGGGAATGTTTCGGGGGCTGCGATGGCTCTCTACCTGTTCGTCAAGACGCTACACATCGTCAGCGCAACGATTGTATTTGGGACGGGGATCGGCATCGCCAACTTCACGTTCCTTGGCCATCGCAGCAGCCTGGACTCGACGACATTCCTGACGACCAGCGGGATCGCGTTGCGGCTTGATGGTGGGCAACGTTCGGCTACAGGAGTGGGCGATGACATGCGAAGCACTTCCGAAGGATCAGCGAGCTACCATCCTGCAAATCGCCGAGAAATACGGCGCCCGCCATGTGCGTGTGTTCGGCTCTGTGGCGCGTGGCGAGGCAGATGATGCAAGCGACATCGACTTCCTGGTCGAGCTCGAACCAGGTCGCTCGCTGCTCGACCTTGGCGGTCTGCAGTTCGAATAGGAGGCGCTGCTCGGTCGACCGGTCGACGTCGTGACCGAGCGCGGGTTGAAGGCAAGAATCCGCGAGCGCGTCCTGCAAGAAGCGGTCCCAGTGTGAGAGACCCCAAGGAGCGACTACGCGATATACTCGAAGCCATCACGGCCATCGAGCGGCATTCCGATTCTGACAAAGCTCGCTTCGAGCAGGACGAGCTGCTGCAAACCTGGTTCCTCCGGCATCTGCAGATTATCGGCGAAGCTGCCCGGGCCATTCCGGTGGACGTGCGCGCGCAAGCTCCGGATATCCCTTGGCCGAAGATCATCGGCATGCGCAACGTGCTGGTCCACGGCTACTTCGAAATTGACACCGACATCGTCTGGCAAGCGGCCACTCGCGATATCACCGCGCTGAAACCCATCGTGCAAGGCCTGCCTCGCCCGATTGGAAGCGCCGGGATAACGGGGCACACCGTTTATCTGCCTGAAGTATAGGCAAAAGCATAATTAGGATGCTATTTCCTTGCGGACCCACTGTGATATGACCTAAAAGTCAGCATTTGGCTCTTTCTGATGCGGGTTGCCTTTTGATAGGGTCGCGTCCGCCACCCGTTGCCGAACGAAGGACCCGCCCGTGCGCACTGACCCATTCCACCTCGCCTGGTTCCTGCAAGGCTCATCCATTCAGGCTTGGGGCGCGGCCTGGACTGGCAACATCGCCGACGAGTGGATGTCGGCAGACATGTTCATCGACCTTGCCCGCAACATCGAGCGCGCCGGCTTCGACTACATGTTGCTGGAAGACTCCATCTATGTCGGCGAGAACCATCGCACGGGCCGCGACTTCTTCCTGAAGCGCGGCATGTCGATCCCCCGCCAGGAACCCTCGGTCGTCGCGACGCTGATGGCGGCGGCGACCTCGCGAATGGGCATTGTGCCGACGCTTTCGACTTTTGCCTACGCGCCATACCTGGTCGCGCGCATCGTTGGCACGCTGGATCAGATCTCCGGTGGGCGAGGCGGCTGGAACATGGTGACCGGCAGTTCAGATCTCTCGGCGATGAATTTCGGCATGGATCGCCTGCCGCCACACGATCAGCGCTATGACATGGCGGAGGAATTCGTCGAGATCTGCAAGCAGCTTTGGAGTTCGTGGGAGCCGGGCTGCATCGTCGCCGATGAAGAGAATCATGTACTGATCGATCCCTCGAAGGTGCATACGATCGACTATACGGGCCGCTATTATTCGAGCCGCGGGCCGCTGAACTCGGGGCCATGTCCGCAGGGTCAACCGGTGATCGCGCAGGCGGGCGGGTCGGAGCGGGGGAAAGCCTTTGCCGCGAAATGGGCGGACACGATCGTCTCGCATCCCAAGGGCGTGGAGGCGATGAAGGCCTACAAAGCCAGTATCACGCAGAAGCTGAAGGAATACGGGCGCGATCCGAAAACGTGCAAGGTGCTGTACCTGGTCGGCCCGTTGTTGGCTGAAACGAAAGAGGACGCGCAAGAGCTGCTGCGCCGGCGCAATGCCTTGGCCGAGCAGAATGTCGAATATTCGCTGGCGCGGTTGGGATGGATCACCAACATCGATTTCTCGCAGATGGATTTGGATGCGCCGGTGGGCGAGCTGACCACCAATGGGCATCAGGAGAGCCTGCGCCAGTTCCTGGTGAAGGCAGGCAAGCGCACGTTGCGCGAGGCCATGGTGGATTACAGCACCTCTGGTCAGTCGGTGGATTTGGTCGGCACACCCGATCAGGTGGCGGGGCAGATGGAAGAGGTCATGCAGGAGGTTGGCGGGGACGGGTTCCTGTTCTCGATGCCGAACGTGAGCCGGCGAACGACAGCGGAGATTTGCGACGGGCTTATTCCGGCGCTGCAGAAGCGGGGGGTGGTGCGCAAGCAGTACACGCACAAGCAGTTCAGGGATAATCTGCTGGAGTTTTAAGGCGGATGATTTGCAAGCGACAGACTGGAATTCGATGGGTTTCGCTCGCCGCTCAACCCATCCTACGATTGGCGTAAAGTTGGCCGCGGTGACGTACGATGCGGTTGAGCGCAGCGAAACCCATCACCATGTGTCAGGCCCGCCTGGAGGGCGAGTTCGTCCCGAGGTAAAGTTTGCCCGGTACCGATGGACCAACTTCAACAGGACAGAACCGCCGGATCGCGGAGGAACATCCAATGAAGCAACCCAACCGCGTCAAAGCCGCTATGCGTGCCGGCCGCAAGGCGTACGGATACAACCTCTCCTTTCCATCGCCTTGGGTGATCGACATCCTCGGCAAGCTCGACTTCGATTTCGTCTTCATCGATGGCGAGCGTGGACCGTTCGATTTGACGCAACTCGAGGATCTTTGCCGGACCGCCGAACGCTACGACCTCACACCGGTCGCCAGAGTGCCGGACATCGGCTCATCAACCATCCTGCGCTATCTCGATCGCGGGATCGCGGGCATATTGGGCCCGCATATCGCGACCGAGGCGGACGCCCGCCAGTTGGCGAAGGCATGCTATTTCGGTCCCCTCGGCGAACGATCATTCGGCGGGAACCGCGGCACCGACTACAATGCCGGCATACCTGACAAGGCGGCATATTACCGCGAAGCAAACGAGCAGATGCTGGTGATCGCACTGCTGGAAGACGTGGTCGTGCTGGACAATCTGGACGCCATTCTCTCTGTGCCGGGTATTGATCTGTACAGCATCGGTCCAAACGATTTCGCGCAAAGTCTCGGCTATCCGGGCCAGCCTGATCATCCGGAAGTTCTCAAGGCAATGCTGGAGATCACCCGCCGCATCCACGCGGCTGGCAGTACCGATGCAAGCGGACGTGATGCAAAGCGAGTGGGTCAGCGACATGCTGCTGGAGGCAGGGCGGCGGATTTTGCCGTAGCACCGCGCGCAAACCCCTGTTGCCGTTCACATGAAGAACGTCGCTCAAGGCAATCGTATTTGGATTTCCGGTTGCTGCACGTCTGTCTGGGCGACAGTTTTTGCCGGAAAAGCAAGCAAGCCAGTCGGACACAGAGTTTCGCCGAGTGCACACAGAGTTTCACTGAGAAGATTCTGATAGGCGCTACGCGCTGGAGTCTCGCACGGGCGTCGCGACCATACGCGCGAAGCGCCCAATTGCTTCTCGGTGAAACTTTGTGTGCACTCGGTGGAACTCTGTGTCCGATTACTTGCTGGCCGAGCCAGCCAAATGCGATCGCCCTGAACGTTGCTTCACGCGCTTGCACGGAACGCGGGATCCTGACATCGTAACGGCGTTTCTGAGCCAGTGCGGCCGCACGCGCCGGACCTCGGGCTCAGATGGTTGGTGAGTATGCCGTAATTTAGCTTGCCCGTACGCGTCAATCTGTTGGCGAAGGGGGGAGTATAAGAAATGCCAGCCCGGAAAGCGTTGGACGAGTATTATTCGATCGGAGCTCAATTGGCCCCGATCCAGCATGAGCACAACGACTGGCCCTATGAGATCGAGCGCCAGGCCTATGAGGCTTATATGGTCCCGCCGCATGATGTCGGCGGCCAATCCGACGTCCCGGTCCGCTACGAAGAGAAAGAGGAAGAGTTTTGGGAACTGAACACCTACGTGACATGCGAGGTGCTCGGTTGGCGTGGCGTATGGAATGCCGAAGAGCGCCGCCGGCGCGGCAACAATGATCTCGGCGCCTCGCTCTATTACGGATTCCCCTATTACGGCCGCTGGATTTGGGCTGCCGCGCGAATGCTCATCGACAAGAACCATATCTCGCTGACGGAGCTTCTGGAGAAGATCGCGGAGGTCAAGGCACGCCATGAGCGGCAATAGCAACGGCACCGTGCCGGCACGCTTCCATGCGGGCGATCTGGTCCGCGTCAGAGAGCTGCCAAACCTGTTCTACACACGGACGCAAATGTACGTCCGTGGGGCGACCGGCACTATTGCGGCGCGTACTTATGAGGACCTGATACCGGAGGATGAAGCCTGGAACAGGGACGACGGGAAGCGCGAACAATACTACATCGTCCGCTTCCGCCAGAAGGATCTCTGGCCGGACTATCCGTTCGACAGAGATACGCTACAGACCGAGCTCCCCGATGGGTGGCTTGAGCCTGCGGGCAACTGATCAGAGGCCGAATGGGAGTTGGAGCGTGTCACATTCGCACAATCATGCCGACGGCGATCACGATCATGGCGGTCACGAGCATCCTGCCGCTCCCATGGTCGAAGAGATCACTGACTTCGAAGTGCTGGAAATCGCAGTCCGCGAACTGGCGATCGAAAAGGGACTGTTCACGGCCGAGGACCATCGCCGGTTTACCGAATGGGCCGAGCAGATCGGGCCGGCAGGTGGGTCTCGGCTCGTGGCGAAGGCGTGGAGCGATCCAGCCTACAAGGCGCGTGTGTTGGATGATCCCGTTGCGGCTTGCCTGGAGATCGGCATCGATTGGACCGAGCCGACAGGTTCCGGTACGCCCAGCGACTACATGAACCTGCGCGTGCTGGAGGATACTCCGACGCTGCACCATGTCATCGTTTGTACTCTTTGCTCCTGTTATCCTCGGCCGTTACTGGGACACTCGCCGTATTGGTACAGATCGCCGAACTATCGGCGGCGGCTGATACGGTGGCCTCGGCAGGTGCTGACTGAGTTTGGTTTGGTGCTGCCGCCCGAGGTCGAGATCCGCGTGGAGGATTCGAACCAGAAGTGCCGGTTCATGGTGCTTCCGGTCCGGCCACAGGACACCGACGGTTGGACAGAAGAACAGCTCGCCGAGATCGTCACCCGGGACACCATGATCGGCGTTGCGCTGCCACGACCTGGGCGAACCGCTGACGACGTACGCCCTGTGCACAAGGCGCGTCGACCGGTGCCACACGGCGAGGAGCAAGGCGAGAACCGGCCATGACGGCAGATGCGCACGATGGTGCTGCTTCGGTTGATAGAGGGAACAACCTGGACGAGACGCGAATCCCTCTGCTGGAGGCGTTACGATCTGAGGACAAGGTGTGGGTCAATATTGCACCGCAATACGGTGTCACGAATCCGGACCCTCCTTGGAAGGTGAGCCTTTACGCCACGCTTGAGTGCCTCTCGGTCGGCGCCGCGCTGCCTGCGTTGGAGCGGCGTAAGGCGGAAGATCGGCTTGGCGAGACGATTTATCGGGAGATACCGGGGCCGGAGCAACAACTCCTGGCGCTCGCGCATATCCTGCTCGCCCGCGGATTGCTGACTGAACGGGAACTGGGTGAAAGGGTCAAAGCAATCCGCGAGCGGTTGGCGGCCGATTGACGGCGCCTACGGCTCACTCAGCGGGCGCTGGCATTATAGTCCTGAACCGGAAGTTCGTCCGATCCCGAAACGCATTGTCATTGCGAGCGAAGCGAAGCAATCCAGTTGAAAGCGCGCACAATTCACTGGATTGCATCGTCGCTTCGCTCCTCGCAATGACATGCGAAAGTTCAAATTCAGGGCACTAGTTGGCGTTATTGGTGACCAGCGCTTGCAGCCGCACCTTTGCATTTGGGTCACCGAGGGCTACTGCTTTGCGATACCAAGCCGCAGCCAATGCTGGATCGGGCCTGAGACCGACGACACCCAGCTCGGCGAGGTAGGCGGGATCAAGGGTTCTCGCGAGCGCCATGGCAGCGGCTGCGCTGCCGGCGTTAGCGGCGTACTGGTACAGCTTGCGAGCAGCCGATATATCCTTGAGAGCTAACATCTCGTTGCCGCGGCTGAGGTACATCGCTGCCATCGCCTGCTGCTGCGCGTTTGGCGGTTTCGCCGGGGAAGGCCGAACCGGCTCTGCAAGAGCCAGCGCCGCATTTGCAGTTGTCACAGCGGGCGGGCTGATTGCGGTCGAGGCCGGTGACGATGCTGGAATGCTCGCGGAGCTCGTGGGCGAGGTGTCGTGAGTTGGCGATGGTGATGGTGATGGTGATGGCGATGGCGATGGCGAAGTGGCGACCCCATGCGTGCCGTCGCTCGCTGGCGCCTGTGGGGTAGCATCCAGCAATGCGTTCGCCATGGTCTCGAATGATGTGAGGACGCTCGCAATTTGCGGCTGTCCCTTTGTCTGTTCCTCAGTCGCGCGGCTATGCATACGACCTGCGAAATCGGTCAGTGCCCGACGGGTCCTGGGAGCGGCTGGCGACGCAGTTTGTACAAATAGTTCCCAGGTCCGCAGCGCATTATCGTCCTGTGGCGAAATAAAGTGTCCGGCGGAGATCTGCTGCTCGACCTTGAGCAGAAGCGCTTCGCTCGGTTGATCCTCCTGCGCGACAGGGCCGACCTGTGGCTCGGCGGAAGCTGAATTGCCGGCAAAGCCAGGCCTCGCCGCCAGCAGAATGCAGATACACAGTGCCGTTAGTGGCCAGAACCGGCCACGTTGAATTCGACGCCGGGAAGCTGTGCATACGCTGTGAGTATACTGTCTCGAATGAAGCACATACCTCACCGCATTGGTCTGCCGTTCGCTATGCACGCCGAAACAGGAAGAATGCTGCCCAGGGGGCACAGTCAATGCCCTGCCGACTGCTGCTTGTCCCAGGCAAGAAACTGCTGGAACAACGCCTCCTTTGCAGCTTCTGTCATCTTGCTGCTCACATCCGGGTTGGTCGCAGTCAGAAATGTATTGAACCGAGTTAGTCGCGCTGGCCGCTTTGCCAGCAGTGGTTTGCTCTACGAGCCAGTCCTGCGCGGGCTGGAACCGAGTCCAGCCCGGCACTTCGGCCGTTAAATTCACTTCGCGCCACTTGGGATGACGTGGAGGCTGTTGAAACTGGTCGAATTTGCTGAAGAAGTCCGTCACGAAGCGGGTAACCCGTACGTAACGATCGGTGTGTGGCTGCCATGCGAACACTGCCATCACGTCGCCAACCGCGATCGTTGGCACCGATGCGCCAGTTGGGACGAGAAGCGGATACATGTCGTGGGTGAATTGATCCGGCAGATAGGTCTGCGCGAGGGTTTGGTTGAGCGCGACGGGGAGGAAGTGAATACCGCTGTCGGCCGTTATATCAGCGAAAAGCGGTATCGGTGCACCGCCGACATGGATGACCGCCGCGATGTCGCCGTGCTTCAATTCCTGCACGCCGGTGACCTGCTTTTCGTGCTCGATCTTTGCCTTGATGCCAAGTGCGCCCAGCGCAATTTCGGCCGTCATGGCAGAACCGCTGCCACTGACATCAACGTTGACGCGCTGGCCGTTCAGGTCCTCAATCCGAGTGATGTCCTTACGGGCAAGGACATGGACCTCCTCGTCGTACAGCTTTGCGATGTAGCGAATGTTCTGGGTGAGACCCGGAAACATGTTGTGCTGCTTCGCGTATGCCAGCGCATCGGCCTGGACAAAGCCGATATCGACGCCCCTGAGATAAAGAATATCGGAGAGATTTTGCAGGGAGCCCTTCCCGAGCATCGGCACCACACGCAGTGTGTCGTCATCCAGAATGGTCAGGTCCGCGCCAGTTCGAGCGTAGGTTCCCCCCTCCATGCCTGTGATGACGCCGACGGCACCCTGGTTCGCATGAGCGACCAGGTCTGGCGGTTGCTGCTGGGCGGCAGCGCCGCCGGCAAATGCGACACACAGGACAGCTAAGATGATGTGTTTCACGGTTCCCAACGCCAATTTGTGACAATAACATACGCTTTATGGTACTATAACGCCGTGATCACGAAATTTGCAAGCGAACATTAAGGAGATTTCGTCCCCAGTGGGCGCGAATGCGCCAGGGACGAACTTCAAGCTCACAGCCGGCGATGGCAGCGGTGGCGCCCAGCGACTGGCGCCGACGTCGTCACATATCCCGGCGTATCGACGGGAAGCATATGGTTGCTATCTGTTAATGGTATTGGATACGGAACAAGAAAGAGCCAACCATCCACGGTCCCTATGGCATCGGCCATAGGACGCGCCATCGCGCCGCCGGCTGATCCTGCCGCTACTTCGCCAGCGCCGGCTGCTTCAACCCCAGCGCTCGGGCCACGCCTGCGCCGTACGCGGGGTCCGCACGCGTGCAGTTATCAATGTGGCGCTGTTTGATGTGTGCCCGTGCGTCACCCATGGCGCGTGCCGTGTTATCGAACAGGGCCTGTTGCTGTGCCGGGGTCATCAGGCGGAACAGGTTGCCCGGCTGCTCCCAGTGATCGTCGTCCACGCGGTGGTCCCAATGGGCCGCGTCGCCATCCACCGGCATCGGCGGCTCCGAGAAATCGGGTTGGTTCGCCCATAGGTTGGCGCTGTTGGGATGGAAGCTGAGTGTGCTGCCAAGATTGCCGTCCGTGCGCATCTTGCCGTCGCGATGATAGCTCTCGAACGGACATTTGGGAGCATTGACAGGTATGTGGTTGAAGTTGATGCCGAGCCGGTAGCGCTGCGTGTCGCCATAAGAGAACAGCCGCGCCTGTAGCATCTTGTCGGGCGAGAAGCCGATGCCCGGGACCACGTTGGCCGGCGAGAACGCCGCCTGCTCGACTTCCGCGAAGTAGTTGTCCGGATAGCGGTTCAGCTCCATCACGCCGACCTCGATCAATGGATAGTCTCTCTTTGGCCAGACCTTGGTGAGGTCGAAGGGATTGTGCTTGTGGGTCTTTGCCTGCGCTTCCGTCATCACCTGGATGAACAGCGTCCAACGCGGGAAGTCGCCGCCATCGATGGCATTCAGCAGGTCCCGCCCGTGGGTCTCGCGGTCATTGGCGACCAGCGCCGCGGCCTCGGCATCGCTGAGGTTTGCAATTCCCTGCTGTGTGCGGAAATGGAATTTCACCCACACACGCTCGTTCGCCGCGTTGATCATCGAGAATGTGTGGCTGCCGAACAGATGCATGTGGCGGAAGCTTTTCGGGATGCCACGGTCGGACATCACGACCGTCACCTGGTGCAACGCCTCGGGCAGCAACGTCCAAAAATCCCAATTGTTATCGGCGCTGCGCAGTCCGGTGCGTGGGTCGCGCTTGATCGCGTGGTTGAGGTCGGGGAAACGCAGCGGGTCACGAAAGAAGAAGACCGGCGTGTTGTTGCCGACGATGTCCCAGTTGCCTTCCTCGGTGTAGAACTTCAGCGCGGTGCCGCGGATGTCGCGTTCCGCATCGGCGGCACCACGCTCTCCCGCCACGGTGGAAAATCGCACGAACATGGGCGTTTGCTTGCCCACTTTGCTGAAGATCCTGGCGCGCGTGTAGCGCGTGATATCGCGCGTCACGGTGAAGGTGCCATACGCGCCCCAGCCCTTGGCGTGCATGCGCCGCTCTGGAATCACCTCGCGGTCGAAATGCGCGAGCTTTTCGACCAGCCAGATATCCTGCAATAGCGCTGGACCGCGCGGACCAGCGGTCATGATATTGGTGTTGTCGGGCACTGGCGCGCCGGTCGCGTTGGTAAAGGTCTTCGATGTCGACATGGTCAGCTCCTGGGTGACTGTTTCAGGTTAAGAATGCTCACGCGCTCCAGGCGGAGCCGCGGATCACGCGGCAGAAATTACCCGGCGTGAAATTCGGGTCCTTGTCGGCGAGCACGTCGGCCTTGACGTTGCCGAACGTCGTGTGCGGCTTGTGCCGGATGCCGTCGTAGAATGTCTGGATAATGTCTTCCTTGAAGTGACTGGTGCGCGGATGCGCCTGCACGACCGCGCCGCGCACCGCGTCCGAGAATTCGGAGTAAGCGATGCCCAGCACGTCCATCTCCACACCTGCGGTTACCAGCGCGATAACCGGGTGCATGTGCTGCGGAATGCCCGGCGTCGTGTGCAGCGCGATCGCGGTCCAAACCGTATCGACATCCTGCTGCGATATCCGGTGACTGCGCAGGAAGTCGCGCGCGGCATTCGCGCCGTCGACTTCGAAGCGCTCATCGGGGCTGCCGTGCTGATGCGTCAGCCCCATGTCGTGAAACATCGCGCCGGCATAGAGCAGCTCCGCATCGAACTTCAGCCGGCGCCGCGCACCGGTCAGCGCGCCCCAATAGAAGACGCGGCTGGAATGGTTGAACAGCAATGGCGATTCCGTGTCCCGCACAAGTTCCGTGATTTCTCGCGCAAGGTTGCTGTCGGGTACGCTGATGCCTTCGATGGCGATAGTCATTTCCATGCTCCCGTTGAACGATGCTGGCACTGATATTCGCGCAGGGAGGCATGGCGGCAATTGATCGAATACGTCAGAATCTGCCATTATCCGTGCTAAAGTGCCACGGAGGCGCGACGTGACGAAGACCAGAACCGTCGCCATCCTCGCGCTGCCCGGCGTTCAGCTTCTGGACGTTTCGGGGCCGATGGATGTGTTCGCGGAGGCGAATGTGCAGGCTCGGCGGGAGGCATATCGGCTGCTTCTCGTCGCGAGCAAGGCCGGCGAGATCCGTAGTTCGTCGGGCACGCGGCTCGTGCCGGACCAGACGATCGCGACGCCGCTGCGGCAGTCGATCGACACGCTGCTGGTCGCGGGCTGTCCCGATGCCGCGGAGATGTCGCCTGTTCCCGCGATTACCAACTGGCTGCGTCAGGTGGCGCCCACGACGCGGCGCTACGGCTCGGTGTGCAGTGGTGCGTTCTTTCTTGCCGCCACCGTCACCCTGACGCCATGTCTTCGACGTATCGTCCTTCAATGATTCCGGGTACTAGTGGATCGAATTCAATACCAAGTCCCATTAATACCAAAGCCAACTGATCCTGACTTATCTGTTGCCCTGTCGTCATGGCCGGGCCGAAGTCCCCGGGCTTGTCCCGGGGATCGGACCCGGCCATGACGGTTAGAGCGAATGGGTCGCGGTCAGCGAGTAGCGGTATAAGAAGAATTGAGAGGTCCTGCTTGGAAAGTGCAGCTCGATTTCGATCTTGCGGTGTTTCTCTAGCCCATGACGAGAATTCGTCCATCGTAGGATGGCACGAAGAGGCGATTATTGAATGGCGTCAGAATATTGAACTTCGCATGCATGTAGTTGATGCCCCAGTCCGCGCTGTCCCACAGCTTGATGAGATTGAGCCCGGCTTCGTTCACCCAATTTGCGCCATATGCGACCAGCCGCCCCGGCGTGACCGTGCTGTTGGCGTTGCCGTACCAGGGCATCAGCGACCAAAGGATGGCTGTGTTGTCGCCCTCGGCCTGGGCAGTCACCGCGAGCATTCCGCCGGGCATGCCACCCGGCGCGGGCATTCCTTGCGATGCGACTTCCTGGCCGGCGGCGATCCACGTCAGGCTGAAGTCTGCATTGAGACGGATCGCCTGCACGGTGCCGTTCTCACCCTGCACGAATAGCATGATGCCGTGGTCAGGGCTCTTGTAGCCAACCGGGCTGCCGTGAATGTGCCTCGTGTAGCCACCGAACGCGGACGGCAAGGTATCTAGCTGGGTTGGCGTGAGATTCAGGCCGATCCCGTTGTAGGTCGCGGCCCACGGCGGCGACAATAGTTTGGCCCAGTTGCCGGCAATCCTGGCCGGCGCAAAATCGGCGCGCTGTGTCTTCCCAAGATTTGCACCGTCAAGCACGTAGAAGATGCCGTCCTTGCCGCCGCCTGCGATGACATCCTTCGCGAAGCCTGTCAGCGAACGTGGCAGAGGTAGCGCACCGCCGGACCCAAGGTCCTCATCACCTACGATATGGGCGTTGCTGGTATTGTTCACGGCATTGGTCGGCGGCGCGTCCATGTCATCCGGTGGATCGCTGCTGGGTGTGGCGAGCGTTGGATCATCGCCGGCCCGGCCTGCATCTGAATAAGGCGACCACCAGTCGACGCATTGCAAACTGGCCGCGGCTGAGTTGCTGGCCGGTGTATAGACCAACCTGAAGAAGCAATTGCCGAAATTGCCGGTTGGCGGATCGAAGCCGCCATTGCCGGTCATGCCGTGCAAGTTCAGGCTCTCATCAACGGACAAGCCTTGGCCGGCTTGCCAGATGCCCGCGCCGGGATACTGGCCCGATCCGGTCGTCCATGTTGCGGCGATTGCCGGGCGTGCCGGATTTGTGACATCGACCGCGAGTACCCAACCGAGGTTGGTGGAGGCTGATTCAAGAAACGATCCGAACGGAATGAACAAAGTATCATGGCCGCCTGAGCCAACAAGCGTCAGGGCTGGCCGCTGCTTTCGTGCCACCGCTCCTAAGGTTTGCCGTGGCGCGTTGCCCGGTGGCTGATACGTGGCGCCGTTCAACACCAAGGGCGCAGCCTGATCGGAACCGTCGGCCAAATGCAGGGAATGCAGCGTATAGACGGCATTGGCCATCGTGCCGTCCACGCTCGATGTCGAGACGCAGTACAGAATGTGCGTGGGGAGGTTGATCACCGGTGTGGAGAGGATGCCCCAAAAAGGGTTGATCATCCACATGTCCCACTGCTTCGTTACTTTGATCGGCTGCCCGATATTTCTCTTCCACAATAAAGCATAGTCGTCAGCATCGAATGCATAGACGTTGTTTGACATATCGCAGACGAATACGACGTTATGAACCTTTCCGTCGTTCATCGTAAGATCCGCGACCGCCAGCACCTGCCCCTCGGCGCCGCGGGGATCGTCAAGCTTCAGTTGACCCAACACACGCACACCTGCCTGCTGCACCCGCTCGGAGGTCAGGGTCCAGTTTGGATCGATGTAGCAGCCCGTTCGGCTGGTGCCGAAGCTGCGCGTGACGACGTTGGTAGTCATCGTCCTGCTTTCCGAAGAACCAGGCAGGCCATGCTGATCACTGCCGCACTTGCCATGACGGGCAGGAACAGGGTCTGCACATCGATGATGTAGTCCAGGGCGGCGGCCGCTGCGAAGCCCCAAAGGTATGGCATGATTTCCCGTAACGAGGAGCCATGTAGCAGAATTCTCGTGCGCATCAGAACTGCTCCGGCGTGATGGTTTGGGGGGCGGTGTATTCGACCTTGAATTCGAATGGCACTCCGTTGGCCGGTATGCTGCTGGAGGTCAGGATGATCGAGTGCCAGCCTGTCACCGCAGCCCTGCTGGAAGCTTGCGCCTTTGGGGCGGCGAGGGTCACGGTCGCACCGTCATGCGTGTTGCCGTGGTCGTCGCGGATCTGAAACGTGACCTTGCCTGTGCCGCCGGCCCAGCCCGCGGTGTCGACGGTCAGTTCGGATGTGATCGACGCGTGCTCTGCGATCCACACGCGCCCGACTGTCATCGTGCCGCTCTTTACTGGCCCGATGTCGAGGTCGGCCGCCCCGAAGAAGCTCTGCGTGCACGACAAACTGGGAAAGGTGATACTGCCGCCTCGGCCGGCCGGTGCCCAGAAGCCGTAGCCTCGGCCGTTCGCGGCTGGTGGGATGCCGAACGTCAAGTTGCCGTTGGCGTCAACGATGCTGTCTGAGCCGTTCTTGCCGGTATAGTCGTGCATCACCGTTCCTGGCGGGTGCTGGGTACGGCAGGTAACAGTCGTCCACAACGGGTTCCAGATATCGTTATTGAGCGCGATCAGCGCGCCGGGCGGGCCGGTGCGTTGGAAGATATAGGTGCGGGCGTCGCTGTACACGATGTCTACCGCGCCGTTGGCGAGGTTGCGCGAGCACCAGACGAGATTGTTTATTTCCTGATCCAGTGCGTAGCCATTCATGGAATCCGGCAGCCAGTCCTTGATGTAAACCAGCGGCAGACCTGGCATCCCCAGCATCAATGCAAGGGCGAGGCGCTTGTTATTGATGATTGTGGCCCATCCGTCGGTTTCGCTGTCCAGGCTGGAAACGAACGTTACGGCTTTCATGGAATTCTGGAACAGCAACGCATTCGTGCCCATCCACGACATTTGCCAGCCGTCGGCCCCCCCGGCCTTCATGCACATTGGATAGGCCATATTTTCCTGGAAGGCGAAGTCCAAGGCCGACGCACGTTGTTGCACCTGGCCGATCCACCAATTCTCGTTGCCAGGATTGCCGTCATCGGTACTCGCCAAAGTATTCCAGTGACGCCATGGCCTCGGAGGTCATCCAGGCGTGGATGAAGCCGACATTCATCCCTTTCATGTCATCGAGACGTGCTCCCTGGGTGCCTGTTGTCAGGAACAGCCAGTTGCCGGCGGCGACCAATCCATTCCAGACCGCGCCCTTCGGCATTGCATTGACCGGGCACAACTCGTCACCGAAGGCGAAATCGTCGCTTGGTACCGGTACCGGGTCCTCTGGGACATATGGAGGGCTGCCGCGGAAGTAGGATGGTTGCTTTGTGAAACGGCCGTTGGTATCGCCAGTGGCGGACTTGTATCGGTACGTCCCGTTATTACCCCCCATTCGCTGATGATTGACGACGTCGATCCACACTTTCATTCCGTTTGCACGGCAAATGGCTACTGCGCGGCGCAGTTTTTCCGCGGTGCCGAATCGGGTGGGCGCTCCTTTTGAGCCGATATCGTAGTCGTCGAAAGGGTTGTATCCGTCGTCACCTGGGCCGTCGCCGCCCTGGCAGATCAACGGGTTTGGAAAAAGAATGTCAGTGAAGCCCAGAGTTGCCCATAGGTTGGCGTGCTGCGCGATGTGGTCGTACCACCACGGGGCATCCGGAGTATGCTTGTCTACCGGGGCCGGGACAGAGATTGTGGGCTGCCCGTTTCCATTCTGGCGATAATTTGCCCACATCATGACACGGGAACCGGGGACCATGCTGTACCCTTTCTCAGGTGGGGGAGTGGCGCCTTGTCGTGCTGTAGCAGGGCTTCACGAGGTCATCGCTCGATGCCTTGGTGCCGAAGTTTCTCCTGGCAGTTGTGAGGTATAATACCAAAGTTCACTGACCATGACTTATTTGTCGCTCTATTGTCATGGCCGGGCTTGACCCGGCCATCAGTCTCAGCGGCACAATGGTGCCGATTTTATACCGATGGCCGGGTCAAGCCCGGCCATGACGGTTAACGAGCCCGGCCATGACGGTTAACGAACCCGGCCATGACGGTTAACGAACCCGGCCATGACGGTTAACGAACCCGGCCATGACGGTTAAAGCGAATGGGTCGCGGTCAGTGAGCTTTGGTATAACAGGACTGTATTGAGACACCTACGTTATCACGCAAGGTGGAAACAGGACAACAATTCCTTCGTTAACAGGGGCGAATAATGAATGGCTAAGGTCAGCCCTGTGGCAAGGCCAGCGCTGGACCGGCACTAGGGCCGGCTGCGGCTACAGTTGGCCGGGAGCGTAGGAGCGCTTCATGCTGTCGGGGCGCCAGGCAGGCATTTACGGACGCTCCGACCGTGGCAGATATCGACCCAAAGCCGCTGTCCGCCTCCTCATCGGCGCGCAGTGCGCATGGAATTGCCGCAGGTGCGGTTTCGGCATCCCCGTCCGGCTTGTCTCCTCGATGGCACGGGCTAAGATCGCCCGCAATCATGCCCAACGAGGAGAGCGTCCTATGGCAATCACGATGTACAGCGGCTTTGTTCCGGTATGCCTGCAGTTGCTCGGTGGCCTCAAGACTGTGCTGCGGAAGGCCGAGGAGCACGCCACCGCCCAGAAATGGGATACCACCGTGGTGCTTAACCTGCGGCTCTTTCCCGACATGTTCCCGCTCGAGCGGCAGGTGCGGCAGGTCTGCACTCATTCCTGCGGAGCCGGCCGGGTCGCCGGGATCAGCCTGCCGTCCTTCCCCGATCAGGACAACAGCTTCGCCGAGATGCAGGCGCGCGTCGACAAGACCGTCGACTTCCTGAAGGGGCTGCGCGCGGATCAGCTCGACGGCAAGGACGATACCGTCATCACGGTCCCGATGGGTGGCCGGCCACGCGAGTTCAAGTGTCAGAACTACCTGTACCATTTCGCGATGTTGCAGGTGCAGTTCCACGCGACGACGGTGTACGACATTATCCGCAGCACCGGCGTCAACCTCGCCAAGCTCGACTATATCGGCCAAATGCCGTCGTAAATCGACTTCCTGCTGCCGCTGATCGAACCGGAGGAAACATGGCACAAAAGGGTCGTGGGATTTTCCTGGTGTACGTTGATATCGACGCCAAGGACGCCCAGGAATTCAACGAGTGGTATAACAAGGAACATCTGCCGGAATTGCTGTCGGTGCCAGGTATTCTCTCAGCTTCCCGCTACGAGGCGGTCGAGGGTGGCCCGCAGTACCTGGCATGCTATGAACTGGAAAGCGTGGCGGTGATGCAAACGCCGGCATTTACCAACCGGCCGCGGACGCCGTGGGGACAGAAAGTCTCGCCGTCCGTGATCGGCAAGAATTTGACACGCATTGTCGGGGAACAAATTTACCCGGACGGCATAGAAATGCCGGAGCGTGGCATGGCGCCGGTGTTGCAGATTGGCCGTATGTCCGTCCCCGCCGAGGTCGATGCGGAGTGGAACGCCTGGTACAGTGGGGAGTATGTGCCAGGCTACCGCAAGGTGCCGGGCGTGATCTGCGCGCGCCGCTATCGGGTTCTCGAAGGTACCAGTGGCTACGGCACTGTCTATGAATTTGCCTCTACGGCCGTGCCCGAAAGCGCGGAGTGGAAGCAGCAACAGCAACATTCTTCGCCCAATTCGCCGCGCATGCGGCAGGTTATGACGCATGCACCGGGTTCCCCCGGGGTGTTCGTACGGGTGAATGCCTAGAGCTAGGGTTCTGGATGCACGTATCCCTGGCCTGAGGCGCTGACTGTCAGCTTCGGGAAGCCGGTTCAATCCCGACGGATTAACCGTCCTGGGGCGCCATGCGGGAAGACGGTTGCTGGCCGATACCGGAACGGCAGCCTTGAAGCATCGAACCGCGGCGAGCAGACAATCGCGAATGCTTCGACTGTCGCAGGTACGGACCTCATCCGCCCAAGTTCGCCTAACAAAGGTCTTGATGCGACAAGGGAACCGCGGACGAAGCCAGAAATGGCTGCTCCGCGTCTAAGCGCGTTCGAAAGCGAGACATCCCGACTGTAACCGATCGATGCCTGTTGCCGCGTGAGCAACGGCGGGAGGTCTCCACGTGCGAGAATCGCGGGGTCTAGGTCAGAGCGTTAGAATTATTCCTCGTTCATTCCGGCCCGCTGCAAGCCGGGTTCTACCTCATGCTGGTAGAGAGGCATGAGATCGGGACCCTGCCGGCCCATCCACTTGCGCAGCCGTGACAGGCTGCCAAAGGCGGGACAGAGATGCACCGCCCGGCGCAAAGCGGCGCTGGCGGCTGTCGAGTTGGACTTAAGCCCGAATGCTGCTGCCAGCATCAGGGGAGGGGAAGAGTGCTCGGGAATGCCCGCCGTAGCCGCGAGGAGCAGGTCGATTCCCTTGTCGACCTCGCCGGCGAGCAGACGGCCCGTGCCGAGATTGTTCAGCAGGAGCGGCATCTGGGCGTCTTGCGGTGCCACCTGAACGCCTCTCTCGAACCACTGGAGGGCTTCGTCCGGTCGCCCGCTATACAGCAGTGTCATACCGAGCTGGCTTGCCGCCATGGCATGGTGCGGCGCCGATTCTATCGCCATTTCCAGTGCAAGCCTGGACTCCGCGAGACGGCCCTGTAGGCGCCGCAGAGTGCCTTTGACGACGTGAGCGCGGGCGCCAGCGCCATTCATGCTGACCTCCAGAACATCCTGCAGCAAGCACTCAACGCGCGCCTCGTCCTGCTGCATGGAACCGCTCCAGCCGTTCGAGAGGTTGGCGACCAGTGCGACAGCCTTCCAGAGCCTTGCCTCAACCAATTCCGGTTCCGTCGCGATGGCCCGGTCTAAGCAGTGGAGCGCTCGGTTTCGGTTTGCGACAGAGTTCTGGGAGCAGCAGCCAGGCGCGGCCTTGCAGCAACAGATCGCGTGCCGTCAGATGCTGGGTCGGCAGAGCATTGAGACGACGCCCGACATCCCTGAGCAGCGCAGCGGACATCTCCTGCACCATTGGCGCAGTGTGACGCTTTGGGCCATATTTCTCGGATCGGTCCGCCCAGACGACGAGTTCGGATGCGCGGCGTATAAGTTGCAGGTTTACGCTGATCCCGGCCGTTACCTGCACGGTGCCCCGAAGGAGATAGTCCGCCTGGCCCTCGTAGGGCGTCGCGTGCTGATATGCATCGCGCTCGTCATGCAAGAGAACCTGCGCCTCGACAGGCGCGAGCAACCTCAGAGACCGGACCAGATCGGTGACAATGTCCGCCGTGATGTACGCCGCGACACGCTCGTGAGCCTCACAGCCATCGCGGCTGTGCAAGGGGAAGACAAGAACTGACAGCCGGACCGCGTGGTCGATGTTTGATCCGGCACCAACGGACGAGGACCTCGAGCGCGGTGCCTCATCAAGATCAACGACCTGCACACAGTTGGACTCCTGCCGGGCAACGGTCGCGTTGAAGATGTACCCGCGGCGTGGAACGGTCCGCAGCAGAGTGCGTGATTCGCAGCCCAGCGCGTCGCGGATGTCATGGATGCATTGGGTGATGTTGTCGTCGGTAACATGGATGTCCGGCCAGATTGTCTCCATGATCTTCGCGCGCGACAAGAGCTGCCCCGCGTTCTCGACCATCAGGCGCAGCAGTGCGAACGACTTGGCGCGAAGTTGGACCTCGGTCCCTTCGGCCAGCAATGCCTCGCGTCCTGCGTCCAGGACGAAGGAGCCGAACCGGTAACTAGCATGGGGTATTTGCGTGGCCGCCTCCGCCCAAGTCACGCCAGTATGCCGCGCATTGTGAGTTTCGTCCAAATTTCGGGGCAATTTCGGAATCAGCCGGTCGCATCCGTGCTTCATTCGCAGTCGGAGTCTTCCACAGCCAAGCGTCCGCTCGCTTGATGATGGTCGTGACCGATCAGCTTGCCATTTCGGCAAACTCTCAACCGGGAGGAAGGAAAATGCCCGCTACACGAGGTGTGTTCTCCGGTATTCTGCTCGCTGCTGTCTCACAATTCGTTCTGCACAATGCCTTCGCCGCCGAGGGTGATCCCGTCATCAAATGGAACGCCAACGCAAGTGCAGCTGCCATAAAAGCCTGCATGAACGCAGACGCCAACAATGATCCGTTCCACGAGTCACGTATATATGCGATGATGCACATCGCCATCCATGATGCGCTGAATGCGATCGATCGGAAGTACCAGCCCTATGCATACGACAAGAAGGCTGCACCAGGGACGTCGCCGGATGCTGCAATAGCCGCGGCGGCGCACGATGTGCTGGACAAAGGGATCGCCGAGTTGCCGGCCTACATCTTCACGGCGGACTGCATCAATGCCGGCAGGGCCAGTGTCGAAGCCGCGTATAAGGCTGCCATTGACGCGATACCCGACACTCCCGGCAGGAAGCAGGGCATCGCGCTCGGGCACGAAGCAGCCGCAGTGATCATTGGAAAGCGCGCCGGCGACAATTCAGATGGACAGTTCATCAACAAGGACTGCCCCAAGCCCGAGCCCGGAAAATATCAATGCACGCCGGGTACCCCATTCGTCGCCTTTGAAGCCTGGGAGAAGGTCACTCCGTTCACTCTCAAAGATACGGCACAGTTCCGCCCAGGGCCGCCCTACGCCATCACTGATGCGAAATTCACTGATGATGTGAACGAGGTCAAAAAGCTGGGTGGCGATGGCAAGAGCACGCCGAGCGCCCGCACGGACGACCAGACCCAAATCGCCTGGTTCTGGTTGGAAAACTCGCCGCTGAAATGGAGCCGCATTGCGCGCACGGTCGCGGTCGCGAAGGGCCTGAACCAGTGGGAGAACGCGCGGCTGTTCGCACTGCTAAACATGGCCCTGGCGGATGGTTACATTGCCATGGCGAGTGCCAAGAATCACTATAACTTCTGGCGTCCTGTCACGGCGATCCACTACGGCGGAGACGAGTCATGGACGCCATTATCGCCGACGCCGCCGGATCAAGACTATCCCTCGGGCCATTCCATTGAAGGCGGGGTGGGGGCCGGCGTGCTGAGAGGGGTGCTGGGCACTGACCAGATCAGCTTCAAGGACTGTGGCACGACGCTCCCTGCCGGAAGCCGATGCGACGATCAGACCGCGGCAATGCGCACGTATACCTCATTTACGCAGGCAGCCGATGAGAACGCTTACTCGCGCGTTCTCGTCGGTTTCCACTTCCGCAATGCGACCAAAGAAGGCACGGCCTACGGCATCCAGATCGGAGAGCAGGCCGCCACTCTTTTGATGCCCGTCCACTGAGCTCCCCGCTCCCACGCCGGGGAGCGCGCTTGGCCCGAACGTGACAAACTCGCGCAGCTGTTAACGGTATGTAACGAACCTCTCGTGATGGGCCGCCCGGGGCCTGATGCTGATTTCCGGGTGATCACGGCACCGATCCGCCGGCGCGTGCAGGGTGCACGTCTGCATCCAACTGGGAGGTTGCAAGCAAATGGCCAAAACGTCCACAGACAAACTGCTCGATGCCGTCCAGGCAATTCGTCCCATCATTGCCGATGGCGTCCAAAAGGCCGAAGCAGAGCGAGTACCGACCTCCGCTGTGTATCAAGCGATGTACGATGCCGGGCTATTTGGAATGCTCGCTCCGCGACGGTATGGGGGATACGAACTGCGTCCCACCGAGTGTCTGCGGATTTGGGAGGCAGTCGCGCATATTGACGCAAGTGCTGCTTGGAACTTGGTGATGAACCAAGGTATCGCCAACTACGCAGCGTGGCTGCCAGAAGCCGGCGTAAAGGAGCTGTTTACGGACGGGATACCAACCATAGCTGGTGCGCTCAATCCGCCCGCCCGTGCGCGACGCGTAGAGGGTGGATGGCGCGTCACCGGGCAGGTGCCGTTCGGGAGTGGCTGTCACCATGCGCGCTGGCTCGCTATGCCTGCCATGGAAGAGGGCGCAGACGCACCATTCGCTGTGTTCTTCCCACGAGGAAGTGGCACGGTCTTGGATACGTGGCACACGATAGGAATGCGTGGTACCGGTTCTACGGATTACCGAGCAGATGACCTATTCGTCCCGGAGTACATGACCGCACCGGTCGGCCCATTGGTGCATCCTGCTCCCGGCTTTGATGGTCCGTTGTTCCACATGTGGCCGTGGCCGAATATTCTCGGCGAGGCGATCATATCTGTCGGTGTTGCGGACTCTGCGCTCAATGCCGCGGTCGAACTGTGTAAGAATAAAACGCCAGCCTACCAGGGTGTCCCGCTCAAGCAGCAGCAACTGGCGCAATTTCTTCTCGGGAAGGCAGCGTCACGAATTGAAGCTTCGCGGGATACGCTGTTCCGCGCCGCCGAGGTTGGCTACGCTGACGTGGAAAGCAGCGGCAAATCGCTGTCCGTTCCCGCGAAAGTCAGGGTACAACTCGCGGTGTCTTTCGCGGCAGAGGCTTGTGCCGAAGCCGTGCGTTTTATCAATGACGTAGTCGGCACTTCGTCAATTCGGCTCGAACAGCCGTTTGAGCGCCACTTTCGCGATCTGCACGTACTTTTGCAGCACTCAGACAAGTCCAGCCAACGATATGCCTCGGCTGGCAAACTCATGCTCGGTCTGGAAAATGACTGGGTCTGGTTGAGCTTTTGAAAAGGAATGAACTACACCGATGCCGGTGGAGGGCAGATCGTCGGAGGCTCTGTTCAGGGTCAGGGCGGTGCTCTTCTCGAGGAGTTCATCTACGATCAACAGGGACAACTCCTCACTGGATCGCTGATGGATTATGCGCCGCCGCGAGCGACCCGAGCACAGAATTGCGTCACGAAGAATCCCCGTCCCCGCTCAATCCTTTGCGTGTTAGATTAAGGGTGTTGGCGAGGGCGGTGCCGTTGCCCCACCCGCAGCCATTGAGCGGTGAACACGACATGAACGCTGGGGGCGGCGAGTGTCATGTTTCAATGTGCGCCTTCTTGAATTCTGTACGGATGCAGATGTCCGACTGCCTCGCGTGATGGCCGCAGCTAAGCTCGCTGGCGCCTATGTCTGCTTTCGCGAGACGTACCTCTCGGGCTGAACGACCATCTTGGGCGCAAGACTGACATGTGAACTGCCGCTGTCGTAAGAAGCCGCTCGATGTGGACGAACGAGAACCGCGGTCGGTATGACCGAAGCAATCCACGCGGAAACGCAGGAAGCCACGCGTCGCCCAGCTCATTTCGCGCCTCGCGCGTCCCCCCTATGATGCCGCCCAACAATCGCGGGAGCGGACCATGGACCTCGGACTGAAGAACCGTCGGGCACTCGTGATGGGCGGGACCAAAGGGCTCGGCCGCTCGATCGCGGACGCCCTGGCAGAGGAAGGCGCCGCGTTGACGATCAGCGGACGCGACCAGGGAAGGCTGGATGAAGCGGCGACGGCGCTGCGGGCCAAAGGCGCGGCATCGGCCATCGGCTTTGTCGCGGATGTGGCTTCGGGCGAGGCCATGGACCGGCTGGCGGAGGCCTCGGCCGCGGCGATGGGCGGGGTGGACATTCTGGTACTGAACCATGGCGGTCCACCGCAATGCACCGCCTCGGACATGACCGAAGCCCAATTGGTGGAATGGTTCCAACACATCGTTGTCTCGCCAATCCGCATCGCCAACAAGTTGCTGCCGGCGATGCGCGCACGTGGCTGGGGCCGGATCATCGTGGTCGGCAGCACCGGCATGCAACAGCCGATCCCGACCCTGGCACTAAGCAACACGTTGCGTGCCTCGATCTGGGCCTGGCTCAAGACGATGTCGGGCGAAGTGGCAAAGGATGGCGTCACGATGAACGTTCTGGCGCCCGGGACGATTCTGACCGACCGGACCAGGGAAGCGGCGGCAGCGGCGGCGCGACAAAGGAATATTGGTTTCGAGGAGGCTCTGGCCGAGCGGGTCACCGAGGCCGCGACACAGATCCCTGCGGGACGGGTGGGGATGCCCGACGAATACGGACCGATGGGCGCGTTCCTGGCCAGCGACAAGGCCGGATACATCACCGGAAGCATGATCCGGGTCGATGGCGGACGCATCAGGGGGATGGTTTAATACCAGCCGACCGAATGGCTGGCTCATTGGTCGTGCCCGATCGTCATGGCACGGCTTGGCCATGCCATCCACGTCTTTGCAGCAGCGGCCAGAAAGACGTGGATGGCCGGCACATGGGCCGGCCATGACGAAAGAGGACGCCGTATCCTGTTAGCTGCCCTCGAATATCGTCGTCGCCCGAAAAAGAACTCAGCCATGCAATACACCAAACTGGGCCGCACCGGCCTCGATGTCTCTCGTCTCTGTCTTGGTTGCATGAGCTATGGTGGCGGCAATAGCGGCTTCCACCAATGGTCGCTCGGCGAGGAAGAGAGCCGCCCGTTCATCAAGAAGGCGCTCGAAGCCGGTATCAATTTCTTCGATACCGCCAATCGTTACTCGGTCGGCAGGAGCGAGGAGGTTCTCGGCCGCGCGCTCAACGATTTCGCGCGACGCGAGGAAGTGGTCATCGCCACCAAGGTCTTCAACCGCATGCGCCCGGCCCGAATGGCGCCGGTCTGTCCCGCAAAAACATCCTGTTCGAGATCGATGCGAGCCTGCGCCGACTCGGCACCGATTATGTCGACCTCTATCAGATCCATCGCTTCGATCATGAAACTCCGATCGAAGAGACGCTGGAGGCGCTGCACGATGTCGTGAAGGCCGGCAAGGCCCGTTATATCGGCGCCTCGTCGATGCATGCCTGGGAGTTTGGCAAGGCCCTGGCGGTCGCCGAGCGCAACCGCTGGACCCGCTTCGTCAGCATGCAGAACCTCGTCAACCTGATGTATCGTGAGGAGGAGCGTGAGATGCTGCCGCTCGTGCCGATCAGGGGATCGGCGTTATCCCCTGGAGCCCACAAGCGCGCGGCAGACTGACCCGCGACTGGGACTACAAAAGCATCCGTACGGAGACCGACGAAGCCTTCGGCCGCATGTTCAAGAACACCACCGAA
>CAVTEC010000052.1:0-5230 GCA_963733475.1 uncultured Alphaproteobacteria bacterium | reverse complement strand
TGGCCTGACGTACGTATTGCTAATAGCCAGGGTCGCCGCGATGACCAATGCCACCCCGCCGATCGGGATGCCAACACGCAGCCAGACCTGCCAGTAGCGCTGGTTCGTCGGAGTCTCGGAAATATCGACCACATCATCGGCCGACATTGTTTCCCCTGTTGAACACCCAGGCTTCTCCTACACCCACGCCCGCCTCAGTAGGAACCTCCGGCGATGGCCATCGATGCTGGTGGGATTCGTATGGGAGAATGAGGCATGTGCGATCCAATGTGGCGGGTGACGGCTAAGGAGCCATAGGAAGTCGACGGCTGCGTCACCATGTCCAACCTATCGCCCGCCCGATTTCCGGCAGCGGATGACTGAGAGAGACCAGCGCTCCCGCCATAGCAGCCAGCGGGAGGGCACATGCCCGGCACCGGACCGCAGCCTACCCGGCCCCTAACGGGTGACCTCATCTCCGAGTTGCTGGCCCGCTCGGTCCAGACACGGCGCCTGGCAACGGTGGCGGTGATCGATGCGCGGCTATCCGCAGAGAGAGCCTCGAACGCCGCGGGAGACGCTCAACGAGTAGCGGAACGAGCGTCGCGGATGGCGGGTCAGGCCCGACGCCTCATTGACGACGCACGGCCACCTGAATCCGGCACCCCTGGGGAGAAGCGCTGGTAATCAGGACCCGGGACCGCGGGCGGCATGCAGCCTCGTGGCATGCCGGCGAGCCAGGTCCAGGGCGGTTTCCAGAGTTGCCAGCACCTTTCGCGCCTCGGCTGCCTGTCCGGCCAGCCCCTTCCGTTCCAGCCTTTCGACCAAGGCACGTTGACGTGCAATGCGTCCTTCCCCCTCACGGACATGCCTGTCGGCCAGAGCGAGAAGGTCTTCAGGCTCTCCCATATTGTCTCTCCGCTGGGCCTCAACCCAATCAAAACGAATGGTACATGAATATGGCAAGGCCGACGAGGGCAATGCTATCGTCACGCACTAACACATTGGGAGAATTGGTCAATGTCAATAACGCTCGGCAGTCATCGCGGCGGCACGACGCGCACCGTCGTGGATACCTTCGTGTCCGATCCGGTTGACTTCATGACCAACAATCTCGTGGTGACGCCGGAAGGCGGCGGCAATCTCAACATCCGCGGCGTCAAGTGGTTCACGCTGACCGTGCTTCCCAGCACCGCCCGTTCCGTCGAACGGCCGGGGGCGACCATCAAGTGCTATCAGGCACATCCCACCGCGCAAGGCAGCGGGAACGGTGTGTTCGAGTGCTATTGGTGCCCCTACGAGGATAATACGCTGCAGACGACCACGGTCGGCAATCTGGCGAACATCATGTTCACGGCGCCGATGAACGGCTGCAGCTTCGGCATTGGCAGCGCGACAGGCGACGGCTCCCGCCTCGTTGGCCATGCCAATCT
This sequence comes from uncultured Alphaproteobacteria bacterium, assembly GCA_963733475.1. Taxonomy (GTDB): domain Bacteria; phylum Pseudomonadota; class Alphaproteobacteria; order Acetobacterales; family Acetobacteraceae; genus JAMXLO01. The sequence goes on along the minus strand of CAVTEC010000052.1, from coordinate 3,818 downwards.
CAAGAGCACGCCGGGCGGGCGTAGCACGCAGAACAAGGTGCTCAAGGTGGGAAAGATGACCGAGGGTCTGGTCGACCCCGACATCTACATGTCGCTGGCAGGCAATGACCCGGTGCTGGTGACGACATTCGGCGTGCGCGACCCGAGTACCAAGAGCTGGAGCTTCTACTATCAGCTCAGCACCAGCGCGACCGGTACTCAGCTCATCAAGACGCTGATCGGGGTCTATCCGGTTCTGTAGCCGGGGCGGCGCCGCGTCGCCGGGCGAGGAGCAAGACCTTCGCCGTCGTCGGCATTTTCGTCCTAAGCTGACCGGCATGACACTGGTATACCGGGCCAAACGCTGCGACAGTCTGCAGGCCGAGCGGCCGTAATTGCTCAAGGTTCAACAACGCGATCATCAATGCAGCAAGCAATGAACAGGCCCTTGGCCATCCCGGAAGCGGTAACAGGGAAACTGACCAGTGCCGCGATCTTCCTGGTGCTGACGGTCAAGCCCGACCCGGCCGCCAGCGATGCCGCGCGAACTGTGGTCGGGAACATTGATGCGCTGGTGCGTTCGGTTGGGTTTGGCCAGCCTGATGGTGGCGTGACGTGCGTGGTGGGCTTTGGCTCGGACGTGTGGGAGCGGCTGTTCGGATTGCCACGCCCGGCGGAACTGCATCCGTTTCGCGAGATCCGGACGGGGACGCGCCACGCTATCGCGACGCCAGGTGACATGCTGTTGCACATTCGCGCCGAGCGCCACGATCTGTGCTTTGAGCTGGCGGCGTTGATCATGAACTCGCTTGGCGACGCGGTTGCGGTCGCGGACGAGGTGCAGGGGTTTCAGTACCTCGACCGGCGCGATCTGCTTGGGTTTGTCGATGGCACGGAAAACCCAGTGGACCAGGAGGCGATCGAGGCCGCCTTGGTCGGCGACGACGATCCCGGGTTTGCCGGCGGCAGCTATGTGATCGTGCAGAAGTACCTGCACGACATGGCGGGCTGGAATGGGCTCAGCACGGAGGCGCAGGAACGTATTATCGGCCGCACGAAGCTGCAAAACGTCGAGCTGGATGACGCGGTGAAACCGACCTCGGCGCATAACGCGCTGACGACCATCGTCGAGAACGGCAAGGAGATGAAGATCCTGCGCGACAATATGCCGTTCGGTCGACCGGGACGCGGCGAATTCGGGACCTATTTCATCGGCTACTGCCATACGCCGCGGACGATCGAACGGATGCTGGAGAACATGTTCATCGGGCGGCCGCCGGGCAATTACGATCGGATCCTCGATTTCAGCCGTGCCGTCACCGGGTCGCTGTTCTTCGCGCCCTCGGCGACGTTTCTGGAGCGCGTCGCCGCTGGGGAAATACCGGCGGGGGACGCTGACGCGGAACCGCTGGTGCCCGAATTCGCCCTCGGTTGGCGATGGATCGCTTGGGATCGGCAGTCTCAAAGGAAAGGCTCAATGAATAACCTGCACCGGGAACTTGCCCCGATCTCTGATGCCGCGTGGGCGCAAATCGAAGACGAAACGACGCGAACGCTGAAGCGCTATCTGGCGGGGCGGCGGGTGGTGGATCTGGGGGCGCCGGAGGAAATCGCGCTGTCAGCGGTTGGCACCGGGCACCTGCACGGGATCGCCGCACCAGGCGACGGTATCATCGCGCGCCAGCGCGACGTGAAGGCGCTGGTCGAGCTGCGGGTGCCGTTCGAACTGGATCGCCAGCAGGTCGATGACGTGGAGCGCGGCGCCAACGATTCAGATTGGCAACCGGCGAAGGACGCCGCGCGCAAGATCGCCTTCGCCGAGGACGCTGCAATCTTCGACGGCTATGCCGGGGGTGGGATTACCGGCATCCGGCAGGGCACCAGCAATCCCGTCATGACGCTGCCGGGCGACGTGCGGAACTATCCCGACGCCATTGCCCAGGCGTTGAGCCAGTTGCGGCTGGTTGGCGTCAACGGTCCTTATTCGGTGGTCCTGGGTGCCGCGGCTTACACCGCGCTCGCCGAGGCGAGCGACAACGGGTATCCGGTGTTGCAGCACGTACGGCGGCTGGTCGAAACCGACATCGTCTGGGCACCGGCCATCGAGGGCGCAGTCGTGCTGACCACACGTGGTGGCGATTTCGATCTGCATGTGGGACAGGACGTTTCCATCGGGTATCTGAGCCACACGGAGACGTCAGTGCGGTTGTATCTACAGGAGAGCTTTACCTTCCTGCTGCTGACGACGGAGGCGTTGGTTGCGTTGGCGCCGGCGGGCAAGGCGCCGGGCGGATAGGGCGACGAAAGCCGCTCAGCGATCTGCTTCGGAGGCAAAATATTGCCAAACCCTCTCGTGTCTGTGAGCTAGAGCATTTTCCGATCAGATTGCACGATATCCTGCTGCTAGGAAGTAGTTTGCACAGTTTGTTGGTGTGTAGCGGTTAATCGCCTGTGCGACCGCGGTGCAGAGGCTGTCGAGCGTTCTTGCGGCGGCGGCACGCAAATGCGCTTTGAACTTTGAGAACGCCATCTCGATTGGGTTCAAGTCAGGGGAGTACGGCGGGAGATAGACGAGGCTGGCGCCTGCTGCCTCGATCGCCTCACGAACACCAGTCACCTTGTGAGCCGGCAGATTGTCCATGATCACCGTGTCGCCGATCGTCAGGCTGGGTACGAGCACCTGCTCGATGTAGGCAAGGAAGGCGTCGCCATCCATCGGCCCTTCGAGCAGCATTGGCGCGGAGATACCGCCGAGCCGCAGGCCGGCAGTGAAGGTCGTTGTCATCCAGTGGCCGTGTGGGATCGCGGCCCTGCATCGCACACCGCGTGCCGCTCGACCGCGCAGCCGCGCCATCTTCGTGCTTGCCGCGGTCTCGTCGATGAAGATGAGCCTGGCCGGATCGAGGTCGTGCTGACTGTCGAACCAGGCGTCTCGTGCGGCCTTCACATCGGGCCGTTCCTGCTCCGCCGCGTGCGCGGTCTTTTTTTAACGTGATCCGCCGGCGATCAAAGAACCGCCATATGGTGCTGATGGCAACGCTGACGCCTCGGCCCGCCAGTTGCGCCTGCAGCTCTTCCAGCGTGATGTCGGGCGTCGCTTCAACCAAGCCGAGGATGAATGCCGCTTCAGCTTCAATTCGCGCGGATTTGCGATCTCCACCTTGCGGCTGCGGCGCAATGACACCCGCTGTCTTCAGCCGTGCCATCCATCGGATGACGCTGGACGGACTGACCTTGAACCGCGCCGCAGCCTGGTGACAGGAGAGCCCCTCAGACACGGCGTCGCAGGCCCGCTCACGCAGATCGATCGATATCGCTTTGGCCATTCATGCTGGCCTCCTCCGCCAGCATGAAGCTTGAATCAGACAGCGACCGATTTGTGAATCCCATCCGATCCAATCAGGTGGGAAAATGCTCTAGTTCACAGTATTCGGCCGACATTTGTGTGAGCACTCCCCCAGCGCGCCAGGTGCGAGTTGCGGCGCGCGACGTAACGGGGGGAGGGGACTGCATGCGGTCGCTTTGGCCGGGAATGCGGCTTGGCGGCATGTTGCCGACGTCAGGTGCAGTCTGCGCAGGCTTGCTGGATCGCTGGCCACCGCGTTCGGTTGACCGCGTGATCTGGCGGAATATCGCCTGATGCCGTCGCCCTGGAAAATCGTCGGTGTCTTCGCGGTCGCGCTGGGGGTGACACTCTCGACGACGGCGCCCGGTCTTGCACCTCCGATTGCGGCCAACACTCAAGAAGCCCTCGTCACTGCCGTAGACGCCACAGCCAATAGGCTGACAATCGAAGATACCACGGGGGAACACGTCCTAACGATCCCGTCGAGCCTGAG
>CAVTEC010000051.1:0-92717 GCA_963733475.1 uncultured Alphaproteobacteria bacterium | reverse complement strand
AATTTGGTGTTTGCGCCATAACACCGCTCTTTAACGAATTGTCTTATGTCTATTTTAATTTCTCGGGGAACAAGGAAATTCAGCAAATATTGCTTGCGCGATCGAAGCAGTTTTCGCAGGATGACTGATGTCGTGCACTGGGGAGCAAGACATGGTTGAGCCACTGACGGATGAACCCGATCTACACCTGCTGATCGATCGACAAAGGGTCAACGGTTTAGTCCGTGTGAGCGGCGTGTACGAATTCCGACTTTCGCGACCGCCGAACGATGCACGCATCGTATCGCGCTCCGGCGTGCCACAGGAACTCGGAATATCAGACGACCAACGCCGGCTGGGCGTCGCATTGCGGCGTATCGCGGTCTGGGGTGGCAGACGCCTCCGGATAATGGACGCAAACGACCCCGCGTTTACCAGCGGCTTTCACGGGTTCGAGGAAGACCACGGATTCCGCTGGACCGATGGCGACGCAACCCTGCCGCCATCGCTGTTCGACGGATTGGCAGGCACTTGCATGATCGAGCTGACGATAGGGTCCACCGCCCGCTACCCGCTCGCCGCCCATTCGTCGCAGAGACGCGCCGCCTGACCAACGTGTTCCGGTAGCGGATCCGCGGTAATAATTCAAACTCCACGGCCAAATATCCAAGACATGTACCTAAGCTGGACTTTGGCCGTTTACGCGGCATAGCAGGCGAGGTTAATCAAGCGATCGATCGTGGGCAGGGAAATTTTCGTATCATCTTGTGTGTGACTCGATGTTTCGAAATTGCCCTGTGTCCATAGCTCGCGACGCACTGTGGCCAGAGCATCACTGAATGTGAGCAATGGCTTTGGGTACCAGCTGGCGGTGCGTGGCGCAGGTGCACCAGTGGCATAGAGGTCGTTGGCCCACAAGGTGATCAGAGAGAACAGGCCAAGGAGGGCGGGCGTGGTACGCGCGATGGCAGGGTCGGACCATTGCCGTTGGGTCTCGACGCCGAGGTGACGGCGGACTTCGGCGAAGGTGACTTCGATGGACCAGCGGCGGACGAACCAGCGAAGGATATCGAGCGGGTTGGCATCGAGATCAGTGCACAGAAAAGCCTGTGGTTTGAATTCACCGGCGACGTCGCGAACCAGCACATAGCGGATCGGCACGAGACGGCCGGGATGGTGCCAGATGGCGGTACCGGAAACGATCTGTAGCAGCCGTTCACTGCGGCCATACCATCCATTCACCTTGAAGCGTCGCCAGCGCGTCCGCGAATTGGCGAGACGCTGAGCCAGCGTTGGCTGACGCCTGCCGACGACGCGTGGGCGACCGATTGTGCCGGCTCGGCGGTGCGCCGGCGGGTCGAACAGCCGGGCATCGAGACGCAGGCGGGTGATCATGCTGATCCGATGTCTCACGGCGTTGAGCAGTTCGATGGCAGCGAAGCCGCTATCGGTCACGGCGACGATCTTCCGCTCCGGAAGCCAGCGTGCGACCTGCAGCATGACCTGCCGGCCCCAGTCGGTGAGCTTCTTATGCCGCTGCTTGTGTTTGCGCGCATATCGCTCAGACGGTGCCAGGACGGTCAAGAACGGCAGTGCCCAGATGCGCCCGGCCCAGGGGATCTCGGGCAGCAGCATGACCGAGAGCCACCGCAAGCCACTGGCTTTAACGAAGTGGCTATCTGACGAGCGAACTGGATCGCGGTAGATACCGCGAGCCTTGATCTTGGCGCCCCAGCGCCGTTCGAGTGTGTCATCGAGACCGATGACGACTGGGCCGGCCGGGACAAGGGTGTCGATCAGCAGCCGCAGCAGACAACGCGCAATCCCACGACTGGACCAGCGGTTGCGGTTCAGCACCCGGTGGTAATTGGTGAAATGTGGGTCCTGTGCGAGTCCGGTGACGCGCAAGGCGGCGGCGACGGTGCGTCGTCCCGGGGTCAGGATGGCGCCGACAATCAGCACCAGCATGTGCTGCCAGGTCGGTGCGGTGAAGCCTTTCTGGAATGGCTGCATCCACGCAGCCAGTCTTATTGGCACGAGCCGGCTTAAACCTGCACCCGCCATATATTCCCCCGAATCGGTGCCCGGGGAGAGACTTGCCGGGGCCGAGGCGGCTGCGAATCCACCGATCGATCACGTTCGATTTAACGTCGCCGAAGCCCGCGTGACGGACTCGAGGCCATCACGGCAGGTTCTTCGCGGTCGGTGGAGAACAAGGCGAAGCAAAGGAGGCAGAACGATGCAACGGGAGGACGTACTGCGCCGGTATCGCCATCTGCGTGCGATTGGCACAGACCACCACAGTGCAGCCCTGAAATTCCTTGCTCGGCCTGCCTTCGAGGAACATGCGAGACGCCTTGGATTGATGATGGGCCGGACGCTGATTGCCAACAATGAGGAAGAGATGGCGCTGGTCTTCGACCTGGCTATCTACACGGCAAAAGACGACCGGAGCCGAGCCATCGATCGCTATGCGAAAGTAGCGCAACTGCCGCCCGACTCCGATGAGAGATCAATTCTCGACGCGATGTGCCATGCCCAGTTCTCGATCTGGCGGATCGCACGCCTACATGACACATGTGGTCTCGTGGTCAATGACGTGCTCCGTCAAGCGGAAGCCTGGCTAGTCGATGAGGGCCTGGAGCTGAGCGGCACGAGCGGCATGTGCTTCGCCGGTCGGCTGTGCGACGCCGATTTATTTGCTATCACCAGCGGCGTTGTCGTACCCGTCGATCTCCCAATGCTCGAGGATGTTCTGACCGACGTCCTCGCCTGCCGACATGCCGATCCAGAGCGTGTTGGCGACGATCCACGCTTTGCAACCGCCATCTATCGTGCCGCCCTCGACGACGTCGTATTCAACTGACCAAATCTCCGCCTTCCCGGAAATGGCCAAAGTCAAGCTAAGCGCCACTGAAAGGTGACACACCGGCCGCGGCTGACCCGCCATGACGCCATACACAGCCGCCGAGTTAAGTCTATCGGAGAGCCGGGACCTGGTGTCCCGATTTTGAAGTTCATCAGATTGCGAAAATTCTGTCATTGCGAGCCCCCCGGACGCGAGGCGAAGTAATCTCGCGGGAGGATCGCGCCATGGACGGAGATTGCTTGGCCGGGTCAAGTCCGGCCCCCGCTGCGCTCCTTGCAATGGCAGCCTCAACGAGGCGAACTTCTGGTTCAGGACACCAGTACCCGCGATCGGAAGAGCGTGAGTCACCCTGACGCCACGTCATTGCGAGGAGCGAAGCGACGAAGCAATGACAGTCTTCGACGTATCGTCCTTCAATGATTCCGGGTATCAGAGCATGTTCGACGTGACTGGAAACCTGATGGGTTTCGCTTGCCGCTCAACCCATCCTGCGAAAGGCGTAGTACCGTAGGATGTGGTTGAGCGCAGCGAAACCCATCAATTCCGGATTATCTGAAAGTGCTCTAACGGATCGGCGAATACGCCGCCGGAGTGACGAACGCATTCTCCTGCTTGATCACCACGCCGGGCGGGTTGCGCGCGGGCCACTGACCGGTGGCGGAGGCGGCAGCGCGGACCGAGTTGCGCTCGCTGGCGTCCTTATAGGCCCAGATGTGCACCCATTTGTTCAGCGCGCCGAATTCCGTGTACATGCCGGCGACCAGCGGCGAGAATTTCTGGCGGCCCTCGATCTTCTCCGACCACCGCTCGATCAGTCCAGGAATTGAACCCGGCGCCAGCGTGTACTGGCGGATCTCGAACAGGGGCCCGATCTCGCGCGGTTCCAGCGGCGGCGAGAATGGTGCGGGGTAGAAGATCTCGTTCTTCATCTCGACGAGGAACTCGCCGATCGGCGGCGGCCAACCACCGGCCTTCATGGCGGCGGCACGAACCGATGTGCGCTGCTCGAAATTGTCGTAGGCCCAGACGTGGATGAACTGGTTCAGCGGCCCGACCTCGCTCTGCCAGACGGCGGCGAGCTGCTTGCCATGTTTTTCGCGGTTTGGCAGCGCATCGCCGAAGCGCTTTACCACCTCGGCCATGGTGCCAGGCCGCAACGTGTAGGTCCGCATCTCGATGATCATCGGTGGCCTCCCCTCCAGCGTGAGGCAGGGATGCTACGGCAGATGCGCGTGGTGGGGAATGGTGGGTCAATCTGGGAGATGCGCATCATTCCTGGGCTCACTGGATTGCTGAACACCGCCTCGAAATCGGCCAGCATGACGCGCGGATAGTCCGGCGAGACAAAGTCCCAGCAAAAAAAAGCGCCCGCGACCTGCGCCGCACAGGTAATTGCCCACCCCGGTCTGGCGGGTAGCGTCTCGGGGATTTTTGTGGTCAGCACGAAGCGCAGCACATCAAGCACTGAAGCGCTGTTGGCCTTTGCGGTGCTGACGAGGGATCGGAAGGCGGCATAGGTTTCGGCACCCCACTCGCAGCGGAAGCCGTTGGTCACCTTGCGGAAGATCACACTGGGACGAAGATGCCGCTCGGAGATGTTGTTGGTATACGGCACATCTCGATTGGTGATGAAGACGAACAGGTGCGCCCTGTTGGCGGCGATGCGCTTGCGCAGCTTGCGTCCTGGCCCGCCGATCGGAACAGCTGCCATGATGCGGTTGAGCCGGCGATCCAGGTCGGCAAGATAGTGCCTCAGCGTGCTGTCCTTCAGTTCGTCGCGGCGTCGCCCGATGGCGATCGCGCGCAGCAGCAGTCGCTTGAACGCGGCACTGAAGGCGGTGTCGCCACATTCGATGGCGTAGGTTGCATCGCGCAGCAGATGCGCCAGACACACCTGCCATTCGGCAGCGTGGCCGCGTTGGCTGCCAAGCATGTCGGACACCCAGACCATCGGCCTGATCTCGCCGAACAGGGCCTGAACCACGGCCTTGCCACGGCTGGGACGGATCACGTGCAGCACGGCCAGGCTGCCGATGAACACCCATTCCCACCAGTTCTTGCCGCTCACCCGCGCGGAAGTCTCATCAGAACACACCACCGGACTGGCGAGCACCGTGGCGCGGATGGTTGCCGCTGCCACCAGCAGTGGTTCGCGCGCGCGGGCCAGCATGTTGCTGATCGCCCCCTCGCTGAGGGTGAGCGAAAAGATCTCGTCCATCAGCGTGGCCAACCGTTCCATGCCGATCGCGTGCGCGTAGTGCAAGTAGACCACCAAGGCAGCGATCGACTGACCGAATGGCGAACCGGGTTCCAGCCCGGCTGGGGCAGTCGCGACCACGCGCTCACCACAACAGGCGCAGCGACCGCCGAACAGGCGCACCTGCGTCACGTCCGGCCGGATCGGCGGTAGTTCAATGCGTTCGTAGACCTGCTGCGGGGTTTGGCAGGCCTCCGGGAATGCCGCCTGGCACCTCGGACAGGTGGTCAGCCTGGCCTCGAACACACGATCCGGGTTCGGGTGCAGCGTCCGCCCGAACCCGGGGCGGCTCTTGCGCGGCGGCTTGTCGCCCATCGGACGATCGGGCTTCTGCCCCTTCGACGGCGGCAGCGAGGAGTTGTCCGGCGTCTTGGTGGGACGTTCAAATCTGGCCAGCCGCTTCTCAAGTTCATCGATGCGCGCCAGCGCTGCTTCCAACCGAGCGAACAGCGACAGGATGAGTGCATCCTTCTCCGCGTGGCTCAGCGTGCTAAGGTCGATGCCTTGCGTCACACAGAGCTTGAATCGAACCGCCCGTGACCGCGTCAACCTTCATCGCACAGCCGCAGAAGCACCCACGACGCATCGACATGTCAGGCTATCACCCAGGTGAGCAATTACCCGCACAGAGTGCATGGTCAGGTCCGCATCAATGGTAAGCGAGCGCATACCGCTGTGGATCGAATCGCCGACCGCCATCATTTCGATGGTCATTGCATCGCCTCCCCGATTACATAGACACGCCGGCAGAATGTGATCGGGACTGCCACAAGGTCAGTGTTGCAATTCGCGGTCAGCTTCGTGGTGCGAGGATCCCTCGCGTTGGAAAAAACGGTTTCCCCGTCAGGAATGATAGAATTGCATTCCGCCGAGTGCCCAGAGCACGAGCAGGATGATCAGCAGGGTGCCGACGATGCCACCGGCGCCACGACCGCCGTAGCGGCTATAGCCATAGTAGCCACCGCCGCCACCAAGCAGCAGCACCAAAATGACAACGACGAGAATGAGACCCATGTGATTCACCTTCATGCTACAGCAACGGATTATGCGGCGGGCGCGTCAGGCGGTTTCAGTGAGCCCAGTAAGCACCTTGCTCTGCATGATTTTCGGCATGCTCGCGGTGACTCCAGTCGCCATCACCGTAATTCCGATCCCGGTAGCCAGCATTGGGATCAATGACGCAGCCGGTCAACGCGAGAGAGAACAGCATCAGTGCCATCAGTGTCGTTTTCATCTATTCCTCCATTGAGGGACCGCACGACCTCTGGGTTGTTGTCCGAGACACGTGCGCATTGCATAAGCGTTGGATTCAGCTCGACAAGGCGAGATCGATGAGCTGGATTGCATGCGTGGTGTCGCCACTGCCAAGCGCATGACGTGCATCGCGGATCTGCGAAACCAAGACGCTATGGCTTTGGGTATCGGTTTGGCCTTGCGCGACCGAGCGGTCGAGTGCTCGTGTCTCGGCCATCTCCAGCGATTGCTGTGCCTGCCCGCTTTGTCCGGCGACCAGAGAGGCGCGTGCCGCCTTCAGGTAATCGCGCGTCGCTGCATCATCGCCTGCCGCCGATTGCGGCAGTGTCGGCGCAATGTTGGAGCGCGTATCGGCGGGAACGATATTGCTCGCCTTGTCCGACCGCGGCAGCGATTCGCCGACCCCAGCCACATGGCCGGGTCGTGCGCCGGTCGCGGGATCGGTAGCGGAAGGCGCCTGGGCCAGGGCCGCCAGCGACGTCATGCCAAGCAGCGCCGCCGTTGCGTATCTTACATAGCGCATGGGAATAGAATCCTTTGAATAGGATGAGGTAGGAACAATGAAGCCGTGGCCAACGTGGCCGCCAGCTCACTGCCAATTTGTGTCAGCGATAGAGTGGGAAATTAAGGGTTTGAAATCAGATCCGGCCGAGGAGCATCAGCACCACCACGACGATCAGCACCAAGCCGAGACCGCCGCTGGGGAAGTAACCCCAGTGCGCGCTGTGCGGCCAGGTTGGCAATGCACCGATCAACAGTAGAACAATGATGATAAGAAGAATTGTCGGCATGATCTGAAATCCTAACGCTTTAGTGTGTCCTTCACGCCGCCCGCGGCATTCTGTACTTTGCCTGCGAGTTGCTCGGCTTTGCCGTCGACCTGAAGCTTGCCGTCGCCGATGAATTTGCCGACCGCCTGTTTCATCGAGCCGGCCAGTTGCTTGGCGGCGCCGATCACTCTGTCCTTGTCCATGTTATTTGTTGCCTTGCTTAGGGGTCTGCCGTGTCATCGCTGGCGGGTTTGGCCGGAGGAAGGTCGAGACGGCCTGAGCTGGCTTCTTCATTCCCTTGGGCTTCTTGGCTTCGCGATTGCCTCGGTTGTGACCTTTGGTCAAAGCCGTTCTCCCCGATTACGGTGTGTTCTTGTCGGCGCTGTGGGTAATCGCGTGGCCAGTGGCGGATAGGTCCTCACCGGCGCCGGCGGTTGTGTGGCAGGCGCCCAACAGTGGTGCCGCGACAATCAAGGTAAGAAATGTCAGGGCAATCGAGAGTTTGGTGTGCATGACGATGATCCTTCAGTAGGTGTCGGCGTTATCCCGGGGCGTGCAAGCTGGCATCAGCGCCAGACTGGACGACCGAGGTTGATGTCGTTGCGGCTGGTCACCGCGCCTCCGACGGCGCCGACGGCGCCACCGATCAGTGCTCCGGTGAGAGGGCTGCCACCCGTAAGGGCGGCTACACCCGCGCCTGCTCCGGCGCCGATCAAGCCGCCCGAGGCGGCGCGGTCGCCAGGGCTGTAACCGCAATTGGCCAGAGCGAGTCCGAGGCCAGCCAGGACCAGCGTCGTCGCAATACTGCGAGACATGGCGTCAGCTTTCAGTTGTCGGATAGGGTAAGTCTGGGCGCGCTGCGGAATGTGGCGGCAAGGCTCAATGGCCCGCAGCCGCAGTCAGACATCGCTAGCAAGAATTTGGTTCAGGTCACGCCGTGGCGTGGGTTTAGGCGGGTTTGTGGTCAGTTCGCCTAACAACTATCGTCATATCGGACCGCGCTGGTACGGATACAAGGGCGGACAGCCGGCGACCCGTCAATAAGTTGCCGTCGGGCGTCAAGGTCAGTGAAGCAATGCCACCACGACCGTCACGAGGCCCAGCACCAGGTTCACGCCGATCAGCTTGCGAATGCGGTCGATTGAAGCGGCAGTGGTTGCGCGATCCGTCGTACGGCGGAACCGCGCATAGGGGCCGAAGAATATCACCAGGAATACTGCGCTCATGATCAGCCCCAGCAGCATCATGACGCTGATGTTCCACGGCACATTGGCTGGGCCGCCGTAGAAGCCATACAGCACGGTGAAGCCGGAGATCAGGATCAGCGGCATGGCGTGCCACACGATCAGGAAGAAGCGGCGAAAGACCTGGGTGTGAAGCGCGATGCGCTGCATCGGCTCCAGCACCGAAAGGCTGGGGCGCAGCACGACATAGGCGAAGAACATGCCACCGACCCACAGCACCGCGCACAAGACATGCACGGCGAGCACCCATCCCCAGACATTCATCCCGTCAGCTCCTGCAGTTCCTCCAGTAGTGCGCGCAGTTCCGCGGCGGCGGTCGAGCGCGGCGCGGCCTCGGTGATCCCCAGGCCGGCGGCAAAGGCATGCGCGAAGCCGGTGCGATTGCCAAGTGCCGAGCGCAGGACAGGCAGGCTGCGCGCCGCCAGATCGGCCGCGATCGCATCGCGCAGCTTGGAGGTGGGCGGCACGCGGTTGAACATCAGATGGGCCGGGCGTCGTTCGTCAGCGGCCAGCTTTAGTGTGCCCTCGGCAGCCCACACGTCGGGCAGGCTAGGCTGGATCGGCACAAGCACGATGTCGGCCACGCGCACAGCGACGCGCGCATCGGTGTCGAGGTGCGGCGGGCTGTCGATCAGCACCACATCGTGATCGCGCTTCAGACGCTCGAGTTCGGCAGGCAGGCGCCAGCCGGACGTATCGGAAAACGCCAATGCGGCGGCCTGTTGCAGGCGGGCTTTGCGCAGAAAGTGCCAGCGGCCGAGGCTTTTCTGCGGGTCGATGTCCAGCAGAGCGACGCGGCCGGAGGAGGCGAACGCGGCGGCGAGATTGGCGGCGAGTGTCGTCTTGCCGGTGCCCCCCTTCTGCTGCGCGACCGTGATGACCACCGCCATGACTGCGACTCCACTGACACGAAGGAACTATAGCGAACGGGCACCCAAGCAGGCACGGGCGAACGACCGAGTCCGAATCCAGCCAGACATATTTACCCGACGCCGATACATCTGAGGCTCTCATTGAAGGATACGCGATGATGCGCGAGCCGCAGCCTGAGATCCGTCCCGCACCCGAGGCAGCTCCGTTGCCTCGGGATGTGGTCAAGAACCTTTCCGGCCTCGACCAGGTTCGTGGAATGCGCGACGGCATCTTCGGAATTGCGCCAATGCAAGCGCTGATGAACATGCGATTACTAGAGGCTGAAGAGGGATTGGTTGTGTTTTCCGCTATCCCGGACAAGAAGCATTATAATCCGCAAGGCACAGTGCATGGTGCGTTTGCCACGGCGATCCTCAACTCAGCGATGGGACTGGCTGTCGTGACGAAACTCCCTCCTGGCGTGGGTCAGACCACCGTGGAGTTCAAGCTCAACTTCATCCGGCCAATGTCATCGCAGACCGGCGAGGTCCGGGGCGAAGGTCGCGTGATCCATTGCGGCCGATCGATTGCAACGGCGGAAGGACATTTGTTTGGACAGGATGGCAAGCTGATCGCACACGGAACGACCACTTGCATGATCTTTCAGTAGAGCGCCAGGTGGACATATCGGTGGCACCGCCTTGTGGAAACTATTGCCAAATCGACTGACCCGTCCCTAGTAATTTGATAATTCTGCTTGCGGATGGCTCCAAGCTAGCCCCTGGATCGGCCCTGCGCTTCGTGGGCAACCCGGTCATTGCTCCATTTGGACAACCCACCCTGCGGCACACCCCGCATGAAGGAGCAATGTCTGATGAGCCGCGTTCTATGGGACCGCGCCTCAAACCCACCAAGGTGGTTAAGTGGGGCCCTGGGGATCGAGCACTGGCAACTTCGTGGCGCCTGGCACAAGATCAAGGCGAGAAGCGGACTTGGTGGCGCGGACCGGACCATCATATACGATGACGGTAAGGTTACTGACGCAAATGGCGAAGAAATTGGCAACATCTACGACGAGCTCTGAACGAAACGGCACGATCAAGGCCTTCGCGACGCTGCGCGTGACCGGCGACCGGCTTGTACCCGAGCAGGTTACCCGGATCCTGAAAATCGTCCCGACCAAGACCTACGCGAAGGGAGAGCACTATTCGGGCGGCCCTCGAAGCCCCGACCTCACTGGGCGAACTGGTGTTTGGTACTTCTGCACAGACGGCATCGTCGCGAGCAACCGTTTGGGCGATCATGTCGAGTTCCTCGAGCATTTGCTGCATGGGCGTAACGGAAGTGTCGCCCCGTTACGAGCGTTGCACCTACTGATGCGCCGCGAAGACCTTCGCGCCACGGTGACCTGCTTTTGGCACGGCACCGCTGAAGCCAAACGCCCTTCAATTCCACGCTCAGTGAATGCCACTCTCAAGGCTCTGCCGGCCGCACTCGAAACCGACTTCGATATCGACGAACAGCCGGATCGTCACGCTGCCTGATCCTATCGTTCAGGGCACCAGCACGATTCGGTCACGGTCGATCGCATGCACGAACCGGTATGCGTCCGCCGCACGCTCCAGGGGATAGCAGGCGCTTTGTTTGATCGTGAACGGCCGCAGCCGCCCATCGGCGAACCCGGGCAGCAACTCGCGCAGCAGCGCGGCGGACGCACAGGCATCCAAGGCCAGTGAATCGGTCCCGAAATAGCTGTGCCGCCCGCGGTAGAACGCGAAAATGTCAAAGGGCACGGAACGGTCGATCGTGGCGATGAAGATCTGCCGTGCGGCATGTGCCATTGCCGCATTGGCTGCGGCAAAATACGGGCTGCCCACTGTGTTGTAGACGATGTCCGCGCCATGGCCATCGGTTTCGGCCCGTATCACCGTGGCAACGTCCTCGCTCGAACCGTCAATCATCCGTACCGGACAATGGGCTTGCGCGAATACCTCCTTGCGCCGCGTGACACCGAACACCCGGGCGCCGCACATCGCAGCGATCTGTGCTGCCGCCTGCCCAACCTTGCCGTTCACCGCCGTCACCAGAACCACATCGCCCGGCTTCGGCATGCCGGAGCGGTGGAAGCCTTCTTGTGCCGTGACAAATGGAACGCCGAGCGCACCGGCCTCGGCCAGCGTCAATGCATCAGGCCGGTCCACGGCCGCATGGCGCGGAACCAGGAGATGGCTTGCATGCGTGCCGTCGCGCGTGATGCCGAGATCGCCGCCGGCCCCAAATACCTCGCGGCCGATCAGGTCCGATGGGCCTTCAACCACGACGCCCGCCCAGTCGCGGCCGGGCGTGCGTGGCCACAACGCCTGCGGCATGCGGCCCATCGCGGCGGAAACGTCGCTGCGATTGATGCCAGCAGCACGGATCTCGACCAGCACCTCACCGGGACCGGGACGCGGCGGATCGCACGTCTCAACATGCAGATTGAGGTCGTCGATCGTCTCGGCCTTCCGCAGGACACGCAGGCGTCGCATGGTTAGGGTCCTTTCCTCGCTGGAGCTTCGCGCATGAATACCCCACTGGCTGGCATCACTGTGATCGACTTTGGCCAGATATTCCAAGGCCCCTATGCCACGCTGCTGATGGCGAAGGCCGGCGCCAACGTGATCAAGATCGAGCCGCCGCATGGCGAGCCGGCGCGCCGGCGTGCTCCGCCCGGCAAGCACACGACACTGCCGGTGGCGATGCTGAACTCCAACAAGCGGGCGATCACGCTGAACATCAAGTCGGAGCGCGGCCGCGAGCTGCTGCGCGAGATGGTGCGGCGCGGCGACGTGCTGCTGGAGAATTTTTCCCCCGGCACGCTGGACGAGCTGGGGATTGGCTACGAGGCCCTGAAGGTGATCAACCCCCGGCTGATCTACGCGAGCGGCTCAGGCTACGGCATCACAGGCCCGGACCGCGACAATCTCGCAATGGATTTTACCATCCAGGCGCAGTCCGGGATCATGAGCGTCACCGGGTTTCCAGATGGTCCGCCAGTGAAGGCCGGTCCGACGCTGGTGGATTTCATGGGCGGCATCCATCTCTACGCCGCCGTCGTCACCGCGTTGCTCCATCGCGAGCGGACGGGCGTGGGACAGTTGGTCGAAGTATCGATGCAGGAAGCGGTGTACTCGTCGCTCGCTTCCAGCATGGAATATCACGTGCGCACGGGAAAGGAGCCACCGCGCACCGGCAATCGTCAGTCCGGGTTGGCGAGCGCGCCGTACAACGCGTACCCTGCCGCGGACGGCTGGGTCGCTATTCACGTGGTGACCGAGGCACATTGGAAGAACCTGGCGCAGGCGATGGGACGGCCGGAGCTGGCCGATGATCCTCGCTTCGCGAACAACGCGGCGCGCGCGGCCAATCTTGAGGCGACCGACGATGTCGTCGCAGCATGGACAAGGACGCTGGGCAAGCATGAGGTATTCGCGATCGCCAAACGCTATCGCATCCCGTGCGCGCCAGTGCGGACCGTGCCCGAGGTTATGAACGATCCGCACATGCATGGCCGCGGCATGTTGGAGCGGATCGATCATCCGGAGATCGGCAACATCGTGGTGCCGACGACACCGCTGCGGCTGCATGGCGCGGACAAGGTGCCGACAGTGCCCAGTCCCACCGTTGGGCAGCACAACGAGCAGATTTATGGCGACTGGCTTGGATTGTCGGCCGATGAGATAGCGGCGCTGAAGGCGAATGGAGTGATCTGATCGCATATGATCGTCATGGCCGGGGTTGTCCAGGCCACCCATCATGGCAAGGTGCTGCTACGGGTGGCCGGGACAACCCCGGCCATGACGATCGGATGTGAACGCCTAGGGAGGTATGCTTGACCAAGGTAGCAGTACTCGATGATTGGCAGGGCGTGGCACGTGGCAGCACGGATTGGTCCAAGCTGCAGGCCCGCGCCGAGGTCGTCTTCTTCCAGAAGGCATTCGAAAATGAGGACGATGCGGCGCACCGGCTTGCCGATTTCGACATCGTGCTGTCGATGCGCGAGCGCACGCCTCTTCCGGCCTCGTCTGATCAACCGGCTGCCCAAGCTGCAGATGCTGGGGATGACCGGCGCGCGCAATGCGTCGCTGGACACTGCAGCCTGCACCGCGCGCGGCATCGTGGTGTGTAACACCACGGGCGGCCAATACAACGAGGCTGCGACTGCGGAGCTGGCGCTTGGCCTGCTGATCTCGGCGGCGCGTGCAATTCCGGCAGGCGATGCCAATATCCGCGCCGGGCAAGTTCCAGGAGGGCGTGCCGGTGGGCATCGCGCTGGCCGGCAAGACGATGGGCGTGATCGGGCTGGGGCGGCTTGGTTCACATATGGCGCGCTACTGCAATGCGCTGAATATGAAGGTGCTGGGCTGGAGCCAGAACCTGACGCCGGACAAAGCGAAGGCGGCCGGCGCGACGATGGTGTCGAAGGAGGAACTGCTGTCGCAGTCGGATGCGGTCAGCATCCACCTTGTGCTGTCGGATCGCACTCGCGGGCTGCTCGGCGCGGCCGACATCGCACGCATGAAACCAGGCGCGATCCTGATCAACACATCGCGCGGGCCGATCATCGATGAGAAGGCGTTGATCGAGGCGGTGCAGGCGCGCCGTATCGTTGCAGCGCTGGATGTATTCGACCGCGAGCCACTGCCGGCGGACCATCCGCTGCGGAGCGCACCGAACGCGGTGATGACGCCGCATCTTGGTTATGGCGTGAAAGAGACGTGGGACGTGTTCTATCCGCAAAGCGTCGAGAATGCGTTGGCATTTCTGGATGGGAAGCCGGTACGGGTGACCAATCCGGAGGCGTTAGCCAAGGCAAGCTGAGAAGGGTCCACACGGAGAGCACTGAGAACCACGGAGGTGCACTCTCCATGGTTCTCAGTGTTCTTCGTGTGAACCCTTCCCTTCTTGACGCCCCTCACACCGCATGTCCCATTGCGCGCCAGCAAATCAGGAGACTTCGCATGCGCGCCTGGGCCGTGGTTGAGAATGGCAAGCCGTTGCAGGAACTCGAACTGCCCACCCCGGAGCCGAAAGGCACCGAGGTGCTGGTCGAAGTGACGCATTGCGGCGTCTGCCATTCCGACCTGCATATCTGGGAGGGCTACTACGACCTCGGCGGCGGACGGAAGATGTCGCTGAAGGACCGTGGCGTGGTGCTGCCTCTGGCAATGGGCCATGAGATAGTCGGGCGCGTCGCGAAGCTTGGCCCGGATGCCAAAGGCGTGAAGGTCGGCGACCTGCGCATCGTATTCCCGTGGCTCGGCTGCGGCACCTGCGACAAGTGCCTGGCGGAGGAGGACAACATGTGCCTCACGCCGCGCAGCCTCGGCGTCTATGCCAATGGCGGTTACGGCACGCACGTCATCGCACCGCATCCGCGGCACCTGGTCGATCCTGGCACGCTCGATCCAGGGGTGGCGGCGACCTATGCGTGTTCCGGCATCACGGTCTATTCGGCGATCCGCAAGGCAATGCCGGTAGCACCCAACGAAGCGATCGTGCTGGTGGGCGCCGGAGGGCTTGGACTGAACGCGATCGCCGTGCTGCGCGCGATGAAGCACCAGAACATCGTGGTGGTGGACATCAGCGCCGAGAAGCGTGAGGCGGCGCTGAAGGCAGGCGCGCATAAGGTGGTCGACGGCAGCGGCGAGGGCGTGACCAAGCGCATCCTGGATGTGACAGGTGGGCCGGTGCTGGCAGTGATCGATCTGGTCAACGGCACGCAGACAGCGCGCTTCGCATTCGAAGCTCTGCGCAAGGGTGGCAAGCTGATCCAGGTCGGCTTGTTCGGCGGTGAGCTGACGCTGCCACTGCCGCTGATGGCGATCCGTGCGCTGACCGTGCAGGGCACCTACGTCGGCAATCCCAAGGAGCTACGCGAACTGGTGAAGCTGGCGCAGGAGGGAACGCTGCCGGCGCTGCCCGTCGCGACCGTGCCGCAGAGCCAGGCCAACGACGCACTGATGCGCCTGCGCGACGGCAAGGTGACGGGGCGTTTGATCTTGAGGTCGGAAGCCGCCTGATCGGCTAATCGGCCTCCACGCCGTCCAGGGATCGGGTATCAGCCAGCGCGTGAACGAATGCCTGCTCGATGCGCTGCTCGTCCTCCGGGCGCGGCTTGGCGTCGCGGCAATCGAACCACACGCGGGTGCGGCCATCCGGCTGGATCGCGACATCGATGACGGCCATAACGGTCTCCTCGGCGCACCGGCACAGCGATAACGCAGCGGCGCTTGCAGCTCGGTTGCACCACACTCCGTATCTGTGGCGAAATTGGGAACAATCCGTACGGAAGGGCCTGCCATGAGCCAGAATTCCGCGATCCGCCGCTCGATCGTGCTGAAGCAGCGACCAGACGGCGCGCCCCGCCGCGAGGAGTTTGAAATCCGCGAGGACGCGATCCCCCAACCAGGGCCTGGCGAAGTCGTCACGCGCACGATCTGGCTGTCGATCGACCCATATATGCGCGGCCGGCTGCGCGAGCAGCAACTCTACGCACAGCCGGTCAAACCTGGCGACGTGATGACCGGCGAAACGGTGGGCGAAGTGATCGCCTCGGCGCACCCCGATTTCGTGCCGGGAGATGCAGTGGTCGGCGCGCGCGGCTGGCAGACGCACTGCGTGGCAAAGGGCGAGCAACTGGTGAAGCTGCCGCGGCATGGAGCGCCACTGTCGGCGTATTTGGGTGTGCTGGGGATGCCCGGCGCCACAGCGTATCGCGGCGTTACCGAGATCTGCCAGCCGATGAAAGGCGAGACGGTGGTGGTGTCTGCCGCGTCTGGCGCTGTTGGTTCAGTGGCCGGTCAACTTGCGAAGCGTGCTGGTGCGCGTGTCGTCGGTATCGCAGGCGGCGCGGAGAAATGCCTGTGGGTGCAGGACAGCCTGGGCCTCGATGATTGCGTCGATCACCGTTCGCTCGATCTGCACCGTGAGTTGGTGGCGTCATGCCCCGACGGCATCGATGCGTATTTCGAAAATGTCGGCGGCGTGGTGCAGGCCGCGGTGTTCGACCTGCTCAATCCGTTCGCGCGGGTGGCGATGTGCGGCATGGTGTCACAATACAACGAGGCGGAATTCCCGCCGGGACCGAACCTTGGGTTCGTCGTTGGGAAACGCGTGCTGATCCAGGGGTTCATTGTGTCGGACAAGCCAGAGAAGCTGGTGGAGTGGCGCAAGCTCGCCGCGCCGTGGGTGGCGGAGGGCAGCCTGATCTACCGCGAGGACGAGGTCGAGGGATTGGAAAGCGCGCCTGACGCCCTGGCTGGAATGTTGGGGGGGCGGAATTTTGGCAAGCTGCTGGTGCGCGTGGGCCAAGACCATCAAACTAATTAGAGCGCTGGCACCACCCTCACCCGGCGCTTTGCGCCGACCTCCCCCGCGAAGCGGGTGAGGTGTAGCTCAACGCCTGATCCCCAGCGTTACCTCGCGGTGCCAGATGTACAAGCCGGACGCAATCAGAATAACAACGCCGAGCAGACTCCAGGCGTCCGGCCATTCACCCCAGATCGCAATACCCAGCACCGTCGCGTAGATGATCGCGCCATACTCGAACGGCGCAACCAGCGTGGTTTCCGCGGCACGGTAGCCTTCGGTCATCAGCAGTTGCGCTACACCTGAAGTCATCCCGGCGCAAACCAACGCGACGAACTGCCAGGGCGTCGGCATCACCCAATTGCCGATGCAGCCAATCGCCGCCAGCGATGCCGTCCCGAGGCTGTACCACGCGACGATCGTCACGTTGCGCTCGCCGGCGTCGCCCATCTGGCGGATGTTGATCATCGAAAGCGCCCAGGTGAACACGCCGGCCATGACAATCGCCACCGCACCGAACTGCATCGTGCCTGCCCCGGCATGCCAGGGCCGCAGCATCACCATGACGCCGCACAGACCCACCACAACTGCTGTGGCCCGGCGTGGACCGACTCGTTCACCCAGCAACGGCACCGAGACGATCGTCAGAATGAGCGGCATGGCGAAGCCGAGCGCCGTCACCGTCACCAGCGGCAGCACGCCAAACCCGTAAACCGACGTGATCGTGCCGATGAACCCGTAGATCGTGCGCTGCACGTGGCCGATCGGTCGCCGGGTCATAAGCGCAGAGAAGCCGCCCGACCGGATGATCGCTGGCACCAGCAGAAGAAAGCCAACAGTCGCGCGGAAAGCGACGATCTCCATCACCGGGAAATCGGCAGTCAGCGCCTTCACGATGGCAGAGCCAACGGTGAACGTCGCCGATGCGCTGAGCACGAACAGAATTGCGTGCCGGCGCGCGGCGCGCACATCTGTGGCGGAGGCGGTAGCCGCGGACGTTCCCATCGCGCGACATTACTCCAGTGTCAGCCGCGCCTCCATAACCTCCGGCTCTTCTGGCATGCGATGCACGCTGAATCCGAGATGGCGCACAAACGCCAGCATCGGCGCGTTGTCAGCCAACACCTGGCCCACGACCGTCACGAGGCCCCGCTTGCGCGCCCACTCGAGCAGGCGCCGCATCATGTGCGTGGCGACCCCCCTGCCCTTCATGTCCTGCTCCACGATCACGGCGAACTCGCCGCTGCGTTCGCTCTCGCTGACCAGGCGCGCGACGCCAGCCGTTTCACCAGTTGCCTCGCGCACAGCGATGAAGGCCATCTCCCGGTCGTAGTCGATCTGCGTCAGGCGCGCAGTCTGCTCGGCAGACATCTCGCGCATGGCGGTGAAGAACCGGAAGCGGATGTCCTGCGGCGACAATCTGGCGAAGAAGGCGCTATGCTGTTCGGCATCTTCCGGACGGATAGGACGGACGATCAGCCGTTCACCGTCCGGCGTGGTCCAATGTTCGATCATCTCGGACGGATAAGGCGAGATCGCGAGACCACCCCCGTCATCGCCGATCTCGCGCAACCTCAGCCAGGCGTCGGCGGCGACTATGCCATGGGTATCGACGATCAGCGGGTTCAGATCCAACTCGGCGATTTCCGGGAAATCCACCAGGAGCTGGCTGATACGCACCAACGCCTCTGCCACCGCGGCCTCGTTCGCCGGAGGGTTGTCGCGGAACCGCCCCAGCGTCGCTGCCGCACGTGTGCGGGCAATCAGGGCATGTGCCAAGGGTAGATTGAGCGGCGGCAGATCGGCTGCGATGTCGCCCACGATGTCGGCCGTCGTGCCACCCTGACCGAAGCTGATGATGGGTCCAAATGTCGCATCATCCACGACGCGAATGCGCAGCTCGCGCCATCGTATCGCCTGACGCTGAACCAGCAACTCGGCGCCACCAAATCTCTTCGCTGCCTCCGCGACTTCGACCGCATTGTGCAGGTCCAGTGCGAGCCCACCTGAGGCGCGCCCTTCAGGACGCACGCTTTGGCGCAGCTTCACCACCGCCGGAAAACCGAGCAGTGCCGCCGCACCCGCCGCATCGTCGGGCGATGTCGCGACACGATGCGGTACAACCGGAATGCCATAGGCACTTAGCACGTCGAGCGCCTCGTCCTGCATCGCCGTGAGACGACGGGTGCGGCGGATCGCGGCAAATGTCCTGCGCACCACATCGCGATCCGCCGCAACGCTGAGAACCGTGCTGCCCGGCAGTTCGCGCGCGGCAGCACGGTTCCGGCGATCCTGCACGATATGGCGAAAACCACGGACTGCTTGCTCGGGTGTCGCGAACACGGCGATACCGGCTTGGGCCAAAGCACGGCGATGTTCAGCGCCGGTCGTCTCGCCCATCGCACAGACCAGCAATGGCGCCTTCATCGCATCACGGCATTGCGAAAGCGCGCTGATCGCTGCTGCGTCCTGGCCGGCAGTTGGGACATGCACGACAAGCACGGCGCCCACGTTCTGCGCGGCCGTTGCGTGTGTCGCCAATTGCTGGGACGCGTCAGGAGGCACGTACACAATGTCGCCCGCGAGTTGCATTCCATCGCGCAGCACGGCATCAGCCGCCAACTGGCCAGCGCTGACTGCGTTGGTCACCACTTTCAGTCCCTCACCGCGCCCCGGCCGCACGCGCGCGAGTGTTTCGGCAGCCGCCAGCAGATCCTCCAGGCGCGCGACGCACAGCACGCCGGCGCGGCGTAAGGCGGCCTCGAACGCACGACTTGTCGCCCCACTCGGGTCGGCGTGCAGCGTGCCTGGCCGCAGCGCCACGACAGGCCGCAATCGCGACGCCGCACGCGCTGCTGACAGAAAAGCGCGGCGGCTGCGCAACTGGTTGATTTCCAACAGGATCGCGCCCGTGCCCGGATCGCGTGACAACCAGTCCAGCACCGCGCCGAAGCCGACGTCCGCGCGGCCGCCGATGCCGACAATGTGGCTGAAGCCGATGCCGTTCGGCTGCGCCCAGTCGAGCACCATGCGGCACAGCGCGGATGACTGGGACACAAGGGCGATGCGTCCGGCAGGCGGCGGCAAGTGGGCGCGTGTCGCGTTAAGCCGAACCGCGGGAACGGCGATGCCGAATGAATCGGGACCCAGCATCCGCACCCCGCTCTGGCGCGACAGTTCGGTCAGCGCGTCGGCCGGACATAGGACGACGGCCGCGAAGGTCCCCTTGGCCGCGAGGGCACGCAGCACGTCAAGCGTTGGCTGCACCGCAAATGCGGCAAGGTCGGGCGGGGCGGCGAGCGCGGCGATTTCCGCTGGTGTATCGGCGAGTTGAATGCTGCCCTTGAACCCACCCGCAAGCAGGTTGGTCAGCACCTGCCTGCCGATCCCCGAGCCGGCGCCGATAACGACGACGGACTCCGGATGGAACAGACTGGCGGGACTGAAACGCCCCACTGGCTTGTCGCGCAGCAGATCCATGGCGACACCCATCATAAGCCGGCATGATGAACCGGCGAATAAGGGAAGTAGGCCATGGGCGACAGGTCGCGTTGGGATCCGGAGATGGTGGCGTATCAGCAGGCTGCCGAGGCTATCGCGGCGAAGTATCCGCCAGTGAGGCTGGAGCTGCCGCTCGAACCACATCGTGCGGTGAACGACGCGATCAGCTTGGCGCGTGCCGTGCGAGGCGCCGATATGGCGGAGACTACCGAGCGTTGGATCGCTGCGCGTGGCCGCCGCATCTACTGCCGGGTGCATCGGCCTCGCACCGATCGGCCACTGCCAGTGCTGGTTTATTTCCATGGCGGCGGCTGGGTTTGGGGTTCGGTCGATACGCATGACTGCGCGGCGCGGTCATTGTCCGCGGGCGGCGAGGTCGCGACCGTCAGCGTCGATTACGCGCTGTCGCCCGAGGCGAAGTTCCCACAGGCATTGGAAGAATGCGCGGCAATAGTTCGCTATGTGGCAAACGAAGGGGCGGCGTGGGGATTTGATACGTCACGCATCCTGCTGGGCGGCGATTCAGCCGGCGGCAATCTGGCTTTGGCGACCGCGCTGCTGTTGCGCGATACCGGCGGGCCGAGGCTGGCGGGCATCGTTACCGCCTACCCGGTCTGCGACAGCAGGCTCGATACGCCGAGCTATCGGGAGTTCGCGACCGGCCATGTGCTAACGCGGGATAAGATGGCGTTCTACTGGAACAGCTATGTGCCGCATGAGGCGGACCGCTCGCATCCGCTGGCAGCGCCCTTGCGCGCCGATCTGACTGGTCTGCCGCCGGTGCTGGTGTTGTTGGCGGAGCTCGACGTGCTGCGATCGGAGGGCGAGGCGCTGGTCGCGAGGCTGCGCGCCGCCGCCGTGCCGGTGGAGACGGAAACATATTCCGGTGTGCTGCACGGCTTTTTCCGCGCCACTGATGGCTTGCAGAAGGCACGTGATGCCGTGGCGAAAGCAGGTACCTGGATCAGGTGCGTCGCCTCTTAGCGGCCTTCGCGTTGCTTCGCGTGCTCTGCGTTGATTCCTTGCTCCAGATGCTGGTGTCGCATGCAAGAATTCAACACAGAGGGCGCGAAGGGACGCGAAGGCCGCGAAGATTAGAGCGCCAGCCGCAGCTTGCCGCCGATCTCGCCAATGACGCCGCGGCGGAAGGCAAGCACGCACAGCACGAAGATCGCACCCTGCGTCACCGTCACCCATTCGCCGAATTGCGCCAGGTAGTTCTCCATCGCGACCACCAGAACGGCCCCCATCACCGGACCGAACACCGTGCCGAGGCCGCCCAACAGCGTGGTCAGCACCACCTCGCCTGACGTGGAATAGTGAACGTCGGTCAACGTGGCGATGCCGAACACCAGCGCCTTTGTCCCACCGGCAACACCCGACAACGCCGCGGACAGAATGAACGCAATCAGCTTGTAGTCATCGGTCCGATAGCCAAGCGACGTGGCGCGCGGCTCGTTCTCGCGTATCGCCTTCAGCACCTGGCCGAACGGCGAGTGGATGATGCGGTGGACCAGCAGGAAGCCGGCGAGAAACACCGCGGCCACAACCCAGTACATCGCCATATCGTTGTTCAGCGAGATCACGCCGAACAGGTGGCCGCGCGGCACTTGTTGAATGCCATCCTCGCCGCCGGTGAACGGCGCCTCGTTGCAAAAGAAGTATACCAACTGTGCCAGGGCGAGCGTGATCATCGCGAAGTAGATGCCGGAACGCCGGATGGCAAGATAGCCAAGGAAAAGGCCCAGGACCGCGCCCGTTGCGCCGCCAAACATGATCGCGACCACCGCATCGACGTGCCAGAACTTCATGGTCCACGCCGCGGCGTAGCTGCCCATGCCGAAGAATGCCGCGTGACCGAACGACAGAAGGCCAACATAGCCGATCATCAGATTGAATGCGCACGCGAACAGCGCCACGCAGAACACGCGCATGAGGAACACGGGATACAGGATGTAGGGGCACACGACGATCAGCACGATCATCACCAGAAAGGCGATCTGCTGGGAGCGGGTAAATCCGAACATGTCAGGCTCGCTTTCCGAACAGGCCGTGCGGCAGGGTAAGCAGGACGATCACCATGACGAGGAAAACCACGGTGGCAGAAAATTGCGGCAAGAACACCTTGGTCAGACCCTCGATCACGCCCAGCCCGAAACCGGACATGATCGCGCCCAGGATCGAGCCCATGCCGCCGATCACCACCACGGCGAACACGGTGTTGATGAAGTTGTCGCCCATGTTGGGGTTCACCGAGTAGATCGGCGCCGCCAGCACACCGGCGAACGCGGCAAGCGCCACGCCGCCGCCGTAGGTGAGCGTGATCACCCGCGGCACATCCACGCCGAACGCCTGCACCAACGGCGCATTCTCGGTCGCCGCGCGCAGCGTGGCGCCGAGCGAGGTCTTCTCAATGATCGCCCAAGTGGCGAAACAGACCACCAGCGCCGCGACCACGACCCAGCCTCGATAGATCGGCAGGAACATGAAGCCAAGGTTGGTGGCGCCCTGCAGGACATCGGGGATCTGGTACGGCAAGCCAGAGCTGCCGTAGTAGTTGCGGAACAGACCTTCGATCACCAGCGACAAACCGAAAGTCAGCAGCAGTCCGTACAGGTGATCGAGATGGTACAGCCGGCTGATGATGGTCTTTTCCAGAATGATGCCGAACGCGCCGATGATCAGCGGAGCGAGGATCAGCGCCGGAAAATAGCCGATGCCCAGGTATTGCAGCAGCATCCAGGCGGCGAACGCCCCCATCATGAACAGCGCGCCATGCGCGAAGTTGATGATGTTGAGCATGCCGAAGATGACCGCCAGGCCAAGCGACAGCATGGCGTAGAACGCGCCGTTGATCAGACCGAGCAGAAGTTGGCCGAACAGCAGCGGGCCGGGAATGCCGAAGATCATGATCATTGTGCTATCTCCCCGACCCGCCGCATGTCGTCATGCCTTCACGAACGGGCAATGCCCGTCAGCCAGCGGCCGATAGGCCTGATCACCCGGCGTGGTAACCACCAGGTTGTAGTAATCCCACGGCCCCTTGCTCTCTGACGGCTTCTTCACCTCGAACAGGAAAGCCGGTGTCAGATTGCGGCCATCCTCGCGGATCGTGGTCTTGCCGAAGCAGTCGTCCTCGACCGGCATCGCCTTCATGCGTGCTACTGTCGCCGCACCATCCTTCTTCGCCTCGGCCACGCCCATATCGGCAACCGACTTCAGGTAATGCAGCGTCGCCGAATAGCAGCCGGCATGCACCATGTTCGGCCAGTTGTTCGGCGTCTTCGGCTTCACGCGATTGGTGAAGGCGCGCGTGCGGTCATTCAGGTCCCAGTAGAAGCTCTCGGTCAGGTTCAGCCCCTGCGCCGACATCGAGCCCGAGCGCATGCACGTCGGTGACGAACATCAGCAACGCGGCGAGCTTCATCGACTTGTTCAGGCCGAACTCGCGTGCCTGCTTGATCGAGTTCACCGTGTCGGCGCCGGCGTTCGCCAGGCCAAGCACCTTCGCGCCGCTGGACTGCGCCT
This sequence comes from uncultured Alphaproteobacteria bacterium, assembly GCA_963733475.1. Lineage (GTDB taxonomy): Bacteria > Pseudomonadota > Alphaproteobacteria > Acetobacterales > Acetobacteraceae > JAMXLO01. The sequence continues at coordinate 69,113 of CAVTEC010000051.1, read as the reverse complement.
GCACCAGGAACGAGGAGAAATCGCTGGTGCCAGGGAACGGATACGGCGACGACCCCATCACCTTGCCGCCTGCCGCCGTGATGAAGCCGTGGTGTCGGACTGCAACTGCTTGCCGAACGCATAATCGGCGGTCAGGAAATACCAGGAATCGCCGCCCGCCTTCACCATCGCGCCGCCGGTGGACTTGGCGAGCATGTAGGTGTCGTAGGTCCAATGGACGAAGTTGGGCGAACACGATCTTGCCGGTGAGATCGGACGTCGCGGCGCCGGAGTTCAGAGTACACCTTGTTCTTCTCGCGCACCACCGACTGCACCGCGAGCGCCACCGATGACGTCGGCACGTCGAGGATCATGTCCACGCCGTCACGATCGAACCACTGCCGCGCGATGGACACCGCGAGGTCCGGCTTGTTCTGGTGATCGGCGTTGATCACCTCGACGTTGATGCCCTTGCCGGAGACGCCGAAATCCTCCAGTGCCTGCTTGCAGCAAACGATCGAGGTTGGGCCGCCCGTGTTCATGTACGGACCGGACATGTCGTTCAGCACGCCGATCTTGATGGTGGGCGCGCCTTGCGCGCGGGGACGCGCAAGCGGCAGCGTGCCGGCCGCGGCGGCAGTGGTCAGCAGTGTGCGGCGAGAGATTGTCATTATCGCAAGTCCTTCCAGGTTAGAGTGATCAACGGCTCCCGTGTACTCCGCCCCGTTATTCTCGCGCTTGCGCGCTGCCGCAGGTCATACCCCAAGATATTCATGCAGCTTGTCCATGTTGGCTTCCAACCGATGGTTCGGGATCATATCGATCACCTTGCCATGTTCGACGACGTAATGCCGATCGGCGACGGTCTGCGCGAATCGGAAGTTCTGTTCGACCAGCAACACGGTGAAGCCGCGCTGCTTGATCTCGCGCACTGTGTGGCCGATCTGCTGGACGATGACCGGCGCCAGCCCCTCCGTTGGCTCATCCAGCAGCAACAACTTCGCGCCCGTGCGCAGGATGCGCGCGATCGCCAGCATCTGCTGCTCGCCACCGGAAAGCCGCGTGCCATGCGCCGTGCGAGCGCGTTCCTTCAGATTGGGAAACAACGCGTAAATCATATCGATGTCCAGACCGCCTGGCGCCACGACCGGCGGCAGCACAAGATTTTCCGTCACGCTGAGCGAGCCGAAAATGCCGCGCTCTTCCGGGCAGAATGCGATGCCAGCGCGCGCCACGTGGTTCGGCATGGCGTTGATCAGCTCGCGGCCGCGGAACTGGACGCTGCCCTGCCGTCGCGGCACCAATCCCATGATCGATTTCAGCGTCGTCGTCTTGCCGGCGCCGTTGCGGCCCAACAGCGTCACCACCTCGCCCTCGCGCACTTCGAAATCGACGCCGTGCAGGATGTGGCTTTCGCCATACCAGGCGTTCAGCCCCTTCACTTCAAGCATTCGGCGTCCCCAGATAGGCGGTGATCACGTCCGGATTCTTCGACACGCTGGCGTAGTCACCTTCCGCCAGGATGCGCCCGCGCGTCAGCACGGTGATGATGTCGCACAGGCCTTCGACCACCGAGAGATTATGTTCCACCATCAGGATGGTGCGCCCACCGCGAATGCGCCGGATCAGGTCCACCACCCGTTCCACATCTTCGTGGCCCATCCCGGCGGTCGGTTCGTCGAGCAGCATGACCTCGGGGTCCAGCGCCAGCGTGGTGGCGATTTCCAGCGCGCGCTTCTGGCCGTAGGGGAGCTGCGTCACCACCGTTTCGGCCTCGCCGGTAAGGCCCACGTCGAACAGCAGCTCGCGCGCCCGATCGTCAAATTGCTGCAGAACCCTTTCCGAGCGCCAGAAATCGAAGCTGGCGCCGCGCTTGCGTTGCAGCGCCAGGCGCACGTTCTCCAGCGCCGTAAGATGCGGGAATACCGCGGAAATCTGAAAGCTGCGGACCAGACCGAGCCGGGCGACGCGCGCCGGTTTCAGGCCAGTAATGTCGTTTCCCTTGAAACGGATCGTGCCGCGTGTCGGCGGCAGAAATGCGGTCAGCAGGTTGAAGCAGGTGGTCTTGCCAGCGCCATTCGGGCCGATCAGGGCATGGATGGATCCCTCGCGCACCCGCAACGAAACATCGTCAACGGCGACAAACCCGCCAAATTCGCGGGTCAAGTTCACGGTTTCCAGGATGGTGTCGTTCACCCCCGGACGTCTCCCTTCCAGCCAAAGCCCCTGTGGCGCCGCTGATTGCATATCGTTGACGGAGGCGCAAGATTGCCCCCATGCGCTTGAGAAGTCCCCTGTTCGCCCCTGGCGATTCCGACCGCAAAATGGCCAAGGCGATCGCCTCGGCTGCCGATGCGGTCATTCTGGACCTGGAGGATTCTGTCGCCGCGCCGGCCAAGCCGACGGCGCGGCAAATGGTGCCGGAAGTGGTGCGCGCGAACGTTGGGCGCGACCTGATCGTGCGGGTTAATCCGCGCGGAACGCCTTGGTATCTGGAGGATTTGGCAGCCGTTGTGCCGGCGCGGCCGGCTGGCGTGATGCTGCCGAAATGCAGTGGCGCCGAGGACCTGGGCACGCTCAACCATCACCTGGAAGCGCTGGAAGCCGCGGCCGCCGCTGCCGATTGGCTCGATCGGGGTGATTGCGATCGTAACGGAAACCGCGGCGTCGGTGTTCGGCTTGGGAAGCTACGCCGCGGTGGGTTCGCGGCTGTTGGCGCTGTGCTTTGGCGCAGAGGACCTGTCAGCCGACCTCGGGATCAGCCCGCGATACGCCGATGGATCGTATCCGGCGCCGGTTGTATTTGCCCGTGCCCAGACACTGGTGGCGGCTGGCGCGCTTGGGCGTGCCCGCGATCGATACCCCCTATCCCGACCACACCGACCCAGCCGGGCTTAGGAGGGAGGCGGACGCGGCGGCCGTCGATGGATTCGCCGGCAAGATCCTGATCCATCCGGCGCAAATCGACGTGGTGAACGCGGCGTTCACACCGCCAGACGAGCAGGTCCGTTGGGCCGAGCGGGTGAACACAGCGTTTACCGCCAATCCGGACAGCGGCGTGTTCGCGATGGATGGCAAGATGATCGACCGGCCGCACTGGAAGCTGGCGCAGCGTATCCTGGCCGGCGGCGGGCCGGCACGAGATCGCCGATCGCAACAGCTCCACAGACCGGCGCACACCTTCGAGCGGCGGCAATGCCTGGTCCTCATGCTCGATCGACAGCACGTCGTCGTAGCCGACCAGACGGAGCAGCGAGCAGAACTCGCGCCACCATAGCAGGTCGTGGCCATAGCCCAGCGTGACGTAACTCCATGACCGATCGCGCAGACGTTCGTTCGGCGTTGGTGTCGATCAGGCTGTTGATCGGCGCGTTGGCGCGATCGATGCGCGTGTCCTTGGCATGCACGTGGTAGATCGCCGGCGCGAGCACGCGCGTCGCGGCAAGCGGATCGGCGCCCATCCAGAACAGATGGCTGGGATCGAAGTTCGCGCCGACCACGGGACCCACCGCGTCACGCAAACGGAACAGCGTCGCCACGTTGTAGACGTTCTGCTGTCCATGCAGCTCCAGACACAGCTTCGCCACGCAGGCAGCCTCCGCTTCGGCGACAAGGTTTTTCCAGTATGGGATCACCACCTGGTCCCATTGCCACTCCAGGACGCGCGCCGCCTCCGGTGGCCAGGCGGTGGTCACCCAATTGGCGTTGGCATCACCTGGACCTCCGGGACAACCCGACATCATCACCACCCGTTCGACACCCAGCATGCCGGCGAGGCGTATCGTCTTCGACGTGACTTCCTGGTGCCGGTTGCCGTGTTCGCCCGGATGGAGCGGATTGCCTGAACAGTTGAGCGCGCTCAGGGCCAGACCGTGGTCACGAAGCTTCGCCATGAACTCTGCGCGGGCTGGTGCGCTGTCCAGCATGGCGTCGAGCTTAAGATGCGGTGCAGACGACCAATTGCCGGTGGGAAACTCAAGCATCTCGATGCCCAGGTCCGCCGCCGTGCGCAGCAGATCATCGAAGGGCAGGTGGCCCAGGCTGTCAGTGACCATGCCGATACGCATTTGCTTCGTCCCTACTCGGTGGATCGGGAAATTTTTCCCCCTCCCCTTGCGGGAGGGGTTAGGCTGAGGGGGAAGGATCGCTTGCAGAACCTTATCGTTATCCGAACCTTACCGCCTCGCCATTCTGCGCCGACCGCGTGGCCGCATCGGCGAGCAGAAGCGCCTCCAGCCCATCTTCGCCATTTGGCTTCGGCATCTCCCCCGCGGTCACCGCGGAGATGAACGCGTTCAGTTCCAGTCGGTACGCTTCGGCGTAGCGCTCCAGGAAGAACGGCAGCGCCGGATCAGTGCTAAAGCCGGCGCTGCTTGCATACTCCACTGTCGTCGCGGTGACATTGCCTGCACGCAGCAACCCCTTTTCGCCATGCGCCTCGATCCGCTGATCGTAACCGTACGTCGCACGACGCGAATTGGAGATCTGGCATAGCTTTCCGCTGGCGGTGCGCAGTGTAGCCACAGCCGTATCCACGTCTCCGGCCTTACCGATTGCCGGATCCACCAGGCACGATGCTGACGCATGCAGCTCAACCGGTTCCTCGCCCAGCATAAAACGCGCCATGTCGAGGTCATGGATCATGCAATCACGGAATAAGCCGCCCGACGTTTCGATGTAGCTGATCGGTGGCGGCCCCGGGTCCTTGCTGAATATCGTCAGCAGTTCCAGCTTGCCGATCTCGCCATCATCCATCCGCCGCTTTAGCGCCGCGAAGTGCGGATCAAATCTGCGATTGAAGCCCACCATCAGCGGCACGCCCGCGCGTCGCACCGCCTCCAGGCAGGTGCGCACCCGAGTAGCATCCAGATCGATCGGCTTTTCGCAAAAGATCGCGCGTCCTGCCGCCGCTGCGCGCTCGATGTAATCCGCGTGCGTCGGCGTCGGCGAGCCGATCACCACCGCATCAGCGGCGAACGCCTCATCGAGCGACAACACTCGCGCGCCGCACGCCTCGGCAAGTTTCGTTGCCGCCGCGCTATCCACGTCCGCCACACCGATCAGCCGGGCATCAGAAAGCGCCGCGACGTTGGGTGCGTGGATGCGGCCGATGCGGCCAGCTCCGATGACAGCAATGCTCAGCACCGTGGCGCCCTCCCCTTCCCGGCGTCTCCGTGGGACAATAACGGCCGAATGAACGGGAGGATGCAATGGCCACGATCCGTCTGACCATGGCGCAGGCGCTGATCCGCTATCTGGCGGCGCAGCAAACCGAGCTGGATGGGAGACGGTGCCGCTGTTTGGCGGCGTTTGGGCGATCTTCGGCCATGGCAACGTTGCCGGCATTGGCGAGGCACTGGCAGCATATCGCGACGAATCTGCCGACCTATCGCGCGCACAACGAGCAGGCGATGGCACTGGCGGCGATCGCCTATGCCAAGGCGCTGCATCGCCGCCGCATGATGGCCTGCACCACATCGATCGGACCGGGTGCGACCAACATGCTCACCGCGGCGGCCGTGGCGCACGTCGATCGGCTGCCGGTGCTGCTGCTGCCAGGCGATGTGTTTGCCTCGCGCCGCCCCGATCCGGTGTTGCAGCAGGTCGAAAGCTTCGCCGATGGCACGGTGTCGGCGAACGACTGCTTCCGCCCGGTATCGCGCTATTTCGATCGCATCACCCGGCCGGAGCAGATCCTGTCCGCGTTGCCTCGTGCGCTTTCGGTGCTGACCGATCCGGCTGAGTGCGGTCCGGTCACGCTTGCACTGTGCCAGGATGTGCAGGCCGAAGCGTTCGATTATCCGGTGGAGTTCCTCGCCCCTCGACTGTGGCACGCGCGGCGCGTGCGGCCCGATGAGGCCGAACTTGCCGCCGCGGCAACCGCGCTCCGTGTCGCGACCACGCCGCTGATCATTGCCGGCGGTGGGGTGCATTATTCGGAAGCGACCGATGCGCTGGACCGCTTCGCGACGAAGCACGGCATTCCGGTGGTCGAGACACAGGCCGGCAAGAGCGCCCTTCCCTACGACCACCCACTCAACCTGGGCGCGATTGGCGTGACCGGCACGTCCGCCGCGAATGATGCGGCACAGGTGGCCGATGTCATCCTCGCGGTTGGGACACGGTTGCAGGACTTCACCACCGGATCATGGGGACTGTTCCGGAATCCGCATCGCAAGCTGATCGGGCTGAATGTGCAGCCGTTCGATCTGGCGAAGCACCGTACGCTGCCGCTGCTGACCGATGCCCGCGTCGGCCTGACGGAGCTGAGCGCAGCACTTGGCGATCAACACTGGCCGCAAAGCTTCGCTGACGCCATCACCGCGTGGCGTGGCGAGGTGGCAGCCGTCATAGCGCCAACCAATGCCGTGCCATCCGACGCCCAGGTGATCGGCTCCGTGCAACGCGTCGCACCAACGGATGCGATCGTGGTGTGCGCCGCGGGCGGCCTGCCTGGCGAGCTGCACAAGCTGTGGCAGGCACGGCAAGTCGGCACCTACCATTTGGAGTACGGCTATTCCTGCATGGGCTATGAAATCGCCGGCGGGCTTGGCGTGAAGCTGGCACGGCCCGACCGCGAGGTGATCGTCATGCTCGGCGACGGCAGCTACCTGATGATGAACTCGGAGATCGCCACGTCGGTGATGCTCGGCCTGAAGCTGACCATTGTGGTGCTGGACAACGGCGGCTTCGGCTGCATCAACCGTTTGCAGCAAGCCACTGGTGGGGAGTCCTTCAATAATCTGCTGCCAGACGGCGGCCTCGTCGATTTCCGCGCGCACGCCGCGAGCCTGGGCGCTCACGCCGAACAAGTCGATGGCATTGCCGAATTGGAAGCCGCGCTGGGACGCGCGTTAGGCGCGGATCGCACCAGTGTTGTGGTGATCCGCACCGATCCGCATATTTCCACCTCCGCCGGCGGCCATTGGTGGGACGTGGGCGTACCCGAGGTCTCGACACGCCCTCAGGTGAATGCGGCACGCGCCGATTATGAAGCCAATCGCAAGGTGCAACGCCTCGGCACCTGAGCCAGGGCAGCGGTCAGGCTGTTGCGGAAGGCTTCTTCGGAATAATGCGAGACGGCGTACTCGACCTGCCCGGCACTCCGCTGCTGCCATAGCGCATCATCGGTCAGCAGACGGCAGATCGCGTCGGCCATGCCCTCGGAATCATCGTGGATCGAGGCAATCTCCTTCAATCCCGAAATGCCTTGGGCGCCGATGAACGTAGTGACCAGCGGCAGACCTTCGCGCAACGCCTCCACCACCTTCAGCTTCACGCCCGCGCCGTAACGCAGCGGTACGACAGCAACGCGCGCGTTGCGATAATGCTCGCGCAATTGCGCCTCACTGACATTGGCGTGGATGCTGACGGCGCTACTGGCCAGCGCGAGCACCTCCGGCGACGGATTGGAACCGACGATAGCCAGCCTGGCATCAGGAACGCAAACGCACACCAGCGGCAGCACATGCTCGACGAACCACGACGCAGCCTGTTGGTTCGGCAAGTGCGCGAAGCCGGCGACGAACAGCATGGTCCGGCTTGTCGGCGGCATGCGAGGCGCGGCAAAATCGGCAAAGCAATAGGGCAGCAATGTGCGCGCATTCACCCCTGGTTCCAGCGAGGTGACCGCGGCGCTTTCATCATCCGACGGATACAGCACGACATCGACGCTGCGCCAGACCGTTCGCTCGAAGCGCTCCATGTGGTCGGCCTGACGCGCGATGCTGCCATCGTTCTCAATCGTTGCCTGCATGCGCATCCGGCGAAAATGCAGATCCTCGCCGTAATACAATATGCCAATGTTCGGATAGCGCTTTAGCTCCGGCAGGAAGTCCAACGCGACGTTGGGGCGACAGATCAGGGCGTAAGTCAGGTCCGCGCCGTTCTCCTCCAGCCAAACACGGAACCCATCGCCACCACTGCCGAAGGGGACCTCCACGCCCATGTCCTGCAAGGCGTCCGTATAGCGTGGACTGTAGCGCTGGTTCTGTGGCCAGAACTTCACCACCAGACCCGCCTGCAGCAGGCCTCGGATGATGCATAGGGTGGTGCGCGATCCGGCATCACGATCCGGCTCGGGCACGTAATGGTCGATGACCAGGACGATATCCCGGTGCCGCGCCCGGTCGCGTGCGCGCATCACATGTTGACCATTGGGAAAATGCTCGCGCGCCAACACCTGGCGCCATCGTGCGCAGAACGTGCGCGTGTTGCGCGCCTGAAATGCCTTGATGCCGCCTGACGTGTCGCGACCATGGCTGGCGCCCTCGTAATGCACGATCTGCGAGCGTGGCTGGTAGAGGATCTTGTGGCCAAGCTCACGCAGACGAAACGCCAGGTCGCTGTCTTCGCAGTAGGCCGGCGCGTAGCGTTCATCGAACCCTCCGACCTGGGCGAACAGTGCGCGAGGCACCATCAAAGAGGCGCCCGAGCAGTAATCCACCTCGCGCAGGTAGTTGTAGACGGGGTGATCGGCCTCATTGAGGCGGCCGTAATTCCAGCCGGTTCCATCGCCCCAGATAATGCAGCCGGCCTCCTGCAATGTGCCGTCGGGATACAGCAGCTTCGAACCGACGGCGCCGATGTCGGGCCGTTCGTGGAACGGCACCAGCATGGCGTCGAGCCATCCCGGCAGAACGTGCGTATCGTTGTTGAGGAATAGCAGGAACTCACTGAGCGCGACGCGCGCGGCTGCGTTGCAGGCCCGGATGAAGCCGAGGTTGTGCGGATTGATGATCAGGCGAATGCCCGGAATGCCGGCGAGGCACTCGGTCGAGCCGTCCGGCGTAGCGTCATCCACCACAATGACTTCGATGGCGGCTTGCGGCGGATAGGCGGCAATCGAGGCCAGGCAGCGCAGCGTGTATTCCACCTTGCCATGGGTCGGGATGATGACCGAGACGACCGGCTGCTCGTCATGGTCGATATGGATCGCCGACGGTTCGGCGGTCTGGATCAGCAGCGAGAGATTTGGCGTTGGCGGCTGCGCGTGGCGCAATTGCCGTGCTCGCCACCGTAGGCTGAGCTGCGTGCGAAGTTGGCCGGCGCGTGTCCATTGCAACAGGAGTTTGGCGCGGCGCGATTGGCGCGCTGACCAGGTACGGAGGCGTTGCCAGGCGGGGGTCAAGACGAAGGCAGCGTGCATGTCCGTTGCACCGCGTCCGTATGCCAAACCAGTTAAGATTGGGTTATCCCTGGATAGGGCGGAAGATCACTCCACGACTAGGAGACCCTGGATCCCAGGTGTGGCCATACAGCTACGATCAATCGCTCCGATCGCACATATTTGCGCGACTCTGGCCTTGCATTCGCACAAATATGTGCGATCTATAGCTGGCAAGGAAACTCAGGCGGTTGGCCAAGGGGCGCGGTGTTCACTTTTCCTATGAGCCACGACGCGGGAAGGGTAGCCACGGACAGGTGCTCTTCAGCGAACGGCTGACGACGATCAAAGGCCAGAATACAGAGATCGGCCCTGGATTGCTGAACGATATGCTTAGGCAACGTGGGCTCTCGAAGGACGATCTGCAGTGACTAGAGAAGCAGATCGGAAAGAGCATGCAATGCAATTCGTCTATCCCTATACCATACGTCAAAGCGACGACGGCGCATGGCAAGTGCATTTTCCTGATGTGCCAGAAGCTCTTACGGAAGGTGCAACCGAAGGCGAAGCACACGCCTTGGCTACCGACGTTTTGCTAGCCGCCCTCGGCGGCCTGATGAAAATGCGTCGGCCGATTCCCGAGCCAACCGCCGTCGGTGATTCTTTTGTTGTTGTGCCAATGCTCGCCGCAGCAAAGCTCGCTTTGTATCAGGCAATGCGGGAACAGGGACTCAATAAGGTCACGCTTGCCAGCAAACTCGGCAAGGCAGAAGGCGAGGCTCGTCGCATGCTCGATCTTAACCACCAGACCAAGATCAGTGCGCTGGAAAGCGCCCTATTGCACCTCGGTAAGCAAGTAGCGACCGAGGTTCGCCAAGCCGCTTGATCCTGCCGCACGCACGCCGGCGGATCAATCAAACCGCTGCGCAGAGTACGGCGCCGCATCAATTCCCGTCCCCTGCCCCGTTATCATCCGCGCCAGCAGCCGCCCGCTTGGCGGTCCGCCGCTCATGCCGAAATGCCCATGGCCAAACGCCAGATACAGACCCGGCCAAGCGGCTACCGGCCCGAGTATCGGCAGGCTATCTGGCGTCGACGGCCGGAACCCCATCCAATATCGAACCTCGCCGGCTTGCAGATCGGGAAACAGCCGGCGCGCCCGCTCCACCAGGATTTTCGCACGCTGCTCATTCGGCGGCGCATCAAGGCCGGCGATCTCCACCGTGCCGGCAATGCGCACCCCATCCTCCATCGGCGTAATGAAAAATGCGCGCGTCTTGCTGCTGATCGGAATCGGCGGCCGCATGTTCGGCGAGAACAGCATCGCATGATAGCCACGCTCGGTCTCCAGCGGCACACGCACGCCCAGCGGCGACAGAAGCTGCGCCGACCATGCACCGGCGGCAACCACCACATTGTCCGCACTGCGATTGGCGACGTTGGTCATCACCATGTAGCCACCGCCCTCGCTCGGGATCAGCTTCATGGCGCGTTCGGCGACGATCGAGCCGCCAGCTTCGCGGAACAGATCGGCCAGCGTGTGCACGATGCGCTGAGGGCTTACTGTGTAGGCGTTACCAGGCACAAAAATACCGCGCGTGATGTCGCGGGCAATGCCGGGAAACATCTGGCGCAGATCGTCGGCGTTCAGCTTCTGCACCGTGACGCCATGACGATCGCGGATCTGCTGTTCGATCGCCTCGGTCGGGCTGCTGTCATCGCCTTCCCAGACGCTGACCTGACCGGAAGGGCGGATCAGGTCGCGGTAGTTTTCATCGCCCAGCAGTTCGCGCCAGCAATCCAGCGTCTGACTGTGCAGCGCGCGCATCGCGTCGGACACCGCCAGCACGCGATCGAGGCGGCCAGCCTTGATCCATTGCAGCAGCCACGGCAGCGCGCGCGGGAAGTAGGATGGACGCACCGCCAACGGGCCGAGAGGATCGCGTAGCCAGCCGGGCACTTTGCGCAACATGCCCGGCATGGCGATTGGTGCCGCCGTATCGGGGCTGAGCATGCCAGCATTGCCAAACGACGCTCCACCCGCGGGGCCAAGCGGGTCAAGCACGGTGACAGCGATCCCGGAGCGCTGTAGATACAAAGCGGTAGACAGGCCAACGACGCCGGCGCCGATAACCAGGCTCATCTTCCCCCTCCCCTTGCGGGAGGGGGTAGGGGGAGGGGGCCATGGGGATGAGGCGCCGCCCCCTCCCGGAGGAAGACCGGCTTCATCCAACTCTCAGTTCAGGGAAATCCTCTTCGCGGAATTCCGCGGAGCCACGCCGGCCTTCCTTGGCCCGCGTTTCCTCTTCGCGACGCAGTTCCACCCGGCGGATCTTACCCGAGATTGTCTTCGGCAGATCGGAGAACTCCAGCCGCCGCACACGCTTGAACGGCGCCAGCGTTTCGCGCAGATGTTGGAAGATCGACAGCGCCGTCGCACGATCCGGCGTGCTGTTCGCCGTCAGCGTGATGTACGCCTTCGGCACCGCCAGCCGGATCGGATCAGGTGCCGGCACGACGGCCGCCTCGGCCACCGCGGGATGTACGATCAGCGCGCTCTCAAGCTCGAACGGGCTGATGCGATAATCCGATGCTTTGAACACATCGTCTGCGCGCCCGACATAGGTATAATAGCCGTCAGCATCGCAGGTCGCGACGTCGCCGGTGCGATACGCAGTCCGCCCGAGCGGCGCGAACGATCCGTCGTCATTCTGATAGCCACGCATCAAGCCGATCGGCGGTGGGTTCAGATCGATGCAGACCTCGCCTTCCGCGACATCATTGTCGTCGGCATCCAGGAGCCGGATGCGGTAGCCGGGCGCTTCCTGCCCCATCGAACCAGGCTTCACCATCTGGCCTGGGAAGCAGGCGATCTGCACCGTGGTTTCGGTCTGGCCGTACGCCTCGCGCACCGTCAGCCCCCAGACCCGTTCCACATGTTCGATGATCTCGGGGTTCAGCGGCTCTCCTGCCGAACACACTTCGCGCAGCGAGGTCTTCCAGTTCGGCATCTCCTCCTGCACGAACATCCGCCAAACCGTCGGCGGTGCGCAGATCGTGGCGACCTTGTGCTCGGTGATCGCGTCCAGCATGCCGCGCGCGTTGAAGCGCGGTTGGTTGGCGATAAACACCGTGGCCGCCGCATTCCAAGGCGCGAAGAAGCAGCTATAGGCATGCTTCGCCCAGCCTGGCGAGGAGATGTTCAGGTGCATGTCGCCAGGCAGCAGGCCGAGCCAGAACTGCGTGATCAGATGGCCAACCGGATAGCTCTGGTGACTGTGCTCCACCAGCTTGGGCCGCGATGTCGTCCCGGACGTGAAGTACAGCAGCATCGGATCGGTGGCGCGCGTCTCGCCGTCTGGCACGAAGCGCGCATCGCCACGCAGCAGGTCGGTGTAGCTGTGCCAACCGGACGGCGCATCGCCCACCGCAATGCGTGTCACGGTCGGATCCAGGCCGGTGAACTTCGGCGCATCAGGCGCGTTGGCGATCAGATGGCGCACGCGGCCACGCTCGAAGCGATCCTTCAGGTCGGTTGCCGTCAGCAGGGTCGTGGCCGGGATCACCACGGCGCCAAGCTTCATCGCCGCGAGCATCAGTTCCCACAGCGGTACCACGTTGCCGAGCATCAGCAGGATGCGTTCGCCGCGCTTTACACCAAGCGCGCGCAGACCGTTGGCGATGCGGTTGGAACGTTCGGACAGTTCGCCGAACGTCGCGCTGCCGCCGCCGTCCCCGACGATCTTCAGCGCGAGCTTGTTGGCGTTGTCATCCCGCGCCAGCTCGGCATCGAACCAGTCGAGCGCGTAGTTGAAAGTGTCCAGTTGCGGCCAGCGGAATTCCGCCTGCGCCTTACGGTAGTCGGCACGGTTCGCGAACAAGAAGTCACGCGCCGCCTTGAAAGCTTCGGCCCCCATGATCGCCTCCCGTTTTTATCGTTGCTGTGTCTCAAGCCAGCGGAACACCACCGAAAAGTCCTTGTTGCCATCGCCGGCATCCACCACGGCCTGGTAGAACGACATGGCGTGTTGCGCGAGCGGCGTCGGCGAGCCGACGGCATCGGCCGCTGCCTGCGACAGCTTCACGTCCTTCAGCATGAGCGCGGCCATGAAGCCGGCTGCGTAGTCGCGATTGGATGGTGCGGCGGGGACCGGACCGGGCGCGGGGCAATAGTTGGAGAGCGCCCACGACTGGCCCGAAGACGTGGACGCGATCTGGAACAGCTTGTCCCAATCGAGGCCGAGTTTGCGCGCCAGCAGGAAACCCTCGGAAACGCCGACCATGTTGATGGCGAGCATCATGTTGTTGCAGATCTTGGCGGCCTGACCGGCGCCGGGTCCTCCGGTGTGCACGATGTTCTTGCCCATCGCTTGCAGCACCGGCAGGCCCCGCGCGAACGCGGTCTCACCGCCGCCGACCATGAAGGTCAGCGTTGCCGCGGTGGCGCCACCGACGCCACCGGAGACTGGTGCGTCCAGCATTTCCGATCCAGCGGCGCGTGCCGCTTCAGTCACAGTACGCGCGCTTTCCACATCGATCGTGGAGCAGTCGATCAGCAGCGGCTTCGATGTCCTTGACCGCCTCGATCAGACCACCCTGGTGCAACCAAACGTCGCGCACATGCTCGCCGGCCGGCAGCATGGTGATGACAATGTCGGCACCACGAGCGGCCTCCGCGGCACTGCGCGCGGTCTGCACGCCGGCTGCCGCCAATGCCTGCAATGCGTTTGCATTGACATCGTAGCCGATGACGCGATGGCCAGCCTTCACCAGGTTGGCCGCCATCGGTGCGCCCATATTGCCAAGGCCGATGAAGCCAATCGCTGCCATCGTGATGTCCTCCCAATCACCCACGGATCGAACAGCATCCGCTGGTTGGCCGCAAGCGGCGCCCGGCGTAGCATCACGCCAGCCAGGAACCAGGAGAAGCTCCATGCCAAGCGATTATCCGTTGCCGTCCAGCGATCCCGCCAGCCTCGGCTTCGCCGCCAAGCCGCTCGACCATCTCGATCGGCTGATCAAGCAGCATATCGAGGAAGGACGTTATCCCGGCGCGCAGATCGCATTGGCACGGCATGGCCAGCTTGCACTGTTCCGCACCTATGGCGACGCACGGAAAGAGCCGGCAAAAGTCCCGGCGACGAATGACACACTGTTCCTGCTGTTCAGCCAGACCAAGGTGCTGACCAGCTCCGCCGTGTGGACGCTGGTGGAAGAGGGCAAGCTGTCCTTCATGGACAAGGTCGCGGATCACCTGCCGGAGTTCGCCGCCCGCGGCAAGGCAGACATTACCTTGCAGCAGGTGATGACGCACCAAGGCGGCTTCCCGTCAAACAACGTGAGCCAGGCCACCTGGACCGACCATACGCGGATGCGTGCCGAGGTATGCGACTTTGCGCTGGATTGGACGCCAGGATCGAGGCTGCAATACCACGGCCAGGCGGCGCATCTGGTACAGGCGATGGTGATCGAGGCGATCACCGGCCGCGACTATCGCGACGTGATCCGCGAAAAGGTGATCGAGCCGCTGGGTCTTGACAATGATATATACGTCGGTGTTCCGACCCAGGTGCAGTCGCGTTGCGCAGACACTTATGGGCCGGAGCCACGCGACAATTCGCCGGAGTTCCGTGCCGCTGGACTGCCGAGTGGTGGTGGGTTTGCCACGGCGCGTGGCATAGCGGCGTTCTACCAGATGCTGCTTGGCAATGGTCGGCTCGGCAATGTTCGGCTGTTCTCGCCTCGTCTGGTCGCCTATGTATCGCGCAATCACACCGGCGAGCGGCCGGACGACGCCATGACCGGCATTCCGATGCATCGTGGCCTGGGGCCGCACGTGCGCGGCGACAGCGATCGCATTCGTGGGCTCGGCACACTGGGTTCACCCAGCACGTTCGGTCACGGCGGTGTCGGTTCGTCGTATTCCTGGGCCGATCCGGAGAGCGGCGTGTCATTCACATACATTTCCAACTACGTGTATCCGGACCCGTGGCACTCGGCGCGGTTGGACCGCGTGGCGAACTTGGTGCACGCGGCGATCGATTGAGCAAGCATGCCTTATGCGTCGAATGATGAGCTACCACCCGCGGTCGTGAACCACTTGCCGCGACATGCGCAGGACATCTTCCGAGAAGCCTTCAACCACTCGTGGCAGGAGTACATTGGAGATGAGGAACGCGCCTTTCGCGTTGCGTGGGCTGCGGTGAAGCGCAGCTACCATAAGCAAGGCGACAGGTGGGTGCCGAACCGGGCGCAGTAGCTGCGGTGTCACAGAGGGCCTGCTAGCCAGCTAATAGTTCCGCCGCAGCACCGGCGAATACCTCGCACCCCAGCACGATGTCCTCGTCCTTGGTGTTCTCCGCATAGTGATGGCTGATGCCGCCGATCGACGGCACAAACAGCATCGCCGACTTCATCCGCTCGGCCAGGATCTGTGCATCGTGCCCCGCCCCGCTTGGCATCCGCGCATGCAACCCCGGCGCATGAATTTCGGCTGCGTGCTCCAGTGCATCCTGGAAGCCAAGATCCATCGCTTGCGGCGTCGAACCTCCACGTTCCGCTATCGTCACGTTGCACGGACCGCGCGTTGCCTCCGCCACCAGCGCCTCAATCTCGCCGTCCAGTTTGTTCAGTAGCGCGGGATCGGTGTCGCGGAACTGGAACAGCATCTCCGCGCAACCCGGCACGATGCTGGGTGCACCCGGATCCAGCGTGATGCGCCCCGTCGTCCAGACAGTGCGCGGACCCACGACATGCGGAAACCGCTGATAGATCGCCGAGGCCAGGTTCACCAGCGCCACACCAGCGTCCTTGCGGATCGACATGCGTGTGGTGCCGGCGTGGTTCTGCACACCCTCGAAGACGATGCGAAACCGGTGACTCCCAACGATCGCGGTGACGATGCCGATGCGCTTGCCAGTATCCTCGAGTTCAGCGCCTTGTTCGATATGCGCTTCCATGTAGCCGAGATAGCGTGCTGGATCACACTGAGCGCGTGGAAGGCCAGCGAAACCAGCCTGCGCCAGAGCGTCGCGCAGCGTCGTGCCATCGCGGTTGCGGCAAGCATCGATTTCCGCCTCCGACAGCAACCCGCAGAATGAGCGGCTGCCGATGAACGAGCCGAAATGCCCCTCCTCATCGGCCCACGCGGCGACATCGATGCCACCACCCAGGGTCCGCGCGACTTCCAGGCCATAGATCACGCCCAACGCGCCATCGAGCCATCCCGCATGGGGCTGAGTCTCGACATGGCTGCCGAGCAGCAGCTTGCGTCCACCCCCCGACGCACGCCCGATCACGTTGCCGATACCGTCGATCTCCGGCTGCAACCCGGCCTCGGTCATTCGCGCCGCGAGCCAGTTGCGGGATTGCACGTCCTCCGGAGAATAGGTCGGCCGATGAACGCCCGTCTTGTGCTCACCGATTTTTCGCAGCGTGTACAAATCGGCGAGCAGCCGATCGCCGTTGATGTGGATGGTCATGGTAAGTTCGTGAAACTCCTCGCAGATTGCGTATACTAATTTGGCTTCAGGCAGTGCGGCGCGGCACCAGCCGAGTGTCATAAAACCTTCATCAAACTGCAATACGAAGGTCACAGGCCCGAGGTAAACCGCTCGTTGGTAGACATCTGCGCTGGTTGTCCGTTATGGCGACCGGTACGCGGAGGCCGCGAAGAGTAACAGGTACTGTTTTGCGTACCATTGTACTATAACCGACCCATCAGTATTTCGTTAATATTCTGAAGTTGGGGGCCTTGACTGGCCCTAATGGCTATGGTTTCTGCCATCCCCCTCGCGACTGCCGGCCAAACAATAACGAGGGGTACTTGCAAATGACAATCCGCAATTGGTTGATGGGTGGCGTCCTGCTGCTCGGTGTGACCGGCCTGGCGGGGCCCGGTTATGCTCAGACTTCGATTACTGGCGCGGGTTCCACATTCGCCGCTCCAATCTACGGCAAGTGGGGTGAGGCCGCGAGCGGACCGCTCAGCATCAAGCTGAACTACCAGGCAATCGGTTCCGGCGCCGGCATCAACCAGATCAACAACCGCACGGTCGATTTCGGCGCCTCCGATATGCCTGTGAAAGCGGACGACCTCACAGCCCACAAGCTGATGCAGTTCCCGACAGTGATCGGCGGCGTCGACATCATCATCAATATTCCGGGCATCAAGCCGAACGAGCTGAAGCTCACCGGACCGGTCCTGGCTGACATCTATCTCGGCAAAATCGCCAAATGGAACGATGAGGCGATCACGGCGATCAATCCCGGATTGAAGTTGCCGAACCTGGCAATCGCCCCCGTCCACCGCGCTGACGGTTCAGGCACGACGTTCGTCTTCACCGATTACCTCAGCATGCAAAGCGCCGAGTGGAAGTCCAAGGTCGGTTCCTCCACCAGCGTAAGCTGGCCCGTCGGCGCGGGCGCCAAGGGCAGCGACGGCGTTGCCGGCACCGTTCACCAGATCAAGGGCGGCATCGGCTACGATGAAAGCGCCTACGCCGAGCAGAACAAGCTGACCACGACGCTGCTGCTCAACAAGGCTGGAAAATACGTTGCGCCCACCATGGCTGCCTTCCAGGCCGCCGCCGGCAACGCCGATTGGAGCTCTGTGCAGAACTTCGCGATCGACCTGAACAACGAACCGGGCGACGCGAGCTGGCCGATCGAGTTGGCAACGTTCGTGCTGCTGCCAACCGACCCAAAGGACGCGAACCAGAGTGCCGCGGTGAAGAAGTTCTTCGACTGGGGCTTCGCTCACGGCAACGACATCGCCACGCAGCTTCTTTATATTCCGCTGCCGGATAGCGTGCACAACGCCATCCGCGCCGCCTGGAAGGGAGTTCCGGGCACCATGTAACAGGCTTGGGCGTGCTGGAGAATCCGGCACGCCTATCCGCCTCACTTCTTAGGATTTGAAGCAACGTGCAGCAAGCCGCTACCCTTCCGATGACTCCTGCCGCGCGTCGGCGCATTGGCATCGGCGATCCAATCTTTGCCGGTGTGGCATTCGCTGCCGGCGTCTTTGTCCTGTTGCTGCTCGGCAGCATCATCCTCTCGCTGTTCATCGGCGGCCTGCCCGCCTTCCGTCAATTCGGCTTCGGCTTCCTCACATCCACCGAATGGGACCCGGTGCATCAGGTGTTCGGTGCGGCCGTGTCGGTCTATGGCACGCTGTTGACCTCGGTGCTGGCACTGATCCTGGCCGTGCCGCTTGCATTCGGCATCGCCTTCTTCCTGACCGAGCTTGCTCCGGACTGGATGCGGCGACCCGTCGGCACCGCAGTGGAATTGCTCGCCGCGGTACCCTCCATCATCTACGGCATGTGGGGATTCTTCATCATCGTCCCGATCATGTCGCAGTACATCGAACCAACGCTGATCGACACGTTCGACGGCATTCCGGTGCTGCAGGACCTGTTCGCCGGCCCGCCATTCGGCACCGGCCTGTTCACCGCGGCATTGATCCTCGCGGTGATGATCATTCCGTTCATCTCCGCCACCATGCGCGACGTGTTCGATACGGTTCCCCCAGTTTACAAGGAATCGGCATACGGCGTCGGCTGCACGACGTGGGAAGTGATGCGCTCGATCGTGCTGCCGTACACGCGGGTCTCCGTGGTGGGCGGCATCATGCTGGGCCTTGGCCGCGCGCTCGGCGAGACCATGGCGGTGACATTCGTGATCGGCAATGCCGACCGGATTTCCGCCAGTCTGTTCGGCTCCGGCAACACGATCGCCTCGATCGTCGCGCTGGAATTTCCCGAAAGCCCGGCCGGCAGTCTGAAACTCGCGTCGCTGTTGGCGCTCGGGTTCATCCTGTTCGTCATTTCGTTCATCGTGCTGGCGATCTCCCGATACCTGCTGCGACCGAGGTTGAAGACGTAAGATGAGCGCTAGCATCACAACGTCCGGCGCCGTTCCCGGTCCAGCAAAGGACCAGCGCGCCGCCAAGCGGCTCGGCAGCCGACGGCATCGCACCAACCTCGTGATCAAGGCGCTATGCATCCTCGCCACGATGATCGGGCTGGTTTTGCTGGCCTCGATCCTCGATCACCCTGCTCTGGCTCGGCGGCGCGGACTGTCGCTCAGCGTGTTCATCCAGGTGACGAAGCCGCCCGGTTCGAATGGCGGCCTGCTCAACGCCATCCTAGGCACGCTGATCCAGACCGCCGTCGGCACGCTGATCGGCACGCCGATCGGCCTGATGGTCGGCACCTATCTTGCCGAATATGGCCGGCGTTCGGCACTGGCCAACGCGGTCCGCTTCGTCTCGGATGTGCTGCTGTCAGCGCCTTCGATCCTGATCGGCCTGTTCATCTACGAGCTGTGCGTCGAGCCGTTCGGTGGCTTTTCGGGCATCGCCGGTTGCCTCGCGCTCGCCGTCATCGTGATCCCGATCGTGGTGCGCACCACCGAGGACATGCTACAGCTCATCCCGTCCAGCCTGCGCGAAGCGGCGGTTGCCCTCGGCGCGCCGAAGTGGAAGATGATCGTATTGATTTGCTATCGTGCGGCGCGGATGGCATCCTCACAGGCGTTCTGCTGGCCATCGCACGCATCGCCGGCGAGACCGCACCGCTGCTGTTCACCAGCCTCGGCAACTCTTCCGCGCTCGGCAGCCTGACGACGCCGATGTCCAGCCTGCCGGTCACCATCTACCAATATGCCGGTTCGGCATTCGACGACTGGGTGCAGCTCGCCTGGGTCGGCGCGCTGCTGATCACCATCGGCGTGCTTGCCATCAATATTCTGGCACGATTTGCCATACGCGGCGGGAGATGACAGTGAGCACGACAATGAGCGAGGCACAGGGTCAGCAGGGCGGCTTTGGCGGGGTTCAGGCACGCGCCACGAATACCGCCATGAACGAGACACGGATCGCCATCAGCGATCTCGATTTCTTCTACGGCAGCAATCGCGCGCTGAAGAGCATCAAGCTGGACTTCCCGAGCAAGCAGGTGACCGGCATGATCGGCCCGTCCGGCTGCGGCAAATCCACGCTGCTACGCGTGCTGAACCGGATGTACGACCTGTATCCCGGCCAGCGCGCCACGGGCCAGGTCATGATGGACGGCGAGAACATCATCGATCCGATCAGTCGACCTGAACTCGCTGCGCGCCCGTATCGGCATGGTGTTCCAGAAGCCGACGCCGTTTCCGATGACGATCTACGACAACATCGCCTTCGGCGTGAAACTGCATGAGAGACTGTCGAAGGCTGAGATGGATGAGCGAGTGGAATGGTCGCTGACACGCGGCGCCCTCTGGGAGGAAGTGAAGGACCGCCTGAACACCTCCGCCATGGGCTTGTCGGGCGGTCAGCAGCAGAGGCTTTGCATCGCGCGCACGATTGCCGTCCGCCCTGAGGTGATCCTGTTCGACGAACCAACCAGCGCGCTTGATCCCATCAGCACGCTCAAAATCGAAGAGCTGATCGACGAACTGAAGCACGATTTCACCATCGTCATCGTGACGCACAACATGCAGCAGGCCGCCCGCTGTGCCGATCAGGTGGCGTTCTTCTATCTGGGCGAGATGGTGGAAGTGGCGCCTGCGGGACAGATGTTCACGGCGCCCAAGGAAAGGCGGACTCAGGAATATATCACCGGCCGGTTCGGCTGATGGGAGGATAGCACATGTCCGAAACGCCCACGCCCGAACACGTGGTCAAGAGTTACGATCAGGAATTGAAAAAGCTCCGTAACATGATTACGGAAATGGGCGGCATCGTCGAGAATCAGGTTGCCCTGTCAGCCGAGGCGATCATGCATCGCGATGCGGCCGCCGCGACGCGCGCGGTGGAAGAGGATCCAAAAGTCGATGCGCTGGAGCGTGAGATCGAGGCTTTCGCCATACGGCTGCTGGCGCTGCGTCAACCGGTCGCATCCGACCTGCGCAATATCGTCGCCGCCCTGAAGATCACAGGCGATATCGAACGCATCGGCGATTACGCCGCCAACGTGGCGAAGCGCTCGATCGTGCTGTCACAATTCTCCACGCCATACTCACTGGCTGGCCTCGCGCACATGGCGACGCTCGTGCAGGCGCAGTTGAAGTCAATCATCGACGCGCTTGGGGATAATGACGCCGAACGGGCAGTCGAGGTGTGGCGGTCCGATCAGGTCGTGGATGACATCTACAACGCGATCTTCCGCGAGCTGATCACCTACATGATGGAGGATCCGCGCAACATCACACCATGCACTCACTTGCTGTTTATCGCCAAGAATCTCGAACGGATTGGCGATCACGCGACCAATATCGCCGAGAATCTGTATTATGCCGTAAAGGGTGAATCACTCCCGGATTCGCGGCCGAAGGGTGATACCTCCGCTTACGCCGTAATACGGCCGCGCGATTGAGGGGCAACATGCCAGACGGAACTTCCTCCAGCCTGTCCAAGCCGCTCGTCCTGGTCGTCGAGGACGAGGCAGCGCTTGCCACCATGCTGCGCTACAACCTGGAAAAGCAGGGCTTTCGCGTCGAAGAGGCCGCCGACGGTCAGGAAGCGCTGACCCGCATCGCCGAGACACAGCCTGATCTGGTGCTGCTCGATTGGATGCTGCCGCAGATGTCAGGCATCGAAGTGTGCCGCCAGCTTCGCCGCCGCTCCGCCACGCGCGATTTGCCGGTGATCATGGTGACCGCCAGGACCGAAGACCAGGATGCAGTACGCGGTCTGAACACGGGTGCGGACGACTACATCACCAAGCCATTCTCGATGGACGCGTTGCTTGCGCGTATCCGTGCGTTGCTGCGTCGCTCGAATGCAATGCCGATGAAGGGCCAGCTCATATTCCACGACATCACCATGGACCTCGCAGCGCATCGCGTGCAGCGCAACGGACGGCCGATCCATCTGGGTCCAACCGAGTTCCGGCTGCTGGAGTTCTTCATGCAACATCCGCGACGGGTGTTTTCACGCGAGGAACTGCTGGACGCGGTGTGGGGGCCTGATATCCACGTCGAGCCTCGCACCGTGGACGTGCACATCCGTCGTCTCCGCAAGTCCATCAACTCCAAGGACGAGCTGGACATCGTGCGCACGGTGCGCGCCGCCGGCTACGCGCTGGATACCGAGCCGGTTTGATCCGGGTCCCAGCGCAACAGCAATTGCAAGATTTGTAGAGGGGCTGGCGAAAAAACCGCTGGCCGTCTAGAACCGTTGCGACGATGCGGCGATTCGCGCTGCGCCGTGTCTTGCTGTGCCTGCCGTCCAATCAACCCCATCGAGTGAGGAGACATATGTCGAAGGCCTTTATTGCCCAGGTGCTGCAGGAGTCCGCGTCGCTGACCGGCGCCGCCGCCAATCGCGCCGCGGGAGAGCTGATGGACGCCGTGGTCAAGTCGTTGAAGAAGGACGGCAAGTTCACCCTGCCGAGCTTCGGCACGTTCACAGTACGCAAGACGAAGGCGCGCAAGGGCCTCAATCCTCGCACCGGCGAGTCGATCAAGGTGAAAGCCGGCAAGACTGTGCGCTTCAAGGCTTCGCCGTCGCTCAAGAAGGCGGTGTAAAGCCGCGTCACCACCACCAGCCTCGCGTGCAGGCTTTGGCGTGCTGGTGGTGGCACTCGGCACGCTGGTGGTGCCGTTCGACTCATCAGTCAATTTCGCCTTCCCGTTCATCACACGCGCCTTTGGCTTGCCGATGCCGGCAATCCAATGGGTCATCATCTCCTATACGCTGACTTACGCCGCACTGATGCTGGTGTTCGGCCGGGTCGGCGACATGCTCGGCTATCGACGCATATTCCTTATCGGCAACCTATGGAGCGCGGTGGCCTTCGTGTTGTGCGCGCTGGCCCCCAGCTTTGCCGCCTTGCTGGTCGCGCGCGTGCTGCAAGGGATAGGTGCCGCGCTGGTGCTCAGTTGCGGGCCAGCGCTGGCGACCAGCTTGCACGCCGAAGCAGCGCGTACCAGGGTTCTCGCCATCTATACAATGGTGATCGGCGCCGGCGGTGCATTCGGGCCACTGATCGCGGGCTTGCTTGTCCCGCTGATCGACTGGCCCGCGGTGTTCTGGTTTCGCGCGCCATTCTCACTGCTGGCATTTGCGCTGGCGTGGCTGCTGCCCCGCGACACGCGCCCGCCACACCAGGAAACGTTTGACGCACTCGGCGGTGGGCTGCTTGTGCTGGCGATCTCCGCCATGCTGTTGGCACTCAACCAGGTGCAGCACAACGCGACGTTGTCGGCGTTGGGTGCGGCTTGCTGTGTCGCCGCGACCATCGGGTTTATCGCGCGGGAGCGTCGCACGGAGCGGCCGATCATCAACGTGCGCTTCTTTCACGATGTGGATTTCTCACTGCTCAACGCCGGCCACGCAGCGTTGAACCTGGCCGGATTTTCCGTGCTGCTGCTGGTCCCGTTCTATCTCAGCCGGTTCGGCGGGTTGGGAGCCCATGCCACGGGCTTGCTGCTGGCCTGCTCGCCAACAGGCACGATGGTCGCAGCACCGCTCGCAGCGCGTCTGGCGACACGCATCGCGCCACGCTTGCTGGCCATCATCGGGGCAGCCGCCATGGCCGTCGGACAGATACTCATCGGCTCCGCGGGTTCCATGCCCAACGTTCCTTCGCTGGCCGGCGCGATGGCCTTACAGGGTTTCGGTATCGGACTGTTCCAGGTCGCGTATTTCGACATCGTCACCGCGGCGATCCCGCGGACCGATCGTGGCGTGGCCGGCAGTTTGGTGATGGTCACCCGAACCCTGGGGGTGGTGACAGGAGCGACCGTACTGATCCTGCTGTTCCAGACCTGGGCAGGCAGCGCGCCAAACGACGCCGCATTCCTGACCGGCTTCAGTTCAACGTTCCGGCTGGCCGCGGGGCTGCCGATATTGGTCGTGGTGCTGGGATTGGCGCGCGGTTGGGGCCGCGCCTGACGAGTTTCACTCCGCTCAATCCATCCTGCGAGGCATCGTGGGCGGCGCAGGATGGGTAGAGCGTAGCGAAACCCATCGATCGCTAGTGCGTCCAGTTCTCGATGCGCCCATAGCGGAAGTTATCGGCATACGCCTTCGGCTTGACCCGCCGCGGCTGCGGCAGCTCCAAGTCATACGCGATCCCGTGCTTCTCCGCGTAAGCCACAGCTTCCTCGCGCGTGGGAAAGGTCAGATGCACCTGCGCCTGGGTGTCGGCGCTGCCGCTCCAGCCCATAAGCGGGTCCGCACGGCGCGGCGAGGTTGGTTCGAATTCGAGCATCCATTCATGGGTGCCCGCCCAGCCAGATTGCATCGCAGTCTTCGGCGGCTGGTAGATACGGGCGCGCATGAGACCTCTCGTTGCCACTCACCCGGCAGGACCGCAGCCGCGGCCCATCCGGCGCAGAGGCTATGCGGCCGATCGGCCGGCGCAGTCAATCTCCCCCAGGCCACCAGAGACGTCAGCTCGGCAACGCGTTGCGCTGCGGATCCGCGCTCGGGTTGTTCGCCTTCCGCTGGACGATGTCGAGCGTCGAGACCCGGCGCCCGTAGTAGTTGTGATCTTCACCGTTGTTGCTGGTGATGTCCGTCCCATTCACGCTGAGCCCCGCGTAAGCGCCGGACTTGTTCGACCAGACAACGACATCGCCCTTGCCCGCCGGAGCCTGGCCCCGTGCGGAATAGCTGACGATCGACAAGCCGGCATTGCCGTTGAGCGAGAAGTTGTTGGCCTGTGTGAAGTCGTGCATGGCCTTGTCGGTCATCAAGACCATCACCATGCTCGCCTGCCGAGCCACCAGCCTGCGGCCCAATCGAAATCAAGCCGATCGACAGAAACGCGGGGTCGCCCCACGTACAGTGCTGACGTGCCAGCAAGACCGCATGCCCGCCTTGCCCACCGACGATGAGCGCACCCTTCACGTCAGTTGGAACTGATGAACACGTCCTTCGCCTGCGTCAATCTGCTCAGCGTCGTTCACGATCTGCTGCGCGCTGGAGGTCCCTGCCGCATTTGCGCTACCGCAAGCCGTCAGAGGTCCAAGCGCAGTGGCGGCCAGCAAAATCCTTATATCCATTTGCGATGATCTCCATGTTGACTCCAACACGGCGACTGCCAGCATCGGGGGTTCATGATCTGACGTTGCTGCGTGCTTGATCATTGGCCATGACACTTCTCGAAACTGGCAGTCTGACGCTGTTCATGGGGTAGCTGGTGTGGACGTTTTGCTAACCGCCAATCTGGGAATCACGCTACTGGTGGCGTCTGTCGTGGCCATTGGCACACGGCGAATACGATTGCCTTACAGCGTTGGCTTGGTCGTCGCTGGCGTGCTCCTGGCGATACTGCCGATTCAGATTGCCCGACCGCTGTCGACGGATCGGATCTACACGTTGCTGCTGCCCGCCCTCATTTTCGAGTCCGCCTTGCAGATCCGCTGGTCGGCGTTTCGGCGCGAACTGCCGGTCGTGCTCGCCTTGATCTTTCTCGGTGTTCCGCTCGCAGCCGGCTGCGTCGCCGCAGGCATGCATTTCCTGCTTGGATGGAGCTGGATAGGCGCGGCCCTCTTTGGCAGCCTGATATCCGCGACCGATCCGGTCTCGGTAGTCGCGATGTTCCGCGAGATGCGGGTCGAACCAAGGCTGACGCTGCTGGTGGAAACTGAGAGCCTGCTGAACGATGGCGCCGCCGCAGTATGTTTCGCAGTCGTATTGGCAATCGCTGCCGGTTCATCGCCCGATGCGCTGGCAATCACCGGGATTGCAGCCCGCGAGCTAATTGGAGGGATCATTATCGGTACGGTCGTGGCAGGTGCGCTGTTGCTGCTGTCCGGCCGCACTGACGATTATCTGGTTGAGATAACGTTGACGATGATTGCCGCCTACGGCTCGTTTTTCGTGGCACAGAAACTTGACGCCTCCGGCGTACTGGCATCGGTCACCGCTGGGATGATCGTGGGCAACATAGGTAGCAAAGGCCCCATATCGCCGTCAGGAAGAAGTCATGTCGTCGCGTTCTGGGCCTATGCCGCTTTCCTCGCCAACTCGATCGTGTTCATCTCGATCGGTCTTTATGAGGCTGGAGAAGGGTTCCTCCTTTTCAGTATCACCACACTGGTCGCGGTGCTCCTGACGATGCTCGGCCGAGTTGCGACGGTCTATCCCATTTGCGCGGCATTTCGAGGCTCCGGTCTCAGAGTGGATATACGATTCCAGCATGTCCTGGTGTGGGGTGGTCTGCGTGGCGCGCTCGGGCTGGCCTTGGCGCTGACGGTCCCTGATAGCGTCCCAGAGCAGAACGATATTATCGTCGCGGCCTTCGCCGTCGTGGCATTCTCGATCTTCGTTCAAGGAACGACGATGTCGCCATTCGGACGCCGACTAGGCTTGGTTCCTGCGGACCTCGGCAGCCCATCGGATGCAAATGATGTTGAAGAGCTCGGTTTGGACGACACCGCGGAAACTCCGCCGACGCGCCCGCATTGACAGCATGCTGACCACGCCGAACTTAAGGGAGGTTGTCCACGCTCAAGGGTTATCTGTTGCCGGTGGCGATCGCGCTGTCACTCGCCACACCCGCATTCGCGGCCGGAGCGGCCGGCTCATCATCCGCTTCGGGATACCAGGGACCCGGCCGCCAACAATCAAGGGGCCGGTGAGACGACAACCCCGAGGATCGCGAAAAAGCTGCAGAACAGTCTCGCGCAGGCCGGTTTCACCGACATCCACGTCTTGCCGCGGTCGTTCTTGGTCAGGGCGAAGGACCAGGATGGAATTCCCGTGATGATGGTGATCAATCCTGCTTCGATGACCGCGGCGACCGCGCCGGGTACCTCCGGCAACAGCCCGACCGGATCGCAGTCTAACGGAAAGACTGCTGCCGGTTCAGGTTCTGGTTCGGCAACAGGCGAGAAGCTGTGAAGGCCTGACACCGCACGGCGGCGCCCCGATCGGATCGACGGATAGCAATGGTCGGGGCGGCGGGATTCGAACCCACGACCTCCTGTACCCAAAACAGGCGCGCTGACCAGGCTGCGCCACGCCCCGACGGACAGCAGGCGCTAGCATATGGAGGGCGCCCACGTAAACGCCTACCCCGCGTTGCCGAAAATCCGCTGCTCCACCTTGTCGCCCACACGGATGTTCAGCCGCGCCGTCGTGCCCGCCGCCAGCTCGAGCGTCGCGCGCACCGGACCATGACTGTCGATCACCGCCAGGCTCTGCGGTACGGTATTTTCCGCGATCGAGCGGATCGTCCCATCGGCATTGATGAACACCATGTCGAGCGGCGCGATCGTGTTGCGCATCCACATCTGCGAATCACGCGGAGCATCCCAGTCGAACAACATGCCGCCATCTGGCGGCACGCTCGGGCGGAACATCAGCCCAACAGTCTGCTGATCCGGCGTGAGCGCCATCTCCACGTTGAAATCGTGGCGCGTGCCGTCGCGGGTGATGATCACCAGCTTCTCTTTCGGCAGCTCCGGCTGCGCCTTCTTGATGTCCGGCTCCTGAGCCCGGGCCACCAGTGGCGCGACCGTCAACAGCGCCAGTAATGTGCGTCGATTCATTCAGATATTTCCTTGGCGCTGCGGCATACCCTGAGGAATCACTGTCGTCACGATATGGGCGTCGAGCGCCTCATAGTCATGATAGCCGATAGCGGCGTAGAGCTCAGCCCGGGTCTGCATGCGATCCAGCATCTTCTGCGTGCCGCCATCGCGCGCGATCGCAGCATACAGCTCGGCTTGCGCCTTGTTGGCGACACGCAGCGAACTCACCGGCCAGATCACCATCTTGTAGCCCATGTCCTGGAATTCGGCGGCGGTGAAGAACGGGGTGCGGCCGAACTCCGTCATGTTGGCCAGCAGCGGTGCGTCCACCCGCGAGGCAAACGTGCGGAACATTTCCGCGTTGATCAGCGCCTCCGGGAAGATCGCATCCGCACCCGCCTCTAGATAAAGCTTCGCACGCGCCACAGCGCCGTCCATGCCCTCAGACGCCGCCGCATCCGTGCGGGCGACGATGAACAGGTGACGGCGCGCCCGTCGCGCCGCGGCAATCTTGGCGGCCATGTCATGCGGTTCAGCCAGTTTCTTGTCGTTCAGGTGTCCGCACTTCTTCGGCAGCAACTGATCCTCGATGTGCACTGCCGCGGCACCGGCATCCTCGAAGCTCCGCACCATGTGCATGACGTTGAGCGCCTCGCCATAGCCGGTATCGCCATCGACCAGCAGCGGCAGCCCCGTCGCCCGGGTGATCTGGCGGACGAAGAAGCACACCTCATCGACGGTGATCATGCCGAGGTCGGGGATGCCCATCGACGCAGTCATCGCCGCGCCGGAAAGATACAACGCCTCGAAGCCAGCCGCTTTCGCCTGTAATCCCGCCATGCCGTTATGCGCGCCAGGCATCTGCAATATTCCCGGCCGGGTCAAAAGCGCCCGAAAGCGCTCGCCCGCGGGAGCTTTCGGCAGATCGTCGGCAACCAAGTATGTCATGGCACGCTCCGCTCGAGGAAGCTGCCGACATAGCCGAAGGCAGGCAAAAGCAACAGGCGGGTGCGCCAGACGGCCTGGGCGATCGCATTTGGCCGGCTCCGCCAAAGGCCCACATCCGGCTGGCATTTGCCATGCGGCAGCGTGGTAAGCAAGCAAGTCGGACAGACAGATGTGCAGCAACCGGAAATCCAAATGCGATTGCCCTGGCCAGACTGCCCTACTCGGCAGGTATCAGCTCGATCCGGTGTTCGTCGAGCGCCTCGCGCACGGCATGCGCAAGCACGTCCTGGCGGTACGGCTTGCCGAGAAGCTGGCAACCCAATTCCGCCGCCCTTTGGCTTGCTCCTCTGCCGAGCATATCGGGGAAGCCAGACGTCAACAGCACCGCCAGCTTCGGATGCAAACTTGTCGCGTGAGCTGCAAGCTCGACACCGTCCATCCGGGACGGCAGAACAATATCGGCAAACAAAAGCCGCACCTCGTCATGCTCGGCCAGCAGGTCGAGTGCGGCATCGGCAGTTTCTGCCTCCAGCACTTGATATCCGAGACTCTGGAGTAACTGTGCAGTGACGCGACGAAGCGGTTGATTGTCCTCGACAACCAGTACCGTCTCGCGCCCACCCGGCAGAGATCCAAGCCCGTTGTCAGCGTCCCTTGGAGGGTCAACGTGAACATCTCGCGGCAAGTACAGACGGAACGTCGTGCCATGCCCCAGCTCGCTCTCCACCGCAACATGGCCGCCAGACTGCTTGATGAAGCCAAAGACCATGGAAAGACCGAGCCCCGAGCCCAACCCCGGCCCCTTTGTCGTGAAATATGGCTCGAAGATCTGCGCGATGATATCGCGTGATATGCCAGATCCCGTATCGCTCACCTCAATGAGCACGTAGTCGCCCCTGCTGATCTCTGGCTGCCGTCTGACATGGTTCGCACCGATCCGCACGTTGCGCGTCGCAATGTCCAGCCGGCCGCCTTCGGGCATGGCATCGCGAGCATTCGCGGCGAGATTGCTCAACGAGGCTTCAAGCTGCACGGAATCCACCACCACCGGCCAGGTCCGGGCATCAAGGTGCAGATGCAGATCCACCTTCTCGCCAAGCATCCGATTGAGCATTCGTGCCAGACCATCCACCAGCTCATTCACGTTCGTCCGCCGCGGCCGCAATGGCTGGCGACGCGCGTAAGCCAATAGACGGCGAGTCAGATCCGCACCACGCGCAGCGGCCAGCATAGCTTCGGTCCGCAATTCCTCGGCGGACGGATCTTTCGCCGTGAGCCCGTGCAGCAACTCAAGATTGCCCGTGATGACGCCCAGCACGTTATTGAAATCGTGCGCCATCCCTCCACTGAGCTGGCCGATGATCTCCATCTTCTGCACCTGGATCAGCTTTTGCTCGGTCATACGCCGCTCGGTGACGTCCTGCAGCGTGCCAATCAGCTTGAGAACGCGGCCATTGTCGTCCCTGACATGTCTCGCCTCGACATTGCAGATGCGCAACGCACCATCAGGACGGACAATGCGGAAATCGACGGCCTCCCGCTGGATGCCGTGCTCCATGTCCGTCAGCCACTGATAGATATGCACCCTGTCATCTTCATACAGATAGCGCGCGAGTTCCCCTCGTCTGGGCTTGAACGTCTCCTGCGGCAACCCTCGGATGCGATACATCTCCCGCGACCAGAGATACTCGCCACTCACAATATCGAGCTCCCAACTGGCGATACCCGCGATCTCCTGGGCACGATCAAGCCGCGCCTCGCTCTCCTGCAACGCCAACTGCGCACGCTTGAGGAGAGTAATGTCCATGCGCAGCCCTGCGATCCCGCCGTTTCGCATGCGGTACTCGGAGACGCGGATCCACTTGCCATGAGAGGTCTGCTGCTCGAACTGGCTCTCAGCCGCACGGTGCGCGCGCAGGAACTCGGCTGACCACTCTGCTTCGCCGCTGACAGCCTCTGGATAGTAACCCTTTGCGAGACTGCCGTGCAGCAGGTCCTCGAATTTTACCCCAGGCACCAGGAAGGCCGCATTATGTGGATACAGTTTGCGATACGCATCGTTGCACAGCACCATCCGATCGTCGCGATCATAGATCACGAAGCCTTCCGATATGCTGTTTACCGCATCGTGCAGGGTCGCCTCAGCCTCTTCGGCACGTTCCTTTGCCTTACGCAGCTCGGCAGCCGCGGCGACTTCCTGGGTGATGTCACGACCGGTGCCACGATACCCGAGGAAGGTTCCATCCGCACCCAGAACCGCTTTACCGCTGACCGATACATGCAGCAGTGAGCCGTCCTCACGCGGCACCGCATAGCGGAAGTCACGGAACGGCTGGTGTGCCCCGAGAACGGCACGATGCTGATCCCACAATGCTTCAGGTGTCTGATCTGATTTAGGGAACTCCCAGCGGCGCAGGCCAACATAGGCCAGGCTCCCATCGACTATGGCCGGGCAGGTCTCGCTGATCCAGATGAACCGCAGGTCTGCGTCCTGCTCCCAGAACCAGTCGGATGATGTATCAGCGAAGTCGCGGACCCGTCGCTCGCTTTCCCGCAAGGCGAATTGCGCTTCCTGCAAGGTGGCGATGTCGAACTCGGCGCGTTCCTTGGCAGTGCGTAGTTCCGCTTCGGCCTCCACCTCGGCCGTCATGTTCCGGCCAGTGCCGCGATAACCGCGGAACTTGCCGGTATCATCAACGATCGGCACGCCACTGACGCTGACATGCGCGACACGGCCATCAGACGAGATGCGCGTGTAGCGGAAATCACGGAACGGTTCGTGGTTGAGGCAGGCCCGCCTATGCGCCGCAAAGTGACTGGGGGGATCGCATATGTCGTACTGTTCCCATCGGCGCTTGCCGATATGCGAATGGTTTGTTGGTGGTGGCAGTGGCGCGGTGCTGCTGATGTCGGTAAAGCGCAGTTCCGCGTCCTGCTCCCAGAACCAATCCGAACTCAGGTTTGCGAAATCACGAAATCGGCTTTCACCTTTGCGAAGTTCCGCCTCGATCTGCTCACGCCTATGGAGTTCCGCCGCCAGTTCGCTTTCGCGCCGGCTACGCCGGTAGGTCTCGCAAGCCAGCACCAGAACCAGCCCGCATAATAATAATGACACAACCGCACCGATGATGGAGATCCGCATCGCGTCCGCATCGGACTCAGCGAACACCTCATCAAGGTCAAGGCCGACAGCCACGATAAGATTGTAACCAGGTATCCGCCGCCTGCCGTACAGCCGCGTCATGTGGTCAACGACACTCTTCCCGACTAAGAAGTCGGGTTGATCGTCTCGCAGAAATGCAGGGGGAACGACTGCGTTTATCCCTGCGCCAGCCTCAATCCCCGGGCCGAACCGTGCGCGTATGATGCCATCACTGGCTCCAATGACCCCCATGACGCCGTGCCGGCCCAGGTCGATTGACTTGTGCATCGTCGTCAATTGGTCGGGCAGAAGCGAGAAGACCACCACACCGAGAAACTTGCCGTCCACGGCATCGACCCGGCGAGACAGTTGGATCGTGGTCTGGCCAGAGACGCGACCACGCACCGGCCGGCTCACATAGATGCCTTTGAAGCGATCATCCAGGTGAATGCGGAAATGCTCTCGGTCGCTCAGGTCGATTGGTGTCGGATGGGCTTCCAATGTGGTGGACTGCAGCCGGCCGTCCGGGCCGATAATGGCGGCCTGAATGGCGGACTGCGCGAGCAAAGGGATGTCTTTCGCCCAGGCATGGATATCGAAGTCACCTGACGAGGCCCGCATCTTGTCGGCCACCATCGCCATGGCGCCGGCGTCCGCGTCAAGCAGCCGGCTGACCTCTTCCTGAAATGCGACAGCGAGATTGCTCGCGTCGATCTCCGCGTGCCGCACCGCGTAGTCGTGTTCAGACTCTATGAAGCTGTAGGTTGCCCACCAAATGCCCGCCAGCAGTAGCAAGCCAGCGACGACGACCCCGCCCGCAAGAGCGCGTGCACTGTCACCGCCCGAGAACCAGGCCCTCCCGCTGCGGTCAACGGTGCCAGCCAGAACTGGTGACTCATAAGGCATAAATGGCCGGTGGCTCCTCTGGAGCGCGGTCGTCGGACGTGGCAATTCATTCAAAAAAGCATTTGATCCCTTGCACCTTGGTTTCGCCGTGCACTGCCGACCTGGTGGGATGCGCTGGCATTTCCCTCACGTCATTACTGCGCAATCCGGAACCCAGGGCGAGGTTCGTGTCCCTGACCCTGGGTTCCACGTTCGCGGGAATGACGCTGGAGCTCGTGCATCTTCCGTGTGAATCGGCGCACTATCGAAAAAACACCAGACTCACCAAAGCCAGGACCGGCAACAGCAGCGCTGAAGACAGCGCGGTGAACGCGAAGAAGCTCGGCATACGGACGCCGCGGTGCGCCGCGATCGACCGCAACATCATGTTGGGAGCGTTGCCAATATACGTGAGGCCCCCGAAGAACACCGCTCCGGAGGAGATCGCCATCAGGGTCGAGGCCTGCGGCGCCGTCATCGCCGCCGGGCGAATACCCGCCAATTCAAAGAACACCAGGTAGCTCGGCGCGTTGTCCAGGAACGCTGACAGGATGCCGGTCAACCAGAAGTAGGCGATCGGCCATGGCTGGCCGGCACCATCGCGACTGAGGCTCAGCAGCGCCGACAATGGTCCATCGGCACCGGCCCGAAGCATTGCCTCGACCGGACCAATCGTGATGAAAATCGCGGCAAACAGCGTCGCGACCTCGACCATCGGGTGCCACCCGAAGTCATTCGCCTGGCGAATGGCGCGGGGGGTCGAGACAATTGAAACCAGGCTCACAGCCAGGAACAGCACGACGGGCGCGACCTGTGCGAGACTGATCGGCTCGCCAAATAATGTGGTCCCATATCTGCCGAGCAGCGGCTGCATCAGAACACCGGCGACCACCAGAAGGATAAGCCCACCATTCCACAAGCCGCGGACACGGAACCGCCCAGCCCGGGGTGGCGGGGGTTCTTTGGCAGCCAAGAGGCGATCCAGCAGGAAGAACCCAGCCAGGAGAATCCCAGCCAACAGCAGTAGCGGCAGCAGCAGATTTTGCGCCGGCCAGAAAAACGGCACGCCACGCAGCATCCCAATATAGAGCGGCGGATTCCCAAGCGGCGTGAGTGCCCCTGACGCGTTGGCGACCAGCACGATCAGGAACAGCACAAGGTGCACCTTGCGGCGGCGGTGAGCATTGGCCCGCAACAGCGGATGGATCAGCACCATGGACGCGCCGGTGGTACCCATGACGAGCCCCATCACCATGCCAAGTCCCAGCATGGCCGTGTTGCCGAGCGGAGTGCCGGCAGGACCGCCACGCAGCAGCATGCCGCCGCCAGCCACGTAGAGTGCCAGCAGCATAGTCACGAACGGCAAATAGTTGATCACCATTGCGTTCCACAGCGCCGAAGCAGCGACCGCAGGGCCCGACGCCATCGCAGATGGGGCCAGCAGTGCCACGCTCCAAAATAGTGCCACCGCGTCCGTCCGCCGGTGCCAGAACCGAGGCGCGACGATAGGCAGCACGGCCATCGAGGCCAGAAGGCCGAAGAACGGGATGGCCCAGGCCAAGGCGGGCGCGCTCGGTTGCATGGCCTCGACCCTGCAAGTAACGTCCGCCGCGCACAACGGGATTTCGTCGGATGGATATGACAGGCGAGCGGCGCATTGCCGCGCCGCGCCAGACCGTATGGCAGGCTCTCAACGATCCGGCGGTGCTGAAGGCAAGCATCCCGGGCTGCGAAAGCCTGGAAAAGCTGTCGGACACCGAGATGCAGGCGACGGCGGCGGTCAAAGTCGGCCCGATGTCGGGGCGATTCAGTGGCAAGGTGCACCTGGCCGACCTGGACCCGCCGAACGGATACACGATCAGTGGTGAGGGTCAGGGCGGCGTCCTCGGCTTTGCCAAGGGCGGTGCCAAGGTCGGGTTGACGGACGACGGTCCCGCTACCCTGCTGCACTACGAGGTCAACGCTCAGGTCGGCGGCAAGCTGGCCCAGCTCGGGGCGCGGCTGATCGACGCGTCAGCCAAGCAGATGGCCGATGCCTTCTTCGATCGGTTCTCGACCCAGGTCGCGGGACCGGCGCCAGCCCCGACCGCCGAAGGACATCTGTTCCCTTCTGCACAAAGCGCCGAAGTTGCCCGTCCGGGACCTGCCGCCGACCAATCCACCCCCGGCCGTCAGTGTCTTCGCCCTGGTCCCCGACGAGCCGTTCGGACTGCCGATAGCATTCTGGATCGGCGGGTTTATCTATCTGGTCATGCTGATCCTGATCATCGGAAGCCTGTTGTAGTGACGCATCTGCCGGCGACCGTTGCGGAAACGGCGAAGCTCCTCGCCGCGCAGGGCTACATAGCGGACCAGGAACTGGCGACGACGGTGCATCTGGCGCTCGCGATGCGCCGCCCGCTGTTCCTGGAAGGTGAACCTGGCACCGGCAAGACCGAAATCGCCAAGGTGCTGGCGACCGGTCTCGGGCGTCGGCTGGTGCGCCTGCAATGCTACGACGGCATGGACATCTCGGCGGCAGCCTACGAGTGGGACCACGCGCGCCAGCTCATGGCGATCCGGCTGGCAGAGGCGGCCGGCCAGACCGATCCAGACGAGTTGGCGAACGACATCTATGCCAGGAAGTATCTGCTCGCGCGGCCCCTGATGTCCGCGATCGATCCGGATTTGCCGCCCGCCGTGCTGCTGATCGACGAACTGGATCGCGCCGACGAACCCTTCGAGGCGTTCCTGCTGGAACTGCTCGCCGACTTCCAGGTGACGGTACCGGAGTTCGGCACGGTGCGCGCCAAGACATTGCCCGCAGTGGTCATCACGTCCAATCGGACGCGCGAAGTACACGACGCAATCCGTCGCCGATGCCTGTACCACTGGGTCGATTACCCCGATGCGGCCCGCGAACGGGCAATCCTGGCGGCGAAAGCGCCAGGCGTACCGCAGCATCTGGCAGCGCAAGTAGTGGCCTTCGTGCAGCGGCTGCGCACCGAGGACCTGTTCAAGCTGCCCGGTGTCGCCGAGACGATCGATTGGGCGCAGGCCCTCACCTACCTGAACCAGAAGGAACTAGCGCCGGCAGCGGTCGATGAGACGCTCGGCGTGCTGCTGAAATACCAGGACGATATCGCCAAAGTCCGTGGCGCCGAGGCGGCACGATTCGTGGCGGACGCACAGCAGGCCGCGGAGTGACGCAATCCGGCTGGCGTGTCGCCATAACACGTGAGGCATTGCGCGACGGTTCGCTTCTCGCTGAAGCACGCCGCCGTATGCCGCCAGGCACAGTGTTTCGTCCCGAGGCGGAAGTCGAAGCAGATCTGGATGCCGCGCTGAAACAGCATCCGCCGGGCGAGGATGTGTGGCTGTTCGGCTATGGCTCGCTGATGTGGAACCCCGCGTTCCATTTCGAGGAACAGCGCGGCGGCATCGTGCGCGGCTGGCATCGGCGGTATTGCCTCTGGCTGCATGGCGGCCGTGGTTCGCCTGAGAACCCGGGACTGATGCTCGCGTTGGATCGTGGCGGAAGTTGCGCCGGCGTGTTGTTCCGCGTTGCCGCCGCACACGCACGCGATGAATTGCTGCTCGTTTGGCGCCGCGAACTGTTTACCGATGCCTACAAAGCGCGTTGGGTCACCGCGCAGACTAGCGCCGGCCCTGTGCGTGCGGTCACTTTCGTCGCCAATCGTTTGTACCAACGCTATGCAGGTCGACTTGATGAACAGGAGATCGCTGCCCGTTTGGCCTCGGCCTCCGGTACGCTTGGCAGTTGCCGCGAGTATCTGACCGAGACGGTAACCGCGCTTCGGGCGATCGGGCTGCACGATCGGGCGTTGGAACGGCTACAGCGCCAAGTGTCACGGCATCTGCGGAAAGGCTGATCCCACACTCTATGGTTCGTCTTGCTTGCTAGTCGGCGCAACCAGCTCGTCGACAACTTGAACAAAGCGCGTCGCCCGGGCGAGTTCCGCCGTCGCGCGCTCTGCCGATATCTTCGCTTCAGGGCCGATTTCGTAATCAGCAACCGCTTTGAGATTATAAGCTTGCGACAGGCCGATCCTGAATTCGGCGCCAATGCGCACATCGTCCTTTGTCAGTCTCAGAAACTCGGTGTGCACTCCGTGATGAGACTTCAGTGATCGCCCCGTCCGCTCGAAAATTAACGCCTGAGCTGCGTGGAACTCTGCGAGATACGCGGTTCGCCCGACCGCCTCGCTCAATCCAATGGCGAGCATTGCTTCGGCCTGTTTCAGCAGATCCTTCGCCTTTTCCAGATAATACCAAAGCTCACCGACCCTGACTCATCTGTCGCCCTGTCGTCATGGCCGGGCTTGACCCGGCCATCAGCGTACATCGGCACCTTTGTGCCGCTGAGGCTGATGGCCGGCTCGGAGGCCGGCCATGACGGTTAGAGCGAATGTGTCGCGGTCAGTGAGCATTGGTATAAGCCGCGGTTTCAGGAATCACAGATCGATGCCGTCACGTCTGATTTCATGCATGAGCGGTGTTCGTGCGCCGTACGCGCTGGCAGAATAGGGCTTGGCGTCGAGAAACACACCCGTATCGTCCATCAAATGCACCCGCAGTTCGGCAAGGCGATCCAGTTCGGCCCACCGATCTTTCATGGTCCGCAGAAACACGGCGATGTCGTAGTCCGAGTTGTCTCGCGCATCGCCGCGAGCGCGGGAGCCGAACAGCACAACGCGATCGATCTGGTCGCCGTACATATCGTTCAGCACACGGCGAACGTGGGCTAGGACTGGGTCATCAATCGTAGGCATAATCATGGTCGCTCCGGCCGCGACCTTAACTATAGCACGGTCGAGGAGGTTTCGTGTGCCTCGCCCCTTGCGCCGGCCCCGACCGCCAGTTCATCTGTAGTGGCGATGGACCCACAGACACCCACCCTCGCCGCCAACGTCATGCATTTCGCACGCCTGCTGCGCCGTGCTGGGCTGCCCGTGGGGCCGGCAGAGACGTTGGCTGGCCAGCAGGCTCTGTCAGTGATCGATCTCGGCAACCGCACCGAAGCACGCACCGCGTTGCGTGCGGCCATGATCCATCGCCACGAACATCAGGACGTATTCGACTACGCGTTCAACCTGTTCTGGCGTGATCCCACCGCGGCCGAACAAGCCGTCGCGATGGCTCTACTGGACGCGCAAAAGGACAAGCGGCCGGAACGTCCACCGCCAGGTAGCCGCCGTGTCGCCGAAGCAATGGCAAAGCCGCGCGAAACAAAGCCGCGGGAAGACGAACCCCCCGTGGTCGATGCAGTGCTCACCGTATCGGATCGCGAACGCCTCCAGCAGATGGACTTCGAGGCGATGAGCGCAGACGAGATCGCCGAAGCCAAACGCGAAATCCGCCGCCTCGTCCTGCCGCTCGATCTTCGCCGAACCCGCAGGCTGCGTGCCGATCCATCGGGTCCGGTGACGGACCTGCGCCGCACCATCAGGCAAAGTCTGCGACATGGCGGAGAAATCCTGACCATCGCCCGCGAACGTCAGATCACGCGGCCGCCGCCCCTGGTCGTGCTGTGCGACATCTCCGGCTCGATGAGCCGCTACGCGCAAATCCTGCTCCACTTCCTGCATGCGGTGACCAACGACCGCGACCGCGTGCATGTGTTCCTGTTCGGCACACGGCTCTCCAACGTCACGCGTCAACTTCGCCATCGCGATCCCGAAGTCGCGTTCCAGATGGTCTCGCAGATCGTCCCCGACTGGTCGGGCGGCACGCGAATCGGCGAGGCGCTGGAAACCTTCAACCGTCTTTGGGCACGCCGCGTGCTGGCGCAGGGCGCAATCGTGCTGCTGATCACCGACGGCCTCGATCGCGACGGCGCCCGCGGCCTCGCGGACAACATGGACCGGCTGCATCGTTCGTGCCGCCGCCTGATCTGGCTCAATCCGCTGTTGCGCTGGAGTGGTTTCGAGCCAAAATCACAGGGGATACGCGCGATGCTGCCGCACGTGGACGACTTCCGCCCCGTGCATAATCTGGCCAGCCTGCGCGCGCTGGTCGATCTGCTCTCCCGCCCGACGCCACGACGAACGCTCTTGGCGGCGGCAGGAGAGCCTGAAAGGATGGCATCATGAACATTGCAGAAACCGAGGACGTGCTGAGCACCGCCGCCGCCTGGCGCGCTGCCGGCGAACAGGTGGCGCTGGCCACGGTGACCGAGACCTGGGGCAGTTCGCCCCGTCCCGCCGGCAGCCAGATGGCAGTGACCAAGTCCGGCAAGATGGCCGGCTCGGTGTCCGGCGGATGCATTGAAGGCGCCGTCGCCGATGCCGCAATGAAGACGATCGATACCGGGGCGCCGCAATTGCTGGATTTTGGCGTGACGCATGAGCGTGCCTGGGAAGTCGGCCTGGCCTGCGGCGGCAAGGTGAAGGTGTTCGTGGAGAAACTGCTGTGATGATGGCGGCCGCGACGGCGACGGCGATGGCGCAGGCGATGGCACTCCCCCTCCCCTTGCGGGAGGGGGTTGGGGGGAGGGGGCCGATTTGAGGGGCACCGCCCCCTCCCCCCAACCCCCTCCCGCAAGGGGCGTGCGAGTAGCGACGCCATGACCCCGGAAATCCTCGCCGCCCTCGAAGCGGCCAAAAACGACAAGCGCCCCGTCGTCCTTGCCACCCGCCTGCCCGACGGCGAGCAGCGCCTGCTGCCAGATCCTTCGCGCGCCCGCCGAACTGAATGCCGAAGCCGAGAAAGGCGCTGCAGTCCGACGAAAGCGGCACGGTCAATGTCGGCGGCACCGACTGGTTCCTGCACGCGCACAACCCGCCGCTGCGCCTTATCGTCGTCGGCGCCGTGCACATCGCGCAGGCCCTGGTACCCTTCGCCACCCAGTGCGGTTTTGCCGTCATCGTCGTGGACCCGCGCCGCTCCTTCGCCTCAGACGAGCGCTTCCCCAACGTGACGGTCTCCACCGCCTGGCCCGACGAAGCCATGGACGAGCTGAAGCCCGACACCCGCACCGCCGTCGTTACCCTGACGCACGATCCGAAGCTCGACGACCCGGCGCTGGATCGTGCGTTGAAATCGCCCGCATTCTACATCGGCTCCCTTGGCTCTCGCCGCACCCATGCCGCCCGGCTGAAGCGCCTGCGCGAACTGGGCCATGGCGACAACGCCCTGCACGCATCCAGGGCCCCGTCGGCCTCAACCTCGAGGCGGTCACCGCACCGGAAATCGCGCTATCCATCATCGCCGAACTCGTCGCGGTCAGACGCGGCGCACCATTGCCGCAGAAGCAGACCCTCGCGGCATGAAGTTCGGCCCCGTCCCGCTCGACGAAGCCCGCGGCGCCATCATGGCGCACTCGCCAACGCGTCGGCGACCGAATGATCCGCAAGGGTTCGGTGCTGGACGAGCAGGCACTCGCTGCACTGCGCGAAGCCGGCCGCAGCGAGGTCATCGTCGCCCGCCTTGAACCAGGCGACGTACCCGAAGACATAGCGGCCGATCGCCTGGCCCAACCGCTGGTGTCGCCTCTGCTGGCACGGACACGCGCGGCCACGGGCCGCGTTAACCTTACCGCCGAGGCTCCAGGCCTGTTGCAGATCAATTCCGGCATGATCAACCGGCTGAACACAATCGATGAGTTGATCACCATTGGCACGTTGCCGGATTGCTCGGTGGTGGCGCCACGGGACCTCGTGGCAACCGTCAAGATCATCCCCTTCGCCGTCCCAGGCAATGTGCTTGCGGTGGCAGAGGCGCTGATCCGGCAGGCTGGTTCGCCTCTAACGTTGCACCCGTTCCACCATCTCAAGGTTGGACTCGTTGTCACCGAGCTGCCCGGACTGAAGGACAGTGTCACCGAGAAGACGATCGCCGCAACCGAGCAGCGCGTCGCTCAACTCACGGGCACACTGCTTCCCGCACTGCATACGCCCCATGAGGAAGCCCCTATCGGCAAGGCGCTGGAAAGCGCTGGTAGAGCAGGGCGCCGACTTGCTGCTGGTGGTCGGTGCATCGGCTGTGGTGGACAGACGCGACGTCGGGCCGATGGGGATTGTGCGCGCCGGCGGCGAAATCCTGCATTTCGGCATGCCAGTAGACCCCGGCAACCTGATCTGCCTCGGTCGTATCGGCACACGGCCCGCTCTGGTGCTGCCCGGATGCGCTCGCAGTCCGAAGCTCAACGGCATCGACTTCGTGCTGATGCGCCTGTTCGCCGACCTGCCAGTCGGGCCGAACGAGATCATGAAGATGGGTGTTGGCGGCTTGCTGAAGGAGATGGATTTGCGTCCGCTGCCGCGCGAAGAGGCCCCCACGACGCAGCGTGTCGGCGCCGCGCCACGCAGCGCGCCGACGATTGCCGCGCTGGTGCTCGCCGCAGGACGCTCGCGCCGGATGGCACCACACAACAAACTGCTGATCACCGACAAGACCGGCAAGCCGATGATCGCGCGCGTCGTGGACAATGTGCTGTCGTCGAAGGCGCGGCCCGTGTTGGTGGTAACAGGGCACCAAGCCGACCAGGTCCAGCACGCGCTGGGCGGCCGTCCTGTGCGCTATGTGCATGCCCCGGATACACGGAAGGTCTGTCAGCGAGCCTGAAA
Organism: uncultured Alphaproteobacteria bacterium; assembly: GCA_963733475.1. Lineage (GTDB taxonomy): Bacteria > Pseudomonadota > Alphaproteobacteria > Acetobacterales > Acetobacteraceae > JAMXLO01. The sequence continues at coordinate 28,009 of CAVTEC010000051.1, read as the reverse complement.
GCCGGAATTGCCGCAGTCCCCGAGGAATGTGCCGCCGCGCTGGTGTGCCTCGGTGACATGCCGCTGGTCACCGGTCGGATGATCGACCGATTGCTGTCGGCCTATGACCCCGACGAAGGGCGGCTGATCGTGCTGCCGACGTTCCGCGGCAAACAGGGCAATCCGATGTTATGGGATCGCGAGTTCTTTCAGGAAATCCTTGATATTTCGGGAGATTTCGGGCGCGCGCTTCCTGCTGGGAATACATCTGGAGTCGGTCGCCGAGGTGGAGATGGCCGACGACGCCGTGCTGCGCGACTTCGACACCACAGAGTCGCTGAGCACGTTGCCTCAGCGACTGAGGCCGGTCGGTGTGGTTTAACCCCCTCTCCGCCCCTCCGGGCGGAGAGGTTGGGTGAGGTGGGGGATTTCTGCATAGATGCCGATCTGCGAGGCCGATCCCTGGCGGTTCCAGTATTTCCAGCACGTCGCGTGCCCAGAGCACATCCGGATCTCCACTGAGGACCCAGACTCCTGGGAATGGTTCCCGCAGCACCGTTGGATTTACGACAAGCTCGCGGTGGCCCTGTCTCAGGGACTTCAAGCCGCCCCGCACGGAGTGATCCCCCCGTCCTTCCCAGTATTCTCCAAGCCGATCATGAATTTGCGCGGCATGGGCACGGGCAGCCAGGTCATCCGCTCCGCGGACGAATATCGTGCCGCACTGACCGCCGGCCACTTCTGGTGCACGCTGTTGACCGGCCGCCACGTCAGCACAGACGTGGCGCTGGTGGACGGAGAACCTCGCTGGTGGCGCCACACCACAGGTGAGACCGGCCCCGGCGGCACGTTCGACTACTGGCTCGTGCATGCCGAGCCCATGCCGGAGATCGAGGACTGGTGCGGCGCCTGGTCCCGCAATTACCTGCGCGGCTACACCGGCATGGCGAATTTCGAGACCATAGGCGGCCGCATCATCGAGGCGCATCTGAGGTTCGCCGACCAATGGCCTGATCTATATGGACCAGGCTGGATCGAAGCCGTGGTGAACCTGCACGTTACCGGGCAATGGACCTACCCAGATCCGGATCGGCAAGACGGCTACAGTGTCGTACTGTTCGGCCCGCACGGTCCGCGCTACCGCCACCCACCGCCCGAATTGGTCCAGCAAGTCCGGGCCATGCCCGGTGTTTCCAGTGTCCAGATCACCTTCCACGAGGACAAGGCGCCCGAGCACCATGCGATGCCTCCCGGCGGTTTCCGCCTGGCGATCGTCAATGCGCGATCGCTCGAATCAGGACGCAGTGCGCGCGCGAAACTACAGTCGGCCCTTCTTCCCCCTCCCCTTGCGGGAGGGGGCTAGGGGAAAGGGGTTCATCCGACCACCGCCGCCACCCACTGAGCCCACGCCAGCGCGTGCCGGTCCTCACCAATCCTTGCGACGATCTGGATCCCAAGCGGCAGACCGTTCGGCCCCACCCCCGCCGGCACGGTGACGCAAGGCACATGCAGGCTGGTCCAGATCAGATTGAAGATCGGATCCCCGGTCCAGCCCAAGCCAGCAGGAGCCTCGCCGGGCGCAGAAGGCGTGACCAGGACATCCAGCCCCTCCACACACCCAGGGAATTCGTGCTGAGCGCGTTCGAACATCGCGTGCCCACCGGCGACTTCGGCCTCGCCACGTGACAGGCCAAATTCCAGCCGTTCCCGCAGACCCTCGCTGATCTGCTCACGAGCGTTCGCCAGTTCCCATCCCATCGCCCGGCCGCTCTCGTTGTTCACGACGACGGGGTGGGCATCAACGATTGCCGCCGCACTTGCGGACAGCTCACGTTCCACGACGGTGGCGCCAGCCTTCGCCAGTGCAGAGGCAACCTGCGCCAACAGCGCCTGAGTTTCGGGTTGCGCCTTCTCCCACACCGGGGAGCGGCAGATACCGATGCGCGGCGCATGATCCGCGCGGGCATCGGGATTGCCCATGTCCCGCCCCGACACGGCGCCAGCAAACAGCGCGCAATCGGCGACGCTGCGGGCTATAACTCCAACAGTATCAAGACTCTCCGACATCAACTTCATGCCAAACCGGTTGATCGTCCCGAAGCTCGGCTTGAACCCCACCACGCCGCAATATGCCGCCGGCCGGATCACGCTGCCCGCCGTCTGCGTTCCGTAGGCCAATGGAAAGAAGCAGTCCGCCACGCCGGCTGCGGAACCACTGCTCGACCCGCCAGGCGTATGCGCCAGATTGTGCGGGTTACCGGTCGGGCCAGGTTTCCGGGTGGCAAACTCGGTGGTGACCGTCTTCCCGATCACTGCGCCACCGGCCGCCCGTGCCCAGGCAACCGCCGCCGCATCCGCGCGCGGGCGCCAGCCACGCCAGATCGGTGAGCCATATTCACTAGGCATATCAGTGGTATCCAGCACATCCTTCACGCCGATCGGCAACCCGTGGAGCGGCCCCGGACGTGCTGCCGCAGCCGCGCGCCGAGCAGCGTCCGCATCGAACCAGGCAAACGCGCGGACCGTACTCTCCCGTTCGGCAATGCGGGCAAGGCAGGCCTCCATCAGTTCGATCGGCGACAGCTTGCCGTCCCGGACCAGCCGCGCTGCCTCGGTCGCCGTCAATCTTGCCGCATCGCGCATGGATGAAATTCTCCCTCGCACAGCTTACGCAGGCTGGCGCAAGCCGACCTGGAGGTCCATCCTCTATTGGATGAATCCGAGCGAGCATCCCGCGCCTGTGCGTGTCGGTACCGGTCCCGATGGATCGCTGACCTACCTGGTCGATTTGCCACCCGAGGAACTGCCGCCAGTCCATCGCCGCGACCTGGAGCGGGCCTGGTATGCCGCCCGAGATGCCGCATTATCTGACCGCTGGGATGTCACCCGCGGCTTCCGCTTTCGCCGCGAGGACGGTTCATTCTCCGACCTGGCGTTGGCAGATCGCGATGCATGCTGCTGGGCCGGTGCGGTCGATCGCACCGTCGGCATGCGCAACTCATACGGCCTTTCCGTTTGCCTGCGGCTGCTCGCGTTGGTCGACCTGCTGGCTCGCGTCCGCTGGGCTGACTCCCTGTACCTGCTGGAGCGCGACGGCGCGGAGTTACACCCTGTGCTGCTCCGCGCCGCGGCAAGTACTCCCTGACCGCTGAGGCGCGCTTCGACGAGAATGGCTTTCGTGGCCGGCTCAGCCGATTTGCCTTCGGTCTGGCGCTGGAGGGGCAGAATGCCCCGCGCCTGACAGGAGCGACGCCATGATCCGACGCGCTTTTTTCGTCTTGCCGTTGCTGGCGTTGGCTCAGTGCGAACCGCCACCCGCCCCAACGGGCCAGGCGAAAGCCGACGCGGCTACCCTTTCCGCCTGCCGCGAGCACGCCAACGCCGTCTACGATCGGCAGAACCGCGACCAGATCTACTCGATCACCAACCGCGACGTGCCGTTCTCCACCAGTTACGCACCAGGCGCCACCGATCGCGGCCTCGCCGCACGCTACGAACACGACAACATGGTGAACGACTGCGTCCGCAACACCGGCACCGAGACAGACCGCTCCAACTCCTACGAGCCAGAACCGGCGGCGACACCCTGATCAGCGACGCTGGCCTGATCCCGCGCCATGCCCTAGAAGGCCGCCAGACACCGCAACAACCGGGGAGAAAATTCAATGGCCAGCATCAAACGCACCGATCCGGGCGCAATTCTGTCGAAGGCCGTGGAATACCATGGATTTGTTTATCTTCAGGGTGTTACCGCGCGCGACACGAGCAAGGACATCAAGGGCCAGACCGCCGATGTGCTGGAGCAGATCGACACGCTGCTTGAGGAGCACGGCACCGACAAGACGCGTCTGTTGCAAGCGCTGATCTGGGTGAAGGACATCAAGGACCGGGACGCAATGAACCAGGTCTGGACGCCGTGGCTGCCGAAGGAAGGCGCCCCAGCCCGCGCCTGCGTTCAGGCCGCATTGGCCAGCCCCTCGATCCTGGTCGAGATCATGGTGACGGCCTGCAAATAGGCCCACGGTCCAGACCCCGAGCGAAAGGCGGAACAAAAGCGCCATCGGGCAGACCGGATCCATCAGGTTTCCAGTCATGTCGAAAACGCTCTAGCCGTCCTCCTCGCTCGGTTCCTGCGAACCCCTGAAGTTCGCGAGGTCAGTAATTCGGGCGAGCGCCTCCGTCCGGCGGGCCAAGGCTTCGTAGCCCGCCGCGATGATCAGCATCTGGCGCCTCAATTCGGGGTCGCGCAGCCGCGCGGCCACCGCGCGCGCTTCCTGGGCCATGCCCCGCCAGACCACAGACTGTCGCATTGAAACCCTTAAGTGAGCCAGGCAGCACGGGTTTCTCTCGAGAGAAAACGCTCTGGCTCACGTTTGAGCGACGGGCGGTGCCGCCACGGTCATAAATGCCCGTAGCCGGCCTGTTCAGCGCTGCGGTAAATTCCTCCGTGAGCGACTGATACCAAAGCTCACTGACCCTGACTTATCTGTCGCCCCGCCGTCATGGCCGGGCCGGACCCGGCCATCGATCTCAGCGGCACATCGGTGCCAATGTACGCTGATGGCCGGGTCAGGGTTCAACCGGCATCATTGGTAACACGTTAGACCGGGCACGTAGGTAACAGTTTCCCCGGTTTGTTCACATGCTTTGCCCCTCCAGACACAGCGATCCATAGACGGCATTTGCGGCTCTCTTCTCGCTGTCCCGCCGGGGTCAAGTCCCGCAGCCGCGCAGCGGGGCGCCGCAGGCGCCGGACTTGAGACCGGCGGGACAGCGAGAGACAATGGCGCGAGCTGTCCTGGCGAGGCCACCCGGCCGCCTTCGTCAGGCAGCTCGCCGGACCGCTGTCCGGTCCAGTCCGCAGCAGCGCAGGCGATTGCTCTCATCGAGCAAGACAGCCAGATCGAAACCACGGAAACGCACCGCCCAATCGCCATCGTCGCGCCAGGGCAACCGTCTCGCCGCGCAGGGCGCCCGACAAATACACCGTACCATCGCGCCATCTGATGTGGCCGTCGCCGATCACGCGCCGGGTGTGATGGTCCGCAGGATAATCCCATTCGGCGATCGTCCCCGGGTAAGCCCGCACCGAGGGCATGTAGAGCGTCGCAGGGCAGCGCTGGCCCAGCGCCTCGTGCGGGCGATAGCTGTTGTAATCCGCCCGCCAGCTATCCATCCGCGCCTGTTGCGCAGGCACCGTTACCGCCGGCGGGGTCGCCGTATCCTCCTGCAAGACGCGGTGCATGCGCTCATGCCGCCCGTTCTGGTCCGGCCGGCCAGGCTGGATATGATCGGGCCACACGGTCAGCTTCAGCAGCCACACCGACATCCGCGACAGCCCTCCCAGACCGTCGAGCCGCGCAAACGGGTTGCCGTTGTCGGTGCGCAGCGCCCGCGGCAGCCCGTTCGCCTCGAACAGCCGGATCAGCCGCGGCTGCACCTGCACCCACGTCACCTGCGGCACCGCTTCGCACGCCAACAGATAGCGGCTGTAGCCGTCACTCACCGTGAACGGTTCGCACCGCACCCCGTCGCCAGTGCGGAACCAGCCCTTGAAGTCGGCCGACCAGATGTCGTTCGCCGCCAATGGCTCGTTCGGTAACGGCGTGCACCGCGGATCGCCCAGCCGCCGCCGCGGCCGCGGTTTCGACCGCTCAGACCGGCGCAGCAGATCGCCCACCGTGCTCGATGCCGGCCAGATCATCTCCGGACGGTCCATCCGCAACCGTGCCAGCAGCTTCCTCGGACCCCAGGTCGGGCGTGCGTCGCGCAGCGCCAGAACCGCCGCCGCGATCGTCGGGTCAATCGCTTGCCCCACCGTGTGGCGGGCCGAGCTCAAGGCTACCAGCCCCGCCGCTCCCGCCTGCCGGTACGCTCCAGCCATTTGTAGCCCGTCTTCCGGCTGATCCCGTGCCGCAGGCAGGTCTCACTCATCGACACTTCCCCGCGAAGACACGCAGCGATGAAAATCAGCCGGTCGTCCATCTTGCTCATCTCGGTCCACGGCATCGGGCAATCCTCCAAACCCGATCTTGCACTGTTACCTACGTGCCCGGTCTGAAGTGTTACCTATGTAGCCGGTCTGTACCACGTCCCGGCCATGACGGCTAGAGCGAATGGGTCGCGGTCAGCGAGTAGTGGTATGAGACCAGCAACGTCGGTCACTCACTGGCCTCCTTCGCCAAACTCTCAAACCTCTCCGCCAGCCTGATCAGTGCGTCCCGCACGTCGGGCGCAGTCGCGGTCTCCGCCATACGCCGATATTCTGCTGCACGGGCAAGCAGCTCGGCCGCGGTCTGTTGCGACGGCCTTCGGCGTTCAGGCATCGGAGACGCCGCCGATCAGGGCGCCTGCCGCTCTACTCGCCGCCAAGCAAGGTCGCGCGGGGCGGACAGAAGCGATGCACCGTTGCGAGCATGGTGTCTTTGCCGGTGGATCCGCCAAACACGTCCAGCATCTCAATGTGAGCCGGTGCGCCCCGCTCGTGTTCACTGTCATTAATCATCTGGTCTCAACAGGCGCGTTGTACGCGGTCTCGTGAGGAGACGAAGGATTTAAGGTCCGCGCAGCCGATCACTTTTTAGTCCTGAAATCGTTCGGTTTTTCTCGATAGAGACAGAGCAGCGACCATCACCCAAGGATTTCGGCAACACTGTGGCCGAAATGACACCACAGTGCGCATAGGATTCGTTATGGTCCCGTTGTCTCGGAAGCGACCGGTTCCCCGACCAGACACCTTCCGGCAATGCCTCGCCTGCCAGTGCGCTCCCCAACAACGGCAGGCGAGGCAAAGCAATGGATCAGAACGCATCCGCACCCACCCCGATTTGGGATGTCCTAGGTGCAAAATCCGCTGTCCTAAGTACGACAACACCGAATGTTACATTCCGACCGAATCATGAACAAAACCGCCATTTAGGACAAATTTCCCCGGATTTTCAACTTATCCACAGGGGTGAACGGTCAAACTGCTGGCCCATCGCCGAAATAATCGGTCGAGTGGGTTGTCATCGTTGCAACCCTGTTGCTACCGATTTACAGAGCTTGAAAAAACGGTTGGGGGCAGTCGCGATGCGGGGTTGGGGAACCGGCGCTAAGACACTGATTTTAGGCTCATTTCTCGTTATAGGCGGCCAGTTCATCGGGCCTCATGCCCAAGCCGGGGTCACAACCCAGTACACTTCTAACGCGACTCGAAGTCACCACGGCAACTTGCGGGAGGTGTCTCACTCCGCCCGGTTTCGCGGGAAAGCTGTAAATCATCACTATTACGCCCGCGGCGGTGGTATCTCGTGCGTGCCATACGCCCGAGCTGCTTCAGGCATCACGGTCGCCGGGAACGCATGGGAATGGTGGGACAACGCAGCAGGCGTCTATGCCCGCGGCAGCGTGCCTGAGCCCGGCAGCGTCCTGACCTTCCGCGCGAATGGCCGCATGCGTCTCGGCCACGTCGCAGTGGTCAGCCAAGTCATCAATGCCCGCGAGATCGAGATCGACCACGCCAACTGGTGGGGCCCAGGGATGCATGGCGGCGTTGCCCGCAATATCCCCGTCGTGGACGTATCGGAGGCCAATGACTGGACCGCCGTTCGTGTCGGCCTGGGCCAGACCGGCGACTTCGGCAGCGTGTATCCAACCTACGGCTTCATCTACGATCGAGCAGATACGGGCGTGCTGACCGCGTCGGCCAAGGCCCCGGCACCCAAGCCCGACCTCAACCCTGCGCCAGCCGACTTGCGGCCGGCAACAGAGCGCGGCTGGCAGACCTATGAGGAGGTCGCCGAGGCCCCCACGGTGATCAAGTACCACGGTCGGACCGTGCACATGGTCTCCGGCGTTTCCAGGTAACCGCGACAAAGTTCCGCCTCGCGTCATCAACCACTGACGTACCGAAACCGCTGCGCTGCCCGTTGTCTGGCACGCGTGCGAGTGCACCGTGGGTCGTACCGTGGGCGTGACGCGTTTCCGTGAGCCGCGCGACACATCGCCGTTCAGTGCGTTGCTGCCGCGGATGACGGGAAAGGAATGATCATCGTGCTGAGCACGATCAGGTACGCAACTTTGGCTGCAACCCTGTTGGCAGCGCCCACAGCGTTGGCGTTCGCACAGGGCGCGGGTGGCGCAGGTGGTGGCACCGGCTCCGCGGGAACCAGCTCAACCAGAACGGCCGGAGCACCGTCGGGCGGCACGATCAGCAGCCCGGGGACAATGGGGAGCGCCAACGGCGGCACGTCGCAGCCATACGCCAATGCGCCGACCACGAACTCCAACGCGCAGACGGGCGCAAACAGCGCGCTATCGAGCAATCCCGGCACGAATAATAACCTGAACGGGGTGTCAGCCGGAACGAACGCGACCACCGCGACCGGCAGCGGGGCCGCCAGCCGTTAGAGGAATGCGGTTGAGCGTCAGCGAAACCCATCGACGTTTCAGGGCCAGACCAACAGGCCAGATGCTCCCATTGCCGCCGCCAGGACAAGCAGCGGATCAACGCGGCTGAACAGGAACAGCAGCGACGCCACGGCGGTAATCGCTGCTGTCCCCCACTCCAGAGATGTGGTGGATCAGCATTGTCGCGGAGGCCATGCAACCCGGCGGTGACCGGCATCAATCCACGCTGCACCAACCGTCACCATTCGCATCGCGAAAGCGATCAACGTAAACACCAGCATGCCCACAGACAGAAACCCGAAAAACAACTGAAGCAGTGAGTGGGGCTAGCGCGTCAGGCATCCCGGCTGGATACTTGAGCCGACGCGATGAAACAAATCGGCCTATGCATCCTGGTGTTACTCGCCGCCTTCGGTGCGGCGCACGCCGCATGCCGCGTAACGCCGCAAACCACTGTGCCGATCGCATTGGCGCAGGGCCATCTGTTGGTCACGGTGCAGGTGAATGACGCGCCGGCGACTTTCATCCTCGATACCGGCGCTGAACGCACGCTGATGGGTGAGGACACGGTGAAGCAGCTTGGTCTCGCCCGGGACAGTTGGGTTGCTTCGACGGTGTTGGGTATCGGGGGGTACGAGGAGCGACCGAACGCCCTGCCCCGCTCGCTGCGCCTGGGCGATGTGACGCTGCGGCGCCGTTCACTGATTGGCGACAACAGTGTGACAGTGGGCCCGCTGCCGATCGCCGCGATTGCCGGCCGTCCTATTGCTGGCCTGCTGGGACGCGATTTCCTGTCACCCTTCGATCTGGATATCGATCTGCCGAGCAAACGACTTACACTCTACGAGGTACAAGGCTGCACGATCGGCTTTCTACAGTGGCACGAGCCTTACGCGTCTGTCCCTGCGACCACACCTGTTGGCGCTGCGATAGTCGTGCCGGTCGCAATTGATGGCCATCCACTGCACGCGCTGCTCGACACGGGCGCCAGCTCCAGTCTTGTCACCGCGCCCGGCATGGCTCGCCTGGGCCTCACCCCAGCACTGCTGGCGCAGGATCCTGGCGGCAACGGTGCGGGTGTTGGCCCCGCACCAGTGTTCATGCGCCGTCATCGCTTTGCCAGCATGAGCGTCGGCCCAGACACGATCCGCGATCCGATGCTATGGGTCGCGCCGGTGCATGTGGTGCCAATCGTGGACATGCTGCTCGGTGCGGACTGGCTGCGCTCGCGCCATGTCTGGCTGTCATTCACCACGAAGCAGGTGTTTATCGAACAGCAACAGCGTGGTTGAGTGGTCCGTGTCCGGCGCCGAAACCGGGTGCTGCGGCAATCGCCGCTCGCACGTAGTCCCGCGCGCGCAATACCGCATCGCGTAACGGCATACCCTGCGCCAGGCCGGCGGCAATACCGCTCGCCAATGTGCAGCCGGTGCCGTGCGTATTACGCGACTCGATGCGTGGCGCAGCAAATTCCTCGACGCCGTCCATCATGGCCAGAAGATCGACAATCTGATCGCCAGGTAAATGACCGCCCTTCAGCAGCACGGCGGGAGCGCCAAGCGATAGCAGCGTAACCGCAGTACGACGCATCGTGTCGAGATCGGGAATCGCCATGCCAGCAAGCGCTTCCGCCTCGGGCAGGTTCGGCGTGATCAAGCTTGCCATTGGAATGAGACGCCGCACCAACATGGTCAACGCATCGTCCGCCAGCAGGCGTGCTCCGCTGGTCGCCACCATCACCGGATCCACCACGACCGGCACGCCAGGTGCAAAGCGCTCCAGAGCATCGCACACCACATCGATCGTCGCGGCGTCGGCCAGCATGCCGGTCTTCACGACATCGGCGCCGATATCCGCCATCACCACTTCGATCTGCTTCGCAATGAAGTCGAGCGGCGCGACGTGCACCGCTGCGACTCCAAGCGTGTTCTGCGCGGTCAGCGCGGTGATCGCCGTCGCGGCATAGGCGCCGAATGCGGTGATCGTCTTGATATCCGCCTGGATACCAGCGCCGCCGCCGGAATCCGAACCGGCGATCACCAGTACCCGCCCACGCATCAGTCCGCGCTTTCGCTAACCCGTATTGCAGCGGCAATCGTATTGCAGAGCTGGTCAACGATACGCCCGACCAGCACCTCGTCATCAGCTTCCGCCATGACGCGGATCAACGGCTCAGTGCCGCTTTCGCGAATCACCAGGCGGCCAGTCCCGTTCAGTGATGCCTCCGCGTCCGCAATCGCCTGCTGGATGTGCTTGGCTCGCAGCGGCGACCGCCCAGTGTATCGCACGTTCTTCAGAAGCTGCGGCATCGGCGTGAACATGCGACACACTTCGCGCGCCGAACGGCCTTCCTCGACAATCACCGCCAGCACCTGCAAGGCCGCCAGCAGCCCATCGCCAGTCGTGGCGAAATCGGAAAGAATTACGTGGCCTGACTGTTCGCCACCCAGGTTGATGCCGGCTTCGCGCATACGCGCCGCGACGTAGCGATCGCCCACCTTGGTGCGGTGCAGATCCAGTCCCTGCGCGCCCAGGAAGCGCTCCAGGCCGAGATTGGACATCACGGTCGCGACGATGCCCTGGCCCCGCAGGCGCCCTATGGAAGCCCATGACCGAGCGATCAAGGCGAGAATCTGATCGCCATCGATCAGTTCACCCTTGTCGTCCGCCATCAGCAGCCTGTCGGCGTCGCCATCCAGCGCGATGCCAAGATGGGCACCATGCTCGACCACCTGGGCGCAGAGATATTCGGGCGCCGTCGAGCCGCAGCCACGATTGATGTTGAACCCGTCCGGCGACACGCCGATCGGCACCACGGTCGCTCCCAGTTCCCACAACACTGTCGGCGCGACCCGATACGCGGCGCCGTGTGCGCAATCGACCACGATCTTCAGATCATCCAACCGGAGGCCACGTGGAAAGCTTGCTTTCGCCGCCTCGATGTAGCGCCCCCCCGCATCGTCCAGGCGAGCGGCACGGCCGAGCGAGCCTGGCGCGGCCAAACGCGACCGCATGTCGCCCGCCATCAGTTCTTCAATTTCGCTTTCAGTCTCGTCATCCAGCTTGAAGCCATCCGGACCGAACAGCTTGATACCGTTATCCTCGAACGGGTTGTGTGACGCCGAAATCATCACGCCCAGATCGGCGCGCAGGCTGCGCGTGAGCATCGCGATGGCGGGCGTCGGCAGCGGACCGACCAGCGTGACATCCATGCCAGCGCCAATGAAACCCGCCGTCAGCGCCGGTTCGATCATGTAACCCGAGAGCCGCGTGTCCTTGCCGATCACGACGCGATGGCGATGGCTGCCACGGGTGAACAGCAGTCCCGCCGCCTGGCCGAGACGCAATGCGATCTCCGCGGTCATCGGATCGGAATTCGCGGTACCACGAATTCCATCTGTTCCGAACAGGTGCCTTACACGCGTCATCGAGTCTCCGTCTTGCGAAGCATGACGGTTTGTAAACCTTGCTGCCCTGGCAATGGAAGCTTTCCAAGTGTCTGCCAAACTTTAACGGCCTGAACGGTTTCAGAAACGTCATGGACGCGCAGAATCGTGGCACCGTGCGACAGGGCGAAAAGACCCGCGGCCAGCGAACCCGGCAGGCGTTGCCGAGGGTTTTGCTCGCCCGTGATAGCCCCGATGAAGGATTTGCGCGACACGCCCACAACGATGGGGCAGCCCAGGGTCAGCAGTTCTGGCAAGCGTCGTAACAACTCGACGGATTGCTCGGCCGTTTTGGCAAACCCAATGCCCGGATCCACGGCAATGTTCTCTCGGGCGACGCCGGCACGCTGAGCCACTTCGATCCGTTCGCGAAGTTCCGCTACCACTTCCGCCGCGACATCGGCGTACCGCGCCTGTGCATACATGTCGCTGGGTGTGCCGCGCATGTGCATCAGCACGACCGGACAGCCGCGGGCCGCAACCAGCGCAGCCGCCGCCGGATCGAATTGCAGCGCATACACGTCGTTGACGATGGCAGCCCCCGCGTCGAGCGCCGCTGCCATTGTGGCGGAGTGGCGTGTATCCACAGATACGCACACGCCCGCCCTGGCAAGCGCCCCGATCACCGGAATAATGCGCCTCCGTTCAGTCTTCGATGACGTGGGCTGTGATGAAGGCCGCGTGCTCTCGCCACCGACATCAATGATGTCCGCCCCGGCAGCCGCCATGGCCAGGCCCGCCCCGATGGCCGCATCAGCATCCGCGAAGTCACCGCCGTCGCTGAAACTATCCGGCGTAACGTTCAGCACTCCCATGACGCGCGGCTGGCCGAGCGCAAGACCAGCCCAGCGCCTCACCGTCCCCATGGGTTCACCGAAGCCACACCGCGCAGGATCCGACCCTCCTTCCCCGGTTCCAAGACTGTTCGTATCGACGCTGAACCCCTCCTCGGCCAAGTGTTCAGTGCCCTATTCCGTGCATGAGAAATCCGCCGGATCAAGCGTCAGGCCGCGCACCATTTGCTCACTGTGCGGCCATACTCTCCGCGAGCACGGTGGCACGCTGTGCGATCCGTACCGAAATCGTGCGCAGTACTTCGCGCGATGCTGGCATCGTCATATGAGCCAGCACCGGCACCACATCCAGTGCGCCGCAAGCGGTAAAGCAATTGACATTCTGTGCCGCCAACCAAGGTCCCACCCAGCACGTCGCCGGGGTTGTAAAAGTTGGTGCAGGTGGCCTCCGCCGGACAGTGCTGCAACGCTGACGCGAACCCGTCGCTAATGAAGATCTGACGACGGCCCGTCGTCGCCAGCGCTGGCACTGCACCAGCGGAATGCGCCACGATCACTCCACATGATTCCAGGGCGCTCGACGATGCCGTCATGTCGTGGACCACAACCCGGAACCCCAGCGCCTCCAATGTTCCACGCCCTGCTTCGACATAGGATGTAAGCGGGCCGCCCAATCCACGGACAAGACACGCGGTCTCGCCTGTACCTGGCGCTTGGTCACGCATCGCTGGCCCAACCAGTAAGTCGGCAGCAAGGGCTGCACCCCTGACGACAGTTCTCACGCAAGTCAAGCTGCCGGCGACACCCAGGATTATCCCAGACATGGTGCAATCTCCCGCGCCGCTGCAGCTTCTCGCGTGCAGACGGGTTGAACCTGCTGCACCTTCCTGTGCGGGGACCGCGCCGGCCAATGGGCGGATGCGGCAGAACACGACATATCGCTGAAAACGACAGCCGTTCTCGAAAACAGAAACTAGTCCAAAAATGTTGAAGAAATACTAACGTGCATCAGGCACAAAGGTGCCGATGCATGCCGATGGCCGGATCATGTCCGGCCATGACGGCAGAGCGACATATGAGTCACGGTCCGTGAGCGGGGATATCACAGGCGGAGCGGCCTCAGTCTCACGGATGCCGGACCACTTGCGTTGTTCGACTATCCCGGCTGCGGTGCCGGCCCCAGGCCGCCAGCCGGCGGCGTTGGCGCGACAGGACGCCCAGCGGCGGGCACAGACGCGCGGCGGTTCTCCGGGGCCGGCTCGTCCACCACCTTACGGATCACCGGCTCGCCGCGCAGCACCGTGCGAATCTCGTCCCCACTCAGCGTCTCATGCTCCAGCAGCCCCCGCGCCAGCCGGTGCAGTTCCTCGACATTCTCGGTCAGCAGCCGCTTCGCCTTCGCATAGGCGCGATCGATGATGTCCTTGATCTCGGCATCGATCTCGCGCGCGGTCGCCTCGGAGACGTTCTTGTTCTGCGTCACCGAGTGACCCAGGAACACCTCCTGGCTGTTGTCGCCATAGGCGATCATGCCGAGCTTATCGCTCATGCCCCACTCGGTGATCATCCGGCGCGCCTGATCGGTCGCCATCTTGATGTCGCCCGCCGCACCGTTGGACACCTTGTCGGGCCCAAAGATGATCTCCTCCGCCGCGCGGCCACCCATCGCCATGGTCAGCTCAGCCAGCAGCTTGGACTTGCTCTTGGAGTATCGGTCACCCTCCGGCAGGCTCATCACCAAACCCAGCGCGCGCCCGCGCGGAATGATGGTCGCCTTGTGCACCGGATCGCATTCCGGCTCGTGCATCGCGCACAGCGCGTGCCCGCCCTCGTGATAGGCGGTCATCCGCTTCTCGGCCTCGGACATCACGAGCGAGCGCCGCTCGGTGCCCATCATCACCTTGTCCTTGGCCGCCTCGAACTCGGCCATCGCCACCACGCGCTTGCCAATGCGTGCCGCCAGCAGCGCTGCCTCGTTCACCAGGTTCGCCAGATCAGCACCCGAGAACCCGGGCGTTCCGCGCGCGATCACCTTTGGATCAACGTCGGACGCCAACGGCACCTTGCGCATATGCACACGCAGGATCTTCTCGCGCCCGTTCACGTCCGGATTCGGCACGACCACCTGCCGGTCGAAGCGGCCAGGCCGCAACAGCGCTGGATCCAGCACGTCCGGACGGTTCGTCGCCGCGATCAGGATGACGCCTTCGTTGCTCTCGAAGCCGTCCATTTCAACCAGCATCTGGTTCAGCGTCTGCTCGCGTTCGTCGTTGCCGCCACCCAGCCCAGCGCCACGATGCCGGCCGACGGCATCGATTTCGTCGATGAAGATGATGCAGGGCGCGTTCTTCTTGCCCTGCTCGAACATGTCGCGCACCCGGCTCGCGCCGACGCCCACGAACATCTCGACGAAGTCAGAACCGGAAATCGTGAAGAACGGCACGTTCGCCTCGCCGGCGATGGCCCGCGCCAGCAGCGTCTTACCCGTGCCCGGCGGACCCACCAGCAGCACGCCCTTGGGAATCTTGCCGCCCAGCCGCTGGAATTTCTGCGGGTCCTTCAGAAACTCAACGATCTCCTGGAGCTCGCCTTTCGCCTCGTCGATGCCCGCTACATCATCGAACGTCACGCGCCCCTGTTTTTCGGTGAGCATTCGGGCGCGCGATTTGCCGAAGCCCATCGCCCGGCCGCCGCCTGCCTGCATCTGGCGCATGAAAAACACCCAGACACCGATAAGCAGCAGCATCGGGAACCAGGACAGCAGGTAGTGCAGCAGCGGATTGACGTCGGAATCCTCAGGCTTCGCTATCACCCGCACGCCTTTGTCGGTCAGGCGCTGGACCAGCGTGGAGTCTTCCGGTGTGTAAGTTTGGAATGTGCGGCCGTCGGTGAGCTGGCCGGAAACGGTCCGGCCTTGGATCACGACGTCGCGAACCCGCCCACCGTTGACCTCGTTGATGAAGTCGGAATAGGCGACCTGTGTCGCGGCCGTATGGTTGGCCCCTGGCTGGAACAGGTTGAACAGCACCACCAGCAGCAGGGCGATGATTACCCAAAGGGCCAGATTACGGCCAAAATTGCTCATGTCTCTTCGCTCACGTCCACCTGGTGCCGCCCGAACCGTGTTCCACAACGATGTCATGCCAAACAGACACTGATCAACCGTGAACTGTCAGCATGACGTTCCCACAACATAGGTTGTCTTGGCCTCGCATGCATCCCCAAACCTATACGGCGCCCTCGCCGCCGGGTGCGGTGGAGCAAATACCACCGGCATGCCTTCGCACGTCTTTCGGTCAGGATAGCGAAGATGTGGCACGGCGAGAAGCGCTGATGACAGTCTGATTGCGGGCAGGGTCCGAAGAATGACCGATGGGAGATGGGAATGTCGCCGTAGCCGAGGCGCATCGTCGCCCAGTGGACCGAGTATGGCCCCCTTCGGCGCCGAAAAGCTCGCTGCCAGGCGGAAACGTCGGTCCCATACCGCATCGGACCGGGCGGGAATCGGCCCCGCCATGGCTGCAGCCTCGCGCACAAGCAGCCAGCCAAAACCAAGCCGGCCAGCGCGGAGCAGCCGAGCACCACCCAGCGTAGCTGGCTGGAGAGCCGTTGCGACTTTGGCCACCGTATCACTCCGCGGCGGATATTCAGCGCCGGAAACCATCTGCACCAACGCAGCGAACGCCGCCGCTGAGACTGGGCCGTCAAGCAGTGCGAATCCCTCCGGCCGCAGCGAAGCGCGTTCCGCCAATTCATCCGCGATCGCCTGCTCGTTGTCGGCACGTCGCCGGCCCGAAGCCTCCGCCGAGGCAACCAGTGCCCGCGTTGCTGGCCCGGTGCCATCTCGGTCAAGACGCAACATTCGCAGGCGCGGACGCAGTGCGGTTCGGTCCGTGTTGGATGGGTCTTCGGCCCAACGCACTCCGGCGGTTTCCAGATATTGCCGCAGATTTGACGGCGGGACCGCCAACAATGGCCGAAGCATGCGCACTCCGGCGAGTTCAACCAATGGCGCCATGGCCGCCAGCCCCATCGGGCCACTGCCGCCCAGAGAGCGGATCAGCACAGTTTCAGCCTGATCCGCCGCGTGGTGGCCGAGCAGTAGATGCAGAATCCCTTCCGCCGCACAGACCCCCACCAAGGCGGAAAGCCGCGCCTGCCGCGCACGCTCAGCCAGGGCAGGCCCGCGCGCCAATCCTTCGATCGGTAGCACCCTTGCCACTATGCCACGGGCGGCAAGCCGGGCGGCCGTTTCAGTCGCCTCGGTCCCGGACTCAGGCCGCAGGCCGTGGTCAACAATCAGCGCCAGCAGCGAACCGCCGCGGTGCCGCACCCACTCGTGGGCCAGCAGCGCCAGAGCCATGCTGTCCGCGCCTCCCGACACCCCAGCGGCAAGCCGCGGCAACGGCTCGAACGGTGCCAGGCGATCCATGGCAGCAGAGAAGGCAAGCAGCAGCCCCCCCGCTGACCCGATCACCTGCAACCGCCTCGTTGCCCCGCAATGCCGATCGCCTCACGCAGGTCCGCACGCGGCGATGGGAATTCGGCGCGCAACTTGCCCAGCGTGTCGCACGCAGCTTTCTTCTCGTTGATGGCGATCAGCGAATTGGCCAGACCGAGCAGCGCATCCTGGGCGTGCCCGCCACGCCGCGCGCGGTTGTAACTGTCGTCATAGGCAATCGCCGCCTGCGAAAACTGCCGCTGCCCCATCAGCGACTGTGCCAGCAGGAATTGCGCGTCATAGGCGCGCGGCGAGGTCCGATAGTTGGTCAGCACCTCGCGCGCAGCCTGTTCAGCAGCCGTATAATCGCGTCGCGCCAGCGCGGCGTTGCCATCCTGGAGCGCCAGCTCCGGCGTCCGCCTGACCGGCGCGGGCGGCTGAGCCGGTGTCGGCGGCGGCGGCGGCATACCCGGCTGTTGCGGCCCCAGACTGAGCGGCCCAGGCTGCGGCGACAGCAGGGGCGGCTGTTGTGGCGCCATGGGTGTGGCACCAGGTGGCGGAGCGCTGCCGGGGTTCTGCACCTGGAATGCCAGGTCATCGATGCGCTTTCCCAGATCGGCTGATTGCCGATCAGCCTGGTTTTGCAACTCATCCACCCGCCCACGAAGCTGGCGCACCTGGTCCTCCAGCGCGCTCACGCGGGACAGCAGTTGCGCGACCAGATCGCTGCCGCTGGCCGAAGGCGGTGGCGTCGAGTAGCCGCCGCCCAGGTTAGTCGGGTTACCGCCGCGCCCGACCTGCGCCTGCAAAGACTGAATCTGGTGTTGCAACTCCAGGATCTGGTTCTGCAGCGCGATCCCTTCGCGCGATGCAACCTGTGCCCCTGCGGGCGCCGTCAGACCCAGCAGCAAAGCCAAGACCAGAAAAGGACGAATTGCCGAGCGGACAGTCATTCAGGGCGCCTCCGAACACGGAGTTATACCAAAGCTCACTGACCGCGACCCATTCGCTCTAACCAACCGTCATGGCCGGCCCCCGAGCCGGCCATCAGCCTCAGCGGCACAACGGTGCCAATGTACGCTGATGGCCGGGTCCGATCCCCGGGACAAGCCCGGGGACTTCGGCCCGGCCATGACGACAGTGCGACCGATGAGTTCAGGGTCAGTGAGCATTGGTATTAGAGCAGAATTGATGGGTTTCGCTACGCTCAACCACATCCTACGACGCCGCATCATTCGGCCGCCGCGTCGTAGGATGGGTTGAGCCGCAAGCGAAACCCATCAAATCCTGGCGGTGATATGGCAGAAGCCGCGCAAACGAAATCGGCGGCCGTCAGGCCGCCGGTTCGCATCCCACCCAGCCTCGCGGAAGCTCAGCGGACCGAGGTGATCGTGTTGCGGTTCTGCGCCCAGGCCTGCTCATTGTCACCCATCGCCGTCGGCCGATCCTTGCCGTAGCTGATGGTATTGATGCGGGACCCCGCCACGCCTCTCGCAACAAGATAGTCGCGGCTGGCATTCGCGCGCCGCTGACCCAGGGCCAGGTTGTACTCCTCGGTCCCACGATCGTCGCAGTTGCCCGCGACCTGCACGTTGACCTGCTGGTATTTCGCCAGCCACCCCGACTGCTTGTCGAGCGTCGCGCGCGCATCGTCCTGCAGATTGGACTTGTCAAAGGCGAAGAACACTCGGTCGCCGACATTGGCGACGAGGTCTTCCTCGCTCCCCGGGACTGGTCCGGACGTCGTCGCGCCAGCGCCGGTGGAGGCAGTGGTGTTTTCGTGCGAACACGCCGCCAGCAGGGCGACGACGGCCACTGTGCCGAGAATCTTGATGTTCATTGCAGGTGCGTCCCTGGTTGGGGGTGTCATACTAGGGAAAAGTCGAGCCGAACGACGTAACGGTATTCCGTTCCGCGCGGGAAAGCGATTAGCCGGTTGGACGAAACCCGGTCAAGATCGCGAGAACCCGCGCTTTTTACATATCGATCATACAATTGCGTGACCCCCGTCACGCTGCGAGCGGTGACCAGGCCGGATCGGATGCGTCAGTCGCCGTTTCCACCACCCGCTCGTTGAAACCGGTGATGTCGATCGACACCAGTCGCGACGAGAACCCCGTGCCGCGGCTGTCCCGCGCCGCGGACTGGCGCCAGAACATCAGCACCCGGCCATTTGGCGCGAAGGTCGGTCCCTCGACCGAGAAGCTTTCCGACAGGATCCGCTCGCCCGATCCATCCGGGTGCATCACGCCGATGGCAAAGTTCCCGACCTCGCCACCGAACCGGGTGTAGGCGATCAAGTCCCCGCGCGGCGACCACACCGGCGTTGCGTAGCGGCCCGAGCCGAAGCTGATGCGCCTCACCCCGCCGCCTCCGGCGTCCATCACATAAAGCTGCTGGTCGCCGCCGCGATCGGAGTTGAACACGATCTGCGACCCGTCCGGACTGTAACATGGGCTGACATCGATCGCGCCCGAATTGGTCAGCCTTCGGCTCGCATGGCTGCCGAGATCGACCGAGACGATGTCCGATCCGCCGCCCACCGACACAGCCATGATCACGCTGTTGCCATCGGGCGAAAAACGCGGCGCGAACGTCATCCCTGGGAAATCACCCAGGACGCGCTGCTGCCCGCTGCCGAGGTTGAATATATACACACGCGGGTGATTGTTCGCATAACTCATGAACGCGATCTCGTCGCGCGTCGGATGGAAACGCGGTGTCAGCACAAGCCATGTTCCATCCGTCAGGAAACGATTGTTGGCACTGTCCTGATCCATGATCGCGAGCCGCTTGGTACGCCGATCACGTGGTCCGGTCGCCGCGATGTAGCAGATGCGGGTGTCGAAATAGCCCTTCTCACCCAGCAGCCGTTCGTAAATCACGTCGGCGATGATGTGTGCGATGCGGCGCCAGTTGCCCTGCGCTGTCGAATAGGCCGTGCCCTGAAGCTGCGTTCCCGGCAGCACGTCCCACAGGCGGAACTCCACCCGGATCTGTCCGCCACCCTGCGATTCAGCCCTGCCAGTGACCAACGCTTGCGCGCCGACGGCTTTCCAGTTCTGGAAGTTCGGCACATCGCTGGGTGCCGCGGCGGATGCCTGAATGAACGCGCCTGGAGCAATCGGCCGGAACAGCCCGCAATTGCCGAGATCGTTGCTGATGACGCCAACGATGTCCTGCCCAAGTTGGGCCGATGCGCCATCGCTGCCGGCAAGCGGCGGGATCGCGATCGGAATCGGATCAGTACGCGCGCGATTCACGTCGATGACCGCTGACTGCCCCCCAGGCGCTTGCGGGGGAGAAGCGAGCGGCGCGACCGGCTGCGCACGCACCATGGCAGGCGCCGCCAGCAATCCAGCAGAACTCGCAGCTCCGGTAAGCAGCGAACGGCGGCGAAGCGGAAGCACCGGCAAATCAATCATTTCTGAGCCTTTCCTTAAGTGACCCGCATCACGGTCGGAATTGGAAGGTGAAGACCCGCGTCTGGCCCAGCATGTTCTGGGGCAGCGGCAGGTTCGCGCAGGTCGGATCGAGCACCGCCCGCATCGCGCGCTCCGAGAACACCCGCAGCCGCATGTCCGAGGCGACGCGTCCTGTATCCTCGTCCGCCACGACGGCACGCCGCACGACGCCGCTGGCATCCGTCGTGACGGTCAGCAGCACCTGCATCTTATCGAGGTCCAGCATGCCGGGATCGGTGCTCCAGCAGCGCCGCACGTAGTCTCCGATGGCGCCGCGCTGTGACTGCCGACAGCGCCGAGGTGTCATCGCTGAGCGGATTGCCGCCGCCATTCGGCGCGCCACCCGACTGCGGGTTGTAGCGGGCCTTCGGCGGCTGGGTCTGCTTCTGCAGGCTGCGCAGCTTCGCCAGCGTATTCTCCAGCGCATCGCTCTCCGGCGCCGGGTTCTTCGTCTGGTTAGGCTGCGAGGTCGCGCTCTGCACCGGGGGCGGCGGAACAGGGAGCGGCGGCACTGGCAGGGGCGGCGTCGGCAACGGCGGCTGCGCCTGCTGCGGCGTGGGCGGCGCTGCGGGCGGCGGCGGCGCAGTCTGCTCGGCCAGGGCGAGGCGTCGGCGGCGGTACCGGCATCGGCGGTGTGGGCAGCGGCGGCGCACTCGCCTCGGTGGTGGCGGCGGCGGTGGCGGCGGCGGCGGTGGAGGCGGCGGTGCCTCGATCGGCTGCGGCTTCGGCGGCTCATTCGCCTGCGGCGCCGGATTGGTCTGCGCGGCATTGGCCGGCGCGGCACGTGTTCGCCGGTGCCGGCGCCTTCATCGAACTGTCCGCCGTGCCGGCGAACACCATCGAGACGGTTGTCTCCTGCGGTTCCTCCGGCGGTTTCGCAAACGGCAGCCCGACGAGCAGCGCCACCAGGATCACCAGATGCACCGCGCCGAGATCATCGCGCCGCGACGCAGTGTCGGACTTACCCCGTCGGTCCGATGATCCAGGCGATCCGCCCCTCGGAGCACGCGTTGCAGCACGTGCTGCTCCTTATCCGCCCTTCTTGGGAGCGCTCGGGGCAGCAGGCACTGGCGGCGCCGACGGCATCCCTGTCGGCTGTTCGGCCAGCAACGCTACCTTGGTGAAGCCACCTTGGGTGATGGTGCCCATCACCTCCATGATACGTCCATACGCCAGGTCCTTGTCACCACGTACGAATATACGGCGATCCGGGTTGTTCTGCGCGATCGCTTGCAGCTTTGTGACCAGCTCAGGAAGCTGCACTTCCTGGTCCTGCAAGAAGATCTTGCCCTGCGCATCGATGGAAACCGTCAGCGGCTGGCTGTCGGTGTTGATCGGCTTGGCGTCGGTCTTCGGCAGATCGACCGATACGCCCGAGGTCATCAGCGGCGCGGTCACCATGAAGATGATCAGCAGCACCAGCATCACGTCGACCAGTGGCGTGACGTTGATTTCCGACAGCGGCCGATAGCGGCCCCGGCGCGATTGCGGCGCGCCATGTACTCCCCTCCCGCGGAAGGTGAGTGAGCCAGCTGCCAGGCTGCCGATCTCCGGCCATCACGCCCGCTCCTCGCTCTGGCGCGACAGGATGGCGCTGAACTCCGCGCCAAAGCCCTCCAGACGCGAAGCGAACCGCGCCAGGTCGTTGCTGATCTTGTTGTAGGCCAGCACCGCCGGAATCGCCGCCACCAGGCCGATGGCGGTGGCAAACAGTGCCTCGGCAATACCAGGCGCCACCACGGCCAGGTTGGTGTTGTGCATCGCCGCGATCGCGGAGAACGAATGCATGATGCCCCACACCGTACCGAACAGCCCGATGAACGGCGCGGTCGCGCCAACCGAGGCCAGGAAGATCATCCAGCGTTCCAGCCGCTCCATCTCGCGCTGCACGGTGACGGTGATCGCACGGTCCACGCGCTCACGCACCGACGTGCGGCTGATGTCAGCACCGGCGACGCGCACCGAGCGGCGCCATTCGCCCATCGCCGCGCCGAACACCGCCGCCATCGGATGCGTCGGGCTGGTGGCTTCCTGTTCAAACAGGTCTTCGAGACTGCCACCCGACCAAAAACGGTCCTCGAAGGCGTCGGCCTCGCGGCTCACCTTGCGCAGGCTGGACCATTTCTCGAACACCACGGCCCAGACCCAGACGCTGGCCGCGAGCAGGCCGAGCATGACGATCTTCACGACGATATCGGCCTCGATAAACAGGCCCCACAACGACAGGTCCGCGCCCGGCACCGCGAGGTTTGCCGCATCAACTGCCCGATCCACTCAAGCTACTCCTTGTCCCGCGCGGCGGCTGCCGCCTTGCACATATCCGTCAGCACCGACCGCCATCGCTGCGGCAGCCGGCCCGGCTTACCGTCCCCTGGCTTCACGCACGCGAGCCGCACGACCAAGGTCGCGCACAGCCCCTCAGGCCCGCGCACTGCCTGGCGCAACGTCGCTGTCGCGCCGCCCACCGCGAGCGGTTCTGTCACAACGGTCAGCGAATCGTCGAGGCGGGCTGGACGGAGATAGTCCACTTCGATGCGCCGCACCATGAACATCACGCCATGATTCGCGGAGCAATTCCGCGTGCGGAATGCCCAGGTCGCGCAGCGCCTCGGTGCGGGCGCGCTCGGCGAAGCGCAGATAGGTGGCGTGGTAGACGACACCCCCGGCATCGGTGTCCTCATAGTAGACCCGCAGCGCATAGCGATGCCGGCCATCCGGCGGAATGGAGGGCGCATGTCCATTCATTCAGGCAGCAGGTCGAACTGGTCGGGCTGGCGCGCCGGCGGTACCAGCCCCAGATGCCGCCACCCGCTCTGGCCCAGCATCCGGCCGCGGCTGGTGCGCAGGACGAGGCCCTCCTGGATCAGGAACGGCTCGATCACGTCTTCCAGCGTGTCGCGCGCCTCGGCCAGTGCCGCCGCCAGCGTCTCCACGCCGACGGGGCCGCCGGCGTGGTGTTCGGCGATCCGCCGCAGGTAGCGGCGGTCCATCGCGTCCAGCCCGAGCGCGTCCACTTCCAGCCGGTTCAGCGCGCTGTCCGCCAGCGCGCCGATCCATCTCGCCCGACGCCCGCCACCGAGGCGAAGTCGCGCACCCGCCGCAGCAACCGCCCCGCGATGCGCGGCGTGCCCCGCGAGCGCCGGGCGATCTCCGCCGCGCCGTCCTCGTCAGCGCCACGCCCAGCTTCGCCGCGCCGCGTCGGACGATCAGCTCCAGTTCCTCCGGCGTGTAGAACACCAGCCGCAGCGGGATGCCGAACCGGTCGCGCAGCGGCGTCGCCAGCAGCCCGGCGCGCGTGGTGGCGCCCACCAGCGTGAACTGGGTCAGGTCGATGCGCACGGAGCGCGCGGCCGGGCCCTCGCCGATGATCAGGTCGAGTTGGAAGTCTTCCATTGCTGGGTAAAGCACTTCCTCGATGGCTGGCTGGAGGCGGTGGATTTCGTCGATGAACAGGACATCCCTGGGTTGGAGGTTTGTCAGGATTGCGGCGAGGTCCCCTGCCCGCTGGATCACCGGCCCCGAGGTCGCCCGGAACCCCACGCCCAGTTCCCGCGCCACGATCTGTGCCAGCGTGGTCTTTCCCAGCCCCGGCGGTCCATGCAGCAGCACATGATCCAGCGCATCTCCCCGCGCCCGTGCCGCCTGGATGAACACCGCCAGGTTCTCGCGTGACGCCTGCTGCCCAACGAACTCATCCAGCGTCTGCGGCCGCAGGCTGACCTCCGCCGCATCCTCCTCGCGGCGCGCAGGAGAAACGGTGCGGGAGGACGAAACAGTGGAGGAAACAGAGCCTCCCCCTCCCCTTGCGGGAGGGGGCCAGGGGGAGGGGGTGGTCGTCGTGTCGCACGCCCGCTCATCCACCAACCCTCTGCGCCAACTCCTTCAAGCTCTCGCGTATCACCGCGTCCACCGGCGCCGCCTCACCCAACCGCTCGATCACACGCGCCACCACCGGCTGCACCTCGACCCGACGGTAGCCAAGATTGACCAGCGCCGACATCGCGTCCTCGCCCGCCCCCCGAGGCGCCACCACCGGCACCGCGATCCCGGGCCCCGACGGCATCGCCCCCACCTTATCCCGCAGTTCCGTCAGCAGCCGCACCGCCAACCGCGCCCCGACGCCTGCCGCCCGCGTCAGGCTGGCCCGGTCCCCCGACGCAATCGCCGCCACCAGATCGCGCGGCGACAGCGCCGACAGCACCGACAGCGCGACCCGCCCGCCGACCCCCTGCACCGTGTTCAGCAGCCGGAACCACTCGCGCTCAGCCGGGTCGATGAAGCCGTACAGCACTATCGCGTCCTCGCGCACATGCGTCTCCACCAGTAGCCGCGCGGCTTCCGGCGGCGCGGGCAACGCAGCGAGCGTGCGAGTGGACGCGTGCACCAGATACCCGACGCCATTCACGTCGATGACGCAGCGTCCGTCTTCCAGGGCTTCGATGCGGCCGGTGAGTTGGGCGATCAAGCTCTATCGTCCCGGTTATGTGCAGCCGTTCTAGTGTGAAGAACCGAGTCTGCCACGCCAGCACCACCGCTTGCATGCGAAGACGCGGATACGTATTCTATCACGTAACTGCACGCCAGGCACCGCCGCTATGCCCGCCTTCTCCGGCTCCATCACCACCACCGGCAAATCCGAGGCAATCCGTCTCGACAAGGCCCTGTTCAAGGCCCACCCGGAGTTCCGTCAGCGCGCCAAGGTCCGCGCCCACGTGCTGGGACCGGGACACCTGCTGGTCACCCTCGCCGACGACGCGCCACAAGCCCCGGCTGACGACATCGAACAGGACCCGGTCGTCTCCGCCTATCTCGCCTTTCTCGAGCGCGACATGATCGACCACCCCGACCACATCGCGCCGATCACCGAGGACGAACTCGCCCGCATGCATCGCGTCGTGCGGGGCGTGCCGATCAGCGACGACGACATCATTCCCGACGACATCACGGTGTGAGCGGCCGCCCCTTCGCCGAACGCAACGACTGGCGCCTGTTCCGCCACGGCGAGTTCCGCCGCACGCTCGATGCGCTTGCCGCGGACGTGGAGCACCTGGTGCGTCAGGATCCGGCCGGCTGGCAATCGCATCCCAAGGCCAAGCTGCTCCGCCGCATCCTCGACCTGATCGAGACCGAGATTCCGCGCGATCCAAACGCTCCCGACTACCAGCAGGGCACCACGTTGGGTCCCACGTATCGTCACTGGCGCCGTTCGAAATTCCTGGGGCGGTTCCGGCTGTTCTTCCGCTTCAACAGCGCCAGCCGGATCATCATCTATGCCTGGGTCAACGATGAGAACACGCTGCGCGAGGCCGGCGCCCGGTCAGATCCTTGCACTGTGTTCCGCCGCAAGCTGGAGGAGGGCAATCCGCCCGATGGCTGGGCCGAATTGCTGGTCGAGGTGGAGCGCGCTGAAAGCGCCTGACTGCCCATCGCCTACGCGACGCTGTTCAGCCACTTCATCGAACGGCGTCATACTTCGGAAGGTGACATCCCGCTACTCGCCTCGATGGTCTGCAATGGGTGGGATAACTGACTGTCCGGTTGGGAGCAGCGACAGCGGAAGCCCCGACGCTCGACGAGTTCTCTGCCGACCGATCTGCGCACAGCTAAAGCCGTTGCCATGCCGCGCGCACCATAGCGTCTCCTCACCGCGCTCGGCGAGATACTTGTTCCCCCCTGAGCAGTTGCGTCAGGCAAATCCGGTTACAGCGTGCGGGACATAGGGCTCCTCCAGTGCGGCGATCTCCTCAGCCGACAATTTCACCTCGAGCGAACCAAGCGCATCGTCGAGGTGCTCCAACTTGGTTGCGCCGACGATAGGGGCCGTGATGACCGGCTTGTGCAGCAACCAGGCCAGCGCGATCTGCGCCCGCGGCACGCCTCGCGCCTTCGCCACCGCGGCGACGCGATCGACGACCCGTTTATCGGCTTCTTCGCTTGACTTTGGCCATTTCCGGGAAGGCGGAGATTTGGTCAGTTGAATACGACGTCGTCGAGGGCGGCACGATAGATGGCGGTTGCAAAGCGTGGATCGTCGCCAACACGCTCTGGATCGGCATGTCGGCAGGCGAGGACGTCGGTCAGAACATCCTCGAGCATTGGGAGATCGACGGGTACAACAACGCCGCTGGTGATAGCAAATAAATCGGCGTCGCACAGCCGACCGGCGAAGCACATGCCGCTCGTGCCGCTCAGCTCCAGGCCCTCATCGACTAGCCAGGCTTCCGCTTGACGGAGCACGTCATTGACCACGAGACCACATGTGTCATGTAGGCGTGCGATCCGCCAGATCGAGAACTGGGCATGGCACATCGCGTCGAGGATTGATCTCTCATCGGAGTCGGGCGGCAGTTGCGCTACTTTCGCATAGCGATCGATGGCTCGGCTCCGGTCGTCTTTTGCCGTGTAGATAGCCAGGTCGAAGACCAGCGCCATCTCTTCCTCATTGTTGGCAATCAGCGTCCGGCCCATCATCAATCCAAGGCGTCTCGCATGTTCCTCGAAGGCAGGCCGAGCAAGGAATTTCAGGGCTGCACTGTGGTGGTCTGTGCCAATCGCACGCAGATGGCGATACCGGCGCAGTACGTCCTCCCGTTGCATCGTTCTGCCTCCTTTCTTCGCCTTGTTCTCCATCGACCGCGAAGAACCTGCGCGATGGCCTCAATCCGTCACGCGGGCTTCGCCAATGTTGAATCCAACGTGATCAATCGGTGGATTTCGCAGCCGCCTCGGCCCCGGCGATCTCTCCCCGGGCACCGATTGGGGGAATATATGGCGGATGCAGGTTTAAGCCGCTCGTGCCAATATGACTGGCTGCGTGGATGCAGCCATTCCAGAAAGGCTTCGCCGCACCGACCTGGCAGCACATGCTGGTGCTGATTGTCGGCGCCATCCTGACCCGGACGACGCACCGTCGCCGCCGCCTTGCGCGTCACCGGACTCGCACAGGACCCACATTTCACCAATTACCACCGGGTGCTGAACCGCAACCGCTGGTCCAGTCGTGGGATTGCGCGTTGTCTGCTGCGGCTGCTGATCGACACCCTTGTCCCGGCCGGCCCAGTCGTCATCGGTCTCGATGACACACTCGAACGGCGCTGGGGCGCCAAGATCAAGGCTCGCGGTATCTACCGCGATCCAGTTCGCTCGTCAGATAGCCACTTCGTTAAAGCCAGTGGCTTGCGGTGGCTCTCGGTCATGCTGCTGCCCGAGATCCCCTGGGCCGGGCGCATCTGGGCACGGCCGTTCTTGACCGTCCTGGCACCGTCTGAGCGATATGCGCGCAAACACAAGCAGCGGCATAAGAAGCTACGTACTGGGGCCGGCAGGTCATGCTGCAGGTCGCACGCTGGCTTCCGGAGCGGAAGATCGTCGCCGTGACCGATAGCGGCTTCGCTGCCATCGAACTGCTCAACGCCGTGAGACATCGGATCAGCATGATCACCCGCCTGCGTCTCGATGCCCGGCTGTTCGACCCGCCGGCGCACCGCCGAGCCG
>CAVTEC010000050.1:0-65661 GCA_963733475.1 uncultured Alphaproteobacteria bacterium | reverse complement strand
CCTAGCAAAAAAATACATCATATCACGAAAAACAAATGGCAAAAAGTTCACCTCGTTCATTCGCGTGACCTCAGAAGGTAACCATTGTAGAATGTAAAGCTTACGTAAACAGATCATTATAGCATCGCTAAGCGATGCTTAATATAGCTCACATCCTATGGTCAATCAAATCATGCAGTTGCAGGTCAATCATATCATGTAGTTGCAGATCAATCATATCCTTAAATGGCGGCCTTTCAAATTCAAGGGTGCTTAAGATCATCGTTAAGGCCGCTGACGGCAGAACACTTGCAACCGCAGCGGCCAAAGTCTCGAATTTAGCTGAAACCGCTGCGGAGGCTGGGCGCTATCAAGCGGAGATATCCAGATTGCCACCGGGTGGGTTTCCTCAACGAGCCGCGACGATTGAAGTGGGCGCAGGCAACGTCGGAGGACTGTTCTATGGGATGGTCGGGGACAACGTGCGAAGTCTCTTCGACAAACTGATCGATGGCGATGTTTCGGTGGCCGCCGTTCCACCGGAGCTACGAGGCCTTTTTTTATGCCTTGGTACGACGGTCGGCGTCAAGAAGTGTGCAAATCGCGCAAATCAGACGTAAGTTCATTAGGGATACAGGATTGCACGACATCAGAGCGGAACTGGACGGGATCAACATCGATGGAATTGAGAACAGAACCATCGTTGCATACGTCTGCTGCCAGCACCGCGATCTTCACTGCGCCAACGTTGTCTTCGATGCCAGGCAACGAGCAATGCTCATCAACTTCGGTGATACCGGCACAAGCTATGCATCCGCAGATCCCATAACACTGGAGTTGAGTACCGTCTTCCATTCTCAGCATGCGAACCTGCCAGCCGCCTGGCCAGTAGAGGAGAATCTGCTTTCTTGGCCAGACCTTGCAGTTTTTACGCGCGGGTGTGGATTTGCCCCTTTATTCAGGCTTGTCGAGAGTGGGCGCATGCCGAAGCCGGCTCCGATGACGAGGTTATCGCAGTTGGCTACGGGTATGCCATGAGGCAGTTGAAGTACTGTGATACCGACAAACAGTTAGCTCGTGCGTTAATCAGGTCCTGCATTCAATACTTTTCATAGCGCGCCATCCTGAACTCAACATCCGTGTGACAGCGCGATGTTTTAGCCACCGAAACTACGGACCAGATTAATCCCGAAATGCGGGCAATGCGCGCGATATCGCGCGCTACCTTCTCCGCCACCTTCGTGACGTTCTCCGCCGGAATTTCAGTTCGATCTCGCGTCTGCAAGTCGCTTCGGTCATAGGGAAAAGTCTCTCCAGGGAAAACAGCCCGCAAGCCCCCGGCTTCTATCCGCCTTTCGCCTGTTCGTTATCGGGAAGGAGGAGTGCAGGAATGAGCGGCGAGCGTCCGCCGCAACAGAAAATTCAGTATAGGGAATCGGTTCGCGCGCGTCAACCGCGCCGCGCACCGCCTCGCGACGCTATTTGAGCAGATAAAATGGATTCGGCAACTTGAAGACGCGCTCCGAGCAGCATCCCGCAAGATCGCTCGCCTGATCGCCGATATTCAAGACGATCCGGTAACCTTTGTCCGCGATCGCCTGGCGGTCCTTCGGCTTGACTACGCTCGCCGGAAGTTTGTTTCCGTCGGACAACCTGGTGTGCAAAAACGAATGCCGCTTAAAATAATGTTGCTGTTGAAGTCCGTCGGAAATCTCTGCACACTGCAACAAACATAACTACCGTACACTCGCAACAGCTTTAGAAAACTCTCTTACTACATTGAATTGATAATTTTTTCTTCATTTAATGAATAAACCCGCAGCACCTGATAACGGAAATGCATAGAATCCTATCATAGAAGGCATCACAATAAAGCACAATAGGCATAAACAGAAAAGCAGTGACATATTGTCGGCAACTCTGCATATAATACGCCAGTGTTAGTATATTAAATTACGATATTTATCCTATTGGTATGCTTAAGTGCAGTCATTAGGCAATAGGCTTAAAACTCAGGATCGGGGCGCTGAGCGGGGGCCAGCGTCGCCGGGTCGACCTGGGCCTGGCCATCATCGGCCAGCCGGAGATGCTGTTCCTGGATGAGCCGACCACCGGTCTGGACCCCGAAGCCCGCCGCCGGTTGTGGTCGGTCATCGAGAACCTCACCGCGGCCGGGACCACCGTCCTGCTCACCACCCACTACCTGGACGAGGCTCAGTACCTGGCCCGCAGGGTCATCGTGCTGGCCGACGGGCGGGTCGTGGCCGACGCCTCGCCAGATGAGTTGCGAACGATGGGGGGCGTGCCGATGATCCGGTACCGGGTTCCCGCCAGCGCAGCCGCGCTTCCGCCCACGCTCAGCATGCACATGGGCGGCAACGTCCTACAGATGCCGTCGGCCGACGTGACCGCCGACCTGGCCATGCTGGTCGGCTGGGCCCGGGAGAACGACGTGGGCCTCACTGGACTCGAGGTGGGGCCGCCCAGTCTCGAAGACGCCTACCTGGCCCTTACTCGCGAGGGAGAGCTGAGCCATGTCTGAGATCGCACTGCGAGTGCCGAAACTGCCTGGTCCGGGATCGATCCTGGCCAGCCAACTCCGCTATCAGCTGACCCTGCTGGCCCGTAATCCCCGCGCCATCGCGGCCGGCCTGGTTTTGCCCGGCGCGCTGCTCGCCCTGGAGCGGGGCAGCGCCCAGCACATCACGATGGCGCAGGCGGCACCGAAGATCGCCGGGCTGGTCGCGCTCAGCGCGGTCGCCATCGCGTTCTTCACCCACGCGAACGGGCTGGTCGTGGCCAGGGAGGACGGCGTGCTGCGCCGCTGGCACGCCTCGCCGCTGCCGTCCTGGGCCTACTTCGCCGGGCGGATAATGGCCACCATGGCGGTCACCGCGGCCGCGGGACTGATCCTTGTCCTGGTCGCCATGGGCATGACCGGGGTGCACCTGACCGCGCACGCGGTCGTGGGCCTGCTCGTGGTGGATATGCTCGCCGCGCTGGCCCTGGCCGCGGCCGGGACCGCGATCACCACCATCATCCCGAGCGCGCAGTCAGCCCAACCCGTATTGATGCTCACCTATATCCCGCTTATCGTGCTGGGCGGGGCGTTCGGCGCGATCACGAGCCTGCCGCACTGGGTGAACACCGCGATGACATACCTGCCGGTCCAGCCCGCGATCGACGCCGCGTCGAGCGCGCTGCAGCACGGGACGATCGCGTCGGGTCGCGACCTGGCGGTCCTGGCCGGCTGGGTGGTGGGCGGCCTGCTGGTCTCGTTCCGGTTCTTCGCCTGGGACCCGCACCGCCCGCGGCACGCACGGGCCGCGGAGGCAAGCACCACGCTCCGTTCGGCCAAATAAAAGAGAGAAAGTGGCGCGGGCCGGTTCGCTCTAGCGGCGGACCGGCCAGCCGCCTGCCTCCAGGGCATCGAGCAGCACGCCCGCTTCGGCGGGGCGCACGGAAAGTTCCGCGACGCCGACCGGGAGGCCGGGTGAATGCTCGATCCGCACGTCCTCGATGTTCACGCCTGCCGCGCCGGTTGCGTCGAACAGGCGGGCCAGCTCGCCGGGCTGGTCGGGGATGACCACCGGCGCCGGGCCGCAGGGTGACATCCAATGGAGCTTCATGCTGATGCGCCACAGCCACAGCGCGCGCGTTCTCCCCCCATGAGGCCCACAGCCAGGCCGGCGTATCCAGCCGAGGTCCGTCCAGTTCCTCCAGCGCCGCCGCGCCATGCTCCGCAACCCGACGCAGCACCGCATTCACCAACCCGGCGAACGGAGCCAAATCCACGAGCACGCGCCAGTGCGACGGCCGTTGCCACTGCGGCATGGCTTGGCGTCTCCAGCAACAGCAGTCCAGCCGCACCAATACGCAGCATGTGCCGCACGGGATCAGGCGGCTCCTTGCGCAGGAATGGCTCCATCACAGCATCGAGCGTGCCCATCCGGCGCAGTACCGCAGCAGCCAACCGATGCCCGGCGGCGCGATCCCTCGGCGCCATGTCCGGCAACGCATCCAGCGCTTCCTCAAGCTGCCGCCGTCGATCCACAACGGCGCTCAGCAGATCGAACGCCGCCTCACGCGTCGGATCAGCCATCAATGCGGCACGGAATGGCAGGTAAGGCTGCGCCCGTGCAGTCCACAGCGCGCCAGCAGCTTATCGCTGATCGAGTAAACCGCCGCACTCCAACCCTGCCCAACGCGATGCAACACCACATAACCCCAGTCAGACATGGCGAACGCGCGCCGCACCTTCATGCCATCGATGGTAATCCCTGCCGTGACTGGCTGCACGATCGCGTCATTCGCATCGCCGCCCTCACCGATGATGAGCTGCGCCGGCCGCCCAGGTCCGAAATCATAACTGGTGAAGTCGTGCACATGGCCTGACAGCACCATGTCGAGGCCAGCCGGAATCAGCTCCGGATCGCCGCCTGTTGCGTGGCATTCATCGTCGCGCCCTGCGGCGTCCCCTGCCCTTCCACCAATGCCCACACCGGATGATGCGTCAGCAGCCAGGAATGCGCCGGTGCATTCGTCAACAGCGACTGGATCTGCTCTCGGTAGACGCTAACCTTTGCCGGCTCTGCCTTGTTGTCATCGGCATCAGCGCCGTCGAACATCAGCAGACTCAGCGTATCAATGTGCAGCGCATAAGGCGACGTGGTCGCGGTACATTCGACCGCATCAGGATGCGGATCGACCAGGCGGAACCAGCCATGTCCGCCGCGGCTGCATATTTCATGATTGCCCCGCACCATGACCCACGGCGCCGCCGCCAGCAGAGGCGCCGCAGGATCGAAGAAGTCCCGCTGCCAGACGGCCCAGTTATCGACGATAAGGACTGCCCGCGCAGCCGGGACGATCGGCCGGACATGGCGTTTCACGGTAGTGATAGTCGCCGACATGGATCACCAGATCCGGATGACGCGCGGCCGCCAGACGAGCCACTGTCGCAAACGGCCATTTCACCGGGTCGTTGCAATCCTGCACGAACGTGCCTTTCAGTCTGCACCCGGTATCGCCGATGACCACGATGCGTTTGATGGTGGCCGGCACCGTCGGAACCGGCACGCCATCGACCGTGACGCTCCGCGGCGGCTGCCGCCGCGTGGGCGACGCAGACCTGCACAGGATAAGGGCCGCCCGCCGCATCGGGTTCGCCGCGCGTCTTGCTCGGCAATGCCGCCCCGTCCGCCACCACTTTGGGACATGGCATGCCGGGCGCGGTGATCGCGCGAATATCGAGGCCGCCATCGCTGGCAAACTCCACCCATGGTTCCGGCAGGTCCGCGGCACGCGCAGCCGGAATGGCAAACAGGCACAGCA
Organism: uncultured Alphaproteobacteria bacterium; assembly: GCA_963733475.1. GTDB lineage: Bacteria > Pseudomonadota > Alphaproteobacteria > Acetobacterales > Acetobacteraceae > JAMXLO01. Next base: position 60,348 of record CAVTEC010000050.1, on the reverse strand, counting down.
GGACAAGCCAGCGCAGCAACGGCGGCATCGATATACTCCAGTTCAGTCGGCCGGCGTCAGCACGCCGTGCTCCAACTTCGCCATGGTGAGCGAGCGATAATCCTGCCCCGTGTGATTGTTTGGCGAGAATGTCACCGGGCCGTTAACGGCCGGCAGGTCCTTCAGCTTCTCGATCGCGTCGCGGATGCCCTGGCGCGAGCCGTCGGAGTTCTTCATCGCTGCCTCAGTGATCAGCCCGACATCGTAACCGAACGTGTTGAGATAGACCGGCGTGCGACCCAGCGCCTGTTGCAACTCGGTGTAGAGCTTGGCCGTATCACCGCCCATCACCGTGCCGAACGCACCGATCTGGCTTGGCGTCAGCACACCGTTGGCTTCATCCGGCCCGCCAATGGCATCGAACAGCGCCTTGCTGACCGCAGCCTGCTGCACGGCGACCGGTGCGGTGATCTGCATCTGCTTGATCAGCTTGAAGGTCAGGATGCCGGGGCGCCCGGTCGCGCCGTTGTAGATAAGCTGCGGATCAGCAGCCTTGATCTTGACGATCTGCGGCGTGAAGTTGGTGTCGTCGGTGTTGAACTCCTCCACGTCAACGAGCGTCAGCCCGTATTTGGGAGCAAGCTCCTTGATGTAGGTCTCCTCGGCCTGACCGAATGCGTCCTTGCTGTGCAGTGAAGCCAGCCGCTTATAGCCCTTCTTCTTTGCGTACTCGCACAGCACGATCATCATGTCGCGCGGCCCCGGTGCGATCTTGAACAGCCACGGATCAGCCGGCACGCCAAGCGTCTCCACCGCGCCGCTGGAGATGATCGGCACCTTGAACTCCGAGGCGATCGACTTGATCGCCATCGCCGAGTTGCTGTTGGTCAGCGCGTAAATCAGCATCACCGATGGATCGCTCGCGACCTTGCGGAACGCGTTGATCGCGTTCACCGGGTTGGTTTCGTCATCCAGCGTCTCGAACACGATCTTGCGCCCGGACAGGCCGCGCGCCTTCACCCATGCCTGCACGCCGGCATTCTCGTCCGTCGAGGCGGCAGCAAACCCGCCGGTCAACGAAGCAACAACACCAATCTTGAAGTCAGACTGCGCCGAGGCCGGCACAACGGCAACGAACAGGGCCGCGAGCAATGCGGCGGCCAAACGAATGGGCATTCGGGTTTCCTCCTTATTAGCTGAATTAGCTGACGCCAGCATAGTTGTGAGAGGGCGCAACAATATATTCCCCCTCCCCTTGCGGGAGGGGGTTGGGGGGAGGGGGCATTGGGAACGGCCGCGGCCCCCTCCCCCTAGCCCCCTCCCGCAAGGGGAGGGGGGAATGATGGCGCTTCACCGCCCCAACAGTTCCAACTTCTTCGCGCGTATCCGCGCCTCGATCGCGTAATGCCCGCCGTGCCCACCGAGATATGCCTCCTGCACCGCCGGATTGACCAGCAGTTCCCCAGCCGCCCCCTCCAGAGCGATACGGCCGTTCTCCAGCACGTACCCCCGATCAGCGATCCCCAGCGCCGCATGCGCGTTCTGCTCGACGATCAGCACCGTCCCACCAGCCGCACGCATCGCGGCGATCTGCTGCATGATCCGCGCGACGATCATCGGCGCCAGCCCCAGCGACGGCTCATCCAACAACAACAACCGAGGCCGGGACATCGCCGCGCGCGCCAGCGCCACCATCTGCTGCTCGCCCCCCGACAGCGTGCGAGCAAGCTGGTGCCTCCGCTCGCGCAATATCGGAAACCGAACAAGCTGATCCTCCAGCGCCGACCTATCGCCGCACGCGTACGCCCCCATCAGCAGGTTCTCTTCCACCGACATGGTGCCGAACAACTGCCGCCGTTCCGGCACCTGCGCGATCCCCGTCCGCACGATCGCCGGCGTCGGCATCCGCGCAATCGACCGCCCATCGAAACGGATGTCGCCCGACGAGGTCACCACCAGTCCCATCACCGTATTCAGCAGCGTGCTCTTCCCCGCCCCATTCGCCCCGATCAGCGCGACGATTTCGCCCGCGCCGACCGTCAGCGACACATCGTGCAGCACGGGCGATCGCCCATAGCCGCTGCTGACGCGATCCAGTTCAAGCAGCACGGGCTGGAATCTCCTGCCCAAGATACGCAGCAATCACTCCAGGATCGGCGCGCACCGGATCCGGCGGCCCTTCGGCGATCTTCTCCCCGTGGTCCATCACGACGACATGGTCCGCCAGCCCCATCACCAGCCGCATGTCGTGCTCCACCAGCAGCACCGTCACGCCCAACGCCGCCACCCGCACGATCAGCTCCGACAGCCGCTCGGTCTCCGCGTCGTTCAGCCCCGACGCCGGTTCATCCATCAGCAGCATCCGAGGCCGCAGCGCCAACGCCCGCGCAATCTCCACCAGCCGCTGATGCCCGAACGGCAGCGAGGCCGGATCGTGGTTCTCCGCCCGTTGCAGCCCCACAAACGCCAGCGCATCGCGCGCCGCCTGTTCCGCGCCTGCGCCGCCAAACCGATGATGCCCGCACATCACATTCTGCAGCACCGTCATGTTGTCAAACAGTTGCAGGTTCTGGAACGTGCGCCCGATCCCGAGCCGAGCCACATCCCGCGGCTGCAACGTCTGGATCTCCCGCCCATCGAACCGCACCACGCCGGCATCGAGACGAAGATGCCCACTGATCAGATTGAACAGCGTCGTCTTCCCCGCGCCATTCGGCCCGATCAACGCGGTGATGGAACCCGCCGGAACAGTGAAGCTGACCTGGCTCACCGCGCGCAGGCTGCCAAAGCTGCGCGACACATCATGAAGCACCAACGCCGGCGCATCGGTCACCTTGGGCAGCGCAACAGTCCCCGGCTCCGTCACAACCACACGCTGCGGCGCCTCGCGGCCCACCAGCAGATCGTAGATACGGCTGACAAACCCCGCGATGCCGCGCGGAAACGCGATCAGCACCACAACGGTTAGCGCACCCATGATCACCGATTCCCACAACGGCAATTCCAGCTCGCGCAGCAGCTCTCGGAGGAAAATGATGATCGCCGCCCCCAGCGCGCCGCCCCAGATCGAGGTCAGCCCGCCGATGATCGTCCCAGTAATCAGGTTGACGCTGTAGCTGAAGCTGAACACGGTGGGATCGGTCGCGCGCAGATAGTGCACCAGCAGCGAGCCGGACACGCTCGCCATCCCCCCGCCGATGACGAACATCTGCACCTTGTGTCGCGTGATATCGATGCCCGCCGACCCGGCCGCCTGCTCGCTGGCCGCAATCGCCCGCAGCGCGCGCCCGATGCCCGAATCATCGATGCGCAGCCCGATCCACACGGCGACGAACACCAACAGCCAGATGAACCAAAAGAACGAGCGGTCATCGTTCAGGTGCATGCCGAGCACGGCGAATTTGGGAATCCCAGTGACCCCCATCGGTCCACCGGTGAAATCCACCTGCAGCGCGACCACGATCAGCATCAGGTGCAAGGCCAGCGTCGCCATCGCCAGCACGAAGCCACGCAGCTTCAAGAGCGGCGTGGCGATCGCATAAGCCAGCAGCATCGCCAGCGCGGCACCGGCCACCATGGCGACGAACGGATCCCAGCCATAGCGCACACAGAGGATCGCATTGGCATAGCCGCCGATCATACTGAACGCCGCCTGGCCGATGGCAAGCTGATGCGCCAGGCCCAGCAGCAGCACCACACCGACGGTACTCGACCGCCATCGCTCCGGCGCTGATACCGACGCCAAGGTGATAGCTGTCCGGGTAGCACAGCGGATACAGCACCACCGCAAGCACGAAGGCAGCAGTGGCAATCGCCGACTTGTATTTCACGGCCCACCCGCCGTCGCATCGACCCGGCCGCGCACGAACACGCCGCCCTGCACCAGCAGCCACGCCAGCAGCACGCCGTAAACTATAAAATTCTGCCAGCCCGAGGACACATAGCCGGCGCTCAACGCTTCCAGCAGCCCGATGAACACGCCCGCCGCGACCGCCGCCGAGGGCGAACGGAACCCGCCAATGATCGCGCCAATGAACCCCTTGGTGCTGTAGCTCAACCCCGCATCCCAGCTCGCCAGCACGATCGGCGTGATCACCACACCGGCCAGCGCCCCCGTCGCGCCGCTCGCCGCGAATACGAAAACGCGCAGCCGCTCGGCGTTCACGCCCATCAGCCGCGCCGCCTGCAGGTTGATCGAGCAAGCCCGCACCGCGCGCCCGGTACTGGTGTAACGCAGGAACCCGAACGTCCCGAGCAGCAACAGCAACGTCGCACCCCAAACCCACAGGCTCTGCACTGGCAGGATCGCACCGAACAAGAAAAAAACGCCATCGCCGGAAAACCCTGGCACGCTCAGCGCATCCTTGCCCGCGACGATCAGCGTGATGCCGCGCAGCACCACGGCAAACCCGACCGTGGTGGTGATCTGGATGAAATGCGGCTGCCGGCGCACCGGTGCCAGCGTCAGCACCTCCTGCGCCGCGCCAGCGACCGCACCTAGCAGCGTCGCCGCCACGATCGCCACGCCAAACGGCACATCGAGGCCAATCAGCCACGCCGCCGCCACGCCGCCCAGCATGACGAACTCGCCCTGCGCGAAGTTCACCACGCCCGAGACGTTGGCGCACAGCACGAACCCCAGTGCCACCAACGCATACACGCACCCGGTGGTAAACCCGGGCAGAAGCAGTTGCAGAAAGACCGTGGTGTCCATCAGTCAGCCGGAACAGGCTTGCCATTCTGCAGCTTGCCGAGCGCGATGGACCGCGAATCCTGGCCCGTATGATCTGTCTGGCGTGTAGGTCACCGGCCCGTTGATCGCCGGCAGATTCTTCAGCTTCTCCAGCGCATCGCGAATGCCCTGGCGCGAGCCGTCGGAATGCTCCACCGCAGCGGCGGTGATCAGCCCCACATCGAAGCCGAACACGTTGAAGAACACTGGCGTGCGGCCGAGGGCATCCTTCAGTTCGCCATAGTATTTCGCCGAATCACCACCGAGACCTTCGCTAAGTGAACCTCGCTGCGTCATCATCATCAGCCCATCGGCCTCGCCCGGACCACCGATCGCATCGAAGAACGCCTTGCTGATCGCCGCGCCAGCGACCACCAGCGGCGTCGTCATGCCAAGTTGCTTGTACTGCTTGAACGACAGGATCGCCGCGCGAGCGCTGGCGCTGCTGTAAATCAGGTCCGGCTGCGCGGCCCGGATGCGGGTAAATTGCGCGTTGAAGCTGGTATCGTCGATCGCGAAACTCTCGCTGGAGACCAGCTTATAGCCGTATTGTGGCGCCAGCTTCTCCAGGTTCGTGTGGTCGAACTGACCGAACGTATCCGTGGAATAGAGATGCGCAATCTTGGTATAGCCCTTGCGCTTGATGTACTCCGACAATGCGATCATGTAGTCGCGGTTCGACGGCGCCACCTTGAACATCCACGGATCAGCCGGAACCCCCAGCACATCCGCGCCGCCACCAGTGATGATCGGCACCTTGAACTCCGAGGCAAACGACTTCGCCGCCATGGCCGAATTGCTGTTGATGAACAGATAGATCAGCGAAATCTTCGGATCCGATGCCAGCTTGCGAAACGCATTCGACGCGTTCACGGGATTGGTCTCGTCGTCCAGCGTTTGCAGCACGATCTTCTTGCCCGGCAGCCCGTGCACCTTCATCCAGGCATTGAACCCATCAAACGTGTCCTTGGTCGGTGCGGCGAATGGACCCGTATCCGACGCAACCACGCCAATATGAAATTCCGGTTCGTCGGCGGCAGCCCGGCCAATCACGAGGCCAAAAACCGCAGCCACACACAGTGACAGCAGGTGTAATCGCACTTGACGTTCCTCCCCCTCAGACCGGCACGGTCAGAGCATTATACTCGTATAACCAATCATACCGCGCCCCCACCGCGCGCGGCGCGAACTCCTGGTCCATAAACGCCTGCGCCTGCTCCGGATCGGCCAACTGCGGATTGTGATACCGCGACACATTCTCCAATGACCCGAGCACAATCCGCGACGTGCGCTCCAACCGTGCCTCCTCGTAGTACCGCAACGCCTCCGGAATGTCAGCGTACGCGTCCAGACACCGCGCCAACACCATCCCATCCTCGATCGCCATATTCGCACCCTGCGCGAGGAACGGCAGCGTCGGATGGCACGCATCGCCCAGCAGGCTGACCCGCCCCACCGACCAGTGTTCCAGGGGCTGTCGCCCCAGCATCGCCCATTTGTACGGAGTATCGATTGCCTCCACGATCGCCAGCACGTCCGGATGCCACCGCGCAAAATCGCGCCGGCATTCCTCCACAGTGCCCGCCTCCGACCAGCTTTCCACCAGCCAGTCGTCGCGCTCGATCGCCGTAACGAAATTCAGCAGTTCGCCGCGCCGCAGCGGATAGGTCACCACATGACCGAACGGCCCGATCCACGTATTGCCGTGCTGCTGGCGCAGATGTGGTGGTAACCGCTCCATCGGAACCACACCGCGCCACGCCATATACCCGGTGAACGTCGCACGCCCATCACCGAACAGTTGCGCTCGAATCCGCGAATGCACGCCATCGGCGCCGATCAGCACGTCGCCAAGCGACGCGCTCGCCGCTCTCCAGCAACAACGTGACGCCATCCGCACCCTGCTCGAACCCAATGCACCGAGTGCCCAACATGCACCGCCCCCGGCGCACGCTCCTCCAACGCTCGCACCAGCACCGCATGGAAATCGCCCCGATGCACCAGCCAATATGGCGAACCGTACCGGGCCACCGCGGTGGCGCCGAGGTCCTGCACCCGCCATGCCTGACCGGTGTTAAACAGCCGCATATCCTTCGCTGTCGGGACCGAGGCGATCGCCTCCAGCGCCGCCTGCAACCCAAGATGGCACAGCACGCGCGAGCCGTTTGGCGAGATCTGCACGCCGGCGCCAATCTCGCGCAAATCGGCCGCCTGTTCGTACAGCGCGACCTCGAATCCGCGTTGCAGCAGCGCCAGCGCAGCGACGATCCCGCCGATGCCTGCCCCGGCAATCAGTATGCGTGGCTTGCCCAAGTCCCCTCCCCTGTGCGATGGCACGCACACAACCGGGAACTCGGATCGGATGCAAGCGGGAGATTGAGATGTTGAACGAACTACCGTTGCGGTTGCATCACCATGCCTATGCGGTGAAGGACCAGGAAGCGAATCGCCACTTCATCGAGGACATCCTCGGCATTCCGCTGGTCGCCACCTGGTGCGAGCGCACGTTCCGCCCCGAGGTGGGCCGCGAAGTGGACTATTGCCACACCTTCTACGAAGTGGGCGATGGCGGCGCACTGGCCTTCTTCCAGTTCGCCGACGAGGAAGCATGGGAGAAGAACCGCGCTATCCTCCAGGATGTCGGCGGATCGTGGCACGTGGCCTTCAAGGTGTCACAGAAGACCCTCGACGAACTGATGCAGCGCACGGAAACGGCCAAGGTACCGGTCCGCAAGATCGACCACGGTTACTGCCTATCGATGTATCTGAAGACGCCGGATGGTCTGCGGCTGGAATTCACCGTCGATGCGCCGGACGCCGAGAAGATCGCCGCGATGCGCCGCCAGGACGCGCACTCCGAGTTGTCACGCTGGCTCGCCGGCGATCGCCACACCAACAACGGTGATCGGCCGCACTGACCGACACTGTCGCCATCGTTGACGACCCAGGTCTACCACAAGCTGAACGGCTTGCGGCGGCACTGGAGCGCGTCGGGTTCTGGGATGGCCTCGCTGGCAATCCCCGCATCGTCATAAAGCCGGAAATGGCCGGGTTTGCCGCCGGATCACCGACGGCAACGGACCCATCATTGGTCGAAGCCCTGATCGATCTGCTGCACGACCGAGGCTTCGCCAATGTGGCTGTTGTTAGCGCCGCCGACAGCAGCGCGCTATGGGCAGCAAATCGCGATGTCTATGCACTGAGCGACCTGCTCGGCTATCGCTTCGTCACACCGAATGGCCGCAGTTACGACATCATCGATCTCGGCGACGCACCGGACCACGATGCATTTCCCACCACATCCGCGCTGCACGGCTGCGGCTTGTCGCGCGAATGGCTTGATGCCGACATTCGCATCGTGTTCACCAAAAACCGCACCGACGAGGCAAACGGTTATGCCCTCTGCCTCGACACTCTGATTGGCGTGTTGCCAGTGATCGACAAGGATCTCCATTATCGACACCGCCGTCATCCTGGTGATGTGGTCGCGGCGCTGCTTTCTGTCGCACCCGTGCAGCTTTGTCTTATCGATGCAGTGATCAGCGCGCATGGCATTGCCGGCCAGCGAGCGCCGACGCCAATTGCAACGGAAACGATCGTTGCGGCGCACCATCCTGTGCTCGCCGACTATGTTGGCGCGCTTCGTATGGGCCTCGACCCGAGCCTTTCGCCACTCTTCGAACGCGTGCGGCGCACCTATGCCTTGCCGAGCCGCTATACAGTATCCGGCTCGCTTGCGCCTTATAGCGACTGGATCAACGTGCCCGCGCCTCTGCTACGCACCGCGCAAATGCGCAGTAATACCGAGATGCTCGATCGGCTGGTGACGCCCTGGCTCCAGCAACTGGATGCGGAACTGTTTCCGCTGAAGCAGCCGCTCGATGCCCGTCTGAATGCAATGCTCGCCTCGACCTTCGCAGACAACCATTGGCTGGCGATCCTGGCCAACGCACTGATCGGCTGCATTGGCGAAGCGGTCGCGTCCTATCGCGTGATGTTCGACAAGGATGCGCTGCACCACGAGTCAGTGCCATTAGGCATCGATACCGCCGCAATTCCTGCCGGCGCATTCGATGATCTGGTGGAGGAGTTGCGACGGCTTGAACCAGTCGCCGAAGCCGCACCGGAAGTCTCGGACACCCTGCGCTGGCGCTACGTCGGACAGGCCGTCGTGTTCCGCTACACCATGCTTCTACCGGTCAACTACGAATTCTTCGTCCGAAAGGTGGACATCGCCCGCACAATCCAGTTCATGAACGACTACCTCGGCGGTGTGGTCGTGCCACTGCTGCACGACGATGCTCAGCGTCCCGTCAGACAGGCCGAACGCAACATCTACCTGCCGCAACCAAACTATATCGTGCTCTATCAGGGCAAGCCGATCGATGTGAGCAAGCTGGAAGTCGTAGAATACGAGGACCATCGGCAACGGCTCTACTGGAAGACGATCGCCAGCGAGAACGCTTCGGCTACCTATGACGATGGCATCGCCACCTTCGAATGCGACCACGACGGCACTCGGGTCACCATCACGGGTCGCCAGCAATTCGCCTTGCCGCTATTCTGGCAGGTGTTCGATCTCGACCTGGTGCCCGATCTCAAAGCTGCGCTGGTGACCCATGCCTATCAGACATTCTTTGACCGCACTCTGGCCAACTTCGAGGCCCTGGTGGAAGGACGCGACATTCGCATCGGCAAGCCGACCGACGAACCATCGCCACTGCCCGTCGAGCAACTCATGCCCTTGCTGCAAAAAATCGGTGAGATGGCGATGCCGCTGGTTCAGAACCTCGTGCGCACGGCGCAGTTGAGCCCAGCCGAGCCTCGGCGATCAATCGACGCCGATGGTTTCACTCACATCACGCCGATGGTGCCGGAACAACAGCAAGCCACCGAGCCGGATTATTGGATCGCGGAAATCGGTCGCTTCCTTGACGGTTTCGGTCTGGCTGCGCAACGCGACCTGACATACACGAATGACGCAGCATGAAAGCGTTGGTCACCGGCGCCAACGGCCTTATCGGTGCACATGTCGTTCGCGCGCTGGTCGATGCTGGCCACTCGGTCCGTGCGCTGGTACGCAACAGCAATAGGCACAATGGGGTTCCGGTCGCTCATGTCGTTGCTGATCTGCTCGATCCAACTGCGGACCTGAAAACGGCATGCGCGGACTGCGAAGTCGTGTTTCATACCGCTGCACATTTTGCCTACTCAGGTTTCAGCGCTTCGGAGCTACGCGATACTGCCGTAGCCGGCACCGAACGATTGCTGCGAGCCTGCGCGAGCGCCAGTGTTCAGCGCGTTGTCGTAACCTCATCTTCGGTGGTCTTTGGTTATCGCGAACGCCCCACTGCGATCGATGAAGCCGAATGCTTGGTGCCGCCTGATCAGGGCGCGCCGTATGTCCGTGCCAAGATCGCCCAACATCGGCGCGCACTTGAACTCGGTGCTCAGTTGAAATTGGACGTTCGCCTGGCCTGCCCAACTATGACTCTGGGACCAACAAGCTCGCGCCTTGGACCGAGCAACGGTCTGATTGCTGCCTACCTGGCCGACCCCCTCGCCTGCACTTTCCCCGGCGGCTGCGATCTCGTGTCAGCCCACGACGTGGCACTCGGTCACATGCTGATAGCCGAGCGCGGCACCGCGGGTGAAAGTTATCTGCTAGGATCGCAGAACATGACCTGGCGGCAAATTCACACAGCGATTGCCGAACTGGCTGGTGCAGGTCCCGCCTCGCCTGACGCTGAACCACTCGCTCGCCTATCTGGCCGCCACGGTTGACGAACTCCGCGCCGCCATCAACCACCGCACGGCTTTGTCCACCCGCGAACAGGCGGAGATGGTTGGCCGCTACTACTGGTATTCGCATGCGAAAGCCGCATCGCTCGGTTACGCTCCAGCATCGGCGCGCGATGCGCTGATCGGGGCAATCTCCTGGCTGGCTGCCTCGCAGCATATCTCTCGTGAAACAAGGATTGGCATGCATCTCTCGCCCGAGATCTACCGCTTCCGCGCGGCACAGGCCGCATGAAGACGTTCCGGAGCCTCGTCGTGCTCAAGCGTCCGCAGCAGGAGCTGTGGCTTGCGATGCGCGATCACCTGATGGACTTCGCCGGAAACATCGCTGACATCAAGGAAGTCCGTCAGATCGAACGCACCGCCGAATCCGACAGCGTGGTCCGCATCGTCAACGAGTGGCGCGTGCGCCAGCAGATACCGGCTTTCGTTCGCTCCATACTGAAAGCGGACGAGCTTGGCTGGATCGACCGCAACACCTGGGACACCAGCAGCTACGTCTGCGCGTGGGCGATCGAGCCAAAATTCCTCACTGCATACATCGCCTGTTCCGGCACAACGTCATTCGCCTCCACCATGGGCGGTCAGGGCACCAGGGTCACCTTCGAGGGCGAGTTCGATCTGAAACCAGGCATTCTCGGTTCGCTAGGCAGTGTCGAAGCACTGCTCTCGGGGTTTCTGGAATCCATCGTGACCACAATAATCCCGCGCAATCTCCGCGCCGTCGTCGAGGCCGCCGCCGCATTCAAATAGCGCCCCTGTCAGTCATTGCGAGAAGCGCAATGACTGACAGGGGACGCTACCCAATCAACACGCTATGATGAAACCCCAGCCGCGGATCGGCCAATGGCGACAGCCACGGCATATACGCCTGTAGCTCCGGCATCGGGATTCGGATCCGCACCTCACCCGCCGGATAATCGTAGATTGTGATGCAATTCAGCCCCCGATTGGCGGTGAACAGCAGCGACTGATCCGCCGACAATTGGCACGCATAGATCGAATCCAGCAGACTGAACCGGCTGATCCGCAGCGCGCTCAGGAACAGATGGCTGTTCGTCCCGAAATTGCCCCGCGCGAATATGTCGTAAAGCTGCGTTGTCACCTCGCGAGGCCGCGCCAGATGCGCCGCCAGGTCCGGCCGCTCGTCGATGATGCGAAACCGCGAAAAATTCTCCAGCTCGATCGCCACGATCGACTGGCTCCCCCCATTGCAGAAGATCAGCTCGCGGTCAGACAGCGTGATATCGGAGTTGATATGCGCGGGAATCTCGCGCCCCGCCGCCCAATGCCTCACCACTTTCTTCGTCCGCGCGTCTATCTCGAACGCATACTCCTTGCGGAACGCCATCCCCCAATCGTGGTAATCGCGATAATCCTGCGGCGCCACTCGGAACGACACTGCGTAGAAAATGTCCTGCGTCGGATGCACTGCCACGTGCCAGCATGTCGCCGGCAGTTCCAGCACGGTGACCCGATCGGTTTGCCGATCCCAGATACCCACATGGCGAGCCTCGCCCGCTTCGCCATCAGCTGGATTGTCCATCGACCCATATACGACATAACGGCCGGACGCCGTGCGCTTCATGCCGTGCGGCAGTTTCACGCCGTGCCGCGCCAGACGCTGCGGATTTTCCAGATCACCCAGCTTGAACGCATAAAAATGCTGGCCGATCGGCGTGATAATCTCCTCGTTATTCAGCCAGACCACGTGCGTGGAGCCTTGCAGGGAGGTACGCGCCGTCTCGAACCGCAGCGTCGAAATGCGCTCCCGCTCCGCCAGCGTATGGGCGTCGTAGAACAGCAGGTGCTGCCCTGCATTGCCGAGATACCCGACAGTGCCTGACGGATTGACCGACACCGCATGACCGCCAGCAATACCATCGTAATATACAATTTTATAGGCATGCCGATTGCCAACAGGATCGAACAGAAGGAGACAGACGCCCGCCAGCCCCTCCAGCCCATTCACTCCATTGCCATCCAACGCGATATAGAACGCGTACGGATAGCCCTTGATCGGAACAGGCTTATCCTCAGCGCGCACACGCGCGGAGCGCGACGACCGCTTTGCTGCCGCCCTGGCCAATCAGACAACCAGCCGATACGCCGCAAGGGCAAATAACGAAATTGGATAGGACACGCTCACGCCCAATACTGTGCCAGCCGCCACGTCGCTCGGATAGTGATGGGCGGACGCCAGCCTCGCCCATCCCATCAATAGGCCAATCACCACCGCGAACGCCATCGCCTGGGGGAACACCAGAACCAAGGGTACCAGCGCCGCGCTCAGTGTCATCGCGTGACCGCTGGGAAACGAATGCTCATCAAGCACCTGCAACAGCGGCACCAGGGTCGCATCGCGCCGGTAGGGCCGCGGCCGCGCAACGATGCGCTTGATCGATGGATACAGGCAGTGCAGCAGCCCGGCACTCAGTGCGCCCACGCCAATCGCCGGCAGCGCCCGAAACCCAAATGCAAACAGCGTGGCGATGCCCATGACCAGATACACCCAGCCATTCCCCAGCCAGCTCAGCATGATCGCCATGGCCCGCGTCGGCCGCCAACGTGCGGTCCAGACGAATCCGCGCACAATGCTCAGCTCCGCCGCGGAAAGGCGTGCCAACCCAAGGCGCTCACGAGGAATCGCCCGATCCATGTCTCCATGTTACGGCGACACCCCGCCGGACGGAAGGCGATTTTTGTGCGACTGCGAACAATCCTCAGAAGCGTTGTGTCACTCCCGCCAGGATCGTCCGCCGAATACCATATTGGGGCGCCCCAACGCCCACGCCCGTGCCATTGCGGATCTCGTAGACAGTGTCCCCGACATTCAATACGTCCAGCCGCAGTTCGGTCTGCGTCGGCAGTTTCTGGACAATGGATATGTTCACCTGCCCATAGGTCGGCAGCGCAAGACCGTTCGGAATCGTGGGCGTGCTCGCCCTCAGCCCACTCTGGAGCAGCGCGTCGACCGAAAAGAGCGTCGGATGGTCGCTGGTCCGGTTCAGCGTATAGGCGACGCCCGCCGAACCATCCCAGGTCTGGTCATGATCCAAATGGATAAAGTTGTTGCCGATGAACGCCAACTCATCCGCGCCAAAATTGAACTCCGCCGAGGTGATGTCCTGGCCCAAGGCCCGTGACCAGGCAATGTTGCCGTAGATCGACCAGGGGCCTCGATCGTAACTGGTGGTGACCTCAAGGCCCTCCTGGCGGCCATGCGCATAATTGAACGCCGTCAGGATGATGGGGGCACCGAACTGGCCCTCATCGATCAGGTTGTTGGAAATCTTGTAGTAGCCGTCCACGCCAACAGTCAGCCCCGGCACGACGATCTGGCTGACGCCGACATCGAAGTAGTTCGAGCGTTCGGCCTTCGTCGGATCGTTCTGTGTCACCTGGGGCGCCGCGGTGGTGCCGACGAACTGGATCACCGCGGAAGGCGAGACCAACTCGAACGGCGGCGGCACGAAATAGCGGGCATAACCGCCGTGCAGCGTGGTGGTTTCCGTGGGCTTCCACACCACATTCACCCGCGGACTGACTTGTTGCTCGTTGGTGAACTGTGCCACGCCGTCAAACCGCAACCCGCCATTGATCGTCACCGTGGGCAGGATGCGCCACTCGTCCTGCACGTAGACGCCGTACAGGCCCCCGGTCTTGTTGAAGCTGTTGGGAATCCCCTCTGGCACGTCAGTTGTTGGGGTGCCGGTAGCATCGACCGGCAGCACCTGCGAGAACGACTTCGATCCGGTCATTTCCTGCTGCACCAGGAAGCCGGCGCGCAGCGTGTGCTGATCGTTGATGCGCCAGCTTCCATCCCCCTGCACACCGTACGCCATGTCGCTGCGGTTCGCCTGTTGCGCAATCCCATTGAACAGCAGATCGCCCAACCAATCGGGCGAGAAGCTCAGCGAGCTATATCGCGTATAGGCCGCAACCTGTGCATCGATGTCGTCAACATGCTTTTGCAGCGCGATGATCGCGAAATCGGTGCTTTCCCGCTGGAACTCGTTCAGGTTCGCGCTGTTGAAGTTGCTGACGCCGTTGACTGCGAACCCGAGAGTCGGCTGACCGGGATTGTTGGGGATTTCGAACTGACCATCGAACCCTCCCAGGATCATGCTGATACGCGTATTCGGATCAATGATGCCGGACACATAGGCCAGACCGTGGAATTGGTTGGTCGTGTCGTGAATGGCGTTGAAACTCGACGTGGGGTTCTCGATGCCGCGATCGTTATGGAGATAGTCGCCGGTGATGAACCAATCGACGGGCCCGCTGCGTCCACCATACTCGAAGCTCGGCTGCGCCCAGTTCCAACTGCCGCCATAAACCGAGACGGCCAAACCAGGGTTCGTGGTTCCGGTTTTCGTCTGGATGTCCACGACGCCGGCCGTCTGGAACCCGTACTGGGCCGGCAGCGCGCCAGTGATCAGCGACATGCTCGCGGCAAAGCGCGACTTTAGGGCCTGGCCGAACACCGAAAGCCCCTCCGGCAGTTCGACGCCATTCAGCCGGTATTGCACGTTGGCATGCTCGCCGCGCAGATGGATCTGGCCAAAACTGTCCTGTGCTACGCCCGGTGCCTGGAGCAGCACCTGGTTGAGCGGTGCGTTGCTGCCCTGGGGGATGTCCTGAAGTGCTTGAGGTGAGAACGTGTACGTGGTGGCCCCCAGGCTGGGCTGGATTTGCTGGCGTGCGACGTCGAGTTGCCTGGCGATCACATCGAGGTCCATCGAGACCCCGGAATTGGCCGCCAGAGGATCCGCGGCCCAAGCCGGCATCGTTCCAACAACCAACACAAGGCTGCAAAGTGCAAGCCGCATATCGTCCCCCGCTCCCCAGTGGCTTGAAAGTGTGTGATGATTAACAACTGAATGATACGATATAACATATCATTATTTCGGTCCAGAGGTGGCCCGGCCTTCCCGGAGCCCGAAGCTCTGCCGGCGGGACGCGAGCGGACGTTACCCAACAGTCAGCCGCCGAGACCGCCGCGCGCTCCGCTCGCTGGCTCCATCGTTTTGCATGCAGCGTTGATCGCGGCGCTCACACTGTTGGCGAGCGACCGCTCACTGCCGGTCGTGGAAGAACCCGAGGCGGTCTCTCTCGTCTTCCAGGCGCCGCCTGCGACCGCCACTGCCCCCGCACCAGCCCCGGCACCGCCTCAGGCTCCGACACCGCCGGCACCCGAGCCGCCGCAGCCTCAGCCGCCACCACCTACGCCGCCACCGCCGGAAACTCGGACACCGCCCCCGCAACCCGCTCCGCCTCCAACACCTGCGCCGGAGCCGCTTCCAGAGCCACCACCACTGCCGCTGCCTCCGCCGCCGGCCCCTCCGCCGCCGCCGGAGCCTATGCGCAGGGCGCCACCGCCTCGTCCGGCCACCCGGCCAGTACCGACAACTGCCCCAGCCGCAGCGCCGACCACGCCCACTCCCGCCCAATCACCATCCGCCTCCGCGGCAGCACAGGCGCCACAGGCAGCGATCACTCCATCCTGGCAGGGCGCTCTCGCCGCCTGGCTGAACGCGCACAAGACCTACCCGATGGAGGCGCGCCGTCGCGGCGAACAGGGGCGCGCCACTGTCCGCTTCACCGTGGACCGGGATGGCCAGGTGCAGGATGTCTCACTGCTTACTTCAACCGGCTCAGCGATCCTCGATGACGCGATCGAGCACATGCTGCACGGCGCGCGTGTGCCGCCCTTCCCACCAGCCATGGATCAGTCCTCCGTCACGGTGACGGTGCAAATCCGCTACGCGCTGGAGTGACGCGGCATGCCCAGCGGACTTATATCAAAGCTCACTGATCCTGACTCATCTGTCGCCCTGCCGTCATGGCCGGGCCGAAGTCCCCGGGCTTGTCCCGAGGATCGGACCCGGCCATCAGCGTATATCGACACCGTTGTGCCGCTGAGACAGATGGCCGGCTCGGCGGCCGGCCATGACGGTTAAAGCGAATGGGTTGCGGTCATTGAGTAGTGGTATTATTCGGCCATGCCCTTGTCGGCCAGCTCTTGCTTTGCCTTGTCGTTCTTGCGGAGTGCCAGGCCCATCCCGCGCATCACATTGGGCGCCTTGGAAAACTGAATGTTGGAATATTCGATGACCTCAATCCTATTGCCCCAAGGATCGAGGAAGTCGAGGAAAGGACCTTCGACAAACCTTGCGCCGGCCGCTTTCGCCAACTCGATGACGCGGCTGCGATCGTCCACGACAAAGCCGAGGTGCCGCTTCTCGGTACCGCTGACCGCGTAGTCGGGTGTCATAGTAAGATTGATGAACTGGTCGCCCATGTCGATGAAGGCGTTGCGTTCCCCCTTGCCGCGCAGTTTGAAATCGAAAATACCGCCGTACCACTCCAGCGCCTTGTCGATATCGCCAACTTCGATCGCGACGTGGTTGATGCCAACGAGCCGCGGCTTGTTTCCTTCGGTCATGATCGCCTCCTAAGGGTCCACACGGAGGCCACAGAGAACCACGGAGATCCACTGAGAAGAAGACTATGTGCGCTGACGCGCGTGTCTCGCGCCTAAATCAACCTCCGTGTGTCTCCGTGGTTCCTCGGGTCAAGCCCGAGGACAAGCCTCCTGTGATCTCCGTGTGGACCCTTCTTCTCAGTTCGCTTGGGCGCGCCGGGTTCCTGCGCCCCGACAGGTACTGCACAGCCCCTCGGCCTCTATCGTCGCCCCACTGATGCTGAACCCCGCCTCCTTCGCCGCTCGAGCCAGCGTCGCCGTCACGTCGGGATCCTGCATCTCGACGACCCGCCCGCACTGCCGGCAGATCAGGAACTGCGCCGCATGCGTGTGACTTTCACCTTCCGCATGATCCGCGGTGCAACCGGCCACACAGCCGACAAACGCTGACAGGCGTTCCACCCGATGGATCAGCCCCTGTTCCAGCAGGAAATCCAGCGCGCGATACACGGTGGGCGGCGCCGCGCCACGGCGCGCCTGACGCAGCCGATCGAGCAAATCGTAGGCGCCAACAGGGGCAGCGGTATCCAGCACCAGCCCCAGCACATGCCGGCGCAGTTCCGTCAGCTTCGCCCCACGGTGCTCGCACACCACTTCCGCCTGGTCGAGCAAGGCCTCGGTCCGCCGTGAGAATCCGCCTGCCATCCGCTCCTCGCTGTCCACGCAAAACATACCATGCATGAATATCATCCCGTTGCGTAGCTAACGTTATAGCATTACACACTTCGCATGACCAAGCTCGCGTCACTGATCGCGGCCGCCTGCATCCTCGCGGCGCCGGCTTCCGCCCAGACCATCCCAATCGTCGCCGCTGAGAATTTCTATGGCGACGTGGCGGCACAGATCGCCGGCCCGGATGCGTCGGTCAGCAGCATCCTGAGCAACCCCGAGCAGGACCCGCATTTGTTTGAGGCCAGCCCCTCAGTCGCACGCCAGGTCTCGGGGGCGGCAATCGTTGTCTACAGCGGCGCGGACTACGACCCCTGGATGGCGAAGCTGCTATCGGCTGCCCGAGCGCCCAACCGGACGGTGATCGTCGTCGCCAACCTTGTGCACAAGAAAGCGGGCGACAATCCGCACATCTGGTACGACCCGCCGACCATGCCCGCCTACGCCAAGGCACTGGCCGCTTCCCTCTCGCAGCGTGACCCGGCACACAAGGCGGACTACGCTCAACGCCTGCAAAACTTCCTGGCATCGCTGCAACCGTTGGAAACCAAGATTGCCGAAATTCGCGCCCACTTCCACGGCACCCCTGTCACCGCGACCGAGCCAGTGTTTGGCTACATGGCCACCGCGCTTGGCTTCGCGATGCGCAATGAGCGCTTCCAACTAGCGGTCATGAACGATACCGAGCCGCGCGCCTCCGATGTGGCTGCGATGGAAAGCGACTTGCGCCAACACCGCGTCGGCGTGTTGTTCTACAATAGCCAGGCCACTGATTCCGCCGCGCAGCGTCTGCTGAAGATAGCGCGGGAATCGCATATACCCGTCGTCGGGGTGACAGAGACCGAACCAGCCGGCAAGACCTATCAGCAATGGATGCTGGACCAACTGAACGCCGTCGAGCAGGCCCTGGCCTCGCCGTGACATCCGTCGAACTATCCCGCGTCACGCTGGCATTCGGCGACCGCACCGTGCTCGCCGATGTCGATTTGGCGATTCGCGACAACGAATTCGTTGGCGTGCTCGGTCCCAATGGCTCGGGCAAGACGACGCTGATGCGCGCGATCCTTGGGCTGGTGCCGATACGCAGCGGCACACTGCGCGTCCTCGGCCACCCCGTCGCACGCGGCAATCCGAGTATCGGCTACATGCCGCAGACGCGCGCCGCATTGGACCATCTGCGCCTCACCGGTTGGGATTTCGTCGCCAGCGCCGCGCACGGCCATCACTGGGGCCTGCCTTTGCTCGACCGCGAGGCGCGCCGCGATGTGGCCTGGGTGCTGGATCGTGTCGCAGCGACCGATCTCGCGCGCCGTCCGCTCGCGGAAACCTCGGGCGGCGAACGTCAGCGCCTGTTGCTTGCGCAGGCCCTGCTCGGCCGCCCTCGCCTGCTGCTTTTGGACGAACCGCTGATCAGCCTCGATCCGCATCACCAGAGCGCGGTGGTCGAACTGGCCCGGACGCTCCAACAGGATCTCGGCATTACCGTGCTGTTCAGCGCGCACGAACTGAACCCGCTGCTCGGCGCGCTCGACCGTGTGCTGTATCTCGGCCGGGGACAGGCAGCTCTAGGCGCGGTCGAGGACGTGATCACCAGCCCCGTCCTGTCGCGTCTCTATGGCTCCGACATCGACGTGGTGCGCGTGAACGGCCGCATCTTCGTGATGTCTGGCGGGCATGATGTCGAGCGCGACGCCCATCAGCACGACCACCATGTTCACGTATGACTTCATGCAGAACGCTTTCGCCGCTGCCGGCATCGTGTCGGTGGTGAGCGGGCTCATCGGCTTCTTCCTGGTGTTGCGTGCGCAGACCTTCGCCGGCCACGCCCTCGCTCACGTGGGCTTCGCGGGCGCCACCGGCGCCGTGTTGATTGGCTTGCCGCCGCTCTGGGGGCTGATGGCCCTGACTCTCATTGCCGGCATTGGAATGGGATTGCTCGGCGAGCGGTTATACCAGCGCGACGTCGCGATCGGCATCGTGCTGGCAATGTCAATGGGTCTTGGGCTGCTGTTCCTGAACTTCTTCACCGCCTACGCGACGCAGGCGACCGCCTTGCTGTTCGGCAACATCCTGGGCGTCGATGCCACCACCGTCTGGACGCTGTTGCTGCTTGGCATTGCCGCAGCTGCCGCCCTCGCAGTGATCGCGCGGCCGCTGCTGTTCGCCAGCCTTCAGCCAGAACTCGCCGAAGCAAAGGGCGTCTCGCTGCACCTGGTCTCTGTGCTGTTCCTCGCCATCGTCGCTGTTGGCGTGGCCGAATGTGCCCAGATCGTCGGCGTGCTGCTGGTGTTCGCGCTGATGGTCGGTCCCGCCGCCGCGGCACAACGGCTGACCGCCCGCTTTTGGCACGGCATCGCACTCTCCGTCCTTCTGGCGCTTGCAGAAGCATGGCTCGGATTGGTGCTGGCTTATCTCACCGATTGGCCGACCAGCTTCTGGATCACGACGCTGAGCGGCGCCGCCTATCTGTTGGCGGTCCTGGCGGGCAACTTGCCAGCATTGCGACAGGAAGCTACTGCTGCCGCGATTGCAGATTGAACGTGCGATGACATCGGCGATCCGGTTCACAGCGTCATGGCTTGCGGCATGGTGCCAGGTGCTCCTGGTCGCCCTGATGCCGCTTGGACCGATCACATTTGCCACCGACCCGCTCGGCGACATCCCCATCTGTCACGCCAATACGACCGGCAACACCGGACACCAGACGCCATCATCGCCCGACCATCACCAGCACGACTGCGTGCTGTGCTACGTGTGTCAGGCGCATGGATGGGCGGCCGCATTGGTGTCGCCGGCCCCTGTTCTGCCAACACTCCAGGCGATCGCGACCGCTGACCACGTTATCCACCAGCCGAGGGCTCCGCCGTTCCGCGTCGCCCTCGCCGCGCAACCACGCGGCCCACCTTTACTGACCTGAGACTGACCAACCGACGCCGGCGCCTGACGCGCCGGCGCTTGTCACTCATGTCAGAGGAGTCCCGGTGTGTACAGCTACAGGCTTCTGGCAATATTCGCCGGCGCGGCGATACTGCCAATACACCCTGCTTTCAGCCATGCCGTCGCTGGCCCGCGCATTTTTGTCAACACGGACCTGATCGACGATCCGGGTGTCAGCGACGAGGCAAACCTGCCGCTCATTTCGCTGCAAAGCCCAGACGGCAAGAGTTGGATCACCGACGCCAACTTCGAATGGGACAAGACCATCCTGCCCAATCTCGGCTTTGGCATCGGCGACGACTATAACTGGATCAGCCACGACCCGGACCACGACAATGCAAACCATGGCGGGTTCAGCGATCTCTATATGCAATTGAAATACAACTGGATCACCATCCCCGAACACGAGTTCATGAGCTCGGTTCAGGTGGCACAGGCGTTCGGCCGAGCCGGCACCACGGGGATCGATTCGGAATTCAACACAACGACAGTGTCAGGCTTCTTCGGCAAAGGCTTCGGTGACATTCCATGGAACCCGGTCCGTCCCTTCGCCATCACAGGAGAGCTCGACTACAACATCCCGAACACCGGGCCGATGGGCGGAGGCAGCATCACGACCTGGTCGGGAGGGCTGACGCTGCAATACTCGATTCCTTATCTCCAGTCGCAGATAAAGGATTACGGCCTGCCCAACATCTTCGCCAACCTCACGCCGCTGGTCGAGCTCGCCTGGACGTCCGCCGCCGGCGCCACTGCCCTGCGCCCAAGCAACAATCCGACCACGTTCCTGCTTGGCACCGGCGCGACCTGGACCGGACACTACTATGCGATCTCCGCCGAGATCCTCTGGCCGCTGAATGGCGCCGCCGGACACAACATGGGGTTCGTCGGACAGTTCCATGTCTACTTCGACGACCTGATGCCCAATACACTCGGAAAGCCCCTTGTGGAGTGGTTCAAATGATCCGCGCGCTCTGCTGGCTCGCGGTCGTGATGCCGCTATTGGCGCCGCCTGCGTTCGCTCATGCCTTCCTGGAACGCGCCCAACCACCAGTCGGTAGCGAGGTTACCAGCCCACCGCACCAAATCTCGCTGAGCTTCACCGAGGGTGTCGAACCGGTGTTCAGTTCGATCGAGATTCACGATGCGCAGGGTGCGGTCGTGCCGGTCAGCAAGCCGCACATCGCTCCAGGCGACGACCGCAAACTGCTCGTCGATCTGCCCGACCTGCACGCCGGGCATTACACTGTCACATGGCATGTGACCTCGGTTGATACGCACAAAACCGAGGGCAGCTTCCAATTCAGTGTCGTCCACTGACAGGTGAAAGGTACAAGAACAATGTATCGAGTTCTGGCAACTCTCCTGCTGTTGTTGCCCGCGACGGCATTCGCCGATACCATTGCAATCAAGGTGGATCAGGTGTGGTCGCGCGCGGCAATGGCGGGGCACGAGGGGGTGGTCTATCTGACCATCACCAATTCAGGCCCCACCGACACGCTGATTGGCGTCTCCACACCCGTCGCGGCCATTGCCGATCTGCACCGAACCATCAACGACAACGGTGTGATGAAGATGCGCAGCGTGCCAACGTTACAGATAGAGGCTGGCAAGTCGGTGACATTGGCGCCGAGTGGCTACCATGTCATGCTTATGAATCTGAAGCAGACGCTGAAGCAGGGTGACAGCTTTCCCGTCACCCTGACCTTCGCCAAGGCAGGAACGATCACCACGACGGCGGTCGTTGAGAAGGCTGGAGCAACATCAGGTCCCACGGGTGGGATGAACATGCCCATGCCGAGCAGCGGCAAGCCATAAATGACCGCGCAGCTCGCCGACATTGAGGCAGCGGATCACGCCGCGCGCAACTGGCGCTATCCAGATGAGCGCCCGCTGCGTCCGGGGAGCGATGAGCACAAGCAGGCCGTTTGCCGGATGTTTCGCGAGACGTTCAATCCGTACAAGCCCACGGTCATCGATTGGCCGCCGCTTGAGCCGCCCGCACTGGAACGCCTCACCAGCCTGCCGATATGGAACATCGCCGTGCAGACCGAGGGCAAGGCGCGACTGCGCATGCTGTCATACGCGAACAGCCTGCGCGATGCCGAGTGGCGCGAGGCAATTGGCCAGAACGGCTGGGAAGAAGGCCGTCACAAGGAAGTCCTCGCCAATCTGGTGCAGGCCTATGGCATCAAGCTGGAACCGGAACCGCAGTATATCGAACCGCGCGATACTGAATGGGCGTACCTGGTCACTGGTTTCAGCGAGTGCGTCGACAGCTTCTTCGCATTCGGCCTGTTCGAGCTTGCCAAGCGCTCGGGCTTCTTCCCGCCTGATCTCGTGGACACATTCGAGCCGGTCATTCAGGAAGAAGCACGCCACATCCTGCTGTTCGCCAACTGGCTTGCCTGGCAACGGCGCACCATGCCGTGGTGGTATCGCCCTTGGTTCGAGGCACGCGTCGTCGCCGTCTGGAGCTTCCTGATCTGGGAACGCATCGGCATCGCCAGGAGTGTCGATTCCGGCGACAACAATTTCACCGTCAGCGGCAGCCAATCGGTCAGCAACGTCGACGTCACCCCCGGCACGTTGCTCCGCATCTGTCTCGCCGAAAACGACCGCCGCTTTGCTGGCTACGATCCGCGCTTGCTGCGTCCCACCACCGTGCCAAGCCTCGCACGGTTCGCACTGCGTTTCCTGCGCAAATAACTCGCCATCCCCCGTCATCCCCGCGCAAGCGGGGACCCAGGGGTCCGATCATGGAACCTGCGACCCTGGCTTCCCGCCTTCGCGCGAATGACATGTGCGGCGCATGACCTCGTTGGAAATCCTGGCCGCCATACTGCGCGGAACTCACCTCGCCGCGTTGATCTCGATCTTCGGCACGCTGGTTGCTATCGCGATGACGAAGGGATCCTCGTCCGAAGCACTCCGCCTTCAGCGCATCCTCCGACGCCTCGCACGCATCAGCGCGACGTGCGCTCTGATCGCCGGCCTCGCCTGGCTCTGTACAGAATCAGCCGTGATCGCCGATGCCAACACTTTGGCTGAGGCACTCAGTGCCATCCCGGTCGTCGCTTTCCAGACCCAATATGGACAGTGGTTTACCGCACGCTGCGTGATCCTGGTCGTATTGCTTGTGTTGCCGCTTGCACGACCGATCGGGCTTATCCCCGCTCTGATCCTCTCCGGCCTGACCCTGGCAATACAGCCAATGGTCGGCCACGCCGGGGCGATCGGTGGCAGTGTCGGTGGTGAACTCATCGCATCAGAGACGCTACATCTGCTCGCTGCTGGCGCGTGGCTGGGCGGGCTGCTGCCACTGTTCATCGCGGTCAGTGTCCTGCCGCATGAAGGTGCCGCAGGCGCGTGCCGCAACTTCACAGCAATCGGGCTTTCCGCTGTGCTGCTACTCGCCGGCACCGCCATCATCCAGGTTGCGGAACTGATGGGCGGGCTGCCTGGCTTGTTCGGCACCACCTACGGACACGTGGCCCTGGTGAAGCTCGCCTTGTTCCTCGCGCTCCTGACCTTGGCCGCGCTCAATCGCCTCGTTCTCACCGACCGTTTGGAACGCAGCACGGCAACAATCGCACGCCAGTACATGCGTCTTTCGATCAGCCTTGAGATGTTGCTTGGCATCGCGGTGGTCATCACGGCCGGCTTTCTTGCCTCGCTGACACCTGGGACACATGAACAACCGGTCTGGCCATTCCCCTGGCGTCCCAGCTTGTTCGCCTTCTACGTGCCATTCCTGCGGCCCGAGCTCACCGCAGGGTTGCTCGCCGCCACAACCGGCATCGGTCTGCTGGTCATCGCAGCAATCTGGCGCCACGTTCGCTGGATCGCCCTGGTGGTCGCGTTGATCCTGCTGGCAACGGCCGTACCCCATCTCGATCTGCTGTTCGTCGAAGCCTTCCCGACCAGCTTCTTCACCTCACCGACAGAATTTGCCGCCACCGCGATCGTGCATGGTGCGAATGTGTTCGCTGTCGACTGCACATCTTGTCATGGTGCCGACGCTCGCGGCGACGGACCGGTGGCGAAATCGCTGCCGCTGCCACCGGCAGATCTCACAGCCGAGCATTTCTGGGCGCACACCGACGGCGAACTCTACTGGTATGTTTCACACGGCTTCACGGCGCCCGATGGCACGACCGCGATGCCCGGCTTCGGCGGTACGCTGTCCAGCGAAGCGATGTGGGATGCGATCGACTATCTGCGGGCCAACAACGCCGGCTACAGCATGCGCAAGACAGGCAA
Source organism: uncultured Alphaproteobacteria bacterium (assembly GCA_963733475.1). Lineage (GTDB taxonomy): Bacteria > Pseudomonadota > Alphaproteobacteria > Acetobacterales > Acetobacteraceae > JAMXLO01. The sequence goes on along the minus strand of CAVTEC010000050.1, from coordinate 35,482 downwards.
ATGGTCCCATCCTTTGCCAGTACCACAGTTCGACGTGCGCTGTTCCGACAATCGAACGCTCGATCTGGATGATCTCCGTGGCAAAGACTTACGGATCATAGCAGCGTCCGGCGACGAGCAATCCACGCCGCTGGCAGACAGCGATGCGACCACGATCTTCGTCGGTACGCAGCCGAGCCGTCCGAGCCACCGGCACGGCATGCGTCACCAGCGAGCCGGAAACCTGGGCCGCTTTCGCGATCCTGCTCGGCCAGACTCTGGATTCGCTGCCAGGTTGGCAGATCCTGGCGGACAAGAGCGACTGGCTGCGCACAGCCTGGCGTTCTGGCCAACCTGGCGACTGGAACGATCCGCAATTGCTCGCTGCGCAAATCCGCGACATCAACGATCATCCTCTGGCCGTCAGCCAATCCAGCGCTCACGTCCACATTCATTAGAGCACATTCAGCTAAACCGGAATCGATGGGTTTCGCTGCGCTCGTCAAGTTACGCATGTCATTGCGAGGAGCGAAGCGACGAAGCAATCCAGTGAATTGTGCGCGATTTCAACTGGATTGCTTCGCTTCGCTCGCAATGACCGTGCGTTTCAGGTTCGCACGAACTTCTGGTTCAAGACACCAGATAGTGGCTCAGTTAAACCGTCCCGAATTGTTTCCGAGCCCAGCGTCCGTGCAACTTGGCCGGCACCGTGCCATACTGCCGAAGATGAAGCCGACACCAGCACAGCGGCGCGAGGCAGCGGAGGCGGCTATGGAGACCGCCAACAAAGCACATATGTGGGCGGCTGGAGCGCAGGCCAGAAGCGACTTGCTCGCCCACGGGCAGCGCAAGATGCGCACATCCGCCGACCGAATGCGCGACGAAGCACGCGTCATGTTCAGGCGTCAGGTTGGCAGCTCGTGGCAGCCTGACGTCACCCCCGCCGACGTGCCCCCCTCGCGTTCCCGACTGTCCTGAACCGACCCACTACCATTCATTAGTTCCGCATGCTGCACTGCCGCTCGACTGGCCGGCTTCAGGCAGCGGCAGCAAGGAGGACGTCCAAATCTTGAGCGGGGCACTGCCACGCGTTCTGGTGCCTCGCCTGCCATTCTTCTACGGCTGGGTCATTCTGTTTTGTGCGTGCTGCGCCGGCTTTGCCCGCCAGGGCGGCGCGCTCGCCACGTTGACAATCTTCGTCGAACCCATGACGCGCGAGTTCGGCTGGTCGCGCGCCGCCGTATCAGGCGCGGTGTCGCTCGGCGGATTGCTCGCCGCGATTGCCGTCCCACCGCTCGGTCGGCTGCTCGACCGCACCGGCGCACGCCTTGTGCTCTGCATCGCAGTGCTGACAACCGGTGCGGCGAACCTGCTGCTGTCCCTGACCAGCTCGCTCACCATGTTCTATCTACTGTTTTGCGTAGCCCGCACGAACTTCGCCGGCCCGTTCGATCTCGGGATCTACGGCGCAGTCAACAACTGGTTCGTCGTCCGCCGCACCTTCGTCACCGGCATCGCAACACTCGCGCAGATGGCGGGGCTGGTCTGCCTGCCACTGATCGCCGAGGCGGCAATGTCGCACGGTGGCTGGCGCACAGCCTGGGTCGCCGTCGGTCTCACGGTCCTGATCGTCGGCTTCGTGCCCATCTGGCTGTTCATGGTCCGCCGCCCAGAGGACATTGGCCTTTCGCCGGATCGCCACGTCACCCCGCACATTACGCAACGGCCCGCGGCACCCGAACCGCACTTCACCCGCGCCCAGGCACTGCGCACACCCGCCTTCTGGCTGCTCTGCCTGTTCGCGCTCGTCGCCTATCCCGTGCAGTCCGGAGTGAGCCTGCACCAGGCGCCCTACCTGATCGAGTGCGGCCTCAGCCCAGTCGTCGCGGCAACCACCGTCAGCACCTTCTCGTTCATGTCCGGTGTCGCCTGCGTCGGGTTCGGCTTGTTTCCCCGCAACGCGCCCATCAGCTACGCGTTGGCGCTCTCGGGGATCGCGCTGGCAGCCGGGGCGCTCGCCATGGTTGGCATCACGACGCCGCATCAGGCCTATTTCGCTGCCACGATCTTCGGCGTCGGCGTAGGAGGCCTGATGACCCTGCTGCCAATCGCCTGGGCGGACTACTTTGGCCGTGCGAGCTTTGGCGCGATCCGCGGCATTGCCCTATCCGTGCAGGTGCTGGCCCAAGCGATCGGCCCGCTGCTTTCGGGCGTCCTGCGCGACTGGACCGGCAGCTATCGGCTGTCACTGCAATGCTTCATCGTCCTATCATGTCTGAGCGTGCTCGCGGCTTTGCTGGCACGCCAGCCTAACCCGGCGGCAAGCGTCGGATTGACTTGATCTGAGTCAAGGGCGATGCGACTGAATGTTGCTATAGAATTAAGGGAACGAAGGGGAAGCCAACATGCTCGACGAAGCACTGGTCACTGCGGGTGAACTGATGACCCGGGACGTTGCGGTGGTGCATCCCGAGACCTCGCTGTTCCAGGCCGTGACATTGATGGCGAAGCGCCGCATCAGCGGCATGCCTGTCGTGGACGACGCTGGCAACCTCGTTGGCATGCTGAGCGAGGGCGATCTCGTCCGCTGGCACGAGGGTTCTACGGAGCACCAGACCCATTGGCTGGAAATGCTGGCGGAGGGGACCGACCTCGCCCCGATCTTCCTGGAGGGCATCCGCGAGCAGCGCCACAAGGTGAAATCGGTCATGGTTCACGGCGCGGTCACCGTCACCGAGGATACGCCCGCCCGCGAGATTGCCCGTGTGATGTGTGACAAGAATATCAAGCGCGTACCGGTGGTAAGTGACGGCAGGGTCGTCGGCATCATTGCACGCTCAGACCTCGTGCGCGCTCTCGCCGACCGGCTCAACCCAAAGCCCGCTTAACGACACGCGGGACGGTTGCGGAGCCAAGGCGTCGATATCTGGAAAGCGGCGAGTGTGATCGCTTGCCCTGCGCATCACAGGCCCATCTCCTATCGTCGCGGCCTGATGGTCGATCCGTTCCGCGAATTCGCTGTTGCGCTGAGCCAGCGCATCTGACAGCGCGAAGTTCTCGGTCCGCACCGCGTCGCGTTCCAGCCGCAGCTCCGCATTGGAGCGCTGAAGTTCGGCGATCAATTCGTCCTGGGTCGCAGTCATGGTTCCCCCGGTTGACGACCGGCGAATAACGCCGGTTCCCAGCCGATCCGGAGGCTACCCGTCGTTCACCGCTTCTCCAACTTGTCGCGACACTTGTTGCGTACACCTGACGAAAGCGGTGCCATCGCAAAACGATCAGGCGCTCCGAACGAAGGACCGCTTTCCACCCTGACCGGCGGTAGGGTGACCGTGGCGGTTACAGCCGGGATCCACCCGAACCAGTATTTCTGGCAGCGAATCATCGCGAGCAGGCTTGCCATCGCCAGTGACAGAGCGCGAGGATTATTGCGGTCTTGGCTTGGAGGACCGGCGGAACAACCGGCGGAGGTCTGCGTGGACAAGGTCACTACGCTGTTGGAGGACTTCGGTCCGTTTGGAGGCGGCGGCATGCTGGCTCTCCTCGCTGCTTGGACACTTACACTCGGTGATCTGACGAATTTCGAATTCGCAAGACTTAAGACCATGGCTCCTGTGCAGGTTCTTGCCACCATATTGGCTCTGATCGGGTTGATGAGCATGGCTTTCGAACTGAAGAGAGCTAAGCAGTCCGAAGATCGAATGGAAAAAAGTTCCGAGCAAGACACGGACCGCTGGATGTCTTTGATCAGTTACATCAAAGACCGCAGAGCGCTATTCACTGTCATGTCGTATGAAAAGATGCCTTTTCTCGCTCGTTCCATCCGTGAGATCAGAGGCTACATACAGGAACAGATCTCGGCGCTGGATAAGCACAGTAGACTTCGCGATCTGCTTGAATCACTACAGGCGGCGTGCCGGGAGTTCGAAGATACGACGACACGCATAGAGGTATCAATCCGTCATTCAATCGCTGCCGGCGACGAGGCTTATCGGAGCGCGTACCCGAGACTCGCGGCTGATCCATCGCTCCAACTGATGGAGAGTGTCGAATGGATCGGTGAGCTTTATCCACTAATGAATCAACTCCAGCTGGTCACCGCCGTTGGAATTCTGAGGGGAAAGGTTACCGCTGCGCTGGACCAATACGCTGAGCATCACGATCCCTCAGCGCGATGGACCAGATTGAAGCGGCGCTTTTCTGATCAATATGGATGACAACGGGAGATCAGAATTCTTCTTCGAAGGAGGCTCGGCATCGCGGATTATGACCAGTGCCGATCGCCTAAGGTCCGGAATCCACCCGAAGCTGACGTTTAACCGTCTGGATACTGCCGCGGGGCACAATATTCCCTCGGCTGTCTGTGACGGGGGACGGTGCCATGGCGCGGGCGAGGCAACCGCCGGCTCCTCGGGCCCCGCCCCGCAGCGCCACCACCGCCCCCGTGGTAGCCGGCCGCGAACAGAACGCAGCCCACTCCGCCATTAACCGGCGACGCTTCTCCATCAGGTAGCCCCGTTGGTAAGCTCGATATCGGTGCAGCGACTGTGGGAGCGCTTGCACTGGGTGCTGTCGCCATGGGTGCATTGGCGATCGGAAAAATGGCGATCGGCCAGCTTGCCCTTGGCGGAGCTAAGGCTTCGTTGATAATTTATCGCTCCATTAGGGTGGTCTGGGCGAGATGGAATAGTTCCACTCACCATGAAATTCATACGGCACGATATTGATGGCCGCCATCTCGGCGTCGGAGACCTTAATGCCGGCCGGGTAGAGATTTGGATCGATGTCGCATTTCACATTGAGACCGGTGCGCGTGGTCGTGCTGGCGATCAGTTGCACGATGGTCTGGTAGCTGACCAGAGGCTTGCCCCGCCAGTTCTGCGTGATGAATGAGAACAGTCGGTGTTCGATCTTGTTCCATTTGCTGGTGCCTGGCGGCAGGTGGCAAACCATGACGGTCAGGCCGAGTTCATCGGCGAGATTTTGTAGTTCGCGCTTCCATAACCTCACCCGGACACCGTTGCTGCCTCCGCAATCGGCGGTGATCAGCAGGGCTTTCGCGTCCGGATAACGAGCCCGTCCCATCTCCAGCCACCATCGCCGGATCGCGTTGACCGCGAAACTGGCCGTGTCGTGGTCGATACCGACACTCACCCAACCCGTATTGCCCGCGATGTCGTAGACGCCGTACGGTGCCGCGCGGCCGAGTTCGGGGATCTTGAAATCGTGCACCCGGACCGGTTCGGGTTGGCCCTTTGGACGCAATTCGCGGCCAGCATTCTTGAAGTCGCCAACAAGTTCTTTCTTCTTGGTGTCGACGGAGATCGCGGGCTGGTCCGATGCCGGGGCGGCTTTCATCTGAGTGTTGATGTAGCCGAACTGCGCGTCCCGATCAGGGTTATGCGTGCCTTCCTTGGTCTTGCGATTCGATTGGAGACTGTAATTCAATTGCCGCAACAGATCGCCGACGACATTGTGTCCGATCTCGTGACCCATTGTCCGCAACGCGTCGGCCAGATTGCGCAAGCTCCGGCTGGTCCATAACAGGGGCGCCTCCGGATCGCCGCGTGTCGTCGGTTCAACGAGATCCTTCAGATCGCTCAACAGCGTCGGATCGACCTCGGTCGCCTTCTTCCGCCCGCCGCCCGGCCGCCGCACCCGCCCGGAGACCGCATCGCCGGCCAGCCGCTCAAGTTCGTCCAGGCCACGCCGAATGGTGCTTCTCGCCAGACCGGTGATGCGGGATACCGCCGAGACACCGCCACGTCCCGCCATGCGCGCCTCGGCCGCGGCAAACCGCCGCCGACCCCGCTCATCCAGAACAGGGACGAGCGCCGAATGGCGAAACGCAATGGCCGCTTCATGTCGCTAGCTAGTCAATCTGTCCGGTTTATGTAGCTCGTGATCTGTCCGCTTCGTTCTTGCTCTGTGCCGGGGCATGCCCCGGCACAGAGCGGCCGCGTTGGAAGCGTGTCATGCGGCCAGCCGCTCCTGGTGAATGATCGTGCCGTCGGCGTCATAGTCGGCCAGCCGGTGCGGTCCCCAGAACACCGCCAACTGGCAGTTCGGATACTCGTGCACCCGCACCTTTGCCTTCACGAAGTGCGGCCGTAATCGGGAAGTCGGCAGTTGCAGGCTCAGCCTGCGCCACTTCACCGTGTTGTCGTTGCCCACCGTCCGTTCCTCCTGGATGCACAGGATCTCCCGCCAGGCTTCCGTCGCATCGATGACAAACGCCGAACCCTCCTGCTCCGCCTCGATCGCGAACCGTTCGTTGTGCTCCGCGATGTAGACCTCGCGGAGCCACCGGTTGGCGGCCTCGACCGTGCTGATCCCGGCCAGCGCAAACTCCTTCGGCAGCCGATCCTGCAAGGTGCCGAACACACGCTCCGACCGGCCGCGAGCCTGGGGTGAGTAGGCCGCGATGTGCTCGATGCCGAGCTGCTTCAGGGCGCGGCCGAATTGCGTCAGCACCGTCTTCGATACACGAGCTCCCGCCTCCGGCGTCTCGAAGTAGTGGCTGCCGCGGTCCGTGTAGAGCGAGCAGAACAGCCCATGCCGCGCCACCACCTCCCGCACCCCGCGCAGGCTCGAGGCCGTGCCTTCCTCATCCACCAGGAAGGCCGAATACAGCTCGCTGGTGGCATCCTCCATCGTCACCACCAGATCCTGCTTGCCGGTGGTCCCCGGCAGCCAGGCGTGCGTCGAGGCGTCCTGATGCAGCATCATTCCCACCATCGGACGCCGTGGCCGCTTCTTGCGATGCGCCGAGCGCGTCTTCGCCGGCGTCACCAGACCCGCTCGATGCAGATGCAGCTTCGTCACCGTGTAGCCCAGCGTGTAGTTGTGCCGCTTGCCCAACTGCTCGTGGAAATGCTTCACCGTGAACCCGCGGTAGAGCTCGCGATACAGACCCAGCATCCGCTCGATCTCCATCACTGGCGCGCGCCGCGGTGACGGTTGCAGGCGAAGGTCCAGCAACCCGCTCTCGCCTTCCTCGCGATGCCGATCACGCCAGCGACGGAACGTTCGTTCGCACACACCCAGCAGTTCCGCCGCCTCCATATGGCTCAGTTCAGATCGCTCCGTTCGCCCAAGCACATCCAAAAACCGCATCTGGCGTACCCCCTCGTGAAGGCGCGCCCGGTCCATTCAAACCCCCATTTCTGGAGGCCCAGTGGACCGGACACTTCACGAGCTACAAACACCGGACAAACCACGAGCTAGCCACACGCAATGGCCGCTTCATCGATCACGCCGCGAGTCTATGATACCTTCGGGCCGCGCCGGAATCGTCAAACTGCCAAAATCGCGATTCGCTTATTTATCAACAGGCCCTAAGCTTGACTTTGGCCATTTCCGGGAAGGCGGAGATTTGGTCAGTTGAATACGACGTCGTCCATGACACCGGCGTCGAGGGCGGCACGATAGATGGCGGTTGCAAAGCGTGGATCGTCGCCAACACGCTCTGGATCGGCATGTCGGCAGGCGAGGACGTCGGTCAGAACATCCTCGAGCATTGGGAGATCGACGGGTACGACAACGCCGCTGGTGATAGCAAATAAATCGGCGTCGCACAGCCGACCGGCGAAGCACATGCCGCTCGTGCCGCTCAGCTCCAGGCCCTCATCGACTAGGGCCTGTCATCAATTGAGCCAAACGATGCTGGCGACGAGCTGGACGGCAGCCAGGAAGTTCCGCGCGGTCTTCTCGTAGCGGGTGGCGATCGCGCGAAACTGCTTGATCTTGGCGAAGAAGTTCTCGACCAGATGGCGCGCCACATAAAGCTCTCGGTCATAGTCGCGCGGCAAGGACCGGTTGGTTCGCGGCGGGATCACTGCGGTCTTGCCGGCAGCGGCCAGTGGATCGAGGACCCGTTCGTCGGCGTCGAACGCCTTGTCGGCGATCAGCGTATCGGCTGCCATCGTGGGCAGCAGGTGATCGGCCCCGACCAAGTCGTGTGCCTGGCCACCGGTCAGGAAGAGGCCGATCGGGTTGCCCAGCGCGTCGACCAGAGCGTGGATCTTGGTGCTCAGTCCGCCGCGCGAGCGCCCGATGGCCTGGTCGTCACCGGCTTTTTTTGGGCGCCGGCGCTGTGCTGATGAGCGCGCACGATGGTGCTGTCGATCATCGCATATTCGTTGTCGGCGTCTGCGGCGAGATGTTGAAATACCCGCTCCCAGACACCGCTTTTGGCCCAGCGGCTGAACCGAAGGTGGACCTTTGTCCCGTCGCCGAACCACTCCGGCAGATCGCGCCACGGCATCCCGGTACGGTACCGATAGAGCACGGCATCCACGAACAAACGATTGTCTGCCGCGGTCACTCCGACCGAGCCTTCGCGCCCGGGCAGCAGGTCCTTGATCCGCTCCCACTGGTCGTCGCGCAGTCCGAACCGCCGCATTGGTCAGCTCCCCACAAGCTGACCGCCTATGAATCGAAGAAACCGCCGCGCCGGAATCGGCTACGCATCGCGCGGCGCCGATTGAAGGCTGAGTGTGGCAATCAGGACTCACAGGGCCAACACTATGCGCCGATGGCGCACACCGAACGACATCGGCTCAATTGATGACAGGCCCTAGCCAGGCTTCCGCTTGACGGAGCACGTCATTGACCACGAGACCACATGTGTCATGTAGGCGTGCGATCCGCCAGATCGAGAACTGGGCATGGCACATCGCGTCGAGAATTGATCTCTCATCGGAGTCGGGCGGCAGTTGCGCTACTTTCGCGTAGCGATCGATGGCTCGGCTCCGGTCGTCTTTTGCCGTGTAGATAGCCAGGTCGAAGACCAGCGCCATCTCTTCCTCACTGTTGGCAATCAGCGTCCGGCCCATCATCAATCCAAGGCGTCTCGCATGTTCCTCGAAGGCAGGCCGAGCAAGGAATTTCAGGGCTGCACTGTGGTGGTCTGTGCCAATCGCACGCAGATGGCGATACCGGCGCAGTACGTCCTCCCGTTGCATCGTTCTGCCTCCTTTGCTTCGCCTTGTTCTCCATCGACCGCGAAGAACCTGCCGTGATGGCCTCGAGTCCGTCACGCGGGCTTCGGCGACGTTGAATCGAACGTGATCGATCGGTGGATTCGCAGCCGCCTCGGCCCCGGCGAGTCTCTCCCCGGGCACCGATTCGGGGGAATATATGGCGGGTGCAGGTTTAAGCCGGCTCGTGCCAATAAGACTGGCTGCGTGGATGCAGCCATTCCAGAAAGGCTTCACCGCACCGACCTGGCAGCACATGCTGGTGCTGATTGTCGGCGCCATCCTGACCCCGGGACGACGCACCGTCGCCGCCGCCTTGCGCGTCACCGGACTCGCACAGGACCCACATTTCACCAATTACCACCGGGTGCTGAACCGCAACCGCTGGTCCAGTCGTGGGATTGCGCGTTGTCTGCTGCGGCTGCTGATCGACACCCTTGTCCCGGCCGGCCCAGTCGTCATCGGTCTCGATGACACACTCGAACGGCGCTGGGGCGCCAAGATCAAGGCTCGCGGTATCTACCGCGATCCAGTTCGCTCGTCAGATAGCCACTTCGTTAAAGCCAGTGGCTTGCGGTGGCTCTCGGTCATGCTGCTGCCCGAGATCCCCTGGGCCGGGCGCATCTGGGCACTGCCGTTCTTGACCGTCCTGGCACCGTCTGAGCGATATGCGCGCAAACACAAGCAGCGGCATAAGAAGCTCACCGACTGGGGCCGGCAGGTCATGCTGCAGGTCGCACGCTGGCTTCCGGAGCGGAAGATCGTCGCCGTGACCGATAGCGGCTTCGCTGCCATCGAACTGCTCAACGCCGTGAGACATCGGATCAGCATGATCACCCGCCTGCGTCTCGATGCCCGGCTGTTCGACCCGCCGGCGCACCGCCGAGCCGGCACAATCGGTCGCCCACGCGTCGTCGGCAGGCGTCAGCCAACGCTGGCTCAGCGTCTCGCCAATTCGCGGACGCGCTGGCGACGCTTCAAGGTGAATGGATGGTATGGCCGCAGTGAACGGCTGCTACAGATCGTTTCCGGTACCGCCATCTGGCACCATCCCGGCCGTCTCGTGCCGATCCGCTATGTGCTGGTTCGCGACGTCGCCGGTGAATTCAAACCACAGGCTTTTCTGTGCACTGATCTCGATGCCAACCCGCTCGATATCCTTCGCTGGTTCGTCCGCCGCTGGTCCATCGAAGTCACCTTCGCCGAAGTCCGCCGTCACCTCGGCGTCGAGACCCAACGGCAATGGTCCGACCCTGCCATCGCGCGTACCACGCCCGCCCTCCTTGGCCTGTTCTCTCTGATCACCTTGTGGGCCAACGACCTCTATGCCACTGGTGCACCTGCGCCACGCACCGCCAGCTGGTACCCAAAGCCATTGCTCACATTCAGTGATGCTCTGGCCACAGTGCGTCGCGAGCTATGGACACAGGGCAATTTCGAAACATCGAGTCACACACAAGATGATACGAAAATTTCCCTGCCCACGATCGATCGCTTGATTAACCTCGCCTGCTATGCCGCGTAAACGGCCAAAGTCCAGCTAAGATAGGGGCGACGGCGTCCAAACCGCCGTCATGACCGGGACAGGCCCGGCCATGAGGATAGTGTGGTCGGGCCTGTGACCTTAAGTTAGCGCCTACGGGGCGCGGCCCAGCATCCACGGCTTTCCTTCCGGCAGCGGCATAACGCCGTGGACACCGTGGACACCGACGCATCCGAGTGAAATCCTGAACGACCTGAAGAAGCCGCAATAGAGGACGTTGCATGACCAGCGAAACGCCAAGCCTGCGCAACTCACCCGCCGGTCCGGCTGATGTCGAGCGGCCGCTTCCCACCGGCTCCGACGGTGTTTGGGCCAGCGATGTCGTCGCTCGCATGTTGCGCGCGCTCGATCTGCCCTATGCCGCGCTGAACCCCGGCGCGAGCTATCGAGGACTGCACGACAGTCTGGTGAACGATCTAGGCAATGAGCGGCCGCAGATGTTGCTCTGCCTGCATGAGGAGCATGCGGTTGCCATTGCGCACGGCTGGGCGAAGGTAACCGGTCGTCCGATGGCGGCAATCGTCCACAGCAATGTCGGGTTGATGCATGCTACTATGGCGATCTTCAATGCCTGGTGTGATCGGGTGCCGATGCTGGTGCTTGGCGCCACCGGGCCGGTCGATGCATCAAAACGCCGGCCATGGATCGACTGGATTCATACGGCGAAGGATCAAGGCGCGCTGATCCGCTCGTATACCAAGTGGGACGATCAACCCGCCTCGGCCGAAGCTGCAATTGAATCGCTGCTTCGCGCGATGCTGATCGCGCAGACCCCGCCTCACGGGCCAACCTATGTCTGCCTCGACGCCGGTTTGCAGGAATCCAAGCTCGACGCGGTGCCGGCGTTGCCAGATCCGAAGCGTTTCCGCCCGCCACCGCCGGTATTGCCCGAACCCACGGCAGTCGAGACAGCCGCACGGCGATTGCTGGACGCGGAACGGCCGATAATCCTCGCCGGACGAGTGTCGCGCAATGAAGCCGATTGGGCGAAGCGTATTCGGCTGGCCGAAACCGCTGGTGCGGTCGTGCTTACCGACCTGAAGACAGCAGCGGCGTTTCCGACCACGCATCCGCTGCACGGTCCACCTGCGGGTGGCAATCCGACCGAAGCAACGCTTGCTCTGCTGCGCGAGGCGGATGTGATCCTCAGCCTCGATTGGGTCGACCTTGCCGGCATTTTGAAAACCGCGTGGCCTGGACAGCAGATTCCGGCGACAGTGATTCAGATCTCGGCCGATCAGCACGTCCACAATGGCTGGAGCATGGACCACCAAGGTCTGCCGCCAGTCGATCTGTATCTGATGAGTGAGCCCGATCCGACCGCGGCCGCTTTGCTGCAAGCCATGGAACGGCTTGGTCCGCGCAAGAGCCCCGGCTGGGTGAGCGGACGGGAACCTCCACCGGCCATATCGCCACCGGCCGAGGACAGCATGATCACGGTGCCGACGCTCGCCGCTGCGCTTGCGGATGCGACATCGGGCCGGGAGGTCTGTCTGGTGCGCGGCCCGAATGCCTGGGCCGGCCGTCTGTGGAAGATTGAGCATCCACTCGATTATCTCGGACATGATGGCGGCGCAGGCCTCGGTTCGGGACCCGGATTGATCGTCGGCGTGGCGCTGGCATTGCACGGTTCGTCGCGGCTACCGATCGCTGTGATGGGCGATGGTGATTTCCTGATGGGCGTCACCGCGTTGTGGACCGCGGCGCATTATGGACTGCCGCTGCTGATCGTCGTTGCCAACAATCGGTCCTTCTACAATGACGAGGTGCACCAGGAGCGGATGGCCCGCCAACGCGGACGCCTCGTCGCCAACAAGTGGATCGGCCAGCACATCACGGGGCCTGACGTCGATCTGGCGATGATGGCGCGCGCGCAGGGTGCCTTGGCATTCGGCCCGATCGAAGATCCAAAGACGCTGGCTTCGACTTTGGCGGAAGCAGTCGCCGGGGCTCGGGGCGGACAGCCTGTCGTGGTCGATGTGCGTGTACGCTCTGGCTACGATCCGGCCACCATGCGCGGCATGCTGCGATCGAAGCAGTGACGCCGCTTTCAATGCGCGAGCGGCTGTCGCTCCGCAGTCCCCATAAGCTGAAGCTTGGCATGTTCGGCGCCAACTGTTCGTCTGGGCGCGCGGTAACCAAAGTGCCAGAGCGTTGGTCCGGTAGTTGGGATGATTGCGTGCGATTGGCCGAGCTGGCTGATGAAAGCGGCATCGACTTCCTGCTGCCGGTCGGGCGATGGAAAGGCTACGGTGGCGAGACGGACTATCAGGGCGCCACATTCGAGACAATCACCTGGGCAGCGGGTCTGTTGGCCAAGACGCGCCGAGTGAATGTGTTCGGCACGGTGCATGCGCCTCTGTTCCATCCGATTATCGCTGCCAAGCAAATGGTGACCGAGGATAATATCGGCCACGGCCGGTTTGGTCTGAACATTGTCTGCGGCTGGAACGAAGGCGAGTTCGAGATGTTCGGCGTAACGCAGCTTGAGCACGAAGCGCGTTACGCCTATGCGCAAGAGTGGCTGGATGCGATCAAGCGGATATGGTCGGAGATCGAGCCATTCGACTTCGACGGCGAATACGTCAAGCTGAAGAAAGTTGAAGCACGGCCGAAGCCCTTCGGCGGTTCGCGGCCCGTGATCATGAATGCTGGAGCTTCGCCGACCGGCCAGGGGTTCGCGATCCGCAACTGCGATGCGCTGTTCCTGTCCACCGCCAAGGACACGTTTGACGATACGGCGCAGCAGGTAGAACGCGTGAAGCGTCAGGCACGGGCGCATGGACGCGAAATCGATGTCTATACCGTTGGCGTGGTGTCGTGCCGCGCAACGTCGACTGACGCGCAAGACTATTACCAACACTGCACGTTCGAGAACGCCGACTGGGACGCGGTGGACAACATCATGCGCCTGAAGAACCAGACGCGCGAGACGTTGGGCGATGAAGAGTTTACGCGGCTTCGGCGCCATACTGCGCATGGACTGAGCGGACTGCCGATCATCGGCGACCCCGACACCGTGGCCGGTGAACTCGCGCGGCTAAGTGCCGCGGGACTGACCGGCATTGCGGTATCCGTCACGAACTACGTCGACGAGCTGCCGTTCTTCTGCGCTGAAGTGCTGCCGCGTCTCGAGCGCATGGGCTTGCGCCACAAATCCTGATTATCGACAGCGTCACTGGGCTCTCCTCGCGATCGCGCGGGAACCACGGCTAGATTATTGGGCCTTCAGAACGTGCAGATTCACACTGACGACGCAGCTCCACCCTTCGCTCGGCGCAACAGGTCCATCCCGACGAGGACTGCTGGAATGGCGCAGACTGCCCAGCCGGCGGCATAACCACCCGAGAGGCGCAGGAGTAATGCGAACACCGACGGGCACAGGAACGCTCCCATCTGACCAAATGACAGAACGCCGCCAGTGACCGCGCCAGCCCGGCCGAAAGGGGCCAGGCGGGCGGACTCCGACAACAGTATACCGTGCCAGGACATCGCCGTTGCGCTGAGCATGCCGGTGACCACCCCTATGGCAAGCGTGGGCCACGTCTTGTCGAACGCACCGACCAGTACAACGCTGCCAGCCATTCCGAACGCCAGCCAGGACATCACGAAGCGGGGTGCGACATAGAAGCTACCAATCCAGCCCCACAGGATGCGGCACGGGATGGCGATCGCGATGACCGTGGAGAACAACGCTCCAGCCGCCACGAGGTCGTATCCGAGCACAGTGAGGTACGTCACGAAGTAGGCAATGAAGACCGCCTGAAGCCCGTTGAACGCAAAGCAGGCGAAGGAGAGAGAGCGTAACTCACGTACCGCCAGCACGCCTGTGATCGTTGTCACGAAATCCGACAGGTGGATCGCATGGTTCGGCGACGGATCGGTATCGAGCCGTCCGTGCAGCGGTTGCAAAAGCAGGGCCGAGAGCCAGCAGGCACCTGCGCTGACCAGCATCGTGCCGCGCCATCCCAATGAGTGGGCAAGCGCCGGGCCGAGCCAGCCACCGAGCAGAATGCCCGCCGGGATGGCAGTCTGCGTGACCGAGAATGCAAACGGTGCGTATCGCCTCACCGCCCACCTGCCGAGCAATTGGGAACTGGCGGGAGTGGCGACGGCGGCGATACCGTTGCCGACCAGAGCCGATAGCACGAAGCCAGCCGCGCCTCCGACGATCGCGACGGCCATCCCTCCACCAGTCGAGAGCAGTGCGACCTGGCTCATGCGAATGGCACCGTGGCGGATGATGAACCCACCCGATCCAAGTTGCCCGATCAGCGCGGCGATAGCCGTCAGGCCGAAATAGACCCCGACCCATGAAGGATCGGCGTGCAATTCAAGGATGATCAGCGGAGCGAGCACGGCAGGCAGCACTCTCCCAACCGAGCCGCAGGTCTGTTGCAGGAACATCGCCACGACGGCGATCAGCATTCGAGGCAAGTGGCGCGTTCCTTAGGGCTGACCTGTTCCAACCCGAAGAGGTCGCAGCGTGAACATTAGTAGCTATTGTGGCTGATCTTGGCGACTAGTACACGCTATCAGAAGTTCCGCGCTGTGTCATTGCGAGGAGCGAATGCGACGAAGCAATCCCGAGGTGAGTGCGCTGTGACAGCGAGATTGCTTCGTCGCTACGCTCCTCGCAATGACAGTTGGGCGCAAGGACGTTGCCTTCCCCCAAGGCGTCATCTCTCGCCAGCCCGGCCCCACAACCGGCGCGATGCGATGCGCGCCCCCTCGGCGGCTGCGGCGAGCTTCACCCAGACGATCTCCTCCGCCACGTATTCGCGGCCGGCGAACGTGCCAAAGCCACAATCCGTTCCGGCGATCACCCGCTCACGGTCGCCGACCACGGACGCGGCTTGCTCGATCCGCCGGGCGACAAGTTCCGGATGCTCCACGAAATTCGTTGTGGTATCGAGAACGCCAGGCATCAGCAGCATATGCGCGGGCAACGGATTGCTGCGCAGTGCATCGTATTCGTGCTGGTGCCTGGGATTGGCGAACTCGATGGACAGTGCTCCGACGTTGGCACGGTACAACTCCGGCAGGATCGCCGCCATCGCGATGTCGTAGATATGCGGCCCGTCATTGTTGCCCCAGCAGACATGGAGCCGGATGCGGTCGCGGGGAATGCCCTCGATACCCACATTGATCGCCGCGATATGCAGTTCGAGCTGCCGCAGGAATTCGGCTTCAGTCAGACGGTTAAAAAACCGATGCCGCTCCATCGCCAGGTCGGGAGCGTCGATCTGCAGGATCAGTCCGGCCTCGTGGATGGCGCGATATTCGTTGGACAGCGCCTTCGCCAGGGCCATCAGATAGGCCTCGTGGCTCTCGTAATGCTGATTGAGCATCGTCGTCGCGACGATGCCCGGTGACGGCGCCGTCATGAAGCATTCGCTGAAGCCGCTTCCCATGCGCTTGAGCCTCTCGGCATCTTGCTTGATCGGCGCGCTGTTGACATACCTCACATCCGACTGCGCGGCCGGCGCGTTTATGACTCGCGCCGAGTGCGGAAAACGCATCGCGGTCTGCTGGACCCAGCTTGGGAATTCAAGCTGGTCCCGCGCCGGCGGACGTTTGGACTCGCCGCCGAAGCCGCACAGGCATCGCGGAACATAGGTCTGGAAGCTGACGCGCGACTGTTCCCCATCGTTGCCCACGTCAACGCCAGCTTCGACCTGTTTGCCGGTCACATACGCGGTTGCCGTCTCCACCTCACGGGCGAGCTCGGCGGTATCAATCGTCTCGCCGGCTTCCTGGCGGATCAGCAGATCGGCCAATCGTTCGGCACGCGGCAGACTGCCGACGTGACTGACCAGGATCCGGTCGGTGCTCATCAACATGCGTGTTTTCCTGCTTCGTTGGACGCAGGAATATCATGCAGCAGACCGTTGCACGCCAGCAAACGGGCGGCCGCGGGCGTGGGTTGGTTCGACCTCATCCCCGCGGCGCCAAAGCAGTGGTGGCTTCCTAGAAGAAGATAAAGGCCCGGACCACGACGTTCTTGCGGCATCTCGCGTCGAGCGGCACGGTCGGGTCGATGCACGCAGTATGGAAAGAATAGCGCGACACGGAGCCGTCGGTCACCGAGTTATAACATTTCAGCATCGAGACCTCGTTGGGCTTCTGCTGGGGAAACCAGTACCACTCGTGGTCGGGACGATACGTGAAGCGCGTGGTCTCGCCGACGCGGTCGTCGTAGATACGATAGTTGGTGATGTACGGCTGGTCGGCGAAGGAAGGCCAAGCGCAGAGTATGAAGGGAAACTGCTCGACTGTCTCCATCGGCTTGGCGAGATTGATCGACACGAACCGCCGCGACATCTTCTCGTCGGCTTCTTCCTCCGTGTAGTGCTGCTCACGCCCAAAATTCCGCAGATTCTTGGCGAGCAGCTCGCGGCAGCGCACGCGGCCGCTGTTATCGTTCAGGTCGTTATGCACGAGGGTGGCGTAACGGGCGTTCACACCCGGGTTCTTGTTGTCCTGGTCTTCCGTGCGGTCGCCCGCGTAGTCCTTGTCGAAGACGTCGTGATTATAGACCAGCGCATCGGTCGCATCCGGGAAGAACTCGAGCAGCAGCTTCTCGATCTCGGGGTAGAACACGCGCTCCACCTCCGCCGCGTCGTAGAAATTCGAGCACTTGGACTTGAGATGCGCCAGCGAGACGCCGAGCCGATCCATGCATTCGGCACTGTCGGGCGCGAGGCCCGGATAGTACTCGCCGATGCGCCGCGCGTCGCGCATCACCTGCGGGAACCAGAGGTCCCGCCGCCGGTTGTCCGCCTCGTTCTTGCGCAGGATCGCCGCTACGTCGGCACGCGCCGGGTCCCGCCAGACAGCGTTGGACGGCACAATGGAGTAGGTCGGCCGCTCGTAGACGGTATACGGCAGCGGCAGCGCGACGCCGCCTTCGGGGGCCTTGATGGCGTTGTTCTTGCGTATGTAATCCGCGCACTCGTCGGATTTCCGGAACCCGAGGCCCCACTTTGTCTTGATCGGGGCTCCTGGCGGCACGCTGTTGATCATGTCGGTAACGCGCTGGCCTTCGCCCTCGGCGATCTGCGCAAGGGCATCGTCGAGCGCCTTGGCGGTTCCCGCATCGCCCTCACGGTCGAACGACATGTAGGACAGGCCGCCGTTTGCCGCGATCGGCGGCGGCTGCCCCGCCGTGCGCTGAAGCGTCGGCACATAGGGCGACGATGCTTTTTCGATGTCCGCGGCAACCTTGCTGTCGGCGATCTCGGCCTGGCTCATGGCACACCTCCAGTTATTTTCCGGCGCACCGTGGCACACCGAGCCTGCGCTTTCCAGACGCACGCTCGCGCCCCCCCATCCACCGCCCCACCATGCACCGCGCGAACATTGCCTCACGGCGTTGATCTCTAACTGACATTTTGGCCCGGGATGATTTGCCGTTGCAAACTGCGCTTCGCGTGGCATAGCCTAAGTTCATTCCGAGGAAGCTATAGAAGTATGAGGCACGATAGCTTCGTCGTGAAAATATACGGAGGACACGACGTGGGGTTGGTGCGCAGCTATACGGAAGAAGAGGTTGGCAAAATCCTGAAGCAAAGCGAAGGCAAGGGCCTCGCGGGCGAAGGTGGCGCAGGCCACTCGGAAAGCCTTCATGAGGTGGTCGCAGTCGGCAGGGGGCGCGAGAGCACGAGTGTATTGGATTTGGAGGAGCGTGCCGTCTCGGAACGGAAGGGGACTGTTGGCGCTTTTGACGGCTCCCAGATCAAGGCCGTCACCTTCGCAATCAATTCCCAAGCCGGGCAGAATACACTGATCTACCTTAATGGAAGTAAGGTTTGGTATGTATTCACCAAGATCAACGTGGCTAATCAGATGTTCAAGATGAAGCTGACCACGATTTAAAGCCTCCCGGAAATCGGCCCAGCCACCAAGCCAGAAACCGCAGATAAGATCGTGCAGTTCGTTTACATGAAACTGATGCACAACGACGGTGACCTGCATATCCGGACAGCCTACCCGGTTTGGCGTGCGCCGCCGCTTCCGCTTCCCAAGTGCCAGATCTTCTACCGTGGTGGCGGGCAGTGCGATCAAGACTTGCCAGTTTAGGCGTTTCATTCCGGCACGCAACGAAAGTCCTGGAAGCCGGAGGGCTCTACCAGCAGCGAGCGCACGGGCAAGGTGCGGCTCCTGGGTGCCGAACTTCCTCACCAGCTCCCGCCGATCGTGAATGCCAACTGATTGAAATAGCGGGACGGTGGTGGAGCTGAGGGGATTCGAACCCCTGGCCTCCTCATTGCGAACGAGGCGCTCTCCCAACTGAGCTACAGCCCCGCCCCGCAGGGGCGCGGACAATGCTCAGACGCCTCCCCGAAAGTCAAGCCGGGCACGACGGTGGCCTAGCGATCGTCATTGCCGGGCGTGTCCCGGCCACCCGTAACGGCACAAACCTTCGATCGCGGGCGCATCAAGCTGGAGCCTATGGGCAGTTGGCCGCACCGACCAGCAACTTGCCGCTACGGGTAGCCGGGACACGCCCGGCCATGACGATAGTTTGGGACGCAGGAGGCAACCCCCCAGGCACCACCGGTCGTGCAGGTTGCGCACCAAATGGCTCGAAGCTAGCTTCCGCCGACGCCTCGGAGGGGCAAGCGTGATCGATATCTTGTTCGAACTGCTCTACTATGTGGTCAACTTGTATAAGTGGGCAATCATCCTGGCTGCCCTGTTCAGTATTCTGGCGGCCTTTGGCGTGTTGGACACGCGCAACCGGATCGTCTGGACGATTGGCGACTTCCTGTACCGTGTGACCGAGCCCATCTTGCGGCCGATTCGTAATCTGCTGCCCAGTTTTGGCGGGATCGATATCAGTCCGTGGGTTGTGGTCGTGCTGATCCAGATTGTGGTTCTGCCGCTACTGTTCAAAGTACATGCCGCCATCACGTATGGAGCCTGGCAGCCGCTGGTCTTCTAGCCGTGTTCTGGCGGGCTCTGGATAATGGGGTTTCGGTCTCCGTCAAGGTGCAGCCGCGCTCGCGGCGGCCGGGTTTGCAAGGCTCCGGCAGCGATCGTTTGCGCATTGGCGTCGCCGAGCCGCCGGACGGCGGGCGCGCCAACCGAGCTGCCTGCAAGATCCTCGCGGACCTGCTGGAGGTAGCACCGTCCACAGTCAGTGTCGCCATGGGTGCGAGCAGCCGCGACAAGACACTGCGTGTCGTCGGTGATCCGACTGCGCTCATAGCCAGGCTGACGACGCTATGACCGCCCGCATCATCGATGGTACCGCAGTCGCGGCGGCGCTCCGCGCGCGCATTGCGGAACAGGTAGCGGCGTTGCCCTATCGACCTGGCCTGGTCGTCGTGCTGGTCGGCGACGATCCCGCAAGCGCCGTCTATGTGCGCACCAAGGACCGCGCGGCAAATGCGACCGGCATTGTGGTGCAAACAATCCGATTGCCTGCCAACACATCCGAGCCGGAATTGCTGGACCGCATCGCCAAACTGAATGCGGATGCCGCGGTCGATGGCATCCTGGTGCAACTGCCGCTTCCCGCGCACATCGATATCCAGGTCGTGGTAGAGGCGATCGACCCCGCCAAGGACGTTGACGGTTTCCACCCGTTGAACGTCGGTCGCTTGGCGAGTGGCCATCCTAACCTGGTTCCCTGCACGCCCCTTGGGGTGATGAAGCTGCTGGCAGCATCCGCTATCCCACTGGAGGGCGCGCATGCGCTGATCATGGGACGCTCGACGATCGTCGGCCGGCCGCTGACCTCACTGCTGCTGGCCGGCAACGCGACTGTCACCGTGGCGCATTCGCGCACGCGCGACCTGCGCGCCGAGTGTCGCCGCGCGGACATCGTGGTGGCGGCCGTTGGCAAGCCGCAACTGGTCCGCGGCGACTGGATCGCGCCCGGCGCCACGGTGATTGATGTGGGGATCAACCGGTTGTCTGACGGAAAACTCGTCGGCGATGTTGCTTTCTCAGAGGCCGTCGCGGTTGCCGGTGCGATCAGCCCCGTACCTGGTGGCGTTGGCCCAATGACTATCGCCTGTCTGCTCGAAAACACCGTTCTCGCCGCGCAACGCCGGCGCGGCTGAACGCTATCCGGCAAACGACAGCGTCAGCCGGTTGGTTTCTCCCACGCGCTGATAGGCGATATGTGCGGCGAAGCTTCGCATCAGCTTGATCCCCAATCCGCCGATCTGTGCGGACCCCAGATCGGTTGGCTGCTCCGGCAGCTCTTGCGCCAGCGGATCGAACGGTTCGCCGTCATCGGTGATTGCCGCGATGACGTTGTTGCATTCACGCCAAACGTCGATGCGTACACTATGCTGCGTCTCAGGCGGAAAGGCGTAGGAAAGGATGTTGACCACCGCCTCTTCCAGGCAAAGCTGCAGCGCGTAGGTCGTTTCCGGGGACAGCTCCAGCGGCGCGACGATGGTGTCTATCCACGCCATCATGCGCGCAAGCTCATCACGATCGTTCCGCAATATCAGTGAGTGAATGTCCGTCACCACGAGTATAGGTCTCGTGCAGCCCTATGCTGCCACCGCCGCCAACGCTGCATCATTGTCATGGAAGATCGGCATCAGATCGGTAACGCCCGTCACCTCCAACACCTTCTCCACTTCGTCCACCGGATTCAACAGGACAAAGGTGCCGCCACGGCGCTGGACCGTCTTCGCCCCCAGCAGCAGCGTGCGAATGCCGATCGAAGCGAGGAAGCTCACATTGGTCATATCGACGACCACGCCACGGTGGGATCCAGCGATCGCACTGAACTGCAGGTCGATCACGCCGGCACCCGTGATATCGAGCCGGCCTTCCAGGATTACCTTGACCACGCCCTGGGAAAGCTGTTCGACATCCATTTTCATCCTGCAACTCCCCATTGTGCCGGTATTGCCCTCATATCCTAAATGCCGCGTTCGTCAAAGCTTTGCAACAACGACATCGGAATGTCATCTTTCGACAATTGGTCCCGCCCAGAGAGGGCAACATCGTGCATTCAGCCAATGTGAAATTGCTTGTGGTGGACGATAATCCCGATAACCGGGAAATGCTCAGCCGGCGTCTGAAGCGCCTGGGCTACGAGCAGGTCATGATCGCCTGCGACGGCGAGGAAGCGCTGGCGATGAACGCCGCGACGCCGTTCGATGCTATGCTGCTCGACGTGATGATGCCGCGGAAGAGCGGCATCGAGGTGCTGGAACAGTTGCGCGGTGAGAACCGGCTGGAGGACACACCGGTGATCATGATTTCGGCGGCAACGGAACTCGATACCGTGGTGCGCTGCCTGGAGCTGGGTGCCGAGGATTACCTGCCCAAGCCGTTCAATCCGGTTCTGTTGCGCGCGCGCCTCGGCTCCGTGCTGGAAAAGAAGGCGTTGCGCGCCGAAGTCCGCCGGCAGCTCAACCGCATGGAAGCTGAGCTGGCCGAGGCGCGCCGGCAACAGCTCAGCATGGTGCCGACAGAGTTCCCTTCTGCCGCCGATGGCGTGCCGATCGACGTGCATGCGGTGATGCACCCGGCCCGCGAGGTTGGCGGCGATCTCTACGACTGCTTCTCGTTGGACGAAAATACCTTGTGCATTGCCCTGGGCGACGTGTCGGACAAGGGCATGCCCGCGGCCTTGTTCATGGCGCGCACACGCAGCCTGTTGCGCGCCGCCACGCTGCAATACATCGACGCGACCGGACATCAGCCCAACCCGTCACAAATCGCCGCCGCGATGAACACGGAACTTTGCAAGAACAATCCGCTCTGCATGTTCGTCACGCTGTTCTTCGGATTTATCGATCTCCGTACTGGCGTGCTGCGCTATGTCAATTGCGGCCACGTCCGGCCGTTCCTGTTGCATGGGGACAAGCCGCCTGCCGAGCTTGCCAGCATCAATAGTCCACCTCTGGGTGTGGTGGAGGCGGCGCGGTTCCGCGATGCCGAACTTGGGATCGCTCAGGGCGATGGCATGTTGATCATCAGTGACGGCGTGCCCGACATGCTGGAGCCGTCTGGTGAAAGCTATGGCCTCGATCGCCTGGTTGCCGATCTGCACGAGGTTGGCCACCTGCCCGCCGCATCACTGACCGCAACGTTGACCGAGCGCGTGTTCGGATTCGCCGGTGACACGCCACAGACTGATGATGTGACAATGCTGGTCATCAGGCGGCCGTAACACCCGACCGATGGGTTTCGCTGCCTACCCTCCAACCAGCGCCGCGATCTTCCCCAACAATCGAGGCAGATCGACCGGCTTCGTATCGTAATCGTTGCACCCAGCCTCGAGCGCCTTCTCGCGATCGCCCGACATCGCGTGCGCGGTCAGCGCGATGACAGGAATGTCCCGTGTCGCCGGTTCCGCACGGAGGCGGCGTGTCGCCGACCAGCCATCGAGCACCGGCAAGCTCATATCCATCAGCACAATATCGGGCGCCTCACTCGACGCCATCGCGACACCCTGCTCGCCATCAACAGCCACAACAACGATGTGGCCATTCCGCACCAGACGCCGCGTCAGCATGTCGCGGTTCATCTCGTTATCTTCAACCAATAGTATCTTTGCCATCGCTTTGCTCACGCTGCCGGCGCAGGAGCAACACGCGCAAGAACCGTGCGCACCGCCTGCGACAAGTCAACATGGGCGCTCTGCCCTTTCGTGACGACCTGCTGCGTCGTCTGGCCGAGCCATTGCCGTTCCTCGGCTGTAAGCTGCTTTGCTGTCACGACGATCACCGGAATGTTCTGCCACTCCGGCTGTGAGCGCAGCCGCTCCAGGAAAGCAAATCCATCCATCTCCGGCATCAGCAGATCGAGCAGGATCAGCAGGGGTGGCAGGTTAGCTTCCAGCCACGTCAGCGCCTGCCGCCCATTGGACGCATGAGCAACGCCGTAGCCCAGCTTATCAACGGTGCGTTCCGTCAGTTCCCGTGTCTCCAAATCATCTTCAACAACCAACACGACGCCACGATTGTTCCCCGAACAGCACCGTCGCATCACATCCAGCAACGCCTCGCGGTCTACCGGTTTGGTGAGGAACGCCACGGCACCCAATTCGAATCCCAGACTGGCAGCGTGATTTGCCGTCACCAGCACGACAGGGATCGAGGCCAGCTCCGGATCGCCCTTCAGCATGTGCAAGACACCCCACCCGTCGACCTGCGGCATCATGATGTCGAGCGTGATCGCATCGGGCCGATGTTGACGCGCCATCGTCATCGCTTCCTGACCCGATGAGGCGTAGATCAATCGATACCCATCGCGTGCCAGATGCGTCCCGATGATATGTTGCGCCGCCGGATCGTCGTCCACAATCAGCACAGTCGCCTGCATTTCCGGCCCGGCCGGTGCATAAACTTCACTCGATTGCCGAGGCGTCGCAGCCGGCAGCCTCAACACGAAGGTCGATCCTTCGCCCTCGCGGCTTGTCACCGTCACATCACCACCAAGCATGCGCACAAAGCTGCGCGTGATCGCCAGCCCCAGTCCCGTGCCACCAAATCGCCGGGTCGTGGAGCTATCCGCCTGGCTGAATGCCTGGAACAGCTTCCCAAGCTGGGCCTCGGTCATGCCGATGCCGGTATCGCTGACGGCGAAATCCACCCATTCGCCACTGGCGTCGGCCCGCCTCTGAACGTCCAGGCGCACCGTGCCCTTCTCAGTGAACTTGCTGGCATTGCTGAGCAGGTTCAGCAGCGACTGCTTCAGCTTGGTCATGTCGGTCGACAGCGAACCGGTCTCCGGCACACACGTCACAATAAGCTGGTTGGCATTCTTCGCTGCCAGCGGCTCGACCATCATCCGCACATCTTCCGTCAGAGCGGCGACATCCACCGTCTCAATGAACACCTCCATACGCCCGGCCTCAATCTTCGACAGATCGAGAATGCTGTTGATCAGCTCAAGCAGATGGTTACCAGCATTCTCGATCTTTTTCAGATCGGGGAGCATCGCAGTCTCACCGGAATCCTCGGCATCTTCCTGGAGGATCTGGCTGTAGCCGATGATCGCATTGAGCGGTGTGCGCAGTTCGTGGCTCATGTTCGCCAGGAACTCTGACTTCACCTGCGTTGCCTGTTCGGCATCGTCCTTGGCCTGCCCCAGCTCTTCCTGACGGCGCTTCAGTTCCGTGATATCCGCGTGGACCGCGACCGTACCGCCATCATAAGTCTTGCGCTCGGCAACGCGCACCCAGCGATCACCCGCCTGATATTCATGCACGCCATGCGGATCGACACGGTTCTGTAGACGCCATTCGACCCATTCATCCACCGGCAGGCCTCCGGTGCTGATCGCCCCCCGCAGCGCAGCCGCCCGAAGTATCTCCCGGAATGAAACCCCGGGCACCGCAAAGTCGGCAATGCCGTGGTAGATCTCATGATACCTCGAATTGCAGAGCAGCAGCTTGTCATCCGGCCCATATAACACGAAGCCTTCGTTCAGGCATTCGATCGCCTGCTGGATGGTCCGGCGTTGATGCTCGGCCTCACGCTCAAGCCGATCCCGTGCCGCCATGCTATCGCGAAAAAGATGCAGCGCGTTGGTCATTTCGCCGAATTCATCGCGCGACAGCGCCGGCAGCTCCACCGACGTGTTCCCCGAGCTGATCGCACGCACAGCCGCGACCAGTACGCGCAACGGAACCAGGATCGAGCGTAGGATCAGCAGTGTCAGCACCGCGCCAATAAATACGGCAAACGCGGTGACGCTTGGCGCGATTCGCGTCGCGGTTTCTGCACTCCGCAACAGCTTGTCACGCGCCGAATGCTCTTCTACCTCCAGGCTGCGTTCCAGGTTCGCGAGAAGAGCGTCCGCCTTCAGGCTGTGCTCGCGGGCGTGCGCGAACAGCAGATTGCCGATCACACGCTTGTCCTGCGTATAGGCATCGATCGCCTGTCCGGCGAGATCATCGAAATCCGCCACCTCATGACGCAACGTTGCCGCCGCGTCAGGATTGGCAGAGCCAAGCCGATCAAGGAGGCCATCGAGACGCTTCCGCGCCGCCTCGGCATTGCGCTGCGACAGCATCAACAAGCTCAGAGCCTGGTCGGCTCGCCAATATCGCAGATCACTGAACGCCGCACGCACCGCATTGGCTGTCTCGATCTGCCGAACGATCCCATCGGCATTCAGCGCCTCACGGGAAGCGCCCCGTAACGTGTCGGACAGGTAGTAGTTGCTACCGCCAATCAGCAGCAACAGCGTCACCGATAGAACAAGGAGCCTGGTGCCGATGGACAGCCGATTGAACATGGTGGAGACTCAGTTCGCCAGAGTTACGCTGATCACGCCGCCAAGGTCGCCTTCCTTGCCGCCTTCACGCGGATAGCCGGTGATATCCATCGAACCTTTTGGATCGCCGTGGCAGGACAAACAGGACGCTGCGTAATACTCCGGTGCCATCATGCGAAACACCTGGTGCCCGTTCTCATCGACCACCGCCTCATAAGACTTCCCCTTCGGCCAGCCAGGCGCCATGAATTTCGAATCGATGACCTGAAGCTCCCACTTGTCCGGCAACGCCTTGCGGTTGCGCACCAGGTCCTCCGGCGCAGTCACCTTGATCGTGGCTTCGTCGCCCGCACGCCGCGCAAACGCCTCATTCACCAGCCGCGCGAATACCGCCGGAATAAACGCCTTGAACCCAACGCCTTTCGCATTGATCGTCGTCTGATTTGCATCCACCACCTCCACGATTGCATCCATCTGATCGTGCAGCAGACGCGCCTCGCGCGACTTCGGATCGATCGTCATCGGATCGGTGCCGGTGGCGCTCTGATACAGCTTGACCGTCTGCGCCAGCACGACTTGCCCCGTCAGGCCCTTGTCCCCCTTATCGGGATCATTGATCAGCGTCTGGTTCGCTGAAATCACAGCGCGCGCTGAACGCAGCATTTGCGCAAGGCTCGCCGCAACCGCCGGATCTCCGTCGTCTCGCGGCGCCTGCGCGCAAAGCAGCAGGACCACAGCGGCGGCCACGCCTGCTGTCCGCCAAAACGTTCCCCGCATCCGGAGCCCCCATTTGAGATTGAAAGCATTATTGTCCGCCCACCAACCTTAATCAAATCCTCGATTGTGATATGCCTTGGCCAAGCTGGGAGAGAATTACCATGGTGCGTGTTGTCGGGATCGATCACCTCGTGATCAGAGTAAGCGACTACCAGAAGTCGAAGAAGTTCTATGGCAAACTCTTCACCTTCATGGGCTTTGAAATCTCCGACAAGTACCCGGAAGCGATCGGCTGGACCAATGGCAAGACGCGGTTTTGGATCTACCCGGCGGATGTGGAAGGAAGGAAGCATAAGTACCGCAACGGCAATATCGGGTTCCACCACTACGCATTCCAGCTCCGCAGCCGCAAGGATGTTGACCAGCTTCAGGCATTCCTGACCGAACTCGGCGCCACTATCGTTGATCCGGCTGGTGAGTACTATGACGACTATTACGCGGTGTTCTTCCTCGACCCGGACGGCCTCAAGCTGGAGGGAATGAAGTACGGCGAACGGCATGCGCGCGAGGCACGACGGAAAGCAAGGGACAAATGACCGCACCCCGCTCCATCTACGCTCGCCTGCCATTCTTCTATGGTTGGGTAGTCGTGCTAGTCGTGTTCATCACGATGGGCATCGCTATCAATGCCCGCACGGCGTTCTCCCTTCTGTTCCCGCCGATACTGGATGAGTTCGGCTGGCCGCGAGGCGTTACCGCAGGCGCCTTTTCCTTCGGCTTCATCGTTTCGGCGATGCTCAGCCCCGCATTGGGAAAATTGATGGACCGGCGTGGCCCGATGATCGTCAATGAGCTCGGCGTCGTCCTCACCGGCGCCGGCCTGTTGCTGGCACCATTGGTCCAGCAGCCGTGGCAACTCTATGCGACGTTAGGTCTGCTGGTTGGCAGCGGCAGCGTTTGCCTCGGCTATACAGGACAAGGCCTGTTCCTGCCGAACTGGTTTGTGCGCAACCGCGGTCTCGCCATGAGCCTGGCATTCTCCGGTGTCGGCGTCGGTTCGATGATCCTGCTGCCATGGCTGCAGACCCTGATCACGCGATCCGGTTGGCGCACCGCGTGCTTCGCCCTGGGCGTTGTCGTGTTCGTTGTACTTCTCCCACTCAACCTGCTGGTGCGGCGGCGCCCCGAGGATGTTGGCCTGCATCCGGACGGTGCGTCATCAGCGCACGCAGCCGCCAACGATCACACGGCAAACGTCGTGGACCACGATTGGGTCGCGGTCGATTGGACCCTCGCCAAAGCCGCGCGGACAGCACGATTCTGGTGGCTTGCTGTTGGCTACTTCTGGGCACTGTTCGTGTGGTACGCGGTGCAAGTGCATCAGACCAAATACCTCGCCGAGATCGGCTTCAGTCCCGCGGTCGCCGCCTGGGCATTGAGTGGCGTGAGCCTCGCTGGCATTCCGGGCCAGATCGCGCTTGGTCATCTCTCCGACCGTATCGGCCGAGAGCTCGTCTGGACCATCGGCAGTCTCGGCTTCACGGCCACGTTCATCCTGTTGCTGTTGTTGCGCACATCACCCACGCCTGCGCTGCTCTACCTGATGATCGCTATGCAGGGAGCCTTAGGCTACGGCATCACCTCGGTCATCGGTGCAATTCCGGCGGAAATCTTTCATGGCCGCCACTACGGAACGATTTTCGGCACTCTGATGCTCGCCTCGATCGCCGGCGGCGCAGCAGGTCCGTGGCTCACCGGCGCGCTGCACGACGCCACTGGCAGCTACACCAGCGCCTTCTGGATCGCGATTTGCGGCAGCTTGATCTCTGCCGTCGCGATCTGGTTCGCCGCGCCACGCAAAGTACGTCTGGTCGCCGGAAGAGTAGTCCGTGCAAGCTGATGCAGTAACACCTCGCCCACGCAGTGGGAGAGGTCGGCGCAAAGCGCCGGGTGAGGGTGCCGCAACCGCTTAGAACGCGGCACTCTACTCCGCCACCGCCGTTGCCTGAGGCTCTAAAATCCGACCCGATCGCCGCCCTTCAGCTTCAGTATCTCGCGTGCCTCGTTCGGCGTTGCGATCTCCAGGCTCAGCTCTTCCAGGATACGCCGTATCTTCCCCACCTGCTCGGCATTCGATTTCGCCAGAGCACCGCGCCCAATATACAGACTGTCCTCCAGCCCAACCCGCACATTGCCACCGTTAATTCCCGCCATCGTGGTAAACGCCATCTGATGGCGTCCGGCCGCCATCACCGACCAGGCATAAGCATCGCCGAACAGCTTATCGGCGGTCTCCTTCATGAACAGCAGATTGCGCGGATCAGCCCCAATCCCACCAAGGATGCCGAAGATCGTCTGCACAAACAGCGGCGGTTCCACGATCTTCTGATCCAGACAATACGCCAGATTATATAGATGTCCGACATCGTAGCACTCGAACTCGAACCGCGTGCCGTGCGCCTTCCCCAGCCGTTCGACGATGCCGGCAATATCCCGGAACGTATTGCGGAAAATGTGATCGTCCGTGCGGTCAAGATACGGCTTTTCCCAGTCATACTTCCAGGTCTTCACCCGGTCGCCGGCCCGCGCGATGTTGAAATTCATGCTGCCCATGTTGAGGCTGCACATTTCCGGCTTCGCCAGCAACGGCGCCGCTAGCCGATCATCTAGCGTCATGTTGAGGCCGCCGCCCGTGGTGATATTCACCACCGCATCGACGCTCTGCTTGATCACTGGGAGGAAGCGCATGAACACGGCGGGGTCCGGCGTGGGCTCGCCGGTGTTCGGGTCGCGCGCGTGCAGATGGATGATGGCCGCGCCAGCTTCGGCGGCCTCGATCGAGGAACGCGCGATCTCCTCCGGCGTGATCGGCAAGTAGTCCGACATGCTCGGTGTATGGATCGCGCCCGTAACAGCGCAACTGATGATGACCTTTCCCGCCATGACCTTCCTCCCGGGTGACACAGATGGGTCAATCTGCACCGCGGGGAGGGCGCGGGCCAGAGCGTCCGCTGACACTCGGTATCAGGGATGCTATAGGGGTGGTGGCGTGCGTCCCCGTAGCTCAGCAGGATAGAGCACAGGATTCCTAATCCTGGGGCCGTGGGTTCGAATCCCGCCGGGGACGCCAATTATAGTGTATTTTCAGTCTCTTAGTGTTCTTCAAGCGATCATGAGCAGCGGCGGTCTGGCGTCCTGTGCTCGTAGCACGTCAGGCGGCCTCCGGAACATAGTGCAGAACCAGCAGGTCGTCGGCCTGACAGGGTACGACCGTGTAAGCACGTCCCTGATCGTCGCTGAACTCTACCAGCAAAATTTTGTCGTCGAGTTGCTCAACGACAGTGCCGACCTGTCCACGAGCCAAGCCTTGGGCCGGGAGGTCCGTCAGCAATGCCACCACATCCAGCAGTGATGGCGCTTCAGTCCGCGTGTGACGCTTCGCCTTCATCATAGCACCCAGCATGTTACGAACCGCGGCACGTCCTCGCCTGTTCGCACGATCCACAGTGTCCTTACCACGCCGGTCCTCCGCTGTCGCCGGATGGTCACGTCAAGCCGCCAATGGGTTCCCCAGGCGTCGGTGGCAACTGGCTCTGCGAAGCCGTCGGCCGTCACTTCAAGCAGGGCGTCCCGCAGCCACGCGGCATCGTTCTGCTGGAGGCCGAGGGCCTGCCGAAACACCACTGCCCTGGTTCCCGCTCTCACCCTCCACTCAGGCCTGAAGCGCCGCAGCACAGCGCTCCGGCACCGTATCAGTAGAAAGCGGTAGCGGTGACGATCCAAATCGGCATAGTGTCGGCAACGCACCGGATTGGCTTCGAAAGAGAGGATAGGGGGATATGCCGAACCTGACCGATTACCTGGTCGCCAGCATAAATCAAGGGAAAGTGCTATCGGGTGACTATGCACTAAAGAAGGACGTACAAGGCGGCATATGTGCCGCGCTCTGTAATGTGTTCTTGCTGCTATTCATGGACGGTAAGGCAAGTGGGGACCCGAACGCCATTTTGGCTGCCGTCAGAAAGGAATTCAATATAGCGATTAACAAACAGCGGATTTGGAAGGACGCATATTCGCAGTCAAAGAGCGACCGCATCACAACGTGGAACTCGGTATCGTCAATCACCCGCCTGCATTTCACGCTCGCCGACCAGGGCAAGGCTCTCGAGCCATTCAAGAAGCAGCTTCCTCTATTGGGATCTGGTGCCTACTTCATTTCGATTGCGTTCGCAAGCAACAAGGGAGCGCATATGTTGACCATGTTGAAGGTGGATGCCGACCTCGTATTGTTTGATCCGAACATCGGCTTGTTCGAGGTGCCTGGAGCGGATGTTGAGCAGTTTTCGTCGCTGTTTTTTGGTGCCTACAAGGCTGCTGGCTATGACTTGGATGACTGGTTGATCGGCCAGGCGACGCAGGCGAAGTCTGCGAGAGAACGTATGATGGAGGCGCTGAACAAACTCACCTGACGTTGCATCACCGCCGAGGAGGGAGCACTCGACGCCGACAACGAGAAGGCCGCCTTTCGCAGCATCACCCGCAGCACGTTCCTGTTGTGCGACGGGAGGGGGCCGTTCTTCCTCTGGTACTTCGTAATCTGCTCCTCGCCCCTCGCCGGTCAATCATAGGGCTATGGCGTAGACATAGTGCTCATCATCGTCGAACCAGGCACGCCATCTGGACAAAGGCCCCCCTCAGCGCTCACCCCAAACCCGCGCTCGTGACCCGAAGCAATTCGAGCAGCGCCACTACGCTGGTTCCCGCTCTCACCCTCCACTTAGCCCATCCAGCAGGCTTGGAATGAACTCGGCAACCGTCGGATGGATATGTACCACCTGTCGAAGCAGCGTGTACGGCGCCTTCGCGTACATCAGATCGAGCACGCAATGCACAACCTCGTCCCCACTGGTCCCCAGGAACGCCGCTCCCAAAATCTCCCGCGTATCGCCATCGACCACCAGCTTCATCAACCCCAGCGTCTCGCCCTTCTCATAAGCCCTTGAGACATCCTCCATCGGTATCGACCCCGTCAGCACATTACGCCGCTCCTTTCTTGCCTCGGCCTCGGTGATCCCTGCGCGACCAAGCGGCGGATCGGTGAACAGCGCATAGGCCACAATCCGATCCGTGACCTTTCGCGTTGCGCCATCCAGCAGATTATCCGTGACGATCTGGAAATCGTTGTAGGCCGTGTGCGTGAAGGCGCCGTGGCCGTTGCACTCGCCCAGCGCCCAAATTCCTTCGACGCTGGTCCGCAGTGCATGATCCACCTCGATATAGCCGCGCTGATCCAGCGCGATGCCGGCGCGATCAGCACCAAGGTCGTCGGTGTTCGGCCGGCGCCCGACAGCAATGAGCAGATGCGATCCGATGATCGTCTGGCTACCAGCAGCACCTTCGATATCAACTGCCACATCGGCACCACTTTGTCGCACCGCAGTGGCATGCGCTGCGACATGCACAGCGATCCCCTCGCCTTGAAGGACACCCCGGACAGCCTCGGAAATCTCCGGATCCTCGCGCCCAATCAGCCTTGGTGCCATTTCGATCACCGTCACATCAGCGCCGAACCGCCGGAACATCTGCGCGAACTCGAGCCCGACATAACTGCCACCAATAACGATCAGATGCCGCGGCACCTCCTCCAGATCGATGATCGAGCTGCTGGTCAAATAGCGGCACGCATTCAGCCCAGGAATGGCCGGCACGGACGGTCGTGCGCCAACATTGATGAATATCTGACTGGCAGACAGCACGCTTTGCCCCACCGCAACCTCATGCGCCGACACAAAACGCGCATGGTCATGGAACACGGTGACGTTCTCGGTTCGCCTTAACGAAGCTTCGATTGCGTTCCTGCTTACCTCGACAATGCGATCCTTCCGGGCCTTCACCGCTCGCATATCGATGCCGATGTGTCCGCCGATCGTCACCCCAAATTCGGCGCTTCGTCGCGCCAGATGCGCCGCATAGGCACTCGCGATCATCGTCTTCGTCGGAGTGCAACCCGTGTTGACGCAGGTCCCGCCAAACCGCGCTCGTTCGATCATCGCGACCTTGCGGCCTGCCGCCGCCAAGCCGCGCGCCAGCGACGGTCCGGCTTGCCCAGCCCCTATGACAATCGCGTCGTATTCCATCCTGGAACCTCCCGTGGCACGCTGGCACACCTTGATCGCCATACCCATCTGCGTGATGACATCAACGGGTTGGGCCGGATGGCGATAGAATGATTGAGCCGTGCAAGACGGAGTTCCGCCGTGGCGGCAGCCTACCACTCTCATAAGCGGGGTAGCGACCATGTCGAATGAAAAGATGGCAGCCCAAATGGCCAGCAAGCCCGGCTTCATCGCCGCGCTGGACCAAAGCGGCGGATCAACGCCGGGCGCTCTGCGCCTCTACGGCATTCCCGACACCGCCTACAGTGGCGAAGCCGAAATGTTCAGCCTTATCCATGACATGCGCACGCGCATCATGACCGCGCCAGCCTTCACCGGCGAGAAGGTCATCGGCACCATCCTGTTCGAGGGAACCATGGATGGGGAGGTCAACGGAAAGCCGGTCCCCGCATTCCTGTGGAATGACCGCGGCGTCGTCCCATTCGTGAAGGTGGACAAAGGCCTTCAGCCGGAACAGCACGGCGTCAGCCTGATGAAGCCGATGCCGGACCTGGATCCGGTACTGTCCCGTGCCGTCAAGCTAGGCGTGTACGGCACCAAGATGCGCTCTGTCATCAATCTGCCATCGCGCGAGGGCGTTCCCGCCATCGTGGCCCAGCAGTTCGAGATCGGCGCACAGATTGCCAAACACGGATTGATGCCGATCCTGGAGCCGGAAGTCCTGGTCAAAAGCCCGGACAAGAAGGGGGCCGAGGCGCTGCTGCTTCTCGAACTGCGACGCCATCTCGACGAGTTGCCGGGTGATCGGCAGGTCATGCTGAAGCTGACCATCCCGGATGACCCCGGCCTCTATGCGCCCCTGATCAGCCATCCGCGCGTGGCGCGGGTCGTTGCACTGTCCGGTGGCTACACGCGCGACGAGGCCTGCAGGCGGCTCTCTGCCAACCACGGCATGATCGCCAGTTTCTCCCGCGCCTTGGCCGAAGGGCTGACGCACTCAATGAGCGACGAACAATTCAACGCGGCCCTGGCGCAGTCTATCAATGAGATCTACCAGGCCTCGACGATCAAGCACTGATTGTCCGGGCGGCTGACCCGCGCATCAACGGATTGACGCTCCGGCGGACCATGGCTACGCGGTTGGGATGCAAGCGGACTATCCAGCGAGAACGCGGCGCGTCGTCACCTTTGGCCCGTTCCGGCTATTGCCCGAGGAACGGCTGCTCGAAACGGCAGACGATCCCGTGCAACTGGGTAGCCGTGCCCTCGAAATCCTCATAACCCTGGTTGAACGCGCCGGCGAGGTCGTCAGCAAGCAGGAACTGATAGCTCGGGCCTGGCCAAATGTGACTGTGGATGAAGCTGGCCTCAGGGTTCACGTATCTGCTCTCCGCAAGGCTCTGCGCGAGAGCCGCGGCGGCGTCAGATACATCACAAATGTGGTCGGGCGAGGCTATACTTTCGTCGCCCCTGTCGCCCGCTCCAGCGCTCCAGGCGCGGCTCAGCCAGTACAGGCTGCTACCCTCCGCCGCACCCACAACCTCCCGCCCAGCATCACGCGGGTGATCGGCCGGGACGATGCGGCAAGGTCCATCACCACGCGTCTGACAGCGCAACGTCTCGTATCGATCATCGGTCCAGGAGGCATCGGTAAGACGACCGTCGCTCTTTTGGTGGCTCATGCGCTGCTCTCGGAGTTCAACGGTGTCGTGTTCTTCATCGACATGAGCTCCCTCTCCGATCCGGCTCAGGTCCCCAGCACCGTTGCCTCGACGCTTGGCCTTCCTGCGCAATCCAATGATCCGCTCGCCTCACTGATAGCGTTTCTGCGCGACCAGCACTGCCTGCTCGTGCTCGACAGTTGCGAGCATCTGATCGATGCGGTGGCGGCGTTCGTCGAACAGGTGTTCATCAAAGCCCCACACGTCCACCTGCTGGTGACCAGCCGCGAGGCGTTGCGCATCGTGGGGGAGCACGTCCATCGGTTGCTCCCCTTGGACTGCCCGCCCGATGACGAGTCGCTGACGGCAGCCGAAATCCTCACATTTCCGGCAGCCCAGCTCTTTGTCGAAAGTGCGGCCGCCAGCGGTACATCCGCGGAACTCAGCGATATCGAAGCCCGCAGCGTCGGTGACATATGCCGCAAGCTCGACGGTATGGCGCTCGCCATCGAGCTGGTGGCTAGCCGCACCGAAGCATACGGGTTGAGCGGCATCGTCAACTTGCTGGACAGCCGCTTCAGGTTGCTGCTCGAGGGCCGCCGCACGGCCGTACAGCGCCATCAGACGCTGAATGCATTGCTCGACTGGAGCTACAACCTGCTGACCGAATACGAGCAACTGATCGTTCGGCGGTTTTCCATCTTCATCGGCACGTTCACGCTCGAAGCTGCGCAAGCTGTCGCGATGAACAGTGAAACGGATGCCACGTCCTTCATCGCGGCACTTGGCAGCCTGATCGCGAAGTCCCTGGTCGCGTCAGTGACGACCGGCGGCTTGCCGCGCTTCCGCTTGCTCGACACCACGCGGGCCTACGCAATTGCGAAGCTGGGCGATAGCGGCGAAATGCCGGCGATCGCCCGGCGCCACGCCAACTACTTCCAGACTGTGCTCCAGCAGTGGCACCCCGCGGCGGAATCCGCTGTGGACTTCAACGAGCTGGCCAATATCCCCAGTCTGCTCGGCAACGTGCGCGCGGCCTTGGAATGGAGTTTCGCCGACGACAACGATACTTCGCTCCGCATCAGGCTATCCGCCGCGGCGGCACCGCTTTTCCTCGATCTGTCGCTATTGTCCGAATGCTACCAATGGTGCGAACGGGCCATCGCGCTGCTGGACGATTCCACGCGTGGCACCAGGCTCGAACTGGAGCTTCAACAGGCCCTGGCAATCTCCGCGATGTTCACCAGAGGCAACGGCGATGATGTCCTGGCCGCGATCAAA
>CAVTEC010000049.1:0-32051 GCA_963733475.1 uncultured Alphaproteobacteria bacterium | reverse complement strand
AGCGGCCGCCGCGATGTATTGCATCAACGGACCGCGCTCGCCCGAGAAATACAAGCGCGAGGTCGCCTGGTCCTACAGCCAGGGCGCGCCGGGTGTTTTCGCGGGCGATCTGAATTATTACAATATCGAACATGATCTGCGGGATGCCGCTCATCTGATCGATACCACGCGCTGCCCAGTTTACATCATGAACGGCGAATACGATCCGTCCACCGGTTTCAAGGAAGGCGAAGAACTCGTCGCGAAGATCAACGGCGCCGTGTGGATTCCCATGCCTGGCATCGGGCATTTCCCGATGACCGAGGATTATCCCAGGATGAAACCCTTCCTGATGCCGGTGCTGGACGAAATCGCCGCTCGCCGGAAACACGTGTGATCAGATGACCTCGCGGGACCAGCCCGGTTCGGGTTGGGCGCACGGCAAGGCTTTCAACGGACGCGGTGTTTTTCCAGCGTTTCCCGGTTCAGCGTGACGCCCAGTCCGGGGCCCTCCGGCACGCGCATCATGCCCGCACCGTCGTAGTCGAATGGTTCGTTCAGCAACTCAGTGCGCAGCCCGTGCTCGGTCTGGTCCCATTCGACCATGAGCACGTTCGGGCTGGACGCGGCGAAATGCAGCGCCGCGACGAACAACAGCGCCGACGAGAAACAATGCGGCGACAGTGCCAGATTATGCGCTTGGGTGAGGGCCGCGATCTTACGGCATTCGGTGAACCCGCCCGACCAGACCAGGTCGGGCTGAGCTATATCAATCGCGCCGCGGGTGATCAGCTCGCGATAGCCGAAGAGACCGACCTCGGTTTCGTATCCGGCGATCGAGGTCGTCAGTGCCCGCGCCACCTCGGCGCTGCCGTCAACATCGTCGGTGGCGACCGGTTCCTCCAGCCAGAACAGGTCATAAGGTTCCAGCGCCTTGCCATCCTGATCGCGGTCGCCGGGCTCCAGACGCAGTTGGCATCGGCCATCAGGCGGCGGTTGGAGCCCAGAGCCTTTCGCACGGCGGCGACGCGGGCGACGTCTTCCTCGGGCGTGACGACACACAGTTCCGGCTGGTTGAGTAGCCGGCGGAAATTCGTGCCGGTGAAGTCATAACGTCCGATCTTCATTTTCATCGCGCGGAAGCCGCGTTCGACGTAGCTTTCGGCTTCTCGCGCCAGGCCGTCGAGGTCCTTGCCGCGCTGATAGAACCCGCCGCTGGCATAGACCTCCAGCTGGTCGGTGAAGGCGCCGAACAAACGATAGAGCGGCATGCCCGCCGCTTTTCCGGCGATGTCCCAAAGAGCGATGTCGATACCGCTCATCGCGTGCATGACGATGCCGCGGCGGCCATGTTGGCGAGATCGCCCGAACATCAGTTGCCACAGGTACTCGATCTTCAGCGGGTCCTGACCGATCAGCAGCGGCCTCAGTTCATGTTCAATCACGGCGGCGGTGCTGGCGGGCGGGCCGCCGGCCGATCCCGCCTCGGCGATGCCGGTCAGTCCGGCGTCGGTTTCGATTTCCACAATCAGCGCGTTTCGGGCCGCGTTGAAGCTGGCGGCGCTCATGCTGGGGTTGGCGGCGCGGTACGACAGTTGGATGGTGCGGATATCGATGATTTTCATGGCCGGTCCTCTCGCCGGCGTGCCGGAAGGTCGGCCACGCGCGAACCGTCACCTGACCTCGCGCACTGGAAGGGGTCAAGCGGTTCGAACGTGGCGGCTAACGATGGCAAACGCGCGGGCGGATGTCACGCGCCGATCCCGACCTGCTGGCGATGACTTGTCGCCTGGCCAGCGCCGCCATACCGTTTTGCTCCGCCCCAAAACGGACCCGGTTGCCAACCATGAGCACAATCGAACTTGTCGACCCCGATTTGCGCGAGCTCGCGCTGTCGCCACAGGTGCCGCTGACCGCCGAAACTTTGACCCGACGTCGCACCGATGCGCTCGCGTTGCTGACCTCCGTTCCGAAACCGGACCTGCCCGACGTCGCGACGGGCGAAATCCACGTCGAGAGTGCGTTCGGTGCGAAACCAATCCGGGTTCTGATCTATCGCCCGGTCAGGGCCGACCATCCGCTTCCCGTCATCGTGCACATCCATGGTGGGGGCTTTGTGATGGGCGCGCCGGAGATGAAGGATGTGGAGAACAGGCTCTTCGCATCAGAGCTGCGATGCGCGATCTGGTCCGTCGATCACCGTGTGGCTACTGAAAATCTCATCCGATCTGGCGCAAACGCGTGAATGGGCTAGCCTCGCCGGGATGATCGACTTCATGAAGCTGCTCGTCGGATCGCTCGTCGGACTGTTCAGATCGCAGGCGGCGCGCGAAGCTGAGATGGCGTTTCTCCGCCAGCAGCTGCTTGTCCTGAAACGATCCGCGCCGGCGAGGCTCAGGCTGCGGAACACAGATCGGCTGATTTTTGTCTGGCTCTATCGGCTGTTCCCCTCCTTGCTCGGAGCCGCGGTCATCTTCAAGCCCGAGACGCTGGTGCGCTGGCATCGGGGCGGCTTCCGTCTCTACTGGCGTTGGAAGTCGCGCCGTCGTCGCGTCGGCCGACCTGCGGTCCCGGCCGAGATCCGCGATCAGGTCCGGACAATGAGCCGCGATAACCCGCTCTGGGGTGCGCCGCGCATTCATGGCGAGTTGCTGAAGCTCGGGATCAATATCGCGCAGTCCACTGTCGCCAAGTACATGCCCCACCGTCGTGGCCCACCCTCGCCGAGCTGGCGGGCCTTCTTGCGCAACCACACCGCCCACATCGCGGCGATTGACATGTTCGTCATTCCGACGATCGGATTCAAACTTCTCTACGGGCTGGTGATCCTGCGCCTCGAGCGGCGACGGCTCGTCTGGACCAATGTGACCAGAAATCCGACCGCCGAGTGGATCGCCCGACAGATCACCGAAGCATTCCCGTGGGACACGGCACCGCGATACATCATCCGTGACCGCGACGTTGCGTATGGTGTCGCGGTGACACGTCGGTTGAGAGCCATGGGCATCCGAGACCGACCAATCGCGCCCCGCTCGCCATGGCTGAACGGTCATGTGGAACGCCTGATTGGATCGATCCGACGCGAATGCCTTGACCATGTCGTGGTGCTTGGGGAAAGGCACCTTCGCGAACTGTTGGCAAATTACAGCATTTACTACAATGAAGTGCGCACGCATGTTGCGCTCGGCAAGGACGCGCCGCTGCACCGGCCAGTGCAGACGGTCGGTCGCATCGCGTCAGTCTCTTGGCTCGGAGGCCTTCATCATCAGTATGTTCGGATGGCGTGACCGGTACCCACACCATCATGGCTTTACGCCAGGTCGGATGAAATTCTTGGTAGCCACAGCCATGCAGATCCACCTGCAGCGCATCGTCGGCGCTTTCGTCGGTTCAGCCTACGGTGCCGCCCAGTTCTACGGGACCAAGAAATCAGCCGCGATGGATCTCACGAGCCGCCTTTTGAACGATGCCCGCGATGAAGACCGCGAAGGTCCGGCCGGCTTCGAAAGCAAGGCCGAGCGCGCGCGCCTGTTTGCCGCCGAGATGGCGCTGCAATCCTTCGCGTTGCTGGCTGCTGCTGAGGGCGCGGTTGCCGCCTATGCCGATATCACCGGCGAGACGTGGAAGCCGTACGAGACCCCCCTCCCCGCCTCCGCCAGCGTGACCCGCCAATCGGCCGCCGCTGAAATGGCGGCTTTTGGAGCGGCTTGAACTGGCCTTCGAGGGCGGTGCGCGGGCTCCGCCCTCGTTGCCATTTCTGGCATTCGTCATCGCGCCATTATGGGCCGGCCGCCCGGGTCACACAGTGACGCGCCGAGCAGAGCCTTCCGGCCGCCGGCAGCATCCAGGTGACGGACACAACGCCAGCATGATTGCGGGTACTCGCTGCCATCTTCCTTTACGCAGCTATGTCAATGAACCCCTCCTTCGAGGAGATTATTGAAACGGCCGGCGACCAGGCTCTCCTCATCATCCGTCGTGATGAATTCGCGCAGACCGATCGCGGCACCAGTTCTGGTATCTCGCAGGATAGCTGAGACGTGTACGCTTGTACTGCGACGGTCACACACATGGACGATAACGACTTCCTCTCGCCCGCCGCCATCCCGTCTCATCTGAGGGTCGCGCTGTGGCCCGGCAGGCGCCATCGGCCGTGTTAACCAGCACTCCGCGGCAATGGCATAGCTAACGATCCCGGCTGTACGAAACCGCATACGCATTTCGCGCGCGAGCCGTTCGCGGCCGCCATCGACAGCGAAGCATGCAGGATCCGCGGCGGCCATGGCTCGCCGTCCCTGCTCATCGATGGTGAAAATCGTGAATTCAAGCCGGCCGCTGTCGACCAGGCACTCGCGTGCCCAGGTGAGGACTTCCTCGAGAAGTATCTGATGAGATTCAATTGGCATTTGGACGTCGGTGCTGAAATTGAGCGAACTCTCCAATCACCATACTGTATATGCGAGTCTCATTCCACCGTCACAACGGCGTGAGTTGCCACTGTTCGTGCCCGAGTTAAGCTGATGCCGGCGACGTCGCGGGCAACCCACCATCGCCACTCCGGTGTCGAATACGTCCCGGGGGGCGCACATGCGAACGTGATCGCCGCCACGGCGCGCAGTAGAAAAAGCAGAAAATCACGAATTCTGCCTACTTACAGAAGATGGCCTGCCGGCGCAGGCATCGCCGCTGCGCCGTCCTCTTTCGCGCCCTGCGCCACGATCCGCAGTGCTCCATCCGGCAACGGCCGCTGCAGCTTCAGCACCTCGGTAACCGGTGCGGTCATCCAGATATCCAATTCTTCCGGCGTGCGCAGAATCACCGGCATCGCCTTCGGATGGATGGCGCCGACTTCCGCGTTCGGATTGATGGTGAGGAAGGCGAAGATGTCGTTGGTGGTCTCCCCTTCCCTCACCTTCCGCACCGAAGTCCATCGCGTCCAAATCCCCGCAAAGCAGGCGAGCGGCCGACTTACATCGAAGGCGAACCAGACCGGCGCGCGTCCGCCGAAGGTGCCGTTGTCCGGCTCGGCAAAGCTGTTGAAGGGCACGAGGCAGCGGTTCTCGACACTCAGCCAGCGCCGCCAGTGCGGTGACGTAGCATTGCGGATGTTGGTCACGCCGGGATCGGACTTTTTGCCCTCGAGAAATTTTGGCGGTGTCGGCATGCCCCAGCGCGCGAGGATCAGCTCGCGGCAAGCCGGTGCGTTACGGACGATCGGCGCCGCGTAGTCGGGATAGACGCCCGGCATCGAAGGGAGGTTCCCCGTGTGGTCGACATCGACGCGGAACAGGCGGCGGATCGCCTCCTGGTTCGTCGTCATGGAATAGAGATTATGCCGACTTCCGGATTATGCCGACCACTACCCAAGGGCCGGCGCTGGTCGGGCTAATCTTCGGAATAGAGTTGGCATAATCTCAGTGGCCCGCTGGTCGTCGCACCCCAAGGCGAAATCCAGTGAACGGGCGTAGTGAGATTGCAGCAGGATGGCCGACTTGGGGTGGTTTTCTGCCGGTCTGCGTCGAGTGGCGGTTCGGTAGAATTGGACACTCGCCTCAATACCCAGGCAGGGCAGCAATTGGTGTAATGCCCCGCGACAGGTATTCCGTAATCCGAATGAATCCACGGCGATGGACGCCTGCCCGCTTCCGACCGACAGGTAGCCGCCCATCACCCGGCACCGCATCGCTCAGCTTTGGTCAGATGGTACGCTGTCGCCTTCCAACAGGACCTCCGTTACACTCTCGGAAAAACGCATAGGCCGACCGTCGATGAGCACGCATTCAGGGTTCGACGGATCGCGCTCCACCTTGGGAAGTCCATGCACCATGAGCGCACGCGCACAACCGTTCCAGTCGGGATCGCCGATTCCTGTCGGTTTGTTGACGGACGCCCAGGATAATGTGCCAATCACGTCGCCGCCGTGGCCGTGCCGCTCGCGCCAACTCGCCCCGTGCGCGAGCAGAAAGCCCGTCAGCTCCGGGTCGCCGCGAAAAACAGCGTGGTTCAGCGCCGTCGCATCCCAGTCTCCACCATGCGCGTCGATGGGCCAGCCGCATTCGACCATGACCTTGACCGCTTCACCGGATCCCCATGCGGCCGCATCGGGCATCAGCCGCAGCCGGTCCGCCGGCAGCGAACTGGGCAGGCCCGGATGTCGTGCCTGAATGCGCTGCGCCGCGACGGCGTCGGCGCGGGCACAAGCCGCAACAAACGCCTCATCCGGCGTGAGCGTCTCCGTAGCCCCGGCGGCGCGCAGCAGCTCTGCGACATCGGTCAGACCGGCCTGCATCGCCAGCCGGTAGGCACTGATGCCTCCAGGCGTTCGTGCCAAGGGATCGGCCCCGGCCGCAAGCAACGCGGCGATATGGCGGGGCGACCGGCGCACAGCGATCGCGCGCAGCAGCGGGGCGCCCCAGATTTTCGTGGGTCCTTCGCCGGCCGGCTCGTTCGGGTCGCCACCGTGAGCCAATAGCAGTTCGAGGGCGGCCGGCTCCGGCATGTCGAGCGCTCGCCGCAATGCATTCGTTCCGGCAACGCGCGCGCCGTGCCGCAGCAGCACCCGCGTGCAGTCCGGGTTTTCCAGCGAGTGATAGAGCGATTTACCGTCGTTCGGATCGG
Source organism: uncultured Alphaproteobacteria bacterium (assembly GCA_963733475.1). Taxonomy (GTDB): domain Bacteria; phylum Pseudomonadota; class Alphaproteobacteria; order Acetobacterales; family Acetobacteraceae; genus JAMXLO01. Next base: position 25,454 of record CAVTEC010000049.1, on the reverse strand, counting down.
CGCCGGCGTTCAGCAGCATCTCGGTGAGCAGCGGGTCGCGGTTGACTCCGCCCGCACCGTACAGCGCAGAGAGCCGCCCCGTCTCATCAGGAGTTGCCAGGGACGCTGGCGGGAACCGGTTGCCGATCCGCTGATTGGGATTGGCCCCGGCCTGGAGCAGGGCTTCTGCAGACGCGCGCAGCCGCGTGATGAACGCCGGCAGTTGTCCCAGGCGGGAATGCGTCACGGCGACAAGGGGCGGAAGGTTGAGCGGGCCACCCGGGCGGTTGATCCATTCCGGATCGACGGCCATCGCGCGAGTGATCGCCGCGAGATCCCCGGCCGCGCAGGCGACGTACGCATCTCCCGTGAAAAGCTCGGGTCGTTCCTGCAGGAGATGAGCGGCGAGGCGCGGTCGTGCGGCGTCATAGTTGCCGGTGACGTCGCCGCCATACGCAAGCGCCAGCCAGCGGTGTACCAGAGTCACCCGGTCGCCGCGCGCGAAGGCGCCCGCTTCCACATGCAGACTGAGATCGGCCCACGACGCGAAGCCATATTCGCGTGCGATGCAGGACTGCGCATCGTGCAGGCGAAGCCGCAGTGCCGCTATTTCTTCGAAAGTAACGATGTGCGGCGGTGGGCAGGCTGTCGGCGAAACGCGCGATCGCGGCCGGGTCGCCGCCGCGATAAAGCCGCAGCAACGTCTTCGCCTGTTTTTTCAGATCATCGAGATTGGCCCTGGGGGGTAGCGTTTTCATCACAGACCTCCGTGCATGTCATTGCCGAAGGTCCGCAGCACCGGCAGCACAAAGGCTGGTGATTGATCTGCTTGGCAGCGACAGGTGGGTTCAACCCTTTCCGCGGACCCGGAAGCGGCCTGCACCGCTGACGGTTCTGTCGCAAATTCTGCGCGACAACGCAGCAACCCCGTGCTCGCCATGAAAGTCAGCTGGCGAGCGAATAGAACTGCTGCGCCGGACGCAATCGTCCCGTGACCTTCAACTGGCCTTTGCGGATCATGTGCATGAGCTCAATGCCAGCCAGGGTCACGGAGGCCGACCAGAAGGACTTGAACCCCATCATCGGCCGCACTTTGCGTTTGATCGCTCGATGGTCCTGCTCAACGATGTTGTTGAGGTACTTGACCTGCCGGAGCTCAATCTTTGTGTCGTGCTCCGAATTGTAGTTCTCGATCGCCGCGGTGTTGGCGGTACTCTTGTCGATCGTGATCTTCGCCGGCGCGCCATGCGGGCCGATCGCCTTGTATAAGAAGCGCGAGGCTGCCTTGCGATCCCGCTTCGCAGTCAACAGGAAGTCGACCGTGTTCCCTGCCTTGTCGACGGCGCGATACAGATACTTCCACTGACCCCTGATCCGCACGTAGGTTTCATCCATCCGCCAGCTGTCGCCCACCCGACGCTTGCGCGCCCGAAAGGCCTTGTCCAGCAACGGCACGTACTTGAGAACCCAGCGATTGAGACTGGAATGGTCGACCTCGACACCCCGTTCTTCCATCATCTCTTCGAGCTGGCGGTAGCTGACTGGGTACGCCACATACCAGCGCACACCCCAGAGGACGATCTCCCGCTCAAAATGACTGCCCTTGAATTCGACCACCGTGGAGCGCCCCATTGCCAGACCGATTACGATCATATCCCAACAGGACTGGGCGCACAGCTTTGCGACAGAACCCTTGGCGAGCACATCCGGCATTCCAATCGCAGCTGCAAACAAGCTGAAGCGCCGCCAATCCCGGGCTGCACCCGGCATGCGGTAACCATCGGAATCACACTGGCGGCGTCAGCCGTTATCCATCGCCGGACGTTATACACCTCGCCGTCGGGGACTGATGATTCAGCCCGCTGCATTAAAGTGAACACACCGCGGGCCTTTTCAGCTACCGTTTTGCCAGGCAACCTTGGGCGGATCTGCGCAATGTAGCCATGATATGTTGCCAATGTTTCCTGGATGCGCCTTGATCCAGACAAGGCTCGCCTCAGTTTATCTCGAAGATTGTTCCCCAGTGCCAGCATGAAGTCGCCAACCTGCACGTCACGGGCGTCGCGTCGCAGGAAAGGCCGCAATTCACCCGCCGACTGGATCAGAACATCGCTGCCGGGCCGGTATGCGAAGCGACCACTATGATCGGTCGTGATGTGCACAACGTCACCCTTGTAGTCGTCGCCTGACCGCGTGAAATCCACCTCTCCCTCAGGTACGACAGCCCTGATCCGAAACTCCGCCTCGGCTAAGTCGAGGCTTTCATCGCCACCACCACGCGCGAGTGCTGATCGCAATGCTTCTGCCCTCGCCGCGAGCGGACGGAACGCTTCGATGCGACAAATTGGCCGGATCTCGGAGCTAAGAAGACCCGTCCCGGCGGCATCGCCAATGAGGAAAACCGTTGCAGGCACCCCCGACGATGTGAGCAAGACGCGTACCATTTCCGGGGACGGTCCGACGACGACAAGCCTTTCGGGACGCGCAGTTGCGAGTTGTACCGCAAGATCGTCCGGAGCAACTACATCGCAGTCCCAATTTAGCGCCCGCTCCGACGAGAGAAAGACGTCCCGGATTCTTCGACTCGCGACAGCAATCATGGTGCCGCGCGCTCGTTTGCCTGCTGCGTTGAGCACCGCGGTTAATTTGGCGGAAACCGGCGTCTCGTCGGACCAGCTATCGACTTTTCCCTCGATCTCTGCAGCAAGGTGCCTGGCCTCCGCGTTGGTGCATGAATGGGCACCGTGGCGCCTTCCGTGACACCTCGTGCATCAAACGACCCGGACGGTGATGGGCATGCCGAGCCATGTCATTTGATTGAGGACGTTGCAGGCGACCTTCGCCTCGGTTCGCTGATTGGTCAGAATTCGAGCGTGAAGACGCCGGCCAATGATGGTCTTGTAGCGATACATCGCGGTTTCAACCAAGCTCCTGCGGCTGTAGCCTGAACTGCTCTGCCAGGCTATGCGCCCGTGCTCCGCGATCGCCGCAAGATGTCCGTCGCGCTGTGTTGTCGTGGCCTCACTCGGAATCGCCGTCGCTCGAGGTGGAATGATGACTGCGGCAACCGGGTGTCGCTCAGCCACGGCGTTGTAAGCGGCTTGGCCATCATACGCGCCGTCCGCGGTCATTGATATAACGTCGGCGTCGATCTGATTGAGCAGTTCCGGCAGTACGGAAACATCGCCGACATCATCTGGCGTCAACTCCGCGGCGGCGATCTCCTGTGTGTCGGCATCGAGGCCGAGGTGCAACTTTCGCCACTGGCGGCGAGACCTCAGGCCGTGCTTTTGGTCCAGCCATTCGCCCTCGCCATATATCTTCAGTCCGGTGCTATCGATCAGAAGATGCATTGGCTCGTCGCGGTCCGCCAGTTTGGGCAGGATCGTCACGCCGCCGCCACGGCGGCTCAAGGTCGTATGATCCGGAATGGCGATATCAACTTTGAGCACCTCGGCAATCGATCGCAGCATGCCCTCGGTTTGACGAAACGGCTGATGGAACACCAGCCGAAGCGTGAGGCCAGTCTCGATTGCAAGCGCCGAATAGACCGGCTGTCCGCCCCGCTCCCCAGTAGCAGGGGCATGCCATGCCGCCACGGCTTCTTCAGTGAACCATACCGTGAGGCTTCCCCGCCGCACCAACGCGGCATCGTATTCCGGCCAGTTCGTCACCCGATATCTGGCCTTCGGGATCTTGTGGCGCCGGCTCTCGTTGAACTTGTAGGGCATGGATCTTCCAAACCAACGGACAGGGAACCGGCCACCCTACAATCGTTCAGCCGCCTCGGCACTCGCTTGCCCGTCACCGCCGAGCTCCGTAGTCGCACGACACGCAAAGTGCGAGGAAGCTTTGCCAAATGCTCTGTTCATGCACCAACGCGCTGTCCAATCCATCGTCCTGTTCTCGCTGTCGAACCCAAGTCATGGAGATAACTGCCAATGAGCAAACCATCGCTCGGCCGCATCGTCGCTTCGGCGCCGGTTCCCCAACCGACCACAAATTTCGCGCCGATCTGGCTGATGGACGCATTGGGCTATGCAGCAGAGGAAGGGCTCGATTTTCGAATTGAACTCGCGGGCACGCCCAAGGATGCAGCGGAGGCGGTGATTTCCGGCGGCGGAGACTTCACCTTCATCAACATCGTCTTCACGCTGCTGGCGCGCGATCGTGGCATACCCTTGCGCCCGTTCTATGCCTTCGTGCGGGCACAGAATCGGAGTTTCTCAGTTCCGCGCGAAAGCACAATCCAAAGCCTCGCCGATCTGCGCGGCAAAACGATAGGATTGGACTACAACGATCCCGAGCTGTTCCAATTCGCCTGCGCGGCGCTGCGCAGCGCAGGCGTCGATCCGCAGTCGGACGTCAGCTTCGTGACCCTCCCGGGAACACCACTGGATGCAGAGCGCATGGCCACTGCACTCCGGAACAATGAGGTGCAGGCCGTGTGGCAACTTGATGTTTTCGCTGGCTTCATGGCGGCGGAGGGCGTGCCGTTGCGACTGCTGCCCGCACCCGCGCTTGATCGGTTGACACCGTCCTCCTGTCTCATTGCGCTCGACGGCAACCTCGCAGGACGACCCGAAGCCTTTGCCGCGCTTGGCCGCAGTCTCGCCAAGGCAACGCTGTTCACACTCACCAATCCCGCAGCTGCGGTCCAATTGATGTGGGAAAGCTATCCAGGTGCGGCACCCGATTCTCCCGCGCTGCGCGAGCGCGCTTTCAAACGCGAGCTCGCAGCGCTAGAGGTTCGCACCGCCAATCAGCGCATCGATCAGGCCCCGGGCGCACAATGGGGCGCCATCACCGAGGCGGAGATGATGGCTTGGCAGGATTTCATGTTGGAGACGCAGGCGATCACCACGCGGCGGACGCCGTCGATCTATTTTTCCAACGAGTTCCTCGCCACCTACAACGACTTCGACCCCACTCCGGTCATTGCTGCGGCGCGCAACTTCAAGCCAACGCTGCCATGAAGTGATTCCGCCAGCCATGATCATATCCGCTGGCAGCTGGCGACGATCGTCGATGTGAACCGCACGCCCTACATCGAAGGGCTGGCGACATTCCGACGTAACCTGTTCGATTTTCTCGACGGGCAGTTTCGCGCGCCGCTTCTGTCGGGTGCGACCTACGAGTAGGCGCCCTTGCTGTTAGCGCGCCGCGTCAGCCCGACTGTCGGCGATCTAGAACACCAGACGTTTGCGTGACATGCGATGGGCCAGCACGATCAAGCTCGTTACGACGACAATTTGGATCGCCGAGGCAGCGGCTATGGTCGGATCGCCTTGCCACTGTATATCGGAAAAGATCTGCAGCGGCAGCGTGTTGGTGTGCGGCCCCGTCAGGAAAATGGCGATGTTAATATCGCTGAACGACAGGATGAACGCAAATATCAACCCCGAAATAAGACTGGAGCGGATTAGCGGCAAGACAACCTTGTAGAACGCCTTCACCCGCGTGCAGCCCAAATTGATCGCCGCTTCCTCCAAGGCCGGATTGATGCCGATCAGCCCAGCGCTGACAACCCGAATGACGAACGGGATGCCGATCAACGTGTGTCCGATAACCAGCAGCGTATACGTGCCGGCCATTTGCAATTCCGAGAAGAACAAATACAAAGCCGCACCCAGCAGAATGCCCGGCACCAGAATTGGGACCATGAATGCCGATTTCGATCGCGGCCCGGCCGCGCATGCGGAAGCGGACCATGGCAATCGCGGCCAATGTCCCGATCAGAGTTGCGAGCGCGGCGGAGCAGCAGGCAACCGGTAAGGTTACGCCGAACAGCGCGTTCACGTATTCCGGGCGCTGGAAGAAGGCGTAATACCAATGCAGCGATGGGGTCAGCGGCGTGATAATGAAGCGCTCGGTCGGATTGAACGACACGCCGATCACCACCAGGAGCGGCGCCGCGATCAGCGCGAAGATCACATAGACATACGCCTTGAGCAGCTTGCTGCGCGCCATCATCGCGTCCGCGCTCCGGCGCGCGACAGCGCCATCGCCGCTCCGATCGAGAGCACGATCAGCAACACCAGCACTGTGGACAGGGCCGACGCGAACGGCCAGTTGCCGGCCGTGATGACCTGTTCGTAAACCTCGTTGCCGAACATGCGCCCGGCTCTGCCACCTAGCAGCAGGGAGATCACGACCACACTTATTGCTATCGAGAAGCACAACACGATGCCGGAGATCATGCCCGACCGGCTCATTGGCAGGATCACGCGGCGGAATGTTACTAGCGGAGAGCCGCCGAGATTGATTGCCGCCTCCTCCAACCGGATTGGGATCTTCTCGATCGAAGCCATTAGCGGCAGTACCATCATTGGCAGCAGGAAATGGACCAAGGCGATTACGACGGCTGACTTGGAGTAGAGAATCGACAACCGTGCCTCGATACCAACTGCGGCAAGGCCGCGGTTCAGCAGGCCATTACGGCCCAAGATCACGATCCAGCCGAACGATCCCACGACGGCACTCACCATCAACGGCAGCGTCAGGATGAACGTGCCGACGGTGAGTGCCTGGCGACTGCAACGAGCCAGGTAATAGGCAACAGGATATCCCAGCGCTAGGCAGAGGAACGTCGCCGTGGCCGCGATGCGCAAAGTCCGCAGTGCCACATTGGCGAAATACGGCGTCAGCATGTCCGCGTAGTTGGTCAGCGTGAGCTTCGGCACCCAGATGAGTATCGGTGAATAGGTGTAGAAGCTAAGCACCACGACATTAATCAAGGGCACCAGCAGGAAGGCCAACAGCCACACGGCATAGGGGCTCGCCAGCCAAACCCATCCAGGCACGACACGTCGGCGAGCCGGCGCGATCGCACCGACGGTCACAGCCATCACTGGGTCAGTACGGAATGACGAAGACATCGCTGGGATCGATCCCCACTGTTAGCCGCTCACCCACCGCCGGTAGAATGTCCCCATTCGCCTTCATGGAAACCAGCATCGTTTCGCGGCCGTCGATCAGAACTTGGAACTGCACATCCTCGCCCAGATAGACCAAGCTGCGAATTTCGGCGACGAGGCCATCGTTGCGCTGGTGCTCGGCCGGTAGGATCTGCACGCGCTCCGGACGGATGAGTGCCGTGACGGTCGCGCCGGCGGGCGGGCGTTCACACCTCACTTTCAGTCGCAAGCCATTGGCGGTCACCACTGCCGCCACGCCATCGGCGAATGCGGTCACTTGGCCCAGTATCAGGTTGGAGCTGCCAATGAACTCCGCGACGAACCGGGACGCCGGGGTCAGGTAGATCTCCTGTGGCGTTCCAATCTGTTCAATGCGACCATGCGACAGCACAGCGATGCGGTCCGACAGTGCCAGCGCCTCGGTTTGGTCGTGTGTGACAAAAACAGTGGTCATGCGCAGCCGACGCTGCAACGCATGCAGCTCCTCGCGCATCTGCATGCGGAGCTTTAGGTCTAGGCTTGACAACGGCTCGTCCAGCAGCAGCAGCGGCGGCTCCATCACCAACGCGCGGGCCAACGCCACGCGTTGCTGCTGCCCACCCGACAACTGGTTCGGCATCCGGTCGGCATAGGTGGACAGTTCCACCAGTGCCAGCGCCGCCGTCACGCGCCGCCTGATGTCGGCGCGGGGTACTTTGCGCAACTCCAGCCCAAACGCGACGTTCTTCGCGACCGTCAAATGCGGGAACAGCGCGTGGCTCTGAAAGACCAGGCCGACGTTGCGGCGGTACGGGGCGATCCGCTCAATGTTGCGCCCACCCAGTACGATCTCACCGGAAGTCACCTCCTCCAGCCCAGCAATGCAACGCAACGTCGTTGTCTTGCCGCATCCACTCGGCCCCAGCAGGGAAAAGAATTCACCGTCCTGAACTGAGAAGGATACCGGGCCCACCGCCACGTCCTGCGAATAGCGGCAAACGAGATCACGCACTTCCAACTGTGCGGTCATAGGCGCGCTAGCCTGTAGTCAGCCGAGTACCTCTTCATTCCAGCGCTTGAGGTATTCGGCGCGCCGGTCTGCCACCTTCGTCCAATCCAATGCGACGGTGTTGGCGAGCTGAGCCTCCGTGACGCGGATATTATCCAACTCCGGTGGCAGCACCGCGCGGCGATTAGTCGGTGGATACATGTTCCAGCTTGAGAACGCGACCTGCAGTTTGGGATCTAGAGTAATGTTCACCAGCTTATTGGCCGCTTCCTCATAGGGTGTGCCCTTGAGGATGACGAACCCGGTGCCAATGGCCAAGGTACCTGGGACCGCTTCGAACTTCACCGGCACATTGGTCTTTTGCAACTGTGCGCTGATCCCGTTCCAGAACGGCGACATGATGATTTCCTCCTGCTGGAACAGCTTGCGGGCGTGATCGGCATTCTCCACGATCACCGCGCTGTTTTTCCGCACCAGCTCGGTAGCGAACTTCATGCCGGGATCCATATTGTCTTCGTTGCCGCCCAGCGCCTTGTTGAGCCCATGCAACCAATACATGCCGTACCAACCAAAGGCCGGCACGCCCACCTTCCCCTTCAGGTCCGGCGCCAGCAGAGCATCGAAGCTGGTGGGTGCCTTGGCAATCCGTTTAGTGTTCCATGACAGGCCGAACAGCAGGAAACTTGTGGAAGCGTAGAAATCGCCCATCTTCGCTGTATCGTGCACGTCGGCGTAGTTCGGCATCAGTGCGGCCTTGTATGGCAGCAGCAGCCCCGCTTTGTGCAGCACCGTGACCTCAGCCTGCCCGTGATCGCTCACGTCGTAGGGTGGATTGCCGTTCGCCACGAGGATCTTGGAGGAGGCAATCGACTTAAGCTGAAATGATGACGTGGGTGTCACTTTCGCATCGGCCGCGAAATTGCCCTGCTGTATAAAGATCGAATTCAGGTGCTCGCCCCATGCGCCGCCGGTCGACGCCCAGATGAAATCCCGTTCAGCACGCGCGGGTTTCAGCATGCCGGCTTCAGCCGCCCCGATCGAGGCCGACATCATCGCCATCGCCCGCATCACGTCGCGCCGGGAATAATCTTGCATCACTGTCTCCTCTTTATGTTGGCCGGGGCGGCGACGAACCGCCGATCCGACAAACCATTCAGCCACCCCTCAGTCCCCAGTCCAAGCCATCTGCCCCAACCAACGAAACATCGGATTGTGCATGCCCGACTTAGCAATTCTTAGGCCATCGCGGCCGCCCCGGTGGCCAGCACCCGGTTCAGCTCGGCCGCAAGGATATCGCGCAGCGCATCTGGTGCGGCTTGCAGGATCGTCGGATCGCGCTCAATCAAGCGATACAGATTGCCGCGCGCATATTGCCGCACCGCAGGCGCGCGTCCGGCCAACAGGTCGGCGACGATATCCTGCACCATCGGTGGGAAAGTCATTTCATATTGCAGGCGTTCATCCCCGAATACGAACGCCTCAGGCGCAGCCCCGTTGGTTTTGACCTGACGCGTCTGCTGTGTGCGGGGCTCATCGACCAGCCCATCTGCAATCACCGCGCCATAGATGTCCTTGGCTTCCGCTACCGTCACGAAGCCGTTGGCGACGTCTTCGAGCACGCGCGCAGGCGAGCGATGCATCGCCTCACCAAATCCGCCACCACCGGGAGAGGTGACATAAACCACATCACCGCGTTCCAGCATCAACATATCGATCTTGCCGATCGCCTGTTCCCGATTGGTCCCCGGGTCACGCGTGCAATTGCCGAGCCCACCAGCCTCACCACCCATCCGGCCATACGGACGGATCTTGAATTGATCCATGCCGCGCGCAGTCACCATCGCCTCGGCTGAGAGGCACTTGAACTCCAACACGACCGCGCTGCCGCCGCGATACTCACCGGCAGAAACCTGATTGGCCAGCATGTAGCGCTGCACGAAAACCGGTGCCTCCAGTTCGATCGCTTCGGTTGGCACATTGCGCAGCGTACCCGCCGAGAAATTCACGCCATCGATGCCATCCTTGTTGGGACGCCCGCCGGAGCCGCCCTGCATCGGCTGCAGCACGCTCACTTTGTAGCCACCGGTCGACGGATCGATATAGGAGAACAGCACGATCGCCACCTGCCCGGCGCCCGCCGCGGGAATCGCACCCGGCACGGCTTGGCTCAGCGCGCCCTGCACGGCATCGGCAACCCGATAGCCCGTGGTATGTCGGACACCGGTCGCTGCCGTTGGCGTCGGATTGAGCACACTGCCATGCGGCACCTCAACCGAGACCGACCGCAGGATGCCGCGGTTGAGCGGCATGTGCGGATCGCTGGTCCGCAGGAAGTTGACAATGCCCAGCACCAGCCACTGGTTTGGTCGCCCGAAGCTCGGCAAGTTCAGCGCGGCGCGGACCTGCGGATCGGTGCCAGTGAAGTCCAGCTTCACACTGTCGCCTGCCACGATCACCTTGACCTTGATGCGCAGGTGATACGGCGAGATGTAGTCGATCTCGACATAGTCGTGGAAGTCGTACTCGCCCGACGGGATCGCGCTGATGATCGCCCGGGCGCGGCCCTCGCCGTAATCCATCAGCGCACGGATGCCCGCATCGATCACATCAAAGCCGTAGCGGCCGACGATCTGGGTCATGCGCCGCTCGCACACTGTCAGCGAGGCGAGCAACGCCTTCATGTCACCCCAGTTCTGATCGGGGATACGGCAATTCGCCAGAATCAGGTCACGCAACTCAACATTCAGCACGCCGCGACTCACCAGCTTGGTCGGCGGAATGCAGATCCCCTCCTGGTAGCGATCGAAGGCCGCCGGCGTGATGCTGCCGGGTACCAGGCCACCGACGTCCGAGGAATGCACGAAGCACCAAGCAAAGCACAGCAGCTTGCCTTCGAAGAACAACGGCTTGAACAGCATGATGTCCGGCATGTGCGTGCACAGACCCTGCGTGGTGCGCGGATCGTTGGTGACGATCACATCGCCTGGCTCGTAGCTGTCGATGCAGCGAATCGCCGGCCCCATGTCGATGCCGATCATGTTGCCGACCCCGATATTGCGGGGGTGGCAGAAGATCTCACCCTCTCGCGTGATCAGCGAGGTGTCGAAATCCCAGGTTTCTTTTACGAACACCGTGTACGCCGCTCGATGGATGACGAAACCCATCTCCTCGACGATGCCATTGAAATGGTTGTTGAGGACCTCGACGAGTACCTTGTCGACAACGGGGGGGTGGCCGACTACCGGCACCGTATCATTCGCCATAATCAGCTTCCCCAACCAAGTTGCCGAATTCGTCCACCGTGACCGTAAAGCCCGGCGTAACGAATGTCGTGGTGTCATATTGCTCGATGATGGCCGGTCCGGCGAAGCGGAAACCGGCCGGCAGGTCGTCGCGTTGGAATACCAAAGCGCTGCACGGCGCGCCGGCGAAGAAAATCGTGCGCGTGTGCGCGGGTGGGTCACCCGATGATACACTTTGTGGCGTGGGGGGCAACTTCGCCAGGCGCGGCTTCGGTGTCACGCCGACCACCGATACACGAACATCCAGCACCTCCAGCTCTGCCACCTCATCGGCATAGCCGTAAACTGAGCGATACATCGCATGGAACCGCTCGCGGAGGCGGGCGCCGGTGCGGTCGGCCAACGCGTCGCGATCGATCACCACCGCCATTTCGAACGACTGTCCGACATAGCGCATTTCAGCGGTCCATTCCTGACGTTGCTCGAGCAGATCGAGGTGGAGCGACTCGAGCCAGGCACTGCCCTGGGTCGACAGCCGATCGACCGCGGCCTCGATTTGCCTCAGCACAATCGCGGGCGCGCTCAGCTGGCGATGGATGGTTTGTACCAGGTCCTTGCGTACATTGGCCGCCAAGGACCCCGCGGCACACAATGTGCCGGGATTGAGCGGCACCAGCACCCGCTTGATGCCGACATCCTGCGCCAGCATGAAGGCGTGGCACGGGCCACCACCGCCGAACGCAAGCAAGGTGTATTGTTCATAGTCGACGCCCTTACGGGCCAGTAGTGGGACCAACGCGGAATACATCTGTGAGGTCGCCACACGCAGCACGGCTTCCGCACAAGCCGCGACATCCAGGCCGAGCCTGCTGCCAACCCGTGCCAGCGCCGCATGCGCCAACGCCGGCTGCAACGCTGCAGTTCCACCCAGGAAGCGTTCAGGATGGATGATACCGAGGCTGACATAGGCGTCGGTCACAGTGGCGTCCTCGCCACCCAGTCCGTAACAGGCCGGCCCCGGGCGCGCCCCGGCGCTTTCCGGTCCCACCTTCAGCACGCCACTGTCGTCGGTCCTCGCAATCGAACCGCCGCCCGCACCGATCGAGGTCGCATCGACTGCGGGCAGAATGACCGGGAAGTCGCCAACCTGGCTTTCAGTCGAATAGCGGGGCGCTCCCTCGATCACTGCGACATCGGCGCTCGTACCCCCCATGTCGAACGTGATCAGCCGCTCAAACCCGGCCGCCGTGCCAACGAACGCTGCACCGATCACGCCGGCGGCCGGTCCCGACAGCAAAGTCTCCACGGGGCGACTGCCCGCCTCCGACGCCGGCATCACACCGCCATTCGATTTAGTTGAGAGCACCCGGGCCGGCACCGCGCGATCGCGCACGCCAACTTCCAGATCGTGAAAGTAGCGCTGCATGCGCTGCCCGACGTAGGCGTTCATCACCGCTGCCAGGGCGCGTTCATATTCTCGCATTTGCGGCCAGATGTCGGACGAGATGGAGACATACAGTCCTGGCGATTCCTCGCGCAGGATTTCCTGTGCGCGCGCCTCGTTCGCGTCGTTGCGATAACTGTGCAGAAAGCAGATTGCCACCGCCTCCACGCCGTCGGCGCGCATGCGCCGCGCGGCGTCACGGACCGTCACCTCATCGACCGGCAGGTAGACCGTGCCATCGCTCAGGCAGCGCTCCGCGATTTCGAACGTGCGCGATCGTGGAACCAACGGCGCCGGCACATCGGTAAAGAAGTTGAACACGTCTGGGATGCGATGGCGGCCGATATTTAGGATGTCGCGAAATCCCTGCGTCACCAAGAGTGCGGTGCGCAGTCCGCGCCGCTGGATGATGGTGTTCACCGCCAGCGTAGTGCCATGGATGAAGTAGGTGATGCTGCCGGGCGCGACATTAAACGCCGAGAAGATCTCCGCCAACCCGACGAAGATGGCTTCTTCGGGCTTCGTCGGGTTCGACGCTATCTTCAGGATCCGGGTGTGCCCGGTCTGGTCGTCGATCAACGTGAAGTCGGTGAACGTGCCGCCAATGTCTATGCCTAGCCGGTAGGTCGTCACAACGGGTTCCCCACATTAAATCAGTGTGCGATCGCATTGGCCGGCCGCAGTGGACCCACCGTCGCCGAGATCAGGCCAGTCTCTGGCTTAGCGCGGATGAGTTCAAGAGATCCCGCTAGCATCAGAGCAGGGCCTACATATCCCTATAGAGGTCTTCCAGCACGAAGCTCGTAACTGAAATGGCCGGACGGCTCGTATATGGCCGAACCACTGCGTCCTGGTCATGTCCGGTCCCGTCTGCCACTACGTCCTGAATGGCCCCTCCACGTCAGCCGCCTCGAACGTGCATTGGAAAATCCCACAGTGGCGGTGCTGGACCACCTCGCAGCAGTCCTTGATGTCCGAATCACCGAGTTCTTCGCGACACCGACGCCTCGTGAACCGCGTTGGTGCACGAATAAGCCCATGCCACAGCGTTTGGCAGGCATCTTGCGTGCTATGCGATCCGGACCGTGACGGGCATACCGAGACACGTCATCCGGTTGACGACGTTGCATGCGATCTTCGCCTCGGTCCGCTGACTGGGCAGAATCCGAGCGTGGATGCGCCTGCCAATGATGGTCTTGTAGCGATACATCGCGGTCTCGACCAAGCTCCGACGGCTGTAGCCCGAACTGCGTTGCCAGGCGATGCGTCCATGCTCCGCGATTGCCGCGAGATGTCGGTCGCGCTGCGTTGTCGTGGTGTGACTCGGAACGGCTGTCACCCGGGGTGGAATAACGACTGCGGCCCCTGGATGCCGATCGGCGACAGCGCTGTAGGCAGCCTCGCCATCATACGCGCCGTCTGCCGTCATTGAGGCAACGTCGTCATCAATCTGATCCAGCAGTTCCGACAGAACGGAAACATCGCCAACATCGTCAGGCGTCAATTCTGCAGCGGCGATCTCCTGCGTGGCGGCATCAAGGCCGAGATGCAACTTCCGCCACCGTCGGCGCAACCTCAGGCCTTGTTGTTGCGCAAGCCATTCGCCCTCGCCATATATCTTCAGTCCAGTGCTATCGACCAGAAGATGCAGCGGTTCATCGCGCCTGGCCAGGCTCGGCAGGATTGTCACGCCGCCACTGCGGCGGCTCAGGGTCGTATGATCCGGAATGGCGATATCGAAGTTGAGCGCCTCAGCGATCGATCGCAGCATACCTTCGGTTTGGCGATGCGGCTGGTGGAACACCAGCCGAAGCGCGAGTGCCGTTTCGATCGCGAGCGATGAATAGACGGGCTGACCGCCACGCTCGCCGGTGGCAGGAGCGTGCCATGCCGCCACGGCTTCCTCGGTGAACCATACCGTGAGGTCTCCCCGTCGCACCAGCGCGGCATCGTATTCCGGCCAGTTCGTCACGCGATATCGGGCCTTCGGTATCTTGTGGCGGCGGGTCGCGTTGAATTTGTACGGCATGGCTCGTCCAATGCAACAGACAGGGCACCGTCTACCCTACGATCGTGCCGCCGTTACGGCACCTTCTTGGTGCGCCACCACCGCACGCAGTACCACGCGTCACGCAAAGCATAGTGAGCCTCGCCTCTCCGCCTCTCCGTGCACCAAAGCGGGCCGAAGACGCTTCGGGACGTGCGGGCCCGCGTTGTGACCCCAGAGAAGGCCATGAGAGCACTTCTGAAGACCATCCACCAGAACTCGAAGAGTGCAATGGCGCGCGATCTGGCCGGCGCGCTGATGGGACTCGTGGCAGAAACCTTCTCCGGCATCTACGCGAATGCCAACCAGGGCACCTCGTGGTTGTCAGTCAGGAGCTTCGCAGACCTGGTATCGGGCAATGGCTTCCGCACCAGAGACATCACCGACGGCAAGCTGTCAGTCTTCGTGCAGGTGCCCCTGGCAGCGCTGATGACGGCACCTGGCGTGGGTCGTGTGATCATCGGTGCCCTGATCAATGCCGCGTATGAAGCGAACGGTGATGTCAGCGGGCGAATTCTGTTCCTCCTGGATGAGGTGGCCCGACTTGGCAGGATGGCGATCCTCGAAACCGCGCGCGACGTAGGACGGAAGTACGGCATCACGCTTCAGCTTTGCTATCAGTCGGTCGGCCAGTTGGAAGGCCAATGGGGCAAGGACGGCAAGCGCGCCTGGTATGACGGCGTATCCTGGCGCGGGTATGCGGCGATCCAGGACATGGAGACCGCCAAGGAAGTCAGTGCTGCCTGCGGCAATCGCGCTGTGCTGGCCTATTCCGAGGGCGACAACCGCGGGCGACAAACGAATTTCGGATTCGGATCCGGCTCACGATCCCGCGGCAGCAACACGAACGTGCATGAGATACGCCGCGCGCTGATCACCCCGGACGAGCTGATCCAGGACGCCAGGACGGACGAGATGTTTGTCCTGGCGCGCAGTAGCCCACCAATCCGGTGTGGTCGGGCGATCTATTTCCGCAGGAAGGAACTGACGGATCTGGTCTCTCGGAACCGCTTCGTGGAGGTCGCCGCGCAATGATCAGCTGCGAACTTCGTGCGCCTGTCCGACCGTTCAGCGGAGCCAGGTGTATCGCCCATGAGTGAGCTCGCCGAACTTCGCTCCGAGGTTGTTGCGCTCAGGAATTCGGTCGATGCCCTGACGCAAGGCCTGCAGCTGATGGTCGAGACACAGGAGACGCACACCGACCTGTTACAGCGAATTCTCGCCGCGGCGACCGAGCCTTCACCATCCGATAGCCCACTGCATGATCTGCTCGCCAGGCTGATTGCTGGGATCGATGGCCAGACCGAGGCGATCCATCGCGTCGAAACGCGTCTTGCACATCTCGGCAGTGACGTTGAGTTGGCCGTCATCCGCGGCGTTCAGCTCGCCACCGGCGATGGAGTCGACATTGAAGGGTAGGTGCACATGTTGACCTACCGCACCGGTGCCGCTGGCTCGTCAAAGTCTGCTACCGCCATGGCAGACCACTTGCTTGAGCAGACGTTGCCGCGCTCGGCGCGCGACCTCGCCCAGTACTACCAGCGAGGCCTCGATCCTGACCGCCACAAGGGGACGGTGCCAGAGCCGCGGCGCGACATGGACCCACGCGTGGCCGAAATCCTCGCGCTTGATCCGCATCGCACGCCCACACGCGATGAGATCGCCAATCTGCTTGTTGGCCGCCGCGCCGATGGCAGCGAGATGCCCGGACGGGAGCGCAGTATCAGCTTCATCGACCTCTGCTTCAGCGCGGATAAATCAGTCGCCTTGGCATGGGCGTTTGCACCCACAGAGGCGGAACGCAATGCGGTGGCACAGGCGCATCGGGATGCGGTCGAACGGGCGATGCAGTATATCGCGACAGAGCTGGGCCGCGCCCGCAAAGGCGCTGGCGGAAGGGCTGGCGCGGATATCGGGCATATCGGCTGGGTTGCATTCGATCACTATGCCTCGCGACCAACCGTTGAAATCGCCCGGCGTGGGTCCGATGGCGCGCTGGAAACGGAACTGGTGACCCTGAAGGTCGCGGGTGATCCCAATCTGCACACTCATGTCGCGGTCCCCAACGTGGTCCTGACGGAATCAGGCCGCGTCGGATCGCTGGACCTGCAGCGACTCCGAGGCCGCGTTCACGAGTTCGGTGCATACTATCAGGCCCATCTCGCGCAGAACCTGCGCCGGCTCGGAGCAGCGGTTGTCCTCGATCCACGCACCCGCGCTGGCCGGCTGCGGCAAGTCCCCGATCACGTGCGCGACGCGTTCTCCAAGCGCACCAGGGACGCACTGGAAGATGCAAGAGACTACGCACTGAAAATCGGCCAGCAATGGGATGGCCTATCGCCCGACGAGCAGATCGCTCTCCTCAAGAGCGGCGCCTTCGCGAGCCGCCGCGCCAAGGTGGACGATTGCAGTGATTTCGAGGCCTGGCGGGAACAGGCCAATGCTCTCGGTTGGCGTCACAGAAGCATCTTTCAACGGAGAACACCGCCAATCGAATTAACCCCGGAAGAACGGACGGCGTGCGCCTATCGCACGGCACTTCCGCTGTTGGAAGCCGAACTCAGCAGGCGCTCAGTTCTTAACGGTTCGGACGCGCGCGTTGCGGCGACCCGTGGTTTGATTAAATCCGGGCTTGAGGGTCCGGAAGATATCAGCCGGGTCACACGCGCATTCCGCGAACATGGCGTGCGCCAGAATGCACGGACGACGGTCCTCCTCTGGGGTCACGAGAGCGTTCGCGGTGACATCAGGGTTTCGACGGAGCTTCACGTCGACCAGGAGCGCGAACTGATCCGGTTGGCGGCCACCGCCTCGCAGGACCAATCAGCAGCGCTGACCCAGGACAATATTGCGCGCGCTGTCGCGCGAAGCGACCTCGACTTCAGCAGCGAACATGGAGCAACGCAGCGCCAGATCATTGATCGCCTCGGTATGGGCGGACGGCTTGGCGTTGCCATTGGTGTCGCCGGCGCCGGGAAGACGGCCCTGTTCCGCCCACTGGTCGACGCCTGGCATGAGCGCGGGTCGGTCGTCTACGGCATCGCGTTGGCCTGGCGGCAAAGCGAGGATCTGGTGCACGCCGGCATCGATCGGAGCCGCTTGTCGGCCCTATCCGTCTTCCTCAATCGCGCGGCTCGAGGCGCTGTGCCGCTCGAGAGCAATAGCGTCGTTGTCGTGGACGAACTTGGGCTGATCGGTGCGGCGCAGTTTCTTCAGCTCCTGCGATTGCAACAACGCCATGGCTTTCAGATCATCGCTGTCGGCGATCCCAAGCAGGCGCAGGCGATCGAGGCGGGTCCCGTCATCGAGTTGCTGCGTCAGGCACTCGGCAAGGATGCCGTTCCAGAAATCCTGACCACACTCCGTCAGCAGAGCGAGCGCGAGCGGCAAACGAGTCTGCTGTTCCGCGACGGCCGGGCGGCCGAAGCAATCGCCATGAAGCGGCAGGATGGCACGGCCGAGATCGTCCCGGGCGGCTATCGGCAGACCATCGATCGAGCCGCGGACATCTGGCAGGAACGGCGCCAGGCAAATACGGATGATCCTTCCTACACGCTGACCGTCAGCGCGCCGACGAACGCCGATGCGCGCGCGATCAGTGCCGCGATCCGCGAACGCCGTCGCGCGACCGGTGAAGTTGGGCCCGACCAGGTTGTACTACGGGCCGTCGATCAGATCGGGGTCAACTACGACCTGCCGCTCGCATGCGGCGACCGGGTCCGTCTGTTTGCGCGAACGAACGCCAGCTTCACCGATGGCCGGAAGGGCATCGTCGGCAATAATGGCAGCGTTCTTGACGTGACCGAGATCGGTGGCGCTGGCCTGAAGCTCCGGAACGCACACGGCAACGAGGGCCTGGTGAAATGGGACACGTTGCGTGATCCAGTCACCGGACGCTTCCGCGTCTCATATGGCGATGTACTGAGCATCGACGCAACGCAAGGTTTGACCAGCACCGAGCACCTGAATGTCATGCCGGGGGGAACGCAGGCTGTTGTCGGATTCAAGGCCTATGTCGCCGAAAGCCGGCACCGCATAGCCACCTGGCTGCTGACCTCGGACGGCGCCGAGCGCCAGGAAATCGCCAACCGCCGACCGCTGGGTGATCCGCGGCCAATCCGCGGTCAGGATGTCTGGGAGAACATGGCGCGCAACCTCTCGCGCCAGCCAGAGAAGGCAAGTGCGTTGGCCTTTCTGGCGCGCGCCCGCGAGGTTCATCGCGGTGCGGCTCGTGGCTTCCAAAACGGCTTACAGCCATCAGAGGCACGCAAGGCGGAAGGGCAAGAACCCACCACTCTGCACCGGACGTTTGCCCGGCGCAGGCAGACAGATCGGGTGGAGCGGGCTGGACATCGTCTTGCGCAGGCCATGCATCACCGCGGGGTCGTAATGGACCGGCTCTCCGCCATCGGGCCGGCGCTCCGCAGTGCCGTCCAGGATGGGGTTCGTCAGGTCACACCGGCCGTGCGCCGCTTTACAGCGCGCCTGACCGCCAGCTGGCTTGGCAAGACCCCGAATGACGCGATCGATCATCAGCAGCGCCGTAGAGGCCCAAGGGTGTCGCGATGACGATGCGTCACAGAACGCCGGATGAGAAATCGCATGGCGCCCCTGACCGCACCAAGAGTGCCTTGGTCTGTAGGACCCTTTTGACCCCTCCAGGTCGGACGAAAGCCGGACGGAACTCGGACGCCTGGTCGGACGGTCAGTCGGACGGCTACCCGGACGATAAGTCGGACGAGACACAGGCGTCATGCGCGCCCTGTCTCATACACCTGATCTCTCAACAACGGATGGCAGCCCGTGATGCCACGACGCGATCCTCGTAACGACGACCAACTCGCGCAGCTCACAGCCTTTATCGCTCGTTCTGGCTGCCAAGGACGCGAGAGACTGTCCCCTCTGTCCAAGTGGCTTATGGCTCGGCACGACGCGTTCGCGTCGATTCTCTGTGAATACCCGGCAAGCTGGACCGCGATAGCCGATGCCCTGGCCGCAATCGGGGTCACCGACGGCAAGGGGAACGCCCCGACCGCGGAGCGGGTACGCAAAACCTGGTGGGATGCGCGCCAGCGCGTGTCCGCCCAGCGGGCGCAAACGTCCGCAGTACTTTCACAACCGGCACCGGACGAGATCACGCACGGCGTCCTCTCCGTTCAGGAAGTTGAACGCGCGTCGAGGCCTCGTCCGCGCCTGGATATCAGGCCTGCATTGCCCCGTGACCCAGTCGCATCTCGGACCACATCACCATCGGATGCGCTGCCTGTCCACGCGCCAGCACCCCGGGCTTCGCCGGCTCGTGAGCCGGATGTCGAGGTCCAACGAATTCTGCATGCGATGGACAAGCACAAGCCGGGCATTCCCAAACTCATGAGAGGGGAAGACTAATGGCAGCCAAAGCCCAGGATGCAACCGTACTCGATCTGCCCGATGTGAAGCCTGCCGCGCAGACCGAGCAGCCATCGCAACCGAAACTCGTGGTGCCGCTCGGGCGCGGGTCGCGTGGCAAGACGGTTTTTGTGCGATGGGCCGCCGAGCGCGCTCTGTCACAGGGGCGCACTCCAGTGCTTGCTGATGCGGATCGGACGAATCAGGAGCTGGCCGGCTACTTCGATGGTGTGGTGACACCACCGAGCGCTGACGAGCTGGACATGCGCGAATGGCTGGCTGCGTTCCTGGAACAGCAGATCGAGGAGACATTCAGCGCCTTCCTCGACCTCGGGGGTGGCGACCTGATCCTGAAGAGGGTCGCCCGTGAAATGCAATTGGTGAGCTTTTTGCAGCAGTATGGCGTTCAGCCAGTCGCGGTGCATTTTATCGGGCCGGAGTTGGAAGACCTCGCGTATTTGCGGGACGTCGAACAGAACAGCGTGTTTGCCCCACCCGCGACCGTGCTCGTCCTGAATGAAGCGGTGGTGCCGGCCAGCCGCCCGGTAAAGGCTGCCTTTGAGCCGGTGCTCACGCATGCGATCTTCAAAGCAGCGCTCGAACGCGGCGCAAAGCCAGTCTGGATGCCTCGGCTTGCCTGCATACACGAGGTGAACCAGCGCCGCATGACTTTTGGCGCGGTGCGCGACGGCCAGCTGAAGGACAAGCAGAAACCGATCGGGCCTTGGAACCGCCAGCTCGTGGCGATGTGGCTCCGCGAGATGGAATTGAACTTTGCGCCCGTTGCCGATTGGTTGCCATGAGCGCGCTTCGCGAAGTCGCAACCACAGCAATACGCCGGGTGGAAGCACGTACCAGAGAGCAGGCAAACGCTGTGTTTGCCGATGCTCAAACCGATGTCCCTGACCCTTGCAACGGACTGGCGGAGACCTGTGCCAGGCTGCACGCAGCGGCAGCCCGCGCTGGATTTACGGACGATGATCCGCTCGGCGTGGTCCTCGGTGCGTTGGCGGATTTGCTTAGTGCCGTAGGCGCGGTCACCGGCGAGCATGCACGGCGCTTGCAGACGCTACAGACCGGTGCCCGTGAATTGGCTCAGGCGGAAATTGACCGCGCAAAGGAAGAGATAGCGGCTGCAGAGTCGGCAACGGTCGGGCGAGTCTCATCGGCCATCGCGGCGAGCGCCGACGCGGCCCTCGCCAGACGGGTACGAGTGTTTGATCGAAACACGGCGTTGGCTGCTGCAGGCGTATTGTGCGCCTCCATTGGAATTGCGGCCGGGGCTGGATATCTCCGTGGGAGTACCACTGGGCGTGCTGAAGTCGTGCGGACCGAACAGAAACTGGCCGCGGCCTTTCGAGCCGGTGCCAGCGGGGCAACCGCGTGGCTAACGCTGATGACCGCGAACGATCCGACCCAGGCATTGGCGGAATGTCACGGACCGGCATTATGGATTGATAAGGCGACCGGCCGTCGGGCGTGCCGCGTGCCTCTTTGGTTGGACCCGCCCCTGCCCACGGCACCGAACGAGGCACGATAGCAGTGATCGTCGGACGTGCGCTGATCGCAGCGTGAATGCGTACATTCGAAAGGGGCCAAACCCAGTCCCGGGTTCAGCCCTTGTGCGATCAGTAGGGCACCTCGTGCTCGGGGATGTCGTCGGGCCGAACAGACCGGGTCCATACGATTGTTGTCTCGTCACCAGCGTCCAGATGCCGGGTCTCGATATACGCGAGCTCATAGCCTCGTCGTAGCAACCGGTGGACATCCACCTTGCGAAGATCACGTGTGGTACGAAGAACCGTCATGTGCGCAACTCCCATGCACTGCATCAGCCCGATTGCTGACAGGCCAGCAGGAATGGCGGCCTTCGTGACGGCTCACTCCTTGAGGTGCGTGAGCGAGCAGGGTCGGGTTGCGGCAGGCGCGGGTCTTCTTCTGACCTGCGCGTGATGCAACGCGGCCCTTGCGGAGCGAGCGTGCCTCAATCGCGCGTGGCGCGGCGCGAAGCGGGATTGAACCGGCACCTATGCCGTGCTCGGCATAGGCGACGCTATACCGACAACGGGACTATGCCGATCATTGGGGAATCGGACAGCCGGGCTGATAGATTTAGGCGCTCAGACTCGGCATAGCCCTGCTCCTTCCAATATTGGAAGGAGAGCCGGAATGACACAAATTAGGCACCGACTGTGGACGTTGGCGCGGGAGCCAGAAGGTCCATTGGCTTGCTATCTCGATTCCTTCGCTGAGTCGCTCAACGCGGCGGGATTCAAACCGCTTCTTATCAGTCGACAAATTCGGATTGCCGCTGACTTCAGCGCCTGGCTTGAATCCCAGGCGATTCACGCTGAGTCCGTGTCCGATGACTATGTCAGACAGTTTCTTGGCAGCCTCACGCACCGATTGGCTGTGCGGCAAGGAGGCGCTGCTGCACTCCGGCGGCTCGTGGACTTCCTTCGCCGCCGGGGTATTTGCTCTGCCCCCAAAGACCCTGGAAAAGCCACGGCGATTCAAGGGGTTGTTGCAGAATATGCCAACCACTTGCGAGACGACCAGGGCCTGGCAACGGGTACTCGCACCCACTACTGCTCGTTCGCTGAATCTTTCCTGTCAGAGCGATTCGGCTTCGGGCCTGTGGCCCTCGACGTTCTGCGCGGACTGGATGTTATTGAGTTCGTGCGGCGAAAAGCAGCTCTCTTCAGTCCGGCAAGAGCGAAGACAGCTACAACCGCCCTACGGTCCTTTCTGCGCTACATTCGCTATTGTGGGGGGACGCAGTATGACTTGGCCGGTGCTGTGCCGGCCGTGCCCAACTGGTCAATGACGGGCATTCCGAGAGCGATGGCCCCCGATCACATCAGAGCTGTCCTAGATAGTTGCCGGCGCAACACCGCTATCGGGCGCCGAGACTACGCGATCTTGATACTTCTTGCGCGCCTGGGTCTGCGCGCTTCTGAGATTGTGGCCCTTGCGTTGGACGACATCGATTGGGACGGTGGATCCATTGCTGTGGTCGGAAAGGGGAATCAGCCTGCTGTCCTTCCCCTTCCGTCCGATGTCGGCGAGGCGGTCGCCCAGTACCTGCAATGGGGACGCCCAGACTGCGCAAGCCGATCATTGTTTCTGCGCGCAAACGCGCCGATACGTGGGCTTGGACGCCAGACGACGATCGCCAAGATCGTCGGTGCGGCGATTCGTCGCGCCGGGGTAAAAACACCGCGCGGCGGCTCGCATCAATTACGCCACGCATTTGCGGTGGACATGCTGCGGCATGGAGCGACACTCACCGAGATTGGCAGCCTTCTTCGCCATCGACATCCCAAGACTACCGGGATCTACGCCAAAGTCGACTTCGATGCTCTGCGGCCATTGTGCCAGCCTTGGCCGGATGGTGCGCTATGACCGCAATTCGACAGATGTTGGACGATTATCTCGCCCTGCGCCGAGATCTGGGATACAAGTTGCTATCCGCTGGCACAGCGCTGCTGTCGTTCGTTGGCTTCTTGGAGGAGGCCGGGGCCGAATATATTTCCAGTGAGCACGCCGTCACCTGGGCCCTTTTGCCGACCTCGGTTCAAGCAGTGCGATGGTGGCGACGATTATCCTTCGTACGCGGCTTTGCTCGTTACTGTGTGGCGCTTGATCCGCGCACTGAGGTGCCACCCGCGGATCTCCTGCCTTATCGCTACCAGCGGCGGGCTCCTTTCTTTTTTTCCAGCGATGAAGTCCGCATTCTGCTGCAAGCTGCCGTGGCGTTACCGGCAAAGGACGGTCTCGCAAACCATACACAATATTGCCTGATCGGATTGCTCAGTGTCACCGGCATCCGTATCTCCGAAGCGCTCAACCTAACAATGAACGACGTCGATCTAGAAAATGCCACTCTAGCGATTTACGCAACCAAATTCGGAAAATCTCGCTGGGTTCCGCTGGACAAATCCACCGTCAAGGCACTCGCCGACTATAGGGAAAGACGTGCTCGCTTCCTGAAGGGACGACACGTGCCGCATTGGTTTGTCAACGGGCAAGGCAAACAAGTCCGCGGCACTACTTTCGATCGGCAGTTCCGACGACTGACCGACAAGCTCGGTATAAGGGCAAGAAATGGTCAGCGCCCTCCGCGGCTGCATGATCTCCGGCACCGATTCGCCATATCGACCCTGTTGCTCTGGTATAGGGATGGTCAAGATATTGACCGTCGATTGCCGATCCTTTCGGCCTATCTCGGTCATGTCGATATTCATTCTACGTACTGGTATCTGTCCGCGTGTCCGGAGCTTTTGGCTGCTGCACTGGATAAGGTGGAAAGGCGTTGGGGGGTCGCACCATGACTTCCTCCACCAAGCTCTCCACATTGCTGACGCGCTTCTTTACGCAACGGCTGGTACAGCAAAAGAATGCAAGCCCGCACACGATTAGATCATACCGCGACACATTCCATCTCTTGCTTCTGTTTGCAAAGGCGAAGCTAGGCAAGGAACCATCGCAGCTCACCGTCGAACAGATCGACGCCCCATTGGTCAGTTCATTCTTGGACGAGCTCCAGAGTCAACGTGGCATTGGAGCCCGCAGCCGGAACCTTCGATTGACGGCGATTTGGTCATTCTTCCGCTTCGCGGCATTTGAATTGCCCGAGCAGTCGGAGGCGATCCAGCGGGTCTTGGCCATTCCCTGTAAGCGATACGTGCATGAACAGATCCACTACCTGACACGGGCGGAAGTCGACGCACTGCTCAAGGCGCCTGATCAAACCATATGGTCTGGTCGCCGGGATCAGGCCTGGTTGCTCCTAGCTGTCCAGACCGGCCTGCGGCTGTCAGAACTGACAGGCCTGACACGGGCCGACGTTCAATTTGGGGTAGGCGCTCATGTTCATGTGATTGGCAAAGGTCGCAAGGAGCGCTGCACGCCGATGACGAAACAAACGGCAGCGGTAATGCAAGCGTGGCTGAAGGAGCCGACGCACGGCGACGGACAGATCGTATTCCCTAACCGCCAGGGAGGGAGAATGAGCAGCGACGGGATTCAATACTTACTGGCGAAGCACGTCAGGACAGCCACAAAGCATTGTCCGTCAATGCAAAGAAAGAAAGTATCGCCCCATGTTCTGCGCCACACCTCCGCCATGGACCT
Organism: uncultured Alphaproteobacteria bacterium; assembly: GCA_963733475.1. Lineage (GTDB taxonomy): Bacteria > Pseudomonadota > Alphaproteobacteria > Acetobacterales > Acetobacteraceae > JAMXLO01. Next base: position 313 of record CAVTEC010000049.1, on the reverse strand, counting down.
CTTGCAGTCGGGCGTCGATGTCACAGTCATCGCCCTGTGGCTTGGACATGAGTCCATCGAGACCACGCACGTCTATCTGGAAGCGGATCTCGAGATGAAAAGGAACATGCTGGCGAAGACGACCGCTCATGACGGAACGCCAGGCCTCTACAAGCCGCCGGACAACTTGCTGGCCTTCCTGAAGGGTCTCTGACGGCCGCCGGGACTATGCCGAGAAAGCAGGCTGGATTGGTTCGAAGCCACCCGGTTCGGCAACAAAGAGTTCGGCATAGTCCCGTTGTCGGTATAGCGGCACGACCTTGGCCGGCATTAC